>CASEXH010000013.1 GCA_949291945.1 uncultured Bacillota bacterium | reverse complement strand
ATCTTTATATGGGTCAATATACGGAAAACCTTGATTCTATCACGCTTTATGGGCATTTAGAGACAAGCATTGAGATATAAAATTAGGAGCATAACTTACAATTCCTAACTTCATAGTGAATAATCCTCTCTTTACTGTATATTTCTGTCTTTCGACATGATCATCAAAACTACGCCGGACCGGAAAGTGATCCGTGCTCTTTCCTCCAGGATCTCGTTGCTGACTCCGATCTCGTCAGAGTTCACCAGCGTATACTCCTTCAGTGGATATTTGAATCCAGTCAGAGTCACTCCCTCCACCTTATCGCCCATGGTGAAGAAAGAAACATACTTTCCAAACTGACGGTCTTTTGGGATCTCTATTCCCCGGTCCAGCAGGGTAACGGCATTCTGACTATCCAGGATCCATGCCTGCACTCCCTGTTCCATAGGAAGAAACAAAGATTTCAGATTTGCCATATAGTGATCCAGCCGGCCTCCGGTAGCACCCAGAAGAAAGATTTCTGTACTGCCCAATTTTAGTGCCAGTTCCAGACCAATCCTGGTATCTGTGGCATCTTTCTCCGGCCGGTACCGCTTCACCGGTATCTCCTGATTTTCATAATAAGACAGGACCTTTGGAGAAATGCTGTCGAAATCCCCCAAAATATAGTGGGGAACAATATTGTACTTATAACAGAATTCCAGTCCTCTGTCAATCCCGATAATACAATCCGGCCGGATTCTATCAAAAACAGCCCGGGCAAAGCTGTCCTCTATCTCACCGCCGCAGACCAGTATTGCCTTCATATTCCACAATAATTCCTTTCAAAGCTTTTGCATTCTCCCGGGTATCTCCTCCAAATACGGCAGATCCGGCAACGATCACATTGGCCCCTGCTTCCAACACAGTATGGATCGTTTCCCGGTTGATGCCTCCATCTACTTCAATATCCAGATCCTTTCCCATGCTTTTGGCCATCTTTCTTAACCGACGGATCTTTTCCGTACAGTAGGGAATATATTTCTGTCCGCCAAAGCCCGGGTTCACCGTCATCACCAGTACCATATCCGCCAGTCCCAATACATCTTCCAGAAGGGACACTGGGGTTGCCGGATTAATAGCAATACCTGCTTTGCATCCTCTTTCATGGATCATCCTGAGGGTCCGGTCCAGGTGTACACAGGCCTCTGCATGGACAGTGATCATATCTGCTCCAGCTCTGGCGAATTCTTCTACCAGATGAGTAGGCTCCTTAGCCATAATGTGTACATCAAAGAAAAGCCTGGAAGCTTTTCTCAGGGAAGTTACCACGGGAACCCCCATAGAAATCGTAGGGACAAAATGTCCATCCATAATGTCAATGTGAAGCCATTCCACTCCGGCTTCTTCCACCTGTCTGATCTCCTCGCCCAGATGCCAGAAATCTGCTGCCAGGATTGAAGGGCATAATTGGTATTCCATGAAATCAGTATCTCCTTTTCTCTTCTAATTCTTTATAGATTTCCACATAATTTTCATATCTTCTGGAATTGATTTTTCCCTCCTGAAGGGCTTCTTTCACCTTGCACCCCGGCTCATGAGTATGGGTACATCCCTGAAAACGGCAGGTACCTTCATATGGTGCAAATTCCGGAAAATAATAACGCAGTTCTTCTTTCCCCATATCTTCCACATAAAAAGAAGTAAATCCCGGTGTATCCATAAGATAGGTATCCCCATCAATGGGGATCAACTGGGAATGGCGGGTAGTATGTCTTCCTCTTCCCAGTTTCTTGCTGATCTCTCCTGTTTCCATCTGAACATGAGGTGCCAGCAGATTTGTGAGAGAAGATTTGCCTGCTCCAGAAGGACCGGCTACTGCTGTTGTCTTGCCCTTCAGGGCCTGCTTCAGTTCCCGAATCCCCTGTTTTTTCTCTGCGCTTGTAACAAGGACCTGATAACCGCAGGCAGAATATATCTCTACGATCTCTTTTATTTCCTCCTCCCGCCCTAGGTCTTCCTTATTCAGACAGATCACCACCGGCACATCCTGTCGTTCCATGGTAATAAGAAACCTGTCCAGAAGCATAAAATTAGGGTTAGGCTCTTTCACTGCAAAAATAACCAAAGCCTGGTCAATATTGGCTACTGCAGGGCGGATCAGCTGGTTTTTCCTTGGTAGGATACTGACTACATTTCCGGTTTTTTCTTTTTCGTCGATCACTTCGATCTCTGCATAGTCTCCTACCAGAGGTTTGAGTTTTTCTTTCCGAAAGATTCCCTTTGCCCGGCATTCATAGACCTCTCCTTTGCCGGAATCCACATAATAAAATCCTCCTACTCCTTTGATAATTCTTCCCTGCATCTTACCTCCCTGTGATGTTCTGTTATTCTTTGGTGTCATTATATACTTTTTTGTCTGGAAAGGCAACTGTACACTCAAATCCCCCTATGCAGGCATCGAGAGGCTGCCATAAATAGAAAGAACTGCTCAGGCAGAAATTCCCGGCGGCTTCCGGCCTTTTCTGCCTGAGCAGTTCTTATATTCTTAATTCCTGGTTCTGCAGATCACTGCTGACTAAATTCCAACGGATAGCTCCATATAGTTGTATAATTTCCACTGCTATCCAGCACATCAAAGTAAAGGGTTCCTGTAGACTCACCGCTCTGTCCCGTGATCTGTCCTACTAAATATTCACCCTTTTCATCAAAGGTCAGGATCTGATCCTGGAGGATCGTAGTACCGCCCTGGGCATCCTCAGATCCCTGTACCAGTCTCAGTCTTACCATCTGTCCCTCGTAGTTATCCGGCTCGCCGATCTTCAGATTGCTGGTAGTCACCCATGTACCGGAAGAAGCAGATGTTTCCGTGCTTGTATCTGTATTAGTATCTTCTGACTGGGCGTCTGCCTGAGTTTCCTCTTCTGTCAGGACCTGAAGAGTGACTACGCTTCCTGATGCCACTCTCTCTCCTGCTTCAGGACTCATTGCATAAACCTCACCATACCCAACGCCTGCAGTTGCACTGTAGCTATGCTCTATACTTACAACAAATCCCATGCTCTCTATTGTTGACTTAGCCTGTTCTTCTGCAATTCCAATCACATTAGGCACTCTTTCGAGATCTCCCTCGCCTACACTGACAGAAATCGTAACGTCAGATCCGACTGCTACAGCTGTACCTTCCTCTGGGCTGACGGCAATAACATATCCAATCTTCACGTCTGAGTTCTGCTGCGGGTCCAGCACCGGATTCAAGCCAAGTTTCTGAAGCTGGGACTGTACTTCACTGAGTCTCTGCCTAGCTAATCCGGTAGGGATCGTCACGGTTTCTTCCTCTGTTTCAGCAGGTCCTGTGCTCACATAATAGGTAATCTGAGTGTTTGGATCCACTTCTGTATCTGCAACAGGATCCTGACGGCAGATACGCCCTTCCTCTACTGTATCAGATGCTTCTTCGCCGCCCTTTACAAGTCCCAGGCTCAAGCTGCTTACTGTTGACTGGGCTTCATCGGGAGTCATATTCGTCAGATCCGGAACTGTTACTTTTTCCGCTTCATCTGTAGCTTCCTGCTGAGTCTGGTTATCCTGTCCGCTGTTTCCGGAACCTCCCAAGATTCCCGCTGCGGAAGCTACAAAATATATCAGTATACAGATAATCACCGCACCAATGATCAGGCCGCCGATGGTCATTGCCTTTTCCAGCTTGGTATTAATGCCGCCTCTCTCATCATCGTCGTCGTCATCATCCTCTTCTTCTTCGTAATCCTCGTCTTCATCGTCCCCATCATCCTCATCATAATCTGTATTCCGGGAATATCCACTATTCTGGATCTCCTTCATCTCCTCCGGTGTGATCATGATCGTCTGAGCATGATTGCTCAAAGGGGAAAGATTTACAAAATTCCCGTCAGGATCTATAAGGGAATGTTTCAAATCGTTGATCAGCTCTGCCAGTGTACTGTATCTTCTGTCCGGGCTTTTCTGCGTACATTTTAAAATAATATCCTCCAGGCTGTGAGGCAGATCCGGTACATAATGAGAAGGCGGGACCATCTCATCCTGAAGATGCTTAATAGCGATAGCCACTGTAGTATCTCCATCGAAAGGAACTCTTCCGGTAACCATCTCATACATGGTAATACCCAGGGAATAGATATCGCTCTTAAAGTCGCTGTATCCTCCCCTTACCTGCTCCGGAGAACTATAATGCACAGACCCCATTGCATTGGTGCTGATGGTATTGGAAGAAGCCACTCTGGCGATTCCGAAATCTGTTACCTTTACCTTTCCATCCGTAGAAATGATAATGTTCTGGGGCTTAATATCCCGGTGTACAATGTTTCGATTATGAGCAGCCTCCAGACCCATGGAAACCTGAATGGCAATACTGGTAGCTTCCTTTACAGTCAGCCTTCCTTTTTTGGAAATATACTCCTTCAGAGTAATGCCTTCTACCAGCTCCATAACAATATAGTTAACGCCCTGATCCTCCCCTACGTCAAAGACATTTACTACATTGGGATGAGCAAGGCCTGCTGCCGCCTGAGCTTCCCTCTGAAATTTACGGATAAAATTTGTATCTGCGCTGAACTCCGGCTTTAAAACTTTCATAGCAACAAACCTGTTCAGCTTATGATCTTTTGCTTTATATACATCGGCCATGCCGCCGGACCCGATCCGGCTCACAACCTCATAACGCTCTCCTATGATTACTCCCACATTTAACATACTTCCACCTCTTTTGTGTCTGGCTGTACCAGTACCACTGCTATATTATCTTTTCCGCCATTTTCATTGGCCAGAGAAACGAGCCTCATACCCATTTCTTTCAAATCACTGCTGGTCTCGGCTATTTTCCAGATTTCTTCATCTGAAACCATATTAGATAGACCATCGGAACAAAGAAGAAGTCTGCTGTTCTCTTTCAGACGGATGTCGAAAAAATCCACCTCGACCTCCGGTCCAATGCCGATGACTCTGGTAATAATATTTTTATCCGGATGGTGTTTCGCATCCTCTCTTGTAATCAATCCCCTGCGGACCATCTCTTCTACAAGGGAATGGTCCTTTGTGATCTGGACGATCCTGTCCTCGATCAGATATAGTCTGCTGTCTCCCACATTCGCTACATAGGCATAATCATCAACGATTGTAACAAGAACCATTGTGGTCCCCATACCCGACATTTCTTCATGGAGATTTGCCTCTTCCAGAACTTTCCGGTTGGCCTCTTCTATGGCATGCCGGATAATAATAATGGGATTTTGATTTTTATCTTCCAGAATTGAATGAAGCAGGACCTGAACTGCATAACTGGACGCAAAATCTCCTGCCTTATGACCGCCCATACCGTCTGCAACCACAAAAAGATTCGGAAGATTTCCCACCGGCTCCTCAGAAGAAAATATGTAGTCCTGATTCACCTGGCGCTTCTGTCCCACATCTGTTACAGAATATGATTTCATCCTACGAGTCCTCTTTCTTATCAATGTAACTTTTTCTTAATTGTCCACAGGCCCCGTCTATATCACGGCCCATTTCTCTTCTAATAGTAACATTTATTTGGTATTTTTCAAGTTTATTTTGAAAATTCGCTATAACTTTTTTGTCTGACTGGACGTAACTCCGCTCTTTTATAGGGTTTACCGGAATCAGGTTTATATGACAGTTCAGCCCCTTTATCAGGTGGGCCAGCTCCTCAGCATCCTCCTGGGAATCATTTTCTCCTCCCACCAGACTGTATTCAAAAGTCAGTCTCCTTCCGGTTTTCTCAAAGTAATTTCTGCAGGCTTTCATCAGTTCGTCCATGGAATATTTCCTGGCTATTGGCATAAGCCGTTCCCGCTTTTTCTGATTTGAAGCATGAAGAGATATTGCCAGGGTGATCTGAAGATCCTCCCCGGCCAGATCGTACATTCTGGGGACAATGCCGCAGGTGGAAACTGTAATATTTCTCTGGCTGATGTGGAGGCCCTTCTCATCACTGAGCATACGGATAAAACGCAGGAGGTTGTCATAGTTATCCAGGGGTTCTCCCGTACCCATGACCACCACGTTTGATACTCTTTCTTTGGATAATTTCTGGATCTTATACACCTGATCCAGCATTTCTGAAGGCAGCAGATTCCTGGTCCACCCTCCGATCGCAGAAGCACAGAACCTGCATCCCATTTTGCATCCCACCTGAGAAGAAATGCACACACTGTTTCCGTGATGATATTTCATCAGGACACTTTCCACCACATTTCCGTCTGGAAGGGCAAAAAGATATTTCTGGGTACCGTCCAATTTAGAAGTCTGGACTTCCAGCACTTTCAAAGACAAAATCTGACAATTTCTTTCCAGCTTTTCCCGGAGACTTACAGAAAGATTTGTCATTTCCTCAAAACTTTCCGCCTGCTTTTTATGCAGCCATTCATAGATCTGTTTTGCCCGGAAAGGCTTCTCTGAAAGGCCTTCCACAGTTTTCTTCAGTTCCGGAAGATCCTGCGATTTTATATCTAACTGTTCCATTCATTTTTCCTCTTTAATCTGGCCATAAAAAATCCGTCGCACTTATGGATCCCCGGCAGAAGCTGGAGATATCCCTGAGCCGTTGTTTCTCCCCGAAGTTCCTCACAGAGATAAGGATCCAGGCTCTCCAGCTCATAGGGATAATGCTCTGTAAACCACTGTACATTCTCAATATTTTCTTCTTTTCCGATAGTACAGGTGCTGTAGATCAAAGTTCCCCCCGGCTTTACATAAGTAGAAGCCTGTTCCAGGATCTTTCTCTGCAGGCCTACCAGATCCCGAATTTTTCCCTGGTTCAGTTTATATTTAATATCTTTCTTTTTCCCCATAACACCCAGGCCTGAACAGGGCACATCTGCCAGAACAATATCTGCCTTTTCCAAAGATTCCCGGTCAAGCTGGGTGGCATCTTTTTCTGTCACCACCACATTCAGGAAGTTCTGGCGCAGAGCATTGTCACGGATCAGATCGGTCTTGGTCTGAGACAGGTCCCTGGCATCCACCCGTCCAGTTCCGTGAAGCTTGTCAGCCAGATACAAAGCCTTTCCGCCTGGGGCGGCGCACAGATCGATGACATAATCCCCTTCCTTCACAGCGGCAATTTCTCCTGCCAGCATAGAGCTGACATCCTGTACCTGAATACTTCCCCTTCGGAAAGCAGTCAGCGCAGGAAGATAGTCATAATTTTTCACATAATAGGCCCGGTCTACATAAGGAGCTTTCTCTACGATAACCTGCTCCTCTTTCAGACTTTCCAGCACTGCTTCTTCCTCTGTCTGATACTCTCGTATCCGGATAGTCGCCGGCTGGGTTACCAGGAAAGCTTCCAGAATCTTTTCTGTGGTAGCAAAATCATATTCTTTTAGAAACTGCTCTACCAGCCATGCCGGCATAGAATAGATCACCGACAGATATTCTACCGGGCTGTTTTTTTCCGGGAAATGAATACTTCCATATTCTCTGGCAATTTTCCTAAGAACGCCGTTTACAAAACCGGTAAGATTATAAAATCCTCTCTTTCTGGCCAGCTTTACTGCTTCATTGCATACAGCGCTATCCGGCACATGATCCATATACAGAAGCTGATATACGCTGGACCGGAGAAGTTCCCGGATCACCGGCTTCATTTTTTCTGCCGGAACCGTAGAAAACTGATCCAGAACATAATCCAGACGGATCCGGTATTCCAAAGTTCCTTCGCAGACCCTGGTAATAAAAGCCCGCTCTTGTTTTTCCAGATACTGATATTTCTCCAGGGTACTCCGAAGTACCAGATGACTGTACTGGCCTTCTTTGTCGATTTCCAGAAGGATATTCAGTATCAATTCTCTTAAATTTACTTTATTCGCCATATTTATCCAACCTATACATTTTATGCGAATTTGTCGAGCATAGCTTTGAGACTATAGGCTCAAAGCGGCGCAGACTGAGCAATAAAATGTATAAATATTCTCGATTTTGACTAATGCGGCAGCCCCTTGTTCTTTGTGAAAGCTATCAGCCCAGGATCTCTCCGGCAGACAGAGGAAATCCTCTTAAAAAGGCTCCTGTATCCATGCGTTTTTTCCCTTCCAGCTGAAGCTCTTCTATCTTCAGGATTCCATCTCCGGTCTTTACATAAAAGGCCTCTTTCTCTATCCGGATGATCTGGCCGGGCTCTCCTTCTTTATCCTGGTTTTCCTCTACCCGGGCCCTCCACAGCTTCAGAGTCTTTCCCTGGAGTTTTGTATAAGCGCTGGGCCAGGGATTCAGTCCCCGGATCAGCTGCTCAATGGATTTTGCAGAATCTTCCCAGTTGATCTCTCCCATTTTTTTGCTGATCATAGAAGCATAGGCAGTGGTGCTTTCTTCCGGCTGTTTTTCTCGGATTGCCTTCCCTTCTTCCAGGTCTTTTAAGACCTTGACGCACAGCTGTGCACCAGCCTGGCTCAGCTTGTCGAAAAGGCTTCCCCCTGTCTCATCTTCCGCCAGGGGAACCACTACTTTATCGATCATATCTCCTGTATCCAGGCCCTCGTCCATCTGCATGATGGTCACCCCGGACTCCTTCTCTCCATTGATCACCGCCCACTGGATAGGGGCCGCTCCCCTGTAGGCAGGAAGAAGAGAAGCATGGACGTTAATGCACCCGAATCTGGGGATTTCCAGGATTTCTTTGGTGATGATCTGTCCGAAAGCCGCCACCACGATCACATCGGGAGCCAGTTTTCTTAAGGTCTCTGCGAACTTCTCTTCCCGGACTTTTTTCGGCTGGTGCACAGGGATCTGGTGCCTTAAAGCCACCTCTTTCACCGGAGTAGGCATAAGAGTTTTTCCTCTTCCCTTTGGCTTGTCCGGCTGGGTCACCACGCCGATGATCTCATGTCCCGCCTCTATCAAAGCTTCCAGAGTTCCCACGGCAAAATCCGGGGTTCCCATAAAGATTACTCTCATCCTTCATCGTCCTCCTCATAGTTGGTTCGGCGCAGTTCTCCCTCTACCAGCTCTGTATACATCTTTCCGTGGAGATGGTCTGTCTCATGGCAGATGGCCCTTGCCAGCAGATCCGTTCCCTCCAGGATGATCTCTTCCATATTTTCATTGTAAGCTTTTACCTTTACATAGTTAGGACGTGTAACCGTACCGCTCATACCCGGAAGGCTTAGACATCCTTCGTCTCCTGTCTGAGAACCGGAAGTCTCGATAATCTCCGGATTGATCAGTACATGGGGATCTTCTCCTGTAGTATCGATGACTACCACCTGTTTCAAAATTCCTACCTGGGGAGCTGCCAGACCTACCCCGTATGCGTCATACATGGTATCAAACATGTCCTGGATCAGTTCCTTGATCTTCGGCGTCATCTTTTCGATCTTTCTGCATTCCTTTGTTAAAATAGGATCTCCCTGTATTCTTATGTTTCTAAGTGCCATTTCTTTGGCCTCCTTTTCTTTTTCTATACTGTAAAATCATATTGTATATAGATATTCCGAAAGCCCCGGTTAACTTCGATATATTTTTCCAAAGCGTTTTTTATCCTTACCAGAATCTCCCGGTCCTGATGGCGCATATAAAGGACACGACGGTACATGTCCTGGACTTTTGCCACACTTTCCGGAGCAGGTCCGATAAGGGTCAGATCTTTTCCCGGATAAATCCTCTCAATATATTTCCTGCAGTAATCCATAGCCCGGACAAGGAGTTCTTCCTCCTTTCCTGCTCCCCGTACAGCCGCCATGGCCGCCCTGGGAGGATAATCCATCAGGGAACGATAGTCCATCTCTTCCTGATAAAACCAATCGTAATCCTGGGCTGCAGCCGCCTGGATACAATAGTGATCCGGATGGTAGGTCTGGATCACCGCTTCTCCCGGCCGCTCTCCTCTTCCGGCTCTTCCCACAGCCTGGAGGAGAAGCTGGAAGGTCTTTTCTCCCGCCCGGTAGTCTCCGCTGCACAGAGAAAGATCTGCCGCCAGCACCCCTACAAGAGTCACCCTGGGGAAATCATGGCCCTTTACGATCATCTGGGTGCCTATGAGAATATCTGCCTCTCCTCTTCCGAAAGCGGAAAGGATCTTCTCATGATCATCTTTTTTTCTGGTAGTATCTGCATCCATCCGCAGGACCTTTGCTCCGGGAAAACTTTTCAGTACCAGACTCTCAATCTGCTGGGTGCCGGCCCGGAATCCTCCGATATAGGGGGAGCCGCATACCGGGCATTTCTGTACGTCCATAGTCTCATAGCCGCAGTAATGACAGATCAGCCTGCCGTTTCTGTGGGCGGTGAGAGATACATCGCAGTGAGGGCATTTCATTACGTGGCCGCAGGAGCGACAGGTTACAAAACCGCTGTATCCTCTCCGATTCAGGAACAGGATCACCTGTTCTTTCTTCTTAAGTCTCTCCTGGATTTTCCCGGTAAGCCTTCCGCTGAACACAGACCGATTTCCTGTCTTTAATTCTTCCCTTAAATCTACAATTGATACAGCCGGAAGGCTGCTTCCCCCGTATCTCTGTTCCAGACAGGCCAAAAGATAATCACCTGTCCGGGCCTTATAATAACTTTCCACACTGGGGGAAGCAGAGCCCATCACAACGTAAGCCCCTTCCATCTTTCCCCTCTGTATGGCCGTCTCCCTGGCATGGTAACAGGGAGTCTTTTCACTTTTATAGGAATCCTCATGCTCCTCGTCAATAAGAATCAGCCCCAGTTTTGGAAAAGGTGTGAACAGGGCCGAACGAGGCCCGATCATGACGGAAATCTTTCCCTCTTTTGCCCGTTCAAACTGGTCATACCGCTCTCCCTGAGACATCCTGGAATGGATCAGGGACACCTTTTCTCCGAATCTGGCGTAAAATCGGGATACATTCTGATAAGTCAGAGCGATCTCCGGTATCAGAAGAATCACCTGTCTTCCCTGCTCCAGCACATAGCGGATAAGCTCCATATAGACCTCTGTTTTGCCGCTGCCGGTAACGCCTTTGATCAGACAGGGACGGGGAGCTTTTGAATCCCATTCTTCCAGAATCTTTCTTACCGCCAGCTGCTGTTCCTCGTTCAGCACCGCCGCTTTTTCAGCCTGAATCGTCTTTGGAAGAGGGGTTCTGTAACACCTTTCTCTTTCAATACAGACAAGACCTTCTTTCTCAAATCCCTTTACCACTTCCGGGCTGATCTTCATTTCTTTTATGGCAGAGGAGTATTCTAATATCTTCTTTTGAAGCAGGGCCCGCATCAGTCGCTCCTTTGCCCGGTAATGCCTCCGTGCATACTCATTCAGAAGGCCGCCGCAGACTTTCGGATCTGCCTTAAGGGAGATAAATTTCCGCTCTCTGGCAGCCGCCTTTTCCTTTACCGGAAGAACTGTTTTCAGGGCCTGGTTCATGGTAGAGCCATAGTTTCGTGCGATCCATGCAGCCAGGGAGATCAGTCTGGACTCAATCTCCATTCCCTGCTCCTCCACAGCTAATATAGGCTTTATCCTGTCTGCCTCTATTTTAGGTTCAGAAGAAAGGCCCACCACGTAGCCGGTAATCTCTCTGCCACCATTTCCAAAAGGAATCCTGACTTTTTTCCCTTCTTCTATCTCAAATTCCAGTTCTTTGGGAACCAGATATTGAAAGGTCTTATCTAATTTTTCCTGAGAAATATCTACTATAATATCTGCGTATAAATCCTTCATTTACTTTCTGCTGTCTTCTTCCAGTATCTCCCGGATCAGCACTCTTTCATCCATGGGATATTTCTTTCCTTTGATCTCCTGATAATCCTCATGGCCTTTTCCGGCCAGTACGATAATATCTCCCGGCTGTCCATGGTGGATGGCATAGGCGATGGCTTCTTTCCGATCAATGATTTCCACATATTTTCCTTTTGTCCTGCCGATTCCCACTTTAATATCATCAATAATAGCCTGAGGATCCTCGTTTCTGGGATTATCGGATGTGATAATGGTCAGGTCCGCTAGGTTTCCGGAAACCTCTCCCATCTCGTATCTGCGGATCTTGGAACGGTTTCCTCCACAGCCAAAAAGACATACCAGCCGATTGGGTTTATATTCTTTCAAAGTGGTGAGAAGACTTTCCAGACTCATGGCGTTATGGGCGTAATCGATCATTAACGTAAAGTCATCAGAAACCTTCACCATCTCGATCCTCCCCTTTACATGAGCGTTCTTCAAAGCCCTCTGGATATTTTCCACAGTCACCCCGAAATGGCGGCATACGGCAATAGCCGTAAGAGAATTGTAGACGCTGAACTTTCCGGGCAGATCAATCTCTACAGGGAAATCCATCAGGCCTTTTACGTCATAGGCAATGCCCAGGGTTCCTTTTCCGGTAACAAGACGGGTATTTCCCGCCCGCAGGTCTGCTTTTTCAGAGAAACCGAAGGTTTCCGCCTGGCAGGTATGACCCTCCAGGATTCTTTCCAGGTGGGGATCATCTCCGTTAAAAATTCCTACTTTGCACTGTCTGAACAGCATGCTCTTGCAATGGAGATAGTCGTCAAAATCCTTGTGCTCGTTGGGACCGATATGATCCGGCTCAATATTGGTAAAAATGCCAATGTCAAAGGTGAAGCCGGAAGTTCTGTGAAGCATAAGCCCCTGGGAGGAAACCTCCATGACTACGCTGTCGCATCCTGCCTCCACCATCTTTGCGAAATATTCCTGGATCAGATAGGATTCCGGCGTGGTATTGGCCGAAGGGATCTTCTCCTCTCCAATGATGGTCTCAATGGTACCGATCAGTCCTGTCTTATGCCCTGCGTTTTCCAGAATAGACTTGATCAGATAGGTAGTGGTGGTTTTTCCTTTGGTTCCTGTAATACCGATGGTCTTCAGCTTCTCGGCCGGATGTCCAAACCAGGCTGCAGAAATACAGGCCAGGGCATATCTGGTATCCTCTACCTGGATCACTGTTACATTCTCTGACACCTGGACCAGGTCCTGGACCACAAGTACGGAGACGCCTTTTTGTACCACCTCTGCTGCATAGCTGTGTCCGTCTGAGACAGCGCCTTTGACGCATACAAACAGGCCGTCTTTCTCTGCCTTTCTGGAATCGTAGATCACTGCAGTGATCTCTTTATCTAAAGTTCCCTGGATACACTGATATTCCAGATCTTCCAATAAATCCCTTAAATTTTTCATTGCTGATTCCCCTTTCCATATACTATCTAGGATAACATAAAAGAGGGAGAGGGGGCAACCCTTCTCCCTGAGGAAAATCCTTTTGTATTTTTTATTTCAATTTCTTCCCTGCGAATTCGTTTTTCTGCCAAAGAACAGACAGCTCTCTCACTGCCCCCTGGTACTCTGGCAGTCTCTGGGCCTTTTTTATTTTCTTCATAGCCTTTTTATCCTCTCCAAAAAGACTTCCCATATAGAACCACAATTCTTTCATTTTAAACAGCACATTTTTATCCCCGGACATAACTTTTTCATATTCTCGGCATAAAGCGTCATGAAAAGCCAGAAACTTTTCTTTATCCAACTTCTCCTCCCCTTTGATTTCCTGTACCAGGGCCGGGTTTCTCAGGAGCCCTCTTCCCAGCATAACCCGTTCCACCTGAGGGAATCTCTTACAAAACTGCTCGTAAAGATCTGCTGTAAACAAATCTCCATTATAGCAAACAGGAGCTTCAGATCTTTCCAGAGCCATTTCAAAGACCTCCAGATCAGGGGAGTTTTTGTAGTAATCTGTCTGGACTCTTGGATGAATGATCAGTTCTTCCAGAGGGTATTTGTTATAAATCTCCAGAAGCTTCTCAAACTCCTCCGGGTCATCTTTGCCGATCCTGGTCTTGATGGAAATTTTCAGATCTGTTCCGGCGAAAATTTCTTCTAAAAACCGGTCCAGTTCATTAGGATATTCCAGGAATCCTGCTCCCTTTTTCTTGGCGACCACAGTTCCCGAAGGACAGCCCAGGTTCAGATTCACCTCTTTGTATCCATATTCTTTCAGATCCCGGCACAGTCTCAGAAAATCCCCGGACCTGTTGGTAAGGATCTGGGGGATCAGGGTATAATCCTGGTTATTCTCCGGCAGGATATCCCGGAGTTCTTTCGGGGTCATGGTTTTCTTTGTCCCCGGAGAAATAAAAGGGGAAAAATATTTGTCCATCCCAGGGAAAAACCTGTGATGGACATTTCTGTAGATATATCCTGTAATGCCCTCCATTGGGGCGAAATAATACTTCATTCTTAATGATTTCCTTTTCTGCTTTGTTCTTATCCAGATTTCTTCCCATGTTACCACGGCAGTCTATCCTTTGCAAGAAGCTTTATCTGAAACCGGTAAAAACCAGATATTTATTCAATATATAATTCAGAACGATTACTGCTGTCTGAATAAGAAGTTTAGAAATCCTGTCGTCTATACGTAAAAGACCTGTCATGATAAACATACCGCTCATATCCAAAAGCAGCGTTCCGATCCTTGCCAGAAAAAATGTGCCGGCCTCTCTTAATATATGACTATTTTTACTGGAGAACACAAATTTCCGGCTTACGACATAAGAAAATGCAACAGCTCCCATCCAGGATATCAGATTTGCGGTCTGCAGTTCCAGAGGCTTATCAGGATCCAGGACTGTCGAAGACAGGACAAAATACAGACTGAGGCTGACCAGGGTGGTGAAAATCCCTGTGATCAGATACCGTATCATTTCTTTATTCAACCTGCTCATCTCTTTTTCTCCTTCTGTCTTTTAATTTCAGACATACGAAAGCTATCATGCCTGCTCCTGTCAGAAAAAAACCTGGATTCTTGCCCGGAGCCTGATAGGAAATTTCTATCTCATGTGTGCCCTTCGGGACTTTCCCGCCAAGGAATGCTGTGTTGACCTTCTCTGCTTTTATTTCTTCCCCGTCTACAGTGATCCTGAAGCTTTTATCATAAGGAATACTGGTGATCAGATATCCGTCTTGCCCTGTTTCCAGGCTACCTGTAAGGCTGTCTCCGTCTCTGGAAAAAGAAACATTTTCTAAAGGGTTTTCATAAAGGGTTTCCTCTCCCAGGTTTTCCAGATTTCCTGAAAAAGCCTGAACATTTTCCAGGACATATCTGCCCGGGCCCAAAGTAAAGGTTACTTCTTTTTTCCCTTTTTCTAAAGTTACGGTATAGGAAAAGCTGTAGTTTCCGTTAGCATATTCATATCCTTCTTGTGAGGAAAGACGATTGGTCTGTCCATTTATCCGGATATACATATCTTTTCCTGGGTTCTGGTTCTGTACCTGAAACTTCACTGCCAGCAGATCGTCAGAGGCTGCTCTTCCGGAAAGTTCTGCCTTTATCTTTGTCTCCTTAGCTGTGTAAATCTCGTACCCATTCTCTGTCTTTTGTATCTGGAGAGCTTTCTCTTCAGATACAGGCAGCCGGAGGCTGATTTCCTTCATGGATGCGAGGGAGACTTCGTTTTTCTCTTTCTGCCGGGAGTCATCCTCTATTACTCCATACTGGAGAAGAGCCGTCTGGTTATCGGGAAAAGACAGTCTCTGGTATTCCTCCTGGCTGATGGTCCGGCTGGTGACATAGGCCATGGGCGCTGTCCGGGAATTTTCGTAAAGGCTTATGCCTCCCTCTTCTTTCACCAGATGATATCCTGCCGGAGGAGTTTTATCAAGAAGATACCGCACTCCCATAAATTTCAGAAAAACAGGATTGTCTGTGGCGCTTTCCATAAGCCGGTTGCGGAAATGCCGGTTCACCTGAAAGGTATGGTTTCGGAACCAGGCATAATCCTGATTATAGGCAGAAGAATAGATGCTGGAAATATTCTGGCGGATATCACGTATACGGTTCATATCTGCAAATTCCAGCGTGCCTCCTTCCTGTTCCTCCAGCCGGTACCATTCCTGATCCTCATGAAGGATTTCTTTGATCATCTGCTTTTTTTTGCTGTCTGCAATCTCCCTGTACTCCTGTACAGACAGCATTTTTTGCCCCTGAAAGTTTACCGCCCAGCCGGATAGGAAAAGGATCCCACAGGAAAGTATCAAAGGCCAGGGGAGCCTGGAAAATTTTTTCCAGAAAATCTGGCTCAGCAGGACAAGAACCGTATCTCCCGCCGCTACCAGGCCCAGGGCCCCAATGATCCATTTCTGGTCAACACCTTGAATCCTGTCCTGGAACAGGCTGTAGCCGGTCAGAAGAATTACCGGCAGGACTTCCGGTAAAAACTGCATTTTCCCCTTTGTTCCCTGAAAACCTTTCCGTCTGTCCACATATTTTCCGGTCTCCAGACACACTAAGGGAAGAAAAGGGATAAAGACTTTGTCCTTTACATAAAGTCCCCCGTTTAAAAGATACCCAAATGCAGGAACAAACAAGATCAGCAGAAGTCCTGCAGGAATGATCTTTTTCTTCCATGTTTCTTTTTCAGTCAGATTTCCGATCAGGCTGCACAGACTCAGAGCAGTCAGTCCCAGTCCATAAGGGCTGTAGAAAAAGCGGAGAAGAGATATAGAAAGAAAGCCCATTCCTTCCGATCCATTTCCTCCCATCTCTCTGGAGGCCAGTACCAAAGCTGTAGGCACCAGAAGAATCCCGCAAAGAGAAATGGAAAGAAGGATCATACCCATAAATCCCCCTGCCTTTTTCCAAAAGCCTTTCCAGGTAAGTTTTTCCGTCCTCTCAACATAAGCCCCGCCTCCATACAAAACCAGGGCCAGAAGCCCTCCTATACTGAAATAAAAGCTAGTGAGGATCATGAAGGTTATCCCCAAAATGAGCATCCCTTTTTTCTTTTTCTCCAGATAGCTCTCTGTTCCTATAAGGGCCAGACACAGAAAAGGCATATAGTTTACAAACATGATCTGATTATAAGAGTGAAAAATCAGAGGTCCTGCCAGAGCAAACATACCAGCCGTCCAAAAGCCGATATTTTTCCTGGAAAACTTCTTTTTTATCCAATGATAGAACAGCACTGCAGAAACCCCGTAGGCCGCCATACTGCTGATCATTATATACATATCCATGGGCACAAAAGGCAGCAGGTAAGAAAACAGAATTATAGGACTGAAAAGCCCGTAATAAGAAAAATTGTAAATATTCTGTCCCCCGCCCAGATTCCAGGCTATGTCAGGGAAAAGATTTCCCGTGGCATAAAATCTTTGGCGGAAATAATCCGGCAGCACACTGTGCTGGCTCACCCAGTCTACCCTGGAGCCGAAAATCCCATACTGGAGAACAAAAAGCCAGCAGAGCAGCAAAGCCCCTGCAAATAAGATCCAGTATGCCTTATCTGTCTGTAGTTTTTTCATCATTTTTTTCCCTGCTTCTATCTTTATAGCTTTCTCCGCTGGATTCTTTTAATATGTAAATAGGCCGGTGTTTTGTCTCTAAATATGTTTTTGCCAGATATTCTCCCAGGATTCCCATACAGAAAAGCTGTATCCCTCCTACCAGAAAAATGATGCAGGCCATAGAAGGCCAGCCCCGTACCGGGTCTCCGAAAATCAAGGTGCGAAAGGCTATAAATCCGATCATCAGAAAGGAAATTATACAGAAAAGCAAACCTATAACCGCAGCCAGGGAAAGGGGCGCTACCGAAAACCCGGTAATCCCTTCCAGTGAATAGGAAATCAGCTTTCTGAAAGGCCACTTGCTTTTTCCTGCGCACCGTTCCTGATTGGGAAACTCTATCCAGGCAGTACGGAATCCCACCCATTGAAAAAGGCCTTTAGAAAACCGGTTATACTCGCTCATCTGCAGCACACTTTTGACCATCCGCCTGGTCATTAGCCGGTAATCCCTGGCTCCGCTGACCAGCTGGATCTTTGAAAGTTTATTGAGAACTTTGTAAAATCTATCCGAAAGAAAAGATTTCAGTCTTGGTTCTCCCTTCCGGTCCGATCGGCGGGCAGCCACACAGTCCCAGTCCTCCCAGTAGAGCATCTGATACATTTCCGGAAGAAGCCCGGGAGGATCCTGAAGGTCTGCATCTATGATCCCTATATAATCTCCGGAGGCATGGGAAAGGCCGGCATAAATAGCCGCCTCTTTTCCGAAATTTCTGGAAAAAGACAGATACCTGCACCTTGGATCCAGTTCAGACAAGGTCCTTAGTTTCGCCAGTGTCTGGTCTTTGGATCCGTCATCCACAAAAAGGATTTCAAAGCAGACTTCCTGCATCTTTTCCATAACCTTTTTCATTTCTGCATAAAAATATTCCAAAGCATCTTCTTCATTGTAGCAAGGTACTACGATCGTAATCTTGTCCATATGCGCTGCCGCCTTTCTCTTCTGTCACCGGGAACTCCAGGATCACCTTAAATAAGTCCCCGTCAATCTCTACATTCAATGTTCCACCCATATTTGCCGCATAAGCAGAGGCAATGGCAAGCCCCAGACCATGGCCCTGAGTAGTCCTGGCCTTGTCCCCCCGGACAAACCGTTCCATGATCTCTTCCGGTTCAAAATCCATCTCATAAGAAGCAATATTCTTCATCACAGCCCGGATCCGATCTCCCTGTCTTTTGGTTTCTATATAGATCCTGGTATTTTCCAGAGAATACTTCAGAGCGTTTACCAACAAGTTCTGGACTACCCTGTACATTTTCAGGTTATCTCCCAGAAAGGGCTGAGGCTCTTCGGAAAATTTCTGCCGGATACTTCTTCCGCTGGCTGTAATGGCATCTTCCATATCTCCCAGGGTCTGCTCCAAAAGCCGGTTCATATCCAGCACCTCCAGGTTTAACTGCTCCGAACCGCTGGCTGCCTTGGAAAGGTCAAAAAGATCCTGGATCATATCCTTCAGCTGTTCCTGTTTTACTGCAATGGCCTCTACATAGTCCCTGGCCTGATCCGATAGCTCTTCCTGTTTCAGAAGATCCGTATAGCCCACCATAGAGGTAAGGGGCGTCTTCAGGTCATGAGACATATTAGTGAGAAGCTCTGCTTTCAGACGCTCTGCCTGGACCTGTTTTTCCACACTTTTTTGCATGGCAGATTCAATATTTTCCAGAGAATTTTCCGCCTCTTTTAAAAGGGAATTCTCCGGGAGCCGGTAAGCTTCATCCAGCTTTTCCCCTTCTGCCACCTGTTGGATCTGATGGAACAGATACCCAGAGTCTCTTGCCAGAGGATTGTTGAAACAGGCTCTTAGAAGCAGGCAGAACACCGCCAGACTAAAAAATCCCGCTATCAAAGTCCCCCAATTGGTATACCAGTTCCAGGGACCTACGGTCAGCCATAAAACTCCAGCCGTAAGGACTCCTCCTGCTCCCAGAAGTATCCGGAACTTATGCTGAAACTGCTTTTCCAGAGACGTTCTCTTTTGGTACTGCCAGATCTGCCGCCAGATAAAAGAGGTTTCCTTTCCGATCCCAAGACAGATTTTCCTGACAGCCAGAAAAAGAGAAGGGATCAGCAAAATCAGATAGAAAGACAGCCTCAGCAGATATTGAAAAATATCATAAGAATCGATCAAAACATATCCCCATATGTAGATTTCTCTTCCAAAGGCAGGAAAAGCCCGGAAATAATTTAAAATGCACACAGCCAGCAGGAACACGTTGATTTCTGTCCAGATTTTGTCCGGCTTTGAAATTTTGAAATTGGATTTTAAAGACCCTCTTCTCAGATAACTATGAAGTATAAAGCCAGTTCCCATACTGCAGGCTGCTGTCAGGATCCCCAGGACCACAGCGGCTTTAAAACAGGAATCTCTCAGTTCCTGCTCCACGTAATAATAATCTTCGCTCACACCTGCGTAGCCTGCATATATATAAGTGAGATTCAAAAAAATCAGCACCAGAAATGCCCCCGCTCCCAGCAGGATTTCTTCCTGTCTTTTACTTAATCTTCTCAATTTTGTATCCAATCCCCCACACCACCTTTAAATATTTTGGATTCTTCGGCGTGATCTCAATTTTTTCCCGGATCCGCCGGATATGGACCATTACTGTATTTTCCACCCCATAGGCCTGCTCCTGCCAGACCTGAGTATAGATCTCCTCTGCTGAAAAAACATAACCGGGATGGCTCATGAGGAGTTCCAGAATTTTATATTCTGTTGCCGTCAGGCGCACCGGCTGACCATCTACAGTCAGCTCCTTAGTATTTCTGTCCAGGATCAGACCGCCGTTTCTAAGCTGGTTTTCGTCCTCCTGTACCCTGGCTGCTCCCAGGGCAAAATATCTCCGAAGCTGAGACTTCACCCTGGCCATCAATTCCTGGGTATTATAAGGCTTTGTCACATAGTCGTCTGCCCCCATGGAAAGTCCCAATACTTTATCGCTTTCCTCTGTTTTAGCTGACAATATGATAATCGGTATGTTATTTTTCTCCCGGATCTTCATCAGAGCTGAAAGGCCGTTGAGTTTCGGCATCATCACATCCAGCAGGATAAGGTGGATTTCTTCTGTCATCAGGCGGTCCAAAGCCTCCATACCGTCGTAAGCTTTGTATACTTTATACCCTTCCAGTTCCAGCAGTTTTCCAAGGGATTTCACGATCTCCCGGTCATCATCTACAAGCAATATATGGTAGTTATCCATTTTTCTGATCCTCCCTTTGTTTTTACAGGAACATTGTAGCAAAAGAAACTAAGAATTTATTAAAGGAATTCTGACATTTTTCTTAACATTTCTGAAATACTACAACCTTTCCTATCAGGTATGTCCAATTTTTTAGCAGGAAGCCAAAAACAGAAAAATCGCCGCACATTGGCCGGCAAAGGCTGTCGTGCAGCGATTTTCTTTCTCTATTCACTTTCCCGGAGCCGTTCCACCACGCTCTTTTTCTGAGTCTGCCGATAGGCCGCCAGGGAAATTCCCAGTCCTAAGACCATACACAGTGGTATCATAAGGATAAAGGGCAGAGCCGTATACCGATACTGGAAACACATGATCACATCGTTCAATGCACTTACCAGATAATAGGCCCCCAGGCTTCCAAAAGCCACACTGATCACTCCGGAGATCAGGATATAATACCCGCTTTCCCAGAGGAGCATTTTCTTGATCTGTCCTTTCGTCATGCCGATGCTCTGCATAGCAGCCAGCTCCTGTTTTCGAGAGATAATCCCCGTAAGCATAGAATTGGCATAATTCAGGATTCCGATGATTCCGATCACCGCACACAGAGCATATCCTACTGTGGCCATGGAATTTACCATGCCGGAAAAGTCTTCCTCCAGACTGGACTTTGAAAGATAGCCCATAGAAGTATTTACCTGCTCTGTATAGTTTTCCAGATAACTTTCAAAAGCCGGCTGGTCTTTCTCATCCACTGTATAGGTTTTCGCAAACATAATGGCATTGGGAGATTTTTTCATATCCTCCAGAGGAACCACTACAGTCAGAGAATTAAGAGAAAAAGCATGCATATTCATGCTTGCAGGCAGCGGTTCAATAACTGCCATGACTTCATATTCTTTCTCTTCCGTATTGGTATAATGCCAGTTCACAACTTCCCCATTCTCATTGTATTCGAAAACTTCTTCTGATTCTTCTGTAGTATAGGAAAGAGTGAGCCTGTCTCCTGGTTTATAAATGCTGTCATTCTCACTGCTGTACCGGTCAAACTTCTGTACCAGTACATAATCTCCTGTGGCAAATTTTTCCAGATCTATGGTTCCTTCCACTGCTTTCAGCTTTGGCAGAAGGGAATCTGAGTAGGCGTATCTTTCCTCATCGATCTGTCCCTTACCTGCAATAGCCTCCAGAGCCTGCTCTTTTGTATCCTCGTATTCTGTATTCATCTTCCCAGCCTGATAAAGAGCCTCATACCTTTGCCGTCCAGTCTCGGTAAGGGTATGTTTCATCCCCCGGTCTCCCCACAGCTCTCCGCTTTCTAAAATTCCTGTCTGGCTGTCCGCTCCGGCAAGATAGTTTTCATCTATGGTATAGTCCATATTCATTGGAGAAGACCTGGTAAAATCTACACTTCCCACCATATAGTCTCCGGTAAGCCTGGTCTCCAGATACTGGTCCATACGGAAGCTTCCTACTGTAGTCATAACGATTTCCAGAAGAATCATACTCAATGATACTGACAATACCACAATGGCCGTTTTCTTTTTATTTCTCCCCAGATTTGCCAGGGCCATCCTGGATATTTTTCCGCCCTTCAACCCTTTCTTTTTTCTCCGCCGTTTCACTGTTCCATCTGTATAGCGGAGAGCCTCTACCGGGGAAACCTTTCCTGCAATCTTTGCCGGTTTCCTGCAGCTGATAAACACCGTTGCCAGGGAAAACAGAGCGCCGAAGACAAAAATCCAGGGACTGAAATAAATCCCGGCAGGGCCTTCATATCCCGAAAGACTGGTAAGAAGGGGAATCAGCATCTGGCCTGCAAAGAACCCCAGAAGCAGCCCTAAAGGAATTCCCACTGCCGAAAGTTTCCACACCTGGCGGTAGACCAGTTTTTTCAGCTGCCTCTTGGTAGTCCCCACCGTTTTCAGAAGTCCATAAAAACGGATTTCCTTTAGAATGGAAAGCTGGAAAATATTATAGATAATCAGGTATCCGGTAACCAAAATCACCAGAAAAGCCCCGGCTAAAAGGACCACAGTCCCCATATCCAGGTTTTCTGTCCGGGAGGTAAGATACGCCCAGTTTACCCCATAGCTGATTACTTTATCAGGGTCTGTTCCTTCTTCCGCCTGTCCTTCCGGCACATAGCCGGCATCCTGGATGATTTTCTGCACATTTTCCTCTATATTCCTGGCATCAGCAAAGAAAATATTGCCGGCAGTGAGGCCGCATATCTCTCCTGTTTCTCTGTAATGCTCCACAAAGTCCTGTTCTGTATAACCCCTGCTCAGCTCTTCAAAATAAGCCTGGGACACATAAAGCTCACTGGCATGACTGATCTCGTTCCCCTGGTACCAGCCGCAAAGTGTGAATTCCTGTTCTGTTTTCTCCCCCATAAATTCAAATTCCAGGGGAACTTTCTCTCCTATTTCCGCCGGTATTCCCAGAGCTTCCAGAGTAAGGGTATCTGCTGCCAGCTCTCCTTTCTCCCTGGGAAGCCTTCCCTCCTTCAGTCTGGCAAAACTCTGGTCCAGCTCTTCTATTCCGCTTGCTACCCGGATTTCTGCCTGGCGCTGTTTTACATTTTCTGCAATTCCCACATAAATGTTATAGGAGGAAGATTTTACCAGAGGATTATCTGTGATCTTTTCATATTGTTCCCCGGTAACATTCTTTAATCCGGCGTGAAATTTTCCTCCCACTTCCATCATAGTCTGTTCCTGTAATGCCTGCCCCATCCCGATTCCCATGGAAAATACCGCAGTGAATAAAAGACTGGTCAGGCAGATAGCACCTATGGCAAAAAGGTTCCGCATCCGGTTCTTTTTCATGTTTCTGGAGGAAAGCTTTCCGATGACTTTTCGGTTATTATTACGCATCTCCTCACCCCCTGTTCCCTACAATCCTGCCGTCTTCGATCCGGACGATCCGGTCACAGAGCTGAGCCAGTTCCTCGGAATGGGTGATCATCACAATCGTCTGAGAAAACCGGGAATTGGTCAGTTTCAGCAATCCCAATACCTCCTGAGAAGTCTTGGAATCCAGGTTTCCAGTAGGCTCATCCGCTAAAAGGATGGCCGGTTTTGAGGCCAGAGCTCTGGCAATAGCCACCCTCTGCTGCTGTCCTCCGGAAAGCTGGTTGGGAAGGTTATAGATCTTATCTTTGATCCCCAGAGTTTCTATAATCTCCTCCACATATTTTTTGTCCGGTTCTTCCCCGTCCAGTTCAATGGGAAGCACGATATTTTCGTAGACATTCAATATGGGAACCAGGTTGTAATTCTGGAAAACGAAGCCGATATTCCTTCTCCGAAAAATCGTCAGTTTTGTCTCATTAAGGCCGAAAATATCCTTTCCTCTCACAAAAACTTTTCCCTGTGTAGGGTAATCCAGACCTCCCAGCATATGAAGAAGGGTAGATTTTCCTGAGCCGCTGGTTCCTGCCACAGCTACAAACTCCCCTTCCCCCACAGACATATCCACGCCGTCCAGAGCCTTCACCAGACTGGCATCTTTTCCATAATATTTCTTCAGGCCCACTGTCTTCAAAATTTCCATATAAGCACCTCGTTTCATTTTCCTGTTTTCCATTTATACTTATATTGTATAGGAAACTCCTGACAGTTCCCTGACATCTGCCGCCTTTTTTCCTGACAGTTTTGTCAGGACTCCTGATTTTTCAAAAGAAACAGGGAAAAACAGCTTCCCTGCCCTTCCCTGGAAGACACCGTAATATAGCCTTTCTCTTTTTGCAGGATAAGCTGGGCCAGATACAGTCCCAGACCGGTGCCTTCTTCCTGTTCCACCTGGCTGCCCCGGTAAAAACGCTGAAAGATCTTATTGAAATCCCTCTCCGGTATCCCCGGTCCCTGGTCCCGGATATTCACCTGTACATACATCTCCAGAGGCCGGACTTCTATTTTTACAGTGCTTCCGGCAGGAGAATACTTCACTGCATTTTCCAGGATATTCCCCATAGCCTCGGCAGTCCATTTGGGATTGTGCACCGGAAAGCACTCGGTAAAAGGTCCTGCCTCCAGCTCTATCTCCTTTTCTCTGGCCTGGGCATACACCCCGTTTATACTCTTGGCAATGGTCTCTCCCAGGGGAGCGGGGCGGCTCTCAAAGGTCAGGATTCCCTGTTCCAGCCGGGAAGCCTTTACCAGATTTTTCATCAGCCACTGCATTTTTTCCGCCTGTTCCTGGTTCCGTTTCAGAAACACTTTCTGTTCTTCTTTTGTAAGTTTTTCCTCCTTTAAAATTTCTGTGTTCAGCAAAATATTTGCCAGAGGGGTCTTTAACTGGTGGGAAAGGTCAGAAAGAAGGGAGGCAATCTCTCCTTTCTCCTTTCCCGCCTTCTCCCGCTCCAGAGAAGATCGTCTCAGTACCCGGAACAGCTGGCTGAGAAGTTTTGATTCCATCTCCTCCTTACAGTCCTCATCACCTAAAAATCCTCTCTGTTCATAGATCTGAAGTGCTCTGGAAAACCTCCTTAGTTCCCTTCGGTAATACAGCATTGTTCCCAGACAGCAGGCCAGGCAGAGGAGGATACAAACGCCGCAGACTCCATATAAGATCCTCTCTGTCATAACCGCTCCTCCCATATATAACCGATTCCGTGAATGGTTTTAATAAATCTTGGTCTGGAGGGGTCTTCCTCGATTTTCTTTCTCAGTCTTCCGATATTTACCTGAAGGGTATTGGGGTTTACAAACTTTCCTTCCCGGTCCCACACCGCCTCCAGGATCTGATTCTGGGTCAGCACCTGGTTCTTATTTTCCAGGAAGTATTTCAGGATCTTGAACTCCGTCACACTGCATTCCATCTCCTGCTGTGCCTTCCATACCTTGATCAGATCCGTGTCCATCACTATATCCCCGGAGCTTAAAATATGAGATTTCGCCTTTTCTCCTTTTCTGCTCAGAAGCTTTTCCAGGCGAAGCTTCAGAACCGCTACAGAAAAAGGCTTTGTCATATAGTCATCTGCCCCGCTGGACAATCCCATGATCTCATCTGTCTCCATATCTCTGGCCGTCAGCATGAGAATGGGAACCTGGGAGCTCTCTCTGATTTTCCTGCACAGGTCATTGCCGTCCATATCCGGGAGATTCAGATCCAGCAGGATCCCCTGGGGAGCTTCCTGTAAAAAAAGCCGGTATCCCTCCTTTCCGTTCTGAGCCTGAAGAACTTCATAGCCTTCCTGGGCCAGAGAAAAGGCAATGCCCTGGCGCAGACCCTGGTCATCTTCAATGATCAATACTTTCATTTTCTCCTCCCTCTATACACCCAGTTTTTTATGCTGTCTTACTACCGTTTCATAATCTCCATAGATAAAATAATAATCTGCCTGGGCCTCTCCTTCTGTATATACATAAGTACCATACATGGGAATATCACAGCCCAGCACCGTATGTCCCGCTCCAATGCTGATGCCATATCCCTGATAAGAATAGATCAATGGCATACGCATCTTTTTCCCGCCAAAGCTGATATATCTGGCCTTATGACTTAAAGGTTCCTGGTTGCCTGCCAGGATACCTTTGGCAAAAATCTTTTCTTCTTTTGGCCATTGAAAATAGGCCCAGGTTCTGGAAATTCCATCCAGCTGCCGGGGCATCTCCGGATTTTCCTCCAGCAGTTTCCGCCCCTGTCTGTCAAAAAATGTCAGGGCTCCTGTCTTCTTTCGGATCCTTACTATAAGCCTGTCTGTAGCAAGCTCCACCGTATCCTTTCCTGCCCTGGCGCTCCAGTTTACCCCGGTTTCCGGCTCACTGTCCCAGTAGCCCTGAGGGAATTTTCCCTCATTTTCCCTGACAAACTGAACCCGGATCACAGCCTCTCCCAGAGGCGTCAGCCGCAGAGTTCCATATGCTCCCTTTAGTGTCAGCCAGGCTCTGCTTTTCTTTACTTCTGTAATCTCCAGTTCCCTGGGATGTATCCTTTCCTGTATCATCAGATTCTTTAGGACCTGGGTATCCGGAATATCTCCGAAGTGCCGTGGAGAAGGATTGACGGGAAGAGGTCTTGGGGCCTTCTGGATCAGACGGATATCCTCTGCCGGCTTCTCCTGAGGCTCTTTTCCAGAAATCTCTGGGCTTTTTGCTCCGTTCTTTCTGCTTTCTTCTGAGGTTCCCGCTCCAGCTGCAGTTCTCTTTTTTAAAGCCGGAATCTTATTGGAAATCTCTCTTCTTGGCTGTCCTTCCTTCTGTATTCTGTCTGTATCCCTGTCCTGTTTTTTCTCCGGATTTTTTTCTGTTTTTTGAGTTTTTCCTTCCAGGAATTTCATATGTTTTTCTCTGGATACCGGTTTTCCGATAAGTTCTGTCAGATTTTCCCCATGAACCAC
Organism: uncultured Bacillota bacterium; assembly: GCA_949291945.1. Lineage (GTDB taxonomy): Bacteria > Bacillota > Clostridia > Lachnospirales > Lachnospiraceae > Blautia. The sequence continues at coordinate 63,958 of CASEXH010000013.1, read as the reverse complement.
TGCCAGCTCGTGAAGGGCTCTGGTAGCCGCCACATAAAGCAGTTTGACATAGCCGTCTTCCCAGGGATATTTCTCCTTCGACGGGTCGTAGAGAAGCACTGCGTCAAACTCCAGTCCCTTGGTATATTCCACTGGAAGGACCATGATCCCTTCCCCGAATTCCGCTCTTTCCAGGTCGCTCTCTGCTAAAGAAAGATGTTCTTTCAGACAGCTGCTGAGCCAGGAGGCTTCCTCCTGGTCCCGACAGATCACTCCAATAGTCTCATGGCCCTCTTTCTGCCAGTTCTGAAGGATTTTTACTGTTTCCAGGACCATTTTCTCCTTCCTGCAGGGAACCAGGGACACTTCTTTTCCATGGCGCTCCACAGGTTCTACAGGATATACCGGAAAGTTTCCATGACGGAGGATTTCCGTGGCAAATCTGGAAATTTCCACAGTATTCCGGTAGCTTTTCTTCAGTATCCCGAAGGTATCACGGGGGCCGGTAAGAAGCAGTTCCTGAAGCTCTTTCCAGTCATTCAGTCCCCAGCCGAAATGTATATTCTGGGAAACATCTCCCATAACCGTATAGGTACAGCCCCTCAGACAGTAGTCCAGGACTCCGTAGGCCATCATGCCGAAGTCCTGGGCCTCGTCGATAATCACATGGCTGGCTTCCCGGATGCCGTCTGTCTCTTTAATCCGTTTATAAATATAGGCCAGAGCCGCCAGGTCATACAGGTCAAATGCCCTTTCCCGGAAAGGTACGGTTTTCCCTTTTTCCTGCTGTGTCTGGAGGAACTCTCTATAAAAATCATAGACAGATCCCTTCCAGTTTCTTCCGCCGAAATGTTTCCGGTAGGTCCGGAATAGTTCTTTTCTCTCTTCCAGTGTATAGATAGTCCCCACACAATTCAGTTCATTTTCCAGCTTTGCCATAAGAATTTTATTCAGCATACGGATCTTGCTCTGCATAGACATCAGAGGATTGTCTTTCAGATAATTTTCTATGGCTGTCCCGGACATGATCAGTCTCCTGCCTCTTTTCAGACGGATTTCTTCCCGGGGTATCTGCTGCCTTTCATATTCTCTGCAGAAGTTTTCCAGATCCCGGAACCACTCCAGACTTCCTTTCAGGCAGCTGCTTTTGTCATTCTTATCTGCCGGAATGATCTGGTATTTCTCTCCGTCCCATTCTTCATAGAGCAGCCTTACAAAGAGCTGTTCCATGGTCATCTGGGACACCCCGTATACATCCAGATCCGGCAGGACACTGGTAATATAGTTCAGCAGTATACGGTTGCTTCCGATAATATAAAAGTCCTCCGGACGAAAGGTCTCCTCATAATTATACAGAATATAAGAAATCCGGTGCATGGCCACTGTTGTCTTTCCGGAACCGGCCACACCCTGGACGATCATATTGGTCTTTGGGGATTTACGGATGATCTGGTTCTGCTCTTTCTGTATCGTTGCAATGATCTCTCCCAGAACTGCTTTCTTGCTCTTTGCCAGGTATTTGTTCAGCAATTCGTCTGTAGCTACAATATCTGAATCATAAAAATCTTTTAAATGATCATTTTCAATCTCGTAGGTACGCTTCCGCCGCAGGTCAATGTTATAGGTTCCATGATCTTTTACCGTATAGCTGCATGGTCCCAGAGCGTTCTCATAATAAACAGAAGCCACCGGCGCTCTCCAGTCTATGACCAGGGGGTCTGTACTATCTTTGGTGATTCCAACTCTTCCCACATAATAGGACTCCTCCCAGGGGATCTTGGAATCTTTAAAATCGATCCGCCCGAAATAAGGTTTTTTCCTTGCCCGCTCATATCTCAGAAGCTCCCTCTGGCTCTCCCTTAACTGGGACTGGGTATTATGGAGGAGAGACAGCCCCTCCTTGTCCTTTGGCCCATAGGTCTCTATCAAATCATGGATATCTTCCGACAGAGTCTGGATATTCTTTCTGGTCTTTTCAAGATTTTCCTGAGCTGTGTCAATGATAAGGGCCAGCTGTTTTTCTTCCGCTTCTCTGGACAGCCCCGGAACAGGGCGGAATGCCTTTTTTTCATTCATATCTGGATCATCTCCTGTCCTTTGATTCTTCTGATTTAAAAACAAATATACTATTTGGTATATCATCTTCCCGTCTAAAATTCAACTGCTTTCTTATATCTTTCTGCCTCCACGCCCCTCTCCAAATTGAACTTTTTCCATTTAGATTCTTTTATTGTTGAACTTTTTATTTTTCTATTGAACTTTCCGTAAGTTTATACTATAATGCAATCAATCCGTTGAACTTTTGGAGGAAAAATATGTTAAAAGAAACTTTTGCTGAGCGATTAAAGACGGCAATGGACCTCCAGGGCAAGAAGCAGGTGGATCTTATCCGCATCGCTTCCCTGCAGGGGGTCAAACTTGGAAAAAGTCATATCAGTCAATATGTAAACGGGAAAACCCTTCCCAGAGAGGATATTCTTCATTTCCTGGCGGAAACCCTCCAGGTAAAGGAAGAATGGTTAATGGGAAAAGAAAATCAGACCACGGGGGAAACAGAAATGAGAGAGTTTAAGAAATCATCAAAACTGGATAATGTATTATATGACGTAAGAGGGCCGGTGGTAGATGAGGCCGAAAAAATGGAAGACGCAGGCATGCAGATCCTGAAACTGAACATTGGAAATCCGGCGCCTTTTGGCTTTAAAACCCCGGACGAAGTGATCTACGATATGCGCCGGCAGCTTACTGACTGTGAAGGCTATTCCTCTGCAAAGGGTCTGTTCTCTGCCAGGAAAGCCATCATGCAGTACGCTCAGATAAAGAAAATCCCTAATGTGACTATCGAAGACATTTATACAGGAAACGGGGTCAGCGAGCTGATCAATCTCAGCATGTCCGCTCTTCTGGACAATGGAGATGAGATCCTGATCCCTTCTCCGGACTACCCTCTTTGGACGGCCTGCGCCACTTTGGCAGGAGGAAAAGCCGTTCACTATATCTGTGACGAACAGTCCGACTGGTATCCGGACATGGAAGATATTAAAAAGAAGATCACAGACCGGACAAAAGCCATTGTGATCATCAATCCCAACAATCCTACGGGAGCCCTTTATCCCAGAGAAGTCTTACAGCAGATCGTGGATATTGCCAGAGAACATCAGCTGATCATTTTCTCTGACGAGATCTATGACCGTCTGGTCATGGATGGGGAGGAACATGTGTCTATCGCTTCCCTGGCTCCTGACCTGTTCTGTGTCACCTTCAGCGGTCTGTCGAAATCCCATATGATCGCCGGTTTCCGGATCGGCTGGATGATCCTCAGCGGAAACAAAAGAATAGCGAAAGACTATATTGAAGGGCTCAAAATGCTCTCCAATATGCGTCTCTGCTCCAATGTTCCCGCCCAGTCCATTGTCCAGACAGCCCTGGGGGGCCATCAGAGTGTAAACGACTATATCCTGCCCGGAGGAAGAATCTATGAACAGCGGGATTTTATTTACAAGCAGCTTTTAGATATCCCCGGGATCAGCTGTGTAAAGCCTAAGGCTGCATTCTACATCTTCCCCAAAATGGATGTAAAGAGGTTCAATATCCTGGATGATGAAAAATTTGCCCTGGATCTCCTTCGTGAAAAGAAGATCCTGATCGTGCAGGGAAGCGGCTTTAACTGGCACCAGCCGGATCATTTCCGGATCGTTTACCTGCCCCGTATCGAGGTCTTAAAAGAGGCTTCCGAAAAACTGAAAGATTTTTTCAGCTATTATCACCAGTAAATTTTAGAGATTGACAAGAAAAAGCCTCCCTGCTATAATCAGTCCGTTATCAGACTAATTACAGCAGGGAGGCTTTTATGGAAAAAAAACAAATGCTTCAGGATATACAGGCCTATAATGCCCTGTGGCTGGACTCCAGCGTCCTGTACAGGGAGTGGGCCAAAGCTCATGATGTATCTTATTTTGAACTGCTGGTGATCCTTTCTCTGACAGAAGGTCCCTGCAGTCAGAAAGAAATCTGCCAGAAATGGCAGATCCCGAAACAGACAGTAAACTCTATTTTAAAAAATTTTCTCCAAAATAACTGGGTAAGGCTGACTCCGGCTAAAGAAGACAAGCGTAACAAGATCATTCTCCTCACCCAAGAAGGCCGGGCCTACATGGAGCCCTTAGCCCAAAAGCTGGCGGACTGTGAATGCACCGTATGGGTAAAACTGGGAGAGGAACGGCGAAAGGCCCTTATGGAAGCCACTGCCCTTTACAACAAATTTTTCCGGGAGGCACAGACAGATGAAGAATCATAAAGAATTTTTTCAATATGTGATCCCCTCTATGCTGGCCTTTGCTCTGTCCGGAGTTTACTCTATCGCCGACGGATTTTTTGTAGGGAACGCCATGGGAGACAGCGCTCTGGCTGCTATTAATGTGGCCTATCCCCTGACAGCTTTTCTCCAGGCCACAGGCACAGGCGTCGGAATGGGCGGCGCTGTGGAATACTCTATTTCCATGGGAAATCAGAAGCCCCAGCGAAGCCGGGAGTTTTTCAGCATGGCCCTTTATCTTCTTCTGGGGCTGGGTATACTCTTCACCTTTCTTCTGATGGCTGTGGGCGCTCCGGTGCTGAAGCTTTTCGGCGCCACAGGAGAGATCTATTCTCTGGGAAAAGAATATATTTTCTTTATTTCCCTGGGTGCTGTATTCCAGGTTCTGGGCACCGGATTGGTTCCTTTTATCCGGAATATGGGCGGCTCAGTGACGGCCATGGCCGCCATGATCGCAGGCTTTCTCACCAATATTGTCCTGGATTATCTCATGGTATGGCATTTCCCCATGGGGATGATGGGCGCCGCCATTGCCACAGATATCGGCCAGGGAGTGACTTTCCTGGTATGTCTTTTCTTCTTTATACGAAAAAAAGAAAGGCCTGTATTCTCTTTTACAGAAAATGCCTTTCTTCTTGTCAAAAAAATATTCCAGGTAGGGATCTCACCTTTTGGCCTGACTTTTGCTCCCAATATCACCCTGATCCTGGTAAATAAAAGCGCCTCTATTTTCGGCGGAGCCATGGCAGTTACCTGCTACGCTCCGGTAAGCTATATCTGCTGCGTAGTCCAGCTCCTCCTCCAGGGAGTCAGCGACGGCTGCCAGCCTCTTTTAAGCCTGTCCTACGGCCAGGGAAAAGAGGAGAAGACCCGGCAGCTTCGGAATCTGGCCTACCGCTTCTCCTTCTTGGTCAGTCTGGTCTGCGTAGTGCTGCTCTTCTTTCTCAGGGGACAGGCAGGGACCCTCTTCGGCGCCTCCCCTGAAGTCACCAGTGAGATCAGCCGGATCCTTCCTGTGTTCCTGGCAGGATACCTGTTCGTCAGTGTGTCCAGAGTGACTACTTCTTACTTCTATGCCACAGGGAAGGATCTGAGAGCTTACCTGCTGATCTACGGGGAACCAGTGCTTCTTGCCTTGCTGCTTCTTTTTGTTCCCGGGCTGGCAGGGATCTTCGGCACCTGGGTAAGCGTGCCTCTGTCACAGCTGCTGGCTATGACCCTTGGAATCGGATTCCTGTTCATAAATCCTCATAAAAAGTGAACCTACTCCTCCTGCCTCCTTGCCCTGCCAATAGCCAGAGCCACCGCCACACAGGCCAGGGCAAAGAGGAGCTGGATCCCCATTCCCTGAAAAAGAGTGGTTCTGAGGGAGTCGGTCAGGGTCTCGTTAAAGCTGAGGATGGAAATATTCTGGGCATACCAGTAGGTGGGGAAAAACTGTCCGATCCTTCGGACCACTCCGGTAAGCATTTCCAGGGGAACAAAGATTCCGCCCAGGAAGCAGAAACCCAGGCTCAGCACATTGGCCATCCCATTTACCGCTGCATCGGACCTGGCCATAGAGCCAACGAAAAAGGCGGCCGCCAGAGCTCCCAGCATAATGGTAAATCCATTGAGAAGGATCAGCCACCAGTTGGGATTATTCCGGAATTCTGAAAAGCAGGTAAGGATTCCGATCCCTTCACAGAGCACCCAGGACAAAATCCCTATGGTAAAGAAAGCCAGAAGGCTTTGGATATTTTTGTTTCTCAAAGTCAGGCTAGAAGCCTGAAGCCTCCGGCGGATATCTATATTCTGATATTCTTTCTGGATCAGTCCCAGGACAAAACAAAGGATACTGAAATACAGATAAGGCATAAAACGGAACACATTATAGATTCCCAGATCCTCTCTGGTGCTTTCCAGTTCCACCTCTGCCCGGATATCCCCGGTATCCAGTACATTTTTCACAGTTTCTTCCTGGGAATACCCTCCAGCCAAATATACCCGTGCACTGTTGATAAAGGCATCAATACGGCCGTTTACATAGTATTCCCACTGGCTTCCGGATTCTGTAACGGATTCTACTTTTTTCTTTCCCTGTATACAATCTTCGTAAAATCCTTCCGGTATAAGTACCGCATACCGGATCTGGCTGCTGTAAACAGCCTCTGCTAATTTATCCATATCATCTTTCATTACCGTCACATCATGATATTTCTCCAGATAATCTTCCAGAGCATGGGACCACAGGCTGTTATCCCGGTCCACCACCCCTATGGAAAGTCTCATCTGTGCATAGGAACCCCCGGTTTGTTCTCTCCCTGAAAGATAAACCATGGAAACTGCCACTCCCAGAAAGATCGTGCAGTACAGGATAATGGTGGAAATATTTCTCTTTATGGCGATGAGATAACCTTTATATACTTTCATATCGCATTCTCCTCATTGACAAAACCGCAGTTCCAAGAAGCAGTACCCCGAAAAGTCCCAGCAAAAGCAGGCTCCTCTGATATTTTTCCACGTCCTGATAGACCAGCACACTGTAAAAAGCGTCTGTGATCAATGCCCCCGGATTGAGCCGGTTTATCACTGGAACATATTTCTCGACGGCCTCCTTCACTCCGCTGATCATCAGATCTGCCGCAAAAGAACAAGCCATAGTCAGGGCTACGATAATACCGTTTTTCAGATTTGTGCTCCAGGTTCCAATGGTGCCTACCACCATTCCCATACCGGAAGAATACATGGTAGCGATAAAACAGATCACCAGGATCTCTCCCGTCTGTTCTCCCATATGGATATCTCCCAGTATCTGATCCATATAAAAAAGGAGGATTAGCACTTCCACGAAGCTGATCAGCCAGGAGGAAAGAAGGCTGGCGGTAATGGTTTTATACCGTTTTACACAGCCAGCCGCCAGTCTGGCTCCAAGATCGGAAGTATTGGCCTGGACTCCCACGGTATTATACATGCCCATAAAGCTTCCATAGAGACAGGTCATAGCAATAAGGGCAAAGAAATAATTCTGTACAGAATCCAGGGAATCCCCCTGGAAAGTCACGGTTTCTGTATAGCTTCCCCAGTCGCTCACAGCCTCTATGGCGGCCGGAAGATTTTCCGGATGTTCCTCTGCGATCTGGGCCAGCATGTGTTCATTTTTCTCATAGATATCCAATGTCTGGGAAAGGATACTGGTATAAGTAGAATCCTCTCCAATTACCAGTTTCTTCTCCTCTCCCCCATAGAATATTCCCAGGATCTCATCATTTTTCAGAGCCTCTCTGGCCTCTTCCTCACTCATAGGAAGGATCCGAAACCAGTCCCCGTCAAAGCTTTTCAGATATTCCAGAAAGGCTTCCTCTTCCTGAGGATCTGCACTCTGATCCGTGACAAAAGCTGTCTGGACGTCCTCCATAGCATGTCTTCCCATAGTCCCTCCCAGGGTAAAATGAAAGAGGGTAGCCAGGATCAGAGGGAAGAACAGGGTCCAGAAAATATTTGATTTCTCCCGGATATTGACCAGGATCTGTCTTTTCATGATCTGAAACATCGCTTTCCCTCCTAATCTCTCAGCTCTTTCCCGGTGATCTCCAGGAATACATCATTTAAAGTAGGCAGTTCTGAAAAACACCTGCCGCAGGTAAGATGCTCCTCCTCCATATAATGAAGAAGACTCAGCAGATGGCTGCCGCTTCCCTCAAATCGCAGGGTCAGGTTTCCCTCCTCATAGACCGTGGAAAATACCTGGGGCATATGGCGGATGGTTTCCAGCTGTCCTTCCGTAAGATGTATGCCCTCTATGTGGACTTTCTCCCCGGTTTTTATCATATTTTTCAGTTCCTCTTTAGTCCCCAGAGCCAGGCACCGTCCCTTATCCAGTATGGCGATCCGGCTGCAGATCTGTTCTACCTCTTCCATATAGTGGGAAGTGTAGATAATGGTGGAACCCTGGCGGTTCATCTGGCAGATCCCTTCCAGGATCTTATTCCGGCTCTGGGGATCTACCGCTACCGTAGGTTCATCCAGGATTACCAGTCTGGGCTTATGGGCAATGCCGCAGGCAATATTCAGCCTCCGCAGAAGTCCTCCGGAGAGCTTTTTCGGCCGTTTTTTCTCATAGCCTTCCAGTCCGGTAAAGGCTATGGCCTCCTCCACCAGCTTTTTCCTCTCCCTTTTATCCGCCACGTATAGGCCGCAGAAATAATCAATGTTTTCATAAACCGTCAGTTCATTAAAAACCGCCACATTCTGCATAACGATCCCGATCTGCCTCTTGATTTCATAGCTGTCCGGCTCCATCTCTTTTCCGAAGATCTTAATGCTTCCTTTATCATATTTTAAAAGAGCCAGCAGACAGTTGATCACTGTGGTTTTTCCCGATCCGTTTGGCCCCAGAAGTCCGAAGATCTCCCCTTCCTCAATATCCAGGTTCAGGTGGTCCAGAGCTATGGTATCTTTATATCTTTTTACCAGATTTCTGATTTCAATCATAGACATGTTCCAGTCTCCTTTCCCGGGAATCCGGCACCAAATACCAGCCGGTTTTCCCTTATTGATTCTGTCATCATCATACCAGAGTTTTTCTCTTCTTCACAGTGTCTCCTGTCAGGATCTGCCATGACAAATGTCACATAGGCAGTCTGGGAAAGTTGTGGTATACTGAGTAGAGTTAAAAATCGGTTTCCCGGCCGGAAAGGAGGAATGTATTTTGAACCGTCTTACAGATAAAGCCATGCTTCTTCTCTATACCCTGGGATCCTGTCTGCTGATCCAGCCAGATCCTGTCTATGTAGGGTTCTTTTTTCTGGCAGTGACTTTTTCTGCTTTTTCGGAAATCTGGCGGACAGATATCTTTCTCCTTCCCGGACTGGCAGTCTATGGGCTGATGACTCTAGCCTTCCCCCAGGGAGTTTTTTTCTATCCCCTGCTGGCCTATGATTACTTTTCTGCGGGACTGCTTGCTTCCCGGAAGCTCTGGTCCCTGGTTCCTTTGGGAATCCTGTTCTATTTCCCGGCCTCCGGGTATTCTTCTTTTGTGATCTATTATCTTCTGATAGGAATGTTTCTGGGAGGACTTTTATGGTACCGCAGCGCCTCTTATGAAAAGCTTTCTCTGGATTATAAGAAGGTACGAGATGATGGGATCGAGAGAAGTCTGCTGTTAAAAGAAAAGAATAAAACACTGATCGAGAAACAGAATTATGAAATCTACGCCGCTACTTTAAAGGAACGGAACCGGATTGCCAGAGAGATTCATGACCATGTAGGCCACATGCTTTCCCGTGCCATCCTTATGACAGGGGCTATGAAAACCATGTTCCGGGATCCTGCTGCCTCCCAGCCTCTTTCTCAGCTGGAGGATACCTTAAATACAGCTATGGACAACATACGGGAAAGCGTCCATGACCTTCACAATGAGGCGGTCAATTTAAGGGAAACTGTGGAAAATCTTATAGCCTCCTTCCATTACTGCCCGGTATCTCTGGAATACGATATAAGCAGTCCTCCCCCGCCCCAGGTGCGGTACTGCTTTATTGCCATTCTGAAGGAGAGCCTTTCTAACATTTCTATTCACAGCCAGGCGGATAAATCCTGGGTAACCCTTCGGGAGCATCCGGCCATGTATCAGCTGATCATCCGGGACAACGGCATTGGAAAAGGCAGCTCTTGTGGCGGGGGCATCGGTCTTTCCAATATGCAGGAAAGGGTGGAGACTTTAAAAGGCTCTATTCATTTTGAAAGCACAAAGGGATTTCGGATTTTTGTCACGATTCCAAAAGAAAAGCAGGAGAATATTTATGAAAGTTTTGATCATAGATGATGATTTTTTTATTACCACAGCTTTAAAGACCATTCTGGAAGCAGATCCGGAGATTCAGGTCTGCGGTTCGGGAAAAAACGGAAAAGAGGCTCTGTCTCTTTATGCCTCTCTGGACCCGGACATTCTGCTCATGGATATCCGGATGGAAGAGATGGACGGCCTGGCAGCTTCAGGGGAAATCCTCTCCCGGTATCCCCAGGCCAGGATCCTGCTCCTTACCACCTTTCTGGATGACGAATACATTATCCAGGCTTTAAAACTGGGGGCCAAAGGCTATCTTTTAAAGCAGGATTACAACAGCATCATTCCTGCCCTGAAAGCCGTCTACTCCGGCCAGACCGTTTACGGCAGCGAAATCACTGCAAAGCTCCCCGGTCTTTTAACTAATCAGAAAAGTTTTCCCTGGGAAGATTATCACATCAATCCCAGGGAATTAGAGGTGATCGATCTTGTAGCCCAGGGCCTGAGCAACAAAGAGATCGCCGGGAAATTATATTTAAGTGAGGGCACGGTCCGGAATTATCTCAGCACTATTTTGGAGAAACTGGGACTTCGGGACAGGACCCAGCTGGCGGTATTTTATCTGCGAAGTGGACGGTCCTTTTAAAGATTTTCAAAAATCTCTTCTAATCGAAGATGGACATGAGGAAAAGCCTTTAATGAAATTTCCTGTTCTCCATTATAAGAAGGACTGGAAACGTCCTCATCCAGTACAAACACATTTTTCAGGCTGTAACTGCCATTTTCTCCCAGATAATAGATTTCCACTGCTTTTTCCAGAGAGGATACGATCCAGTATTCCTCTACGCCGCAGGCCTCATAGATTTCTTTCTTTTTTGTTCTGTCTCTGAAAGCAGTAGACGGACTTAGGGTTTCCACAATAAATTTCGGAATTCCCCGATAAGTACCTTTTTTCAGATTCTTTCTGTCGCAGATGATCATAATATCAGGGATCACATAGTCTTCTGAATCCTCACAATAACAAAAATCCAGATTTTCCATAAAAATCGCACAAAGACTGTCCTGAAACTGGCCTCTCAGATGATAGAAAATATTTCCGTTTACCAGGCTGTGCCTGTAATCTGCCGCCGGGGACATATCATAAAATTTTCCATCCATCTTTTCCTGTTTTTTCTCTCTGAGATTTTCCATTATCACAGCTCCTCTCTGATCATCTGCAAATTCTTTATCTGAGTTCAGTATAATAAAGTTTCTTTTTAAAATCAACCGTCAGAAATCTACTTTTCATGAAACACAAACAATCCGTCTACTGTTATCTGCAGCTCTCTGGCCAGGCGGAAAGCCAGAGCCAGGGTAGGATCATATTTGTTATTCTCTATGGCGTTTATCGTCTGCCTGGACACCCGGCATTTTTTCGCCAGCTCCTCCTGGGAGATCCCCAGGGCTTTCCGCAGTTCTCTGATCTTATTCAACATATCAGCCACCATGCCTTTTCTTAAAAAATAACAGCGCCCCGAAATAAACCATGGCCGTAGCTGTCAGATGAACGAAAGGATTCATAGTCATCTCCTGTCCCGTTGCCAGGTTTTCGATGATCTCAATGATCAAAGCTCCCGTCACTCCCATAAGGGTAAAAGCACTGGCTTTCCAGACAATAATCTGTCTGCGTTCATCTCCCGAACGTACTATAGATATGAGCATGCCAATATCCAATGCTATAAAAATCAGTAGTATAGCAGCACAAAAAATTAATATCCCCACATACTTCGCCATAAGAATCCTCCTCTGAAAACGTCAAATCTTTTTTACATTTTCAGTATAATTCTCCTATAGTATTATGTCAAATACTTTTTACATTTTCTTTCTTTTTTATCTCATATGAAAGGAAATCTCCCGTCTTTTTCTGTACCATTTTTCTCCTTCCTATGCTATGATGAAAATAACCATAAAATTCAAAATCCAGATATCAGAGGCCTCTGGCCTTTCCTGCACTTAGAGTAACAGATCCAGCAAAAAGGAGGCACTTTATGGAAATATCTTTTCTTCAGATACAAAATTTTAAATCTATAGAAAATATGATCCTCCGGGATATCGGATCCGCTCTGATCCTGGTAGGCAAAAACAGCGTGGGAAAATCTTCCATTCTCCAGGCCATTGCCGCTGCTATGGGAGAATATCACCCTTCCCCCTTCGATTTTAACATCAGAAAGCAGAATATCGAAATTTCTCTTTCCCTCTCCATGTCCTCCGGTGATCTGGAATTATTATTTCATTCCAAAAAGGTCAGCCCCTATAAACGATGGGATTCCTGGTACCGGGATTTCTGCCAGAAACTTCCCTCTTTTCAGAATGACCAGCTGACTTTTACCTATATTGCCAACCAGAACGGCAGCATCCGGTATCATGATGGCTTTCATAAAAATAACCGGTACATTCCCCAGATTCTTCCCTCTGTCTATTTTCTGGACAGCGAAAGGAATCTGGAAAAAGTCCAGGGCAATCTCCTGTCTTTTACAGAGGACGATCTGCTGAACCAGATGCGGATGGACTGCTGCCTTTTCAGCCCTATGAAAAAGTGTACCCACTGTTTTTCCTGTATCGGCCTTCTGAACCGGAAGACACCGGAAGAGCTGAATGCTTTTGAGACAGAAAAGCTCCTGGAATATAAGCTGTATCATATGAATCTGAAAGATTTCTCTGACAAAGTAAATCAGTATTTCGGAAAAAACAGCGGTTATCACGGAGAAATCACCTATGATCTTACCACCCACACCGGAGAGCTTTTCCAGGTACAGGGATATATCCGCCAGAAAAATCAGGAAGAGCCTTCCCCTGTAGCTCAGTTGGGAGAGGGAATGCGGAGCATTTACCTTTTGTCTCTTCTGGAAGCCTATATGGAAGACGACGGCCGGCTCCCCTCCATTCTCCTTATGGAGGATCCGGAAATCTTTCTCCATCCCCAGCTTCAGAAAACCTCCAGCGAGATCCTGTACCGGCTTTCCAAAAAATGCCAGGTAATCTTTTCCACCCACTCTCCCAATCTGCTGTCTCCCTTTAACAGCCGGCAGATCCGTCAGATCCTTCTGGATGAAAAGGGACTTCCCTCCGTCCGGAAAAAGACGAATCTCTCCCGGGTGCTGGAAGATCTGGGCTACTCTGCAGGAGATCTTCTGGGTGTGGATTTCGTATTTATCGTCGAGGGAAAACAGGATAAAAGCCGTCTTCCCCTTCTCCTGGAAAAGTATTATTCCGAGATCTACAACGAAGACGGCAGTCTGTCCCGGGTGTCCATTATCACTACCAACAGCTGCACCAATATTAAGACCTATGCAAATCTCAAATACATGAACCAGGTGTACCTGAAGGATCAGTTTCTCATGATCCGGGACGGAGACGGGAAAGACCATGAAGAGCTGGTCCGCTCCCTGTGTAAATACTACGAAGAACGGAACCTGGAAGATGTGGACCGTCTCCCGAGAGTAACGGCCAAAAATGTACTGGTACTGAAATACTACTCTTTTGAAAATTACTTCCTGAATCCGGAGGTCATGGCAAAACTGGGAATCCTCAAAAGCCCGGAAGATTTCTATAAGATCCTTCTGGAAAAATGGAAAGAATATCTCCACCGGACCCGGGGAGGCCGTCATCTCCTTCAGGTGTTGGGAAAAGATCTGACCACTGAGGACGAAATACAGAACCACATGGAAGAGATCAAAACCTACGTCCGTGGTCATGACCTTTATAATATCTTCTACGGCCCTTATAAGAAACAGGAAACCAGCCTGTTAAGAAAGTATATGGATCTGGCTCCCAGGGAAGATTTCCAGGATATACTGGGAGCTATTGAAAAAATACCATTTTTTGAGAACAGAAAACGGACGTAAAAAAGACTGCCGCTTTTTCACAAGGATCAGCGGCAGTCTTTCTCACTTATTATCCGGGAAAATTTTTGTTATTCATTTTCATATAATTTTCTGGATGTCTCATAAATAGTCCTGCTTCCTTCCGTCAGATAGGGTTCCTGGGTGGTATTCAGCCAGATCATAAACCGGCCTTTCTTTCCCAGTGTCTCTACCCAATCCTTTAAAACTTTTCTGGCTTCCTCTATGGGCATATCCGGTTCCGGCACAAAATTGCTGGACTGCACCAGCCGGTCTCCGCACAGTTCCATTGTTCTTTTTTTGTCGTTGCTGTTGTCCTGGCCTTCCCAACAGTCAAATCCCGCCTCAATAATGGCCTCCAGGTGGGCTTCAATACAGCCGCAGGAATGGAAATTTACATACATGCCCAGTTCATGAGCTGCATTCGTGATCCTTTGATAGTGAGGACACATGATTTCTCTGAACATCTGGGTAGAGAAAAATGGGCTTCTCTGGGTTCCCATATCATCATGAAGTGTGATCACATCCACCCCATAGACCTGGTGTACAATCGTGATCAGCTGGATCAGCCAGTCTGTAAGACGTGTGTAAAAAGCTTCCAGAGCCTCCGGCTCTTCAATAAGATAGCAGAAAGCATCTTCAAAACTGGTAAGGTCCGCAGTTCTCTCAAATAGGCCGTTTACAATTACAAACATGGTAGGCCGGTCTTTATCCAGCTTTCCTTCATAATTTTCCTTAAAGTCCTTTTCCCAGTCTACTTTTGCCAGATCCGGAAATTCCAGTTCTTCTTCCCATTTGGTGATATCACTGAGCCTTCTGGTCCCGGGCTTTACCATACTGGCATTGGTCAGAGGCTCATACTGCCATTCAATACCAAACCAGTCCTTTCCTCCGGTCCATCTGGCAGCTGCGTCTTTCATCACCAGAGGCTGAATAAAATTAAAATCCACATAATAATTTGGCACCCACAAAGGCTTTTCATTTCTCATGATCCGTTCAAAATTTTCCCTTGGGGTAATGGGAGTATGAAATTTCGGAATCTTGGCAGGAGCCGTTCCGTAGGGAAGGGGAAACTCCGGATAAAATTCTTCTGTACCCATTTCTTTTTCCTTATCAAATGTTAATCCGCTCATAAAACAAACCTCCTGTTCTTTCTTCTGCTTTCAGTATAGCGGATTCTTTTTCTCCTGCATAATGATAGTTCCGCCGGAAGTGATTCCAAAAGGGAATTACCTGTGAAATCTTGTACTGTTTTTCTGAAAATGGTAAACTAAAAAGCAGCAAAGGAGAAGATCACATGAAGTACTTTAATATGCTGGATATCAAACTCTCCCAGATACAGATATTTCTGGCTGCCGCCCAGAGGGAAAGCATTACAAAGGCAGCTCAGTATCTCCATCTTTCTCAGTCTATGGTAAGCAAAAATATAAAATATCTGGAGGATACTCTGGGCCTTTACTTATTTATCCGTGACAAACAGCATCTGCGGCTGACCCCGGCAGGCCGGCATCTTATGGAAGAGTTTTCCGATATTCTTGCCTTGTCTCAGAAAGCTCTGGAAAAAGCCCATACGATCCAGGCAGGAGCTTCTCTTCCTGTAACCGTAGGGCTTCCGGATTCCTCCAATCTGGAAAGAATATTTTTAGATACAAAAAATTTACTCCAGAAGGAAAAGAAATTCACAAATTTTCATACAGAGTGTCTCCCTTTTCAGGATCTGAACCGACAGCTTCTGAAAGGGGAACTTGACATTGTCATCACCTGTGGTTTTGAACTGCCTTCCTACCAGCAGGAGGCTTTTGTCTGCCATTCTCTTCCTGCCGGGACCTATTACACTTACATGCGCCCGGAACATCCCCTTTCCTCCAGGGATTCTGTTTCCGTTCAGGAACTGCAGCCTTATTCTTTTCTTATGGTGTCACCGAAAGATACCCCTATGTATGAGCAGCTTGTGGTTCAGATGTGCTCCAAAGCCGGTTTTTCCCCTCTGGTATCCAAATATGTCAGCTCTCCCAACGCCTTTATCTGTAACTTTGATACCGGCATGGAAATTTTTATTGCAGATACCTATATGCGGGACAGTGAAAATCAACAGCTGGTCCGGGTTCCTATTCAGGATATGGATAGTACCATGGGGTTTATCTACCGGAAATCCAATGAGAATCCCCTGGTTCCCTATGTCTGCCGGCAGATTATGGAAGCGTGGGAAATTACTAAATAATTTTTCATTCTTTCTCAAATAATTGACATTGTAAACCAAATCGCATATAATCATTTAAAAGGTGGTGATATCATGGCGACAACTCCGACACAGATACGCATTGATTCAGATGTCAAAAAGAAAGCAATAGACTTATTTGACCATCTAGGACTTGATATGTCCAGTGCTGTAAACATTTTCCTTCATCAATGTGTTCTCCGAGGCGGTCTTCCTTTTAATGTAGAAATACCAAATTACAGTCAACAGACATTAGAAGCAATGGATGAAGCTAAGCGGATCTCTCGAGATCCAAGCGTAAAAGGCTATCAAAGCATGGAAGAATTAAAAAAAGCCCTGGAGGAGTAAATGTACGAAGTAAAGTTTACAACTGCTTACAAAAGAAGTTATAAACTAATGAAAAAACGTGGCTATGATCTTTCTCTTCTTGATGAAGTTATAGATTTGCTGCGTCAGGGAAAAACTCTTGATAAAAAATATCGTGACCACGGATTAAGCGGCAGGTTTCAGGGATTCCGAGAATGTCATATAAAGCCGGATTGGCTATTAGTCTATCTGGTTGAAAAAAATATTCTGACTCTTACCCTTGTTGATACCGGAACTCATGGAGATATTTTTAATATGTAATCGTCCTTCAATAGAAAAAGCACAGTGAACCCTTGTAAGGGCCCTGTGCTTTTTCTTTATATGATTCTTTCTGATTTTTTATTTGAAATACTCCACTCCGGACTCAAAGATCTTCATATCCTGTTCGCCGTAGATATTAATGGCTACGCCGTCGCCACGTCTCTCAGAGTGAGCCATCTTGCCCAGAACACGTCCGTCAGGGCTTGTGATTCCTTCAATGGCACAGTAAGAACCGTTTACATTCCACTCTTCGTCCATGGTGATGTTGCCGTTCAGATCACAGTACTGGGTAGCTACCTGTCCGTTCTCAAAAAGTTTCTTCAGCCATTCATCACTGGCTACGAAACGTCCCTCTCCGTGGGAAGCAGGATTGGTGTATACTTTTCCAAGTTCTGCCTTTAACAGCCATGGGGATTTGTTTGTAACAACCTTTGTATAGACCATCTTGGAAATATGACGGCCAATGGTGTTAAAGGTCAATGTAGGAGAGTCTTCGGTCTGTCCTGTGATCTCGCCGTAGGGAACCAGTCCCAGTTTGATCAGAGCCTGGAAGCCGTTGCAGATACCAAGGGCCAGTCCGTCTCTCTCATTTAACAGCCGCATAACTGCCTCTTTGATCTTTGCGTTCTGGAAGGCTGTAGCAAAGAACTTGGCAGATCCGTCAGGCTCGTCACCGGCGGAGAAACCGCCTGGGAACATGATCATCTGCGCCTGGTCAATGGCTTTTTCAAAGACTTCCACAGAATCACGGATGTGCTCCGCATCCAGATTCTTGAATACCTTGGTAATAACCTTCGCTCCCGCTCTTTCAAATGCCTTTGTGCTGTCGTATTCGCAGTTGGTTCCCGGAAATACCGGAATAAACACGGTGGGCTGAGCAATCTTGTGGGAGCAGATGTGTACGTCTTTGGTATCATAGAGGCCCTTATCCATACTTTTAGTGGCATCATCTGTCTCAGAACCGGAACGAGTCTTAAAGACTTTTTCCAGAGGCGCTTTCCAGGTTTCCAGAGCCTCTGCCATCGTGATCTTCATATCCTTGTATTCCAGGCAGGCGCTGTCTGTCACTTCACCGATTACTGTATAAGTGATCGCCAGTTCTCCTACCTTTCCATCTGCCACTTCACAGATGATATCACCAAATCCTGGAGAGAAGAGATCTCTCTCATCTACGTTGTGCTCGATCTTCACGCCTTTCTGATTTCCGAAGGCCATCTTGGATACAGCAGCGGCAATACCGTGACGGTCCAGGGCATAGGCAGAAAGGATCCTTCCGGCCTGGATATCTTCTCTGAATTTTCCATACTGTACTTTTAAGGCTTCAAAATCCGGAAGATCATAAGCAGCCTTAGGCATTCTCAGCCATACCAGCTTACTTCCGGCCTTTTTCAGTTCCGGTGTGATAATGTCTTTTTCTTTTGCCACATCTACTGCAAAGGATACCAGAGTAGGAGGCACGTCGATATCATTAAAAGTTCCTGACATAGAGTCCTTGCCGCCGATGGAAGGCAGTCCAAAGCCAAGCTGAGCTGCATAAGCTCCCAGAAGAGCAGCGAAAGGCTGGCTCCAGCGGTGCGGATCTTCTGTCATTCTCCGGAAGTATTCCTGGAAGGTAAAGCGGATCTTGCTGTAATCTCCGCCGGAAGCTACGATCCTTGCCACAGATTCTGTTACTGCGTAAACCGCTCCGTGGTATGGGCTCCAGCTGGACAGATAAGGATCAAACCCATAGCTCATCATGGTAACAGTCTGGGTGTTTCCGTTCTGTACAGGAACCTTCGCTACCATAGTCTGGGTCTCTGTAAGCTGGTATTTTCCGCCGTAAGGCATGAATACGCTTCCTGCTCCGATGGAACCGTCGAACATTTCCACCAGTCCCTTCTGGGAACAGGTATTCAGGTCTGAAAGAGTATCCAGCCATTTTTTCTTTACATCTCCCACATCAGAAGCTCTGTCTAAAACATTTCCTTCTTTATTTGGGATTTCCACGTATACGTCTGTTTCCTGATGAGCGCCGTTAGTATCCAGGAAAGCTCTGGACAGATCCACGATGGTCTTGCCCCTCCAGTTCATTACCAGTCTCGGGCTCTCAGTTACAACAGCCACAGGCACAGCTTCCAGATTTTCCTCCTGGGCATAGCCAAGGAAGGTATCTACATCTTTGGGATCTACCACTACGGCCATACGTTCCTGAGACTCGGAAATGGCGATTTCTGTGCCGTCCAGGCCGGCGTACTTCTTCGGCACCTTGTCCAGATCGATCTTCAGACCTGCTGCCAGTTCGCCGATAGCTACGGATACACCGCCGGCACCGAAGTCGTTGCACTTCTTAATGATCTTGCTGACTTCCTCTCTCCGGAACAGTCTCTGGATCTTTCTTTCGGTAGGAGCATTTCCTTTCTGTACCTCTGCGCCGCAGGTCTCGATGGATTCCTCAGTGTGTACCTTGGATGAACCTGTTGCTCCGCCACAGCCGTCACGACCGGTACGTCCGCCTAAAAGGATGATCATATCTCCCGGATCAGAGGTCTCCCTGATAACGGCTCTTCTTGGAGCAGCTCCCATAACAGCGCCGATCTCCATACGTTTTGCCACATAATTGGGATGATAGATTTCTTTTACATAACCGGTAGCCAGACCAATCTGATTTCCATAAGAAGAATAACCCTGGGCAGCTCCTCTTACCAGTTTTTTCTGAGGAAGTTTTCCCTTCATGGTATCTTTCACAGATACGGTGGGATCTGCTGCTCCGGTGACACGCATAGCCTGGTATACATAGGTACGTCCGGACAGAGGATCACGGATAGCGCCTCCGAGGCAGGTAGCCGCACCACCGAAAGGCTCGATCTCTGTAGGATGGTTGTGAGTCTCATTTTTGAAGTTGATCAGCCACTCTTCTTCTTTTCCGTCTACATCTACGGGAACTACAATAGAGCAGGCATTAATCTCTTCCGATTCTTCCTGATCCTGAAGCTTGCCCTCTGCTTTTAATTTCTTCATAGCCATAAGGGCCAGATCCATCAGGCAGACAAATTTGTCATTCCGGTCTTTATAAATAACCTGCCGGTCTGACAGATATTTCTCATAAGTTTTTACTATGGGGTCTTTATAATCCCCTTCGCCAAACTCTACAGTTTTCAATTCCGTAGAGAAAGTTGTATGACGGCAGTGATCAGACCAGTAAGTATCCAGTACCCGGATCTCTGTCATAGAAGGATCTCTCTTTTCTTCGTTCTTAAAGTAATTCTGGATATGAAGAAAATCCTTAAAAGTCATAGCCAGGTTCAGAGAAGCATAAAGCTCTTTCAGCTTCTCCTCTTCCATGCCTTTGAAGCCGTCAAAAATCTTTACATCCTCCGGCTCTTCAAATTTCGTCACCAAAGTCTCCGGTTTCGCCGGGTCTGCCTCTCTGGAATCCACTGGGTTGATGCAGTGGTTCTTGATGGCTTCCAGCTCTTCATCGGAAACATTTCCTTCGATCACATAAGTGGTTGCAGAACGGATAATAGGCTCCTCGTCCTCTTTCAAAAACTGGATACACTGGACTGCAGAGTCTGCTCTCTGATCAAACTGTCCCGGCAGATATTCCACGGAAAAAATCCTGGATCCTTCTGCTGCTTCAAAGGTTTCCTTATATAAATCATCTACAGGAGGCTCAGAAAACACACAGGTACAGGCTTTTTCAAATACCTCATCAGAAATATTTTCCACATCATACCGGATCAGTTCCCGTACTCCGGTAACGTCTCCGATTCCCAGATAACTTTTGATCTCATGTCTCAGCTCTTTTGCTTTGACTGCAAAATCCGGTTTTTTCTCAACATAGACACGCCTTACTTCGCTCATGTAAGCTCCTTTCTGCCCCTGGGGCAATGACATTTGTATAGCACTTTATGAACTCAGTTTAACACAGTTCTCATTATAAGTAAAATTAATATACCTAATATTTTTTATAAGTAATACTCATCACAGATTTACATTAAAAATTTGTCCCACAATCCTTCAAAAACAAGTTGACAGTAGAAATCTTTCCTTATATAGTATCTCTTAGCTTTTAGGGCTTGCGCCCGGAGTCCGGGCAGAGGGGACCTTGAAAGGATCTGGTCTGGCTAAAAGAAAGGATTGATTGTCCATGGATATCAGTTTTGAATTATACAAAGTGTTTTATTACGTTGCCACTACCCTTAGCTTTTCCCAGGCTTCCCGTCAGCTGTATATTTCTCAGTCAGCGGTAAGCCAGTCTATCAAGTCCCTGGAGCAGAAACTGGGGCACCCTCTGTTTCTGCGGAATACTAAGAAGGTAACCCTGACTCCCGAAGGAGAAGCCCTTCTCCGTCATGTGGAACCGGCGGTGAATCTCCTCTATGAAGGGGAAAATCAGCTTCTCAACTCTCCTTCTGTGGAAGCCCCCCTGCGGATCGGTGCCAGCGATACCATCTGCCGGTACTTTTTAGTGCCTTATTTTCAGCGGTTCCACCGGGAATATCCCAATATCCGCATAAAAGTCACCAACGCTACTTCCGGAGGCTGCGTATCTCTGCTCCAGAATAACAAGGTAGACTTTATCGTGGTCAACGCCCCTAACGCCCACCTTACCAGCCGGGAGACCCAGTACAAAATACTGGATTTTCAGGACATTTTCGTGGCAGGGAAGAACTACTTCGGTCTGGAAGGAAAAAGGATCACCTTATCCCAGTTTGTAGAATATCCCATTCTTATGCTGGAAAAATCCAGCACCACCAGCGAATTTTTCCAACAGCTTTTTGTCCGCCACGGCCTTTCCCTGACTCCCGAGGCAGAGCTGTCCAGCAATGATCTTCTTTTAGATCTGGCCAGGATCGGTCTTGGTATCACCGTGGTCCCGGACTTTGTGCTGGCCCATCAGAAAGAGGACTTTTATAAACTTGATATCCAGGAGCCCATTCCCAAAAGACAGTTGGTGCTGGCTCATAATTCCCAGATTTCGTCCTCCCCGGGAGCAGAAAAATTCCTCCACTACCTTTTCCCCCAGGCAGTGGAAAAAGAAATTCCATAACACCAAAGCTCCATAACAAACACATACTATAAAATATTTTTACACAGGAGATTACATCATATGAAACTACAGGCAAAACATACTGTCTACAGCTGTTACCTGGGCTATGTGACCCAGGCCATTGTCAACAACCTGCCTCCTCTGTTGTTCCTGACCTTTAACAGAGAGTTTGCTATTTCCCTGGACAGGATCAGTCTGCTGATCACGGTAAATTTCTGCATCCAGATCCTGGTGGACTTTCTCTCTCCGGGGGTGATCAAACGTACTGGCTACCGGAAGGCTGCTCTGTGTTCCTTTCTGGTGACGATCATTGGACTTACCGGCTTTTACTACCTTCCCTTCCTCCTGGATCCCTATGTGGGAATCCTGATCTCCATGGTATTTAACGCTATTGGCGGAGGAATCCTGGAAGTAATCGTCAGCCCGATCGTAGAGGCCTGCCCGGGGACCAATAAAGCCGCCAGGATGAGCATGCTCCATTCTTTCTACTGCTGGGGGCATATGGCGGTGGTACTTCTTTCTACTTTATATTTTACTCTGGCAGGAATCGAAAACTGGCGCCTCCTCCCGCCTCTGTGGGCTCTGGTGCCTCTGTTTACTCTCTTTGCTTTTACAAAGGTTCCCATTTACGCTATCCCCGGAGATGACGAAGAGACCAAACTCCCCAAAAGCATTTTCCGGATAAAGGTATTCTGGATCCTGTTTTTTGTGATGATCTGCGCAGGAGCTTCCGAACAGGGTGTCAGCCAGTGGTCCTCTATGTTTGCGGAAGACGGCCTGAAAGTTTCCAAAACTGTAGGCGACCTTCTGGGGCCCTGCTCCTTTGCCTTCTTTATGGGACTCAGCCGCTTCCTCTACGGCATGAAGGGAGAAAGTCTGAACCTGATCCGGTCCCTGAAGGCCACCAGCCTTCTGTGTATCCTGGGTTACCTGGTCACTTCCCTTTCTCCCATACCTCTTCTGTCCCTGGCGGGCTGCGCCATCTGCGGCTTTTCCGTGGGACTGATGTGGCCAGGTACCTTCTCCCTGGGCGCCACCTATCTGAGAGGAGGCGGCACCTTTATGTACGCTATGTTCGCCCTGGCCGGAGACGTAGGCTGCTCCGCCGGCCCCGGCGTAGTAGGGATCATCTCCCAGTTTACCGGAAAAATGAATCTGGGGATCCTTACTGCAATCCTCTTCCCTGTAGGAATGCTGATACTGGTATCTCTCTTGAAGCGACAGAAACCAGCTTAAAGACTAGTTATCCCACGGTTATCTCATTTCCAATCACATCGGCGTTCTCACCTCGATCAGGTTGCCGTCCGGATCATAAAAGCGTACCATTTTCTGTCCCCAGTCAAGTGTCATAAGTCTGTTGACATATTGAATGGAGGGGTAGAGTCTTTCCAGCTTTTCCACAAATTCTTCGATGTTTTTTTCCTCAAAATACAGCTCGCAGGAATTACTCTCCGGGACAGTGCCTTTTCCAAGAAACTCCTCCCAGATTTTTTTCTCCTGGAGTACCAGTCTCTCAGTCAGGATCATATTTTCCTCATTGTCCAGCACTGTTTCAAGGCCAAACAGATCATGATAAAACTTTTTCGCTTCCTCTATATTTTCTACAACGATCAATACATTTTTTAATTTCATATTACTCCAATATACAAAAACACCCTTAGCCATGAGCTTTGGCCCACAGCGAAAGGTGTCTTTCCCTCTTATTCTACTGACGCAATGGCTTCTACTTCGCAGAGCACATTTTTCGGCAGAGTTTTTACAGCCACGCAGGATCTTGCCGGCTTTCCGGTGAAATACTTTCCGTATATTTCATTGAAAGCTGCAAAATCATTCATATCTGCCAGAAAGCAGGTAGTCTTAACTGTCTTCTCATAGCAGCTTCCTGCTGCCTCCAGAACTGCTCCCAGATTTTTCATTACCTGTTCTGCCTGTTCCTCAATAGTAGTTCCCACAACTTCTCCTGTCTCAGGGCTTAAAGCCACCTGTCCGGAAGTATAAACCACTCCGTTTAAAATCATAGCCTGTGAATAAGGGCCGATAGCGCCCGGTGCGTTCTTTGTACTTACGATCTCCATGTTCGGATCCTCCCTTTCTTCTGAAACTTTTCCTCACTATTATAAGCCCTGGACCTGGCAGGAGCAAGACTTTTATCTAGCGCCCATGCCTCCCCCCGGCTTTGCAGCTATCATTCTTCCTCCCAAAATCTCCGTATCTTCTCCCCTGCCTGGGCAGCAGTACACACTTCGTACCCTCTCCACTCCCAGGGAAACAGTTCCTGATAGGCTCTCTGGAGGAATCTTTCATCCAGAAGCAGCACCACTCCCCGGTCTTCTTTTGTGCGGATCACCCTGCCGGCCGCCTGAAGGACTTTATTCATTCCCGGATACCGATAGGCATAGTCAAATCCCATCTGGTCTTTTTTATCATAATACTCTTTCAGGATCTCCCGCTCGCTGCCTACCTGGGGAAGTCCGGTGCCCACCACTGCCGCCCCGATAAGACGCTTACCTGTCAGATCAATACCTTCGGAAAAAATGCCTCCCATCACACAGAAGCCAACAAGAGTATGTTCTCCTTCTTCCTCAAAAGCCTCCAGAAACTTCTCCCGGTCAGCCTCAGACATGCCGCTGCTCTGAAGAAGGCAGTCTACAGGAAAGTCCTCCTCCCGGATCCGTTCCCGGAAAGCCTGATAAATATCTTCCAGCATCCGATAAGAAGAAAGAAATACCAGATAGTTTCCTTCCTTTCCCCGTATCATCTGAAAAATATATTCTGCGATCTTTTTGTATTCTTCCTGGTCCCTTCTGGTATATTTACTGCTTACATCTCTGGCTACCAGCAGCTTCAGATTCTCCCGGGGGAAAGGAGAAGCGGCGCAGATAGCATAATCATCCTCCCGGGTACTGAAAAGAGAGCGGTAATAAGGCAGGGGCAGAAAAGTGCCGGAGAAAAAGATGGTGCTTCGTCCCTTATTTAAACACTCCTGAAGATTTTTTCTGGGATTGACGCAAAAAAGAGTAAGTAAAAATTCTCCCCCTTCTCCATAATGGGTATAGATCACATAGTTCTCATCTGTAAGATCATACATGTTCAGGAAATGCCGGATCACAAAAGAAAAATCCAGAACTGCTTTCTGTACCTTTTCCTCATATTCCTGTTCCAGAAAATTTTCCATCTCTCCCAGAAGATTCAGCAGCTGGAGAGAGAGTCCCCCGATGTTCTCCAGCACCTGCCAGGTATCGCACTCTCTTTTATACTCCAGCATCAGCTTATTGCACCGGTTCAGGATCCGGTAAAGCTTGGCACTGTGACCTTTTACCGCTCTGGCGGTTTCCAGGATTTCTTCCTTGCACAAAGTGGCGCTATACATCTTTCTTCCCCGGTCCACCAGATTATGGGCCTCATCAATGAGGAAGAGGTAGTCTCCTTTCACTCCATCCCCAAAAAATCTTTTTAAATGCACCTTAGGATCAAACACATAGTTATAATCACAGATTACTGCGTCCACCCAGTCGGCAGTATCCAGACACATCTCGTAAGGACATACCTGGTGTTTCTCCGCCTGGGCCAGGAGATCTTCCCGAAAATAAGTGTCCCTTCCGGTCAGAAGCTCAAACACCGCCTCATTCACCCGGTCAAAATGCCCTTGGGCATAAGGACATTTCTCCGGATTACAGTCCGGTTCCTCCAGACAGCAAAGCTTTTCCTTTGCAGTAATAGTCAGGGTTTTATAAGACAGCCCCATCTCCTTTAGAAAGGCAAAGGCCCCCTGGGCCACTGTCCTGGTAATAGTCTTGGCCGTCAGATAGAAAATCTTGTCTCCGTATCCCTGTCCCACTGCACGTACAGCAGGAAACAGGGCGGCCATGGTTTTTCCGATACCGGTAGGCGCCTGGATAAAAAGCTGCCGGCCTGTAATAATGGTATGGTATACCCCGGTGACCAGCTCCCGCTGTCCCTTCCGGTAAGGATAAGGGAATTCCAGCCCCTCCATGGAATTTCTTCTCTGAATCCTCCGGTCGTACTGGAATTTCGCCCATTTATAATATGCCCCCAGCAGATCCTCAAACCATTTTTTCAGCTTGTCTAAGGTAAAATCTTCTGTAAAGCGCCGTATCTCCTCGCTTTCCATCTGACAATAGGTCATCTGAACCTGGATTTCTTCTTTCCCTGTCTGGAAAGCGTAAATATAGGCATAGCACATGGCCTGGGCTTTGTGAACCTCCACCGGCTCTTCCAGATAGTTCAGATCCATGTAAACTCCTTTGATCTCGTCAATGGCCGTTCTGTCGCCCTCTTCAATGATTCCGTCGGCTCTTCCTTCCACAGAAATAATAAACTCCTCGTATTCCTGTTCCCATTTCAAAGGCACTTCCGCCCGGTAGGAAGCCTTCATCTGTTTTTGTATTTTTCTGTGGATCCTGCCTCCCTTCAGCATAGCCTCCCGGTCAAAGGCAGCACTCCGTCTGTTGTCCAGATCTCCCTTCCGGAGTATAAACTCCACCAGATTCCGGACCGATATTTTAATCAATTCTTTTTCTTGTCTGTCCATATCCCTATTCTATCACAAAGGAATATACCCTGTGAACACTTCTTATAACTGCCTTATTTCCAAAACGAAAAAACTCCGGAAGTCCCATTCTCTCAAAGCCTGTAATCCGGCTTCCGAGAAGGTCCTTCCAGAGTCTTCCTGTATCCATAGTCCAAAAGTTTCCGGCCGATTGCCGGATCACCTTCTATTAGGCAACTGCATATTTGTTCAAAAAGTTATTAAATCTTTCGTCCTCTCCGTTGCATCTTACAGTCAGGACACGAGTCAGATCCATGCTTAATACACCCAATATTGATTTTGCGTCAATAACCACTCTGTTGTAAAAAATGTCAATATCGAAGTCGCATTTGCTGGCCTCATTAACAAACTCTTTTACATCTTCCTTTGCAGTCAGTTTAATCTGGCGCTCTACCATTTCTACCATTCCTTTCTTAAAGCAGTTAGAAATTATATTTTCTTGCAGGTGTTTTCTGCATTACAGGTATTATGGCACTGGTCCGACCATTTGTCAACAAATTCCAACATATTCCTGCTTCTGGAAGCTTTTCCTTTATATATCTTTATTTTTAGTAATTTTTTATAATTTCCCGATGGTAAAGCCGGAAATTCTATAAGTTTTATACACTTATTCCTTTATCATAAAAAAGACCTGACCACACTCCTCTCCAAGTATAGTCAGGTCCAGGTTTTTAAATTTTGTTTAGAATTCAAACAGTTTATACCTGAGGCAGGTATTTCTCAGCCCCGCCCAGATATGTGTTTAAAACTCCGGCAAAAGCTCCGGCATCCACAGCTTTGGCCATTTCCGGGTCCAGAGGCATCTTGCCGATCACCGGCACCTCCACCTCTTTTGCAGCCGCCTCTACCTTGCTCTCACCGAATACATAAATCTCTTTGCCACAGTCCGGACATTTTACATAGCTGTAGTTTTCCACCAGACCCAGCACAGGAACATTCATCATCTTTGCCATATTGTAAGCTTTTTTTACGATCATCTGCACCAGATCCTGTGGTGAAGACACGATCACAATACCGTCAATAGGCAGAGACTGGAACACGGTAAGAGGCACATCTCCAGTTCCCGGAGGCATATCTACAAAGAGATAATCCAACTCTCCCCAGACTACCTCTGTCCAGAACTGTTTTACCATGTTCGCCAGAATCGGTCCTCTCCAGATCACAGGAGCATCCTCCTGAGGCAGAAGAAGGTTCACGGACATAACTTCAATATCATTTCCGGTAACCATAGGATAAATGCCTCTTTCGTCTGCCACTGCAGAGCCTTTTAACCCATACATTCTTGGAATAGAAGGTCCGGTGATATCCGCATCCATGATTCCTACTTTATACCCCTGAAAAGCCATCTCATTAGCCAAAGAAGCAGTAACAAAAGATTTGCCAACGCCTCCTTTTCCACTGATGACTCCAATCACCTTTTTAATATGAGAGTGGGCGTTTAATTTTTCCTTTGGGATCCCGCCCCCCTTTGCGTGGCTGCAGCCTGCGCAGCTTTCTTTGTCGCAGCTTGCGCTGTCACATTGTTTCTTTTCTTCGCTCATGTTTCTTCCTTTCCGCCCTGACCGGCAGTTTTTCATCATTGGAAATACTGCGGATCGCTCCGCATTTCATGCTCCCGCAATCCTAAGTATCATTTCATGAAACGGTCAATGGCTTTATTCAGTTCCTCCAAAGCTTCATGATCTCCGCTCTCTACCGCATCTACGATACAGTGCTCAATATGATCCTGAAGGATTACCTTCCCAGTATTGTTAATAGCAGCTTTTACTGCAGAAAGCTGGATCAGAACCTCACTGCAGTCTCTGCCCTCTTCCACCATACGGCGGATAGACTCCAAATGGCCGATAGCCCGGGAAAGGCGGTTCAGCACAGCCTTGGTATGTGTGTGGGTATGGGTATGACCATGCCCCGGCTCATGACTGTGTGTAACTCTGGTTCCGTCTTCCAGCACATGGGTATGTGTTTTTTCCTGTTTTTCCAATCGTCTTTCCTCCAATCCGGCGCTCTTCTTATTATAGCAAACTCATTACAAAAAGCAACGGGCAAAGTTTGATCAGAATCTGGAAATCGTGTATCTCTGGTGAATTGACGCAGTCATCACATCAAAGACCACGCTTCCGTCTTCCTTGTCCGTCCGTTCGATCTTCAGTTCTTCCTCTGCCTTAAATTTGTTTCTTACAAAAGCCTCCAGGTCTGCATCTTCCGGAAGCTCTACTTCTTCTATAAAAATATCCCGCATCTGATTCCCCGGGCAAAGATTAAACATCTCCCGGATCACTTCATACTCTGCCATGGTCGTCCTCCTGTCTTTGTTTATAGACCTAATAAGTCCAATTTCTACTATTGTAACACAAAATCTCCATATTTCCAGGTTTCCTTCTATTTTTTTACAAAAATCGAAAAAATAAATTGCCAAGCTTTCCATTATGCCGTATGATAATAGAAACCATAACAGAAACAGGGAGGAATCAAAAGATGGAGCTTTTGAAAGAACGTATTCTAAAAGACGGGATCGTAAAGCCCGGAAACGTTTTAAAGGTAGACAGTTTTTTAAATCACCAGATGGATATTCCGTTTATCAACGAATTGGGAAAGGAGTTTAAACGGATCTTTGCAGATGCTCCTATCAATAAGATTCTTACTATAGAAGCTTCCGGTATCGGAATTGCCTGTATCGTGGCCCAGTATTTTAACGTTCCGGTAGTTTTTGCCAAGAAAGCCCAGAGCCTGAATCTGGACGGGGAGATGTATACTACCAAAGTAGAATCCTTCACCCACAAAAAAGTATATGACGTAATCTTATCCAAAAAATACCTGGGACCGGAAGACCATGTACTGATCATCGACGATTTTCTTGCCAACGGCTGTGCTCTTATGGGGCTTATTGATATCGTAAAGACTTCCGGAGCTGTTCTGGAAGGTGCAGGGATCGTGATCGAAAAAGGCTTTCAGCATGGAGGAGACAAACTCCGTGAGCAGGGAATCCGGGTGGAATCACTGGCTATCATTGATTCCATGACCAATGATTCTCTGACATTCCGGGAGTAATGATCTTCTTGCAGTTCGTAACCAATGGCAGGTTCAAACTGGACTGGTCATTCTTTTTAAAACTGGCTATTTCAATATAGCCAGTTTTCTTTTATAGTATAGGAAACCAAAAGAAAAAGGAGTGACTGTCTATGAAAAATCAGACGAAAAAGATTATTCTGGCTGCTCTGTTCGCAGCTTTGACATGTGCAGCTACCATGTCCATCCGCATTCCCACACCGGGAACCGGCGGATATATCCACCCAGGTGACGCTATCGTAATCCTTTCCGGAGTCATTCTCGGCCCGGCATATGGATTCCTGGCTGCAGGTATCGGTTCCTGCATGTCCGATCTTCTGGGAGGCTATCTCAACTATGTTCCTGTAACTTTCCTTATAAAAGGACTTGTGGCCCTCTTCGCCGCCCTGGTCTATCGGAAAGCAGCCGTATCTTCCAAAGGACGGATAGCCGGCGTTGTCCTGGGAGGAATCATCGATATTGTATTCGTAGCAGGAGGATATTTTCTCTTTGAATATGTAATCTACGGAATAGGCGCAGCCGCCAGCGTCCCTGCCAACATCATTCAGGGTGTCAGCGGCCTGATCATTTCCCTGATCCTCTATCCTATCCTCTCAGCAGTACCTGACGTGCGGCGTTTGCTCCACGCTCAGCAGTAAAGACCAGCAGCGCTTGTAACAGATATAAAAAAGCTGCTGCATGAAACATAATTGAAAATATTTATAACATTTTATCGCTCAGTCTGCGCTGCTTTGAGCCTATGGTCTCAAAGCTATGCCCGACAAATTCGCATAAAATGTACAAATATTTCTGCTATATGTTTTATGCAGCAGCTTTTTATTTTTTATGTTCTTTCAGTATCTTTAAGTCCACCTGTCCCCCGTCAGAATGGCCTCCCGTCATATGTTCCACTTTAGGATTATCCAGAAAAGAAGCACGCATAATGGCGTTTTTCCCAAACTTTTTCCGGATTTTATCCACTGCCTGGTCCATTCGTTCCATCTTTTCATAATCCGTATTATCAAAAAGGCTCATCTGCCGTCCTCCCCTTTCCGAGGACAGCTTTCCTGTCTGAACCCCCAGAAGCCGTATAGGTTCCTGGTCCCACAACTCCTCAAAAAGCTGACAGGCAGCCTCATAAATTTCTTCTGTGATATCTGTAGCCGCAGGCATGACTTTTTGGTGAGATACAGTCTTCATGTCTGTATT
This sequence comes from uncultured Bacillota bacterium, assembly GCA_949291945.1. Classification (GTDB taxonomy): domain Bacteria; phylum Bacillota; class Clostridia; order Lachnospirales; family Lachnospiraceae; genus Blautia. The sequence goes on along the minus strand of CASEXH010000013.1, from coordinate 33,315 downwards.
TCGGATGGACACCGAGACCATCTGTGCCTTCTGTCCATCCTCCCGAAGTCTGGAAGCCACTGTCTCGCAGAGAGACAAAAGGACCATTCTGGCCGTATCTTCATCGGTAATGTCAGCTGCTACGGTAGTGCTGTTGCCGTACATTTTGTTTCCCTCCGGCTCAGATTCCACCAGAGAAGAATCTCTTCCATTTGCAAACTCCCAGATGGTTTCCCCCTGCTTTTTCAGATGATGCCGGAGGATCTCCACATCTGTAGCGGCCAGCTGGCCGATGGTATAGATCCCCAGCTTATGCAGAGCCTCCTGGGTAGATTTTCCCACAAAGATCAGATCCGATACCGGCAGAGGCCACATTTTTGTCTGGATCTCCCAGGGAAACAAAGTATGGACCTTATCCGGTTTTTCAAAATCTGAGGCCATTTTAGCCAGGTATTTATTAGAAGAGATCCCTACGTTCACCGTAAACCCCAGCTCCCGGCTGATCCGGTTCTTCAGCTTATGGGCAAAAGCCACCGGATCTCCGATGATCTTCTCCATTCCCGTCATATCCATAAATGCCTCGTCAATACTATACTGCTGCACATCAGGAGTGTATTCCCTTAAAATATCCATAAATTTTCTAGAATACTGTTTATAAAGACTGTGATGTGCAGGCACCACCGTCAGACTTGGACACTTCTTCAAAGCCTCTGTAAGAGGCTCTCCTGTCCGTACTCCAAAGGCCTTTGCCGCCAGGGATTTTGCCAGGATGATCCCATGTCTCTTGGATTTATCTCCTCCCACAGCACAGGGAATCTCTCTTAAATCTACCGTTCCGCCCTGTTTAAGGCGGTAGACAGCCTCCCAGGATAAATAAGCACTATTCACATCAATATGAAAGATCACTTTTTCCAAAGCTTCTCACTCCTCACTCCCACTCTCCGGCGATCTCCTTTACTGTCAAAGCCGCTTTGCGGATCTCTTCCTCAGTATTAAACCAGGAAAAGGAGAAACGCAGTATTCCCCTTTCCTTTGTCCCCAGAGCCCGATGAATTAGAGGGGCGCAGTGGACTCCGGCTCTTGTGGCAATTTCATATCTCTGGGCCAGCAGATCCCCTGCCTCTTTGGAAGTAAAACCCGCCACATTTAAAGACACTACTGCCGTTCTGTCGGGAAGAGAAAAGTCTCCATAAACTTCTACTCCGGGAATCTCCCGGACTTCTTCATAGAAAATCTCCGCCAGTCTGTTCTCATGTTCCATGATCTTCTCTAACCCGGTATCCTGGAGATAATCAAAAGCAGCTCCCAATCCCGCAAGACCATGGATATTTAATGTCCCTGCCTCCAGGGCTTCCGGCATACATCCCGGATGTTCCCGGTCAAAAGACAGAATCCCGCTTCCTCCCACTTTAAAAGCCGGGATCTTCACCTGGGGATCCACACAGATCCCCCCGGTGCCCTGAGGCCCCATCAGGCCTTTATGTCCGGTAAAGCAAAGCACATCTATGTGCATTTTCTTCATGTCGATCAGCGCTTCCCCTGCGCTCTGAGAAGCGTCCAGTACAAACAAAAGCCCGTGTCTTCTGCACAGCTTTCCGATTTCCTCCGCCGGAAAAAGATTTCCCGTAACATTGGAAGCATGGGTACAGATCACAGCAGTGGTATTTTCCCGGACTGCTTTCTCCATTTCCTCCAGGTAAAAATTTCCCTTCTGATCTACGGGAAGTATGGTCAGCTCTGCCCCCTCCTTTTCTTTTCTGTATAAAGGCCGCAGTACAGAATTATGTTCTGCCTGGGTGGTGACCACATGATCTCCTTTCTTTACCAGACCGTTGATGGCAATATTCAGCGCTTCTGTGGCATTGCCGGTAAAAGCTACCGACTCTCCTCCCCAGGCCCCGAAAAACTCTGCCGCCTTTTCCCGGACAGAATAAACCATCCTGGAAGCCGAAAGAGCAGGTCCCCAAGCTCCCCGGCCGCTGTTTCCCATAGTTGCCATAGCTTCGTATACCGCTTTACGCACCGGTTCCGGTTTATATAAAGTTGTAGCCGCATTATCCAGATAAATCATTTCTGTCTCCTGAAGTATATGAAATGTTCTTTCTTCTCTTCCACTCTGCCGATAATGGCTGCCGGAGTCTTAAGGCCGGCTTTCTTTAAAGCAGTCAGAAGTTTCTCTCCTTCTTCAACGGGCACGGCAGCCAGAAGGCCTCCAGAAGTCTGAGGATCAAAAAGCAGGTCTTCCATAGCTTCTGGGATTTTCTCGTCAAGGAAAGCTTCTGCCTTCTGGTAGGCTTTATTTCGGTAAGTTCCCTCAGGAACAAGTCCCATAGCCCCATAGTCCAGGACTCCGGGCAAAATAGGCAGCTTATCTGTAAAAATCTCCAGGCTTACCTGGCTGGCTTTTGCGATCTCCAAAGCGTGCCCGGCCAGAGAAAATCCGGTAACATCTGTACAGCAGTGAATAGGAAACTGACAGAATACCTCCATTGCAGTCTTATTCAAGTAAGTCATACTTTCCTGTGCCGCTTTCTTTTCCTCTGGGGAAGCCATCTCTGCTTTCACAGCAGTATTCAGAATCCCCACTCCCAATGCTTTGGTAAGGATCAGCACATCTTGCGGCCGGGCCCCTGCGTTCTTCCAGATTTTATCCGGATGGACAAATCCGGTGACGCTCATGCCATATTTTGGTTCCTCATCATTGATGGAATGGCCCCCTGCCAGTACGGCTCCTGCTTCTTTCACCTTGGACGCTCCTCCTGCTAAAATCTCTCCCAGGATTTCGCTTCCCAGACAGTTGGGATAAGCCACAATATTCAAAGCCAATCTAGGTTCCCCTCCCATAGCATAGATATCACTGAGAGCATTGGCCGCTGCAATCTGGCCGAAAACATAGGGTTCATCCACCATTGGCGGAAAAAAGTCCAATGTCTGGATCATAGCCAGATCTTCTGAAATCTTATATACAGCCCCATCGTCAGAAGTCTCTACACCTACCAACAGATTTTCGTCCTGAAATTTCGGCAGCTTTCCAACAACTTCAGACAGAATATTGGGACCCAGTTTGGCAGCGCACCCGGCGCTTTTGGAATACCGGGTCAGTTTTATCTTTTCTTCCAATTGTTTACTCTCCCTTCAGATCGATCTGCACTTCCACCGGGCAGTGATCGGAACCGAAGATTTCTGTATGAATCCCCGCTGAGACCAGTTTCTCCTCCAGTCTCTTTGACACACAGAAGTAGTCAATACGCCATCCTGCGTTCTTCTCTCTTGCTCTGAACCGATAGGACCACCAGGAATAAATCCCTGTTTCTTCCGGATAAAAATACCGGAAAGTATCTGTAAAACCCGCCTCCAGGAATTCTGTAAACTTTCCTCTCTCCTCGTCAGTAAATCCTGCATTGTGTCGATTGGTCTTGGGATTCTTCAGGTCGATCTCTTTGTGGGCTACATTCAGATCTCCGCACATAACTACCGGCTTTTTTTCGTCCAGCCCTTTCAAGTAGGAACGGAAATCATCCTCCCACTTCATACGGTAGTCTAATCTTGCCAGCTCATTCTGGGAATTGGGGGTATAAACTGTTACCATATAAAAATCCGGGTATTCCAACGTGATCACCCGACCTTCCTGGTCATGCTCCTCTATACCAATTCCGTAGGTTACAGCCAGAGGTTCCCATTTAGTAAAAATGGCCGTACCGGAATAGCCTTTTCTCACCGCATAATTCCAAAAGCAATAATAACCTTCCGGAGCAAAATCGATCTGTCCTTCCTGAAGCTTCGTCTCCTGAAGGCAGAAAAAATCTGCGTCTGCCTCCTGGAAATATTCTATAAATCCTTTCTGCACACAAGCCCGAAGCCCGTTCACATTCCACGAAATAAATTTCATGCCATTCTCCTTTTTCATTGTCTGTTTGCACAGCTTTTTACCCATTATACACTATTTTTTCTCTGTTGCGAAGGAAAAAACTTTTCACAAATGTCTTTACGAATCCGGAAATTCCTGTATATAATAAGGGGTAGACTTTAATCGCAGCAGTTTCCCCGGCATCATTGGCCAGACCGTATTTCCGGTTCTCGCCGCCGTTGTACTGCTGCTTTAAATCTGTAGTAGAAAAGGAGAACAACCATGGGTGGAATTTTTGGAGTAACATCAAAGTCCAGCTGTACTTTGGACTTATTTTTCGGAACTGACTATCATTCTCATTTAGGCACCAGAAGAGGCGGTATGGCCGTGTACGGCAAAGACGGTTTTAATCGTTCTATCCACAACATCGAGAATACTCCCTTCCGGACAAAATTTGACGGAGACCTGGATGAACTGGAAGGCACTTCAGGCATCGGCTGTATCTCAGATACAGAACCACAGCCCCTCCTGGTACAGTCTCACTTAGGCAGCTTTGCCATTACCACAGTAGGAAAAATCAACAATATGGACGAGCTGGTAGACCTATCCTACAAAAACGGCTGCACACATTTCCTGGAAATGAGCGGCGGAAGCATCAACCCTACAGAAATGGTAGCTTCCCTCATCAATCAGCAGGCCAGTATCACAGAAGGTATCCGCTATGCTCAGGAGAAGGTAGACGGCTCTCTGACCCTTCTGGTTCTGACTCCGGAAGGTATCTACGCAGCCAGGGACCGTATGGGACGCACCCCTCTGGTCATCGGAGAAAAAGACGGGGCTCACTGCGCTTCCTTTGAAAGCTTTGCTTACCTGAATCTGGGATATGAGACTTTAAGAGAATTAGGTCCGGGGGAGATTGCCTTTTTGACTCCGGAATCCGTTCAGACTGTTTCTGAACCTTTAAATGAAATGAAGATCTGTTCTTTCTTATGGGTATATTACGGTTATCCAACCTCCACTTATGAAGGGGTAAATGTAGAGAACATGCGTTATGAATGCGGAAAAAGACTGGCTCAGAGAGACGCCCAGAGAGAACACGTAAAGCCAGACCTGGTAGCCGGCGTGCCGGACTCCGGAACTGCCCATGCCATTGGATATGCCAATGAATCCGGAATTCCGTTCTCCCGCCCATTTATCAAATATACACCAACCTGGCCCCGTTCCTTTATGCCTTCCAGACAGGAACAGAGGAATCTGATCGCCAGAATGAAGCTGATCCCTGTGGAGGCCCTCATCAAAAACAAGAGCCTGCTGCTCATTGATGACTCCATTGTCCGTGGAACACAGCTTCGGGAAACTACAGAATTTTTATATAACAGCGGAGCCAAGGAAGTTCACATCCGTCCTGCATGCCCGCCGCTGCTCTTCGGCTGTCCGTTCCTGAACTTCTCCCGTTCCAAATCAGAGATGGATCTGATCACCAGACGGGTCATTGCCAAACGAGAAGGAGACAATGTCAGCCGGGAAGTCCTGGATACCTATGCAGATCCGGATTCCCAGAACTATAAAGAAATGCTGGAAGAGATCGAGAAAGAGCTGAATTTCACAACTCTCCACTTCCATCGCCTGGACGACCTGCTGGCTTCCATCGGCATAGAGCCATGTAAAGTATGTACTTACTGCTTTAACGGGAAATAAATATATTATAAAACATCCTTACAGGAATATCAAAGATACCTTTCATCTTTGATTCCTGCAAGGATGTTTTTACTTGTTTTAATCTGTCTTGCTGTTCTTCAGCCACTCTTCATCCGGAACAAACAGAAAATGTTCTCCTGTCTCCTGATTCATGGAAGCCACATAAAGTCTGCAGCCATTTTCTCCCGCAACCACAAAAGGAAATTCTTCTAAAGTAGTGGCTGCTCCCGTATTTCCCTGAGTGTCCATGGCGATCACGGACATTCCATTATTGGGATAGCCCCGTCTTTCCAGACGCCTCCAATGTTCTCTAAGAGCTTTCTCACAGGCTTCCTGGACATTCATGCCGTTTCTCATCTTTTCCACAATCGAAAAAGACAAACAGCCTTTCATAATATCCTCACCCATACCTGTGGCGGCGGCTGCACCGGCTTCAGAATCTGCATAAAATCCTGAGCCGATCAGAGGGCTGTCTCCTACTCGTCCCGGCTCTTTCATATACAGACCGGAGGTAGAAACGCCACAAGCCATACTTCCTTCTCTGCTTCGGCCAATTACGCACACGGTATCATGACCCTCATAAGCTCTTATTTCCTCCTGTTTGGGCACTTTAAACTCTTCCTCATATCTTTTCCTGGAAGATTCCGTAAGCATATTCTGACAGGCCAGCCCTTTGTAGGAGGCATATTTCATGGCTCCATCACCTGCCAGGATACAACTCCTGTTTTTCTTACTCAGACCATAAGCTGCCTCAATAGGATTTTTCAGGTTCTTCACAGAAATCACTGCCCCTGTACCCAGAGTATCTCCATCCATGTAGGCAGCGTCAAGTTCCACCTGACCTTCACAGTTTGGAAGACCGCCGTATCCTACCGAAACATAGGCCGGGTTATCCTCCACACATTTCACAGCCCGGACAATGGCTTCTCCCAGATCGTCCTTTTCCTGCAATATCTGATTTCCCAGTGTCAGTCCTTCTTCAGACATTCTCCAGGTGGAGATCATGTGTCCTATGGGGGGATCTGTAATTTTTGTAATCATATTTTTTCTCCTGTCCCGGCATCTTCCTAATAATTCTCTTTCTGATAAAATCGTCCCATGAGGATATCCGTCTTTACCACATTCACAAAAGCATGGGGATCCGCATTCATAACTTTCCGTATCAGCACCTTTGCCTCCGTGCTGGAAACCACAGAATAGATCATCTTTCTGCCTTCGTTGGAATACATTCCTGTTGCGGAAAACTCTGTGGCGCTGTGGTTTGTCACCTGATAAATAGCTTCGTAAACCGCTTTGGGATTATCCGTGACAATGAACAAAGTAACCTTATTATAGGCCTGGTACAGCAGATGTATGGTCTGGGTAGATGTAAACTGGAAAATAATGGAATACAAGGCTTTATCCCAGCCAAAAAGGATACCTGCCATTACCAGTACCACGCCATTTCCCACAAGAATATAATTCCATACATCTTTATTCTTTTTCTCTGCGAAATAAACAGCAATAAAGTCCGTGCCTCCTGTAGAGGATCCTCCGATAAGTGCCAGACTGATCGCCGTTCCATTGATCAGACCGCCAAAGATACTGATCAGCAGGATATCCTGGGTAATCGGCACAGAAGGTACAAAGTCTGTCAGTATACTGGATACCACGATGATCATACTAGTGTTCAGGGTAAACCTTTTTCCGATGGCCTTAAAGCTGACAATTGCCGGTATCGCATTCAGGATCAGGCTGACCGGAGCAAAGGGAAGAGGGATACCCAGAAACTGCTCAAAAATTGTCTGGATCAGACGGGTAACTCCGTTAAAGCCCCCTGGATACAGGCCTCCCGCCCGTACAAATATCTTAATATTCACTGCCATGATCACAGCACTGATCAATCCGAAAATAACTCTCTTCGCTTCCCTCTTGGGATCTATATTGAGATTCACATTTTTCTTCATAACTTTTTTCTTATAGCATGTGGGCCCGAAGCTCCTCTGGTGACTGAGCGCTTAAATAGGCAGGTGCAATATCAAACACGGTCTTGCAGCCTGTCTGTCCTTCTTTATTCAGACGGTATACAGCTCTCGCATAAGCTGCGATTACAGAAGAAGTAAATTCCGGGTTGGAATCCAGTTTCAGGCTGTATTCGATCACATGATTATGTTCATCATTCCAGCCGGTCTTTCCTGTACGAATCACAAATCCTCCATGAGGAAGACCTGCATGGTCTTTCTTCATTTCCTCCTCAGTGATGAAATGTACAGTAGTATCATACTCATCAAAATAGTTTGGCATGGTCTTGATCTCATTTTCGATCTTTGCTTTGTCAGCGCCTTCTGCAGCAACCACAAACACCTCTCTGGTATGTTTTTCTCTTGTGGTCAGCTCCGGATTCTCACCGTTTCTTACAGCTTCCAGTGCTTTTTCCACAGGAATGGTATACTGTCTGGCGTCGATAACCCCTTTGATCCTTCTAACCGCATCAGAATGTCCCTGGCTGACTCCCTTTCCCCAGAAAGTATAATCTTTTCCTTCAGGCATAATGGCGTTGGCATATAACCGGTTCAGAGAAAACATTCCCGGATCCCAGCCGGCAGAAATCAATGCAGTTTTTCCATTTTCCTTTGCCGCCTTATCCACTGCTGCGAAATGCTCCGGAATCTTTGCGTGAGTGTCAAAACTGTCTACAACGTTAAAGTATTTTGCATATTCCGGGGTCTGTACAGGAAGATCTGTGGCGCTGCCTCCGCAGAGGATCATTACGTCAATATCCTCTTTCATTTTCACAGCTTCATCTACATGATAAACTTTTGCCGTCTCTGTAAGAATTTTTACAGAAGCAGGATCTCTCCGTGTAAAAACTGCTTTCAGTTCTAAATCCGGGTTGTGCTTAATTGCGCACTCAACGCCACGGCCCAGATTTCCGTATCCTAAAATTCCGATTCTGATGCTCATATCTCATTCTCCTATCTCTTCGTAAAATCTCCGGCAGAAAATTTTCCGCCACTTTCAAAGTATATCAAATTGATAGGCTTTGTCAATGCAGAATTAGCGGTGATCACTTTGTTTTAATTGCCGTTAATACCATTCACGAATGAGGCATGATCTACATGCATCATGCAGACTGCATCGCCAGCCTATTGTCACCGATATGGTGGCGATCCAGCGGATCACGGGAGGGAAACTGGCTATGGTAGGCGGCATTGACGGTCCCAAAATTGACATAGAAAACATCACAGAAGAACAGATACGCCAGGAAGTCCGCCGAGCCATTGACACATACTGTCCTGCCGGAAGGTTTTATCCATCCATTCCCAACTGAAAAAGCTGTCCCGTAAATCAATCCACAGCAGCTTTCTGCTTAAGATCTATGGGACAGCTTTTCTTATGTAATTTTCTTTTCAGTTTTGATCTCAGTCGTGGATCCGGATGACTGCTTTCACAATATCCGCTTTGTTCTTAATGGACTCATCCATGGCAATATCTGCCTGATCCAGAGGATATTCTTTGGTAACAATACCTTTCAGATTTACCTTTCCGTCAGCTACTGCCTGAATGGCCATAGGATAAATATTTCTGTAGCGGAATACGGTCTTGAAAGTCAGCTCTTTATTCAGGGCAACACTCATAGGCAGGGTCACCTCGCCGCTCTTGCTGTATCCTACAAACACAATTGTAGAACCGTTCTTAGCAATCTCAATAGCCTGTCTGGAAGTGATCTCAGAGCCTGCAGTCTCAATGACCAGATCTGTTCCCTTACCATCTGTCAGCTCCCGTACCTTTGCTACAACATCTTCTTTCATGCCGTTGATAACTCCGGTAGCACCCAGTTCCATAGCCTTGTCCAGACGTTTGTCCATAACGTCAACCACATAGACTTCACTGACACCTCTGGCCTTCAAAGCCATCATGGATACCAGACCGATACAGCCTGCCCCCATAACGACCGCCTTCTGCCCCAGATGGGCGTCTCCCTGGATAGCTGCATGGAATCCTACTGCCAGAGGCTCGATCAGTGCGCCTTCCAATGTGCTGACATTGTCCGGCAGTTTAAAGCAAAGATCTGCCTCATGAGCAACATACTCCTGAAATACCCCATCTACCGGAGGAGTTGCGAAAAAGATCACATCCGGACAGAGATTATACTTGCCTTCCTTGCAGAATTCACAGTGTCCGCAGGTCTTTCCCGGCTCAAGGGCTACTCTGTCTCCTACCTGAAGGTGTTTTACATTTTTACCAACTTCTACTACTACCCCCCCTGGCTCGTGGCCTAAAACAAAGGGTGGTTTTACAACAAAATCACCAATAGCTCCTGTCTCGTAGTAGTGAAGGTCTGAACCGCAGATTCCCACATAATCCAGCTTTACCAGCACCTCATCATCCTTAGGTGTTGGAATAGGTCTTTCTTCAAATTCAATCTTCTGAATGTCGGTCATTACCGCCACTTTCATTTTGCCTTCCATAATCCATACCTCCTGTTTTATAAGGCTGCCGCTGTTTGTCTCGGCAGCCTTACTACTTCTCTAGTCTTTATAATGATAGCCTAATTATAATCCCCGTTTCCCCTTACTTCAAGTAAAATTCCTGACATTTTCCTTGAAAAAATTGACAATTCATCAAGATATTTTATGGTGGAAATGACCCAGATTTTCACAACCCCCTCAACCGTTTTTAGTGATGGAACAGACGGATTCCGGTAAATGCCATTACCATATTGTATTTATTGCAAGTCTCGATCACAGCATCGTCACGGACAGATCCCCCTGGCTCTGCCACATATTTTACACCGCTCTTATGTGCTCTCTCAATATTGTCTGAGAAGGGGAAGAATGCGTCTGATCCCAGAGTTACCTCTGTCATCTTATCCAGCCATGCTCTCTTTTCTTCTCTGGTGAATACTTCCGGTTTCTCTGTAAAGGTCTTCTCCCATGCTCCGTCAGCCAGAACATCCATATATTCTTCGCCGATATACACATCAATGGCATTGTCTCTTTCTGCACGGCTGATGGTATCTTTAAATGGAAGCTCCAATACCTTGGGGCACTGTCTCAGCCACCAGTTGTCTGCTTTCTGTCCTGCCAGACGGGTGCAGTGCACGCGAGACTGCTGCCCGGCGCCAACGCCGATGGCCTGACCGTCTTTTACATAGCAGACAGAGTTGGACTGGGTATATTTCAGAATGATCAGTGAGATCTTCATATCTCTCTTAGCTTCTTCTGTCAGCTCTTTATTCTCTGTTACAATGTTGGAGATCAATTCATCGTCAATAGCCAGTTCCTGACGGCCCTGTTCAAAAGTTATGCCATAAACTTCCTTATGCTCCAGAGGAGCCGGTACGAATTCCTGGTCGATCTGGATCACATTGTAATTGCCTTTCTTCTTTAGAGCAAGGATATCCAGAGCCTCCTGAGTATAGCCCGGAGCGATAACGCCGTCGGAAACTTCCCTCTTAATCAGCATGGCAGTATCCTTGTCGCAAACATCAGACAGGGCAATAAAATCTCCAAAAGATGACATACGGTCAGCGCCTCTGGCTCTTGCATAAGCACAGGCAAGAGGTGAGAATTTCTGCCAGTCCATATCATTTACCCAGTAGATTTTTGCCAGAGTCTCTGTAAGAGGAAGTCCCACAGAAGCGCCGGCAGGAGATACATGTTTAAATGAAGTTGCCGCCGGAAGCCCGGTAGCCTTCTTTAAATCTCTTACAAGCTGCCAGCCGTTAAAAGCATCCAGGAAATTAATGTATCCCGGCTTTCCGCTGAGAACTTTGATAGGCAGGTCAGAGCCGTCTGCCATATAAATCTTAGATGGTTTCTGGTTTGGATTACAACCGTATTTCAGAGCTAATTCTTTCATAATTCTAACTTCCTTTCTGTGGTCCCGGATCATTCCGGATTTCTGTATTTTCCCCTTTTGAAAATCTGTTACTGGTTTTTATTAACAATCTTTGTCTCGTATTTTCCTGTCTCAATGTCAATAAAACGAACAAAGAGAGATACCTTATTCTCCTCATTCAGGCTCTCCCATACTTCCTTGGTAAAGGCATCGATATCACCGGAAATCGCCACCGGTTTGGGCTCTCCCTCAAAACTTGGAAGAGGATTTCCGTCATGCATGTAAGTATGGATAAAACGTCCTTCTCCGTCAGCAGGATTCTCATAGGCAAAAGTAAATCTGCAGCAGGATTTTGGATCTCCGTTGTTGCTCTTTAAAATAGACATGGCATAATTATAATGTCCGTTTTCAATATGCATAATTCCAGAAATTCTAGGTGTGTAGTTTGGTCCGTCAGGCTCAAACTCACGGCTTCTTAAAGACTGCTCAAATGTCATCTGTTTGTCCATGCCCTCGTATATGGTATCTGTCTGATCCCCGTTGGTTACAATGGTTTTGTTTCCCAGTACCCGTACCGGTGCATAGATGATCAGGCTGGGGTCTTCCATTTTTGAAGGGTCAAATGCCTGGGTACGGATTCCTTCTCCGTCTTCTACAAATACACGGTTCCTGCTGTTGCTGCTCCTTCCCATAATGAAATAAGCGGCTACGGCCTTCTTTCCATCCGGTGTTTTGCCAAGGACGATCCCTCTCCCCGGATATGCATTGTTCTTCAGTTCTTCTGACAATGACAGCATCTTCATGAATTTCTCTCCTTTTCAGATAATTAATAAACAACAGTAAGGGTAATCCTACAGAAAAGTTTTCGGAACTTTTCCATAGAAAAAAGCCCACTATCCGAGCATTGTGCCCAGACGGTCGGCTTCCCTCGCTTATACTTCCCGTGGTCATTTCCACTTCCGTCAGTCATATAAGCACTTAAAACATAACATCAATGGTAAAAAAAGTCAATGATTTTTTATTTACATCATTTCCGGACTTCAATAGCTATTTTATTAGCAATAGCATATTGATGCGCAACAGAGCCTTCAGCACATACTATTACTAATTCAGGACAGCCTTCAAAAGCCTGTTCACCTATACTTGTAACCATTTCTGGTATAAAAATACGTTTCATCCTAAGACATCCCTTAAATGCCCGAGCTCCTATTTTTCGAAGATTCTTCGGGATCCACGGACTGGAAAGCATACTGCAACCCATAAATGCCTCTTCATCAATCACTTCAATGTCATCAGGTAAAAAAACTTTATTCAAAGAAACACAGCCATAAAAAATCCCTTTATTTATCCGGTTTAAACCATCTGGCAAGTGTATTGTTTCTAAATTTTTGCAATCACGAAAAACATATTCTCCAAATTCATTGACTGTATCTGGTATATAAATATCTTTCAGTGAATGGCATTGAGCGAATGTTTCTGTGCCAATATACTGAAGTCCATTTGAAAGATGAACTAGTGGCAATCGCACACAATTATAAAAATCTCTATTCAGTAAACGTTTTACTTTGATCTTTGGAGCATGAGTCAATGAAATACAGTTTTCAAAAATCGAACCGGAGGTTGTATATCCCTCAAATGTGCCGTATACTTCCTGTAAATTAAGACAGTCTTGAAAGATTCCCCGTTCAAAAGATCCATATTCCCAATCTATATCATCTTTCACCTTGCCATTAAAAAAAACTTTATATAAATAGCTGCACCCTCTAAAAGAATCCAGATGCATAATCCCAGCCTCATAAACAATTTCCATATATTTTAGGCCCTCAGACGAGCCATATATATGGGGACTATGACATCGAATTTCATCGCTGTCCGAGCCCTTCTCCATAAGCACATTGATCAGAGATTGTAGTGAATCATCATTTAGCTCATTTTTTTGAGAACTATATGATCTTTTTCTTTTAAGGCTCACTATTTTCAAAAAGGCCCTTTTAAGTCCGACTGTTTCAATATAATCTAATTCTTTACTTTCGAAACAGCCATTTAATTCCGTTACCGGTAAGCCATCGATTTCACCTGGCAAAGTAATTCCATTTCCATATGGAACAAACCCTGACCCTACCAATGAGCCTCCGTAAACAGCAATGCCGTCATTCACTTTTGAATAGCACAAAGGTTCTCTTTCTTCAAGCCATTCATTAAATTCCTTACGAAAAACATATTTTTTCTTTTCCATTCTAACCTCACCTGAATTTCTTATCTATTTTCTGATTAAGCAGCCAACCGGCTACATCAAACCGCTGAGTCTAGCTTTCAAAGCAGAGTTTTCTATGGAGGAAAGCAGGTAAGTATAATTTTCCCCCGATTATTGTTCTCCGCAGCTTTAAGGATTTTTGTATTTTATGCCATTCAATTTTCGTCTGCTACCTGAAAAATATAAAACTTCAGATAATAAGAATCCCCTGCGCCCCATAATATCGGATGATCCGGCGCCTGGGTTCTGAATTCCACCTGGCGCAGACGCTTATGAGCATTCCTGGCCGCCTGGCCGATGGTCTGGGTAAACAATTCATAATCCATGAAATGGGAGCAGGAACAGGTTGCCAGAAATCCTCTGTCTTTCACCAGCTTCATAGCCCGCAGATTAATCTCCCGGTATCCCCGGACTGCATTTTTGATAGAATTCCTGGACTTGGTAAAGGCCGGAGGGTCCAGGATCACCACATCATATTTCTCGCCCTTTTTCTCCAGCTCCGGAAGAAGTTCAAAAACATCTTCACAGATAAATTTTACCCGGTCTCCCAGTCCATTGAGCTTCGCATTTTCCTCCGCCTGATGAACAGCCAGCTCCGAGGCGTCTACCCCTGTGACTTCCGCTGCTCCGGCGATCCCTGCGTTCAGGGCAAAAGAGCCTGTATGGGTAAAGCAGTCTAATACTCTGGCCCCCTTGCAAAGTTTCTGGATTGCCAGACGATTATATTTCTGATCCAGGAAAAATCCGGTTTTTTGGCCATCCTTTACATCTACCTGGTATTTCACGCCGTTCTCAATGATTTCTACCAGGGGATCAAAAGGTTCTCCTATAAATCCCTTAACTCTCTCCATACCTTCCTGGGTCCGGACCTTGGCGTCGCTGCGCTCATAGACACCCCGGATCTGTATCCCGTCTTCTACCAAGATCTCCTTCAAAAGTTCTATGATAGTCTCTTTCACACGGTCGATGCCAAGGGCAAGGGACTGGACTACCAGTACATCAGAAAACTTGTCCACCACCAGTCCCGGAAGGAAATCCGCCTCTCCAAAGATTACCCGGCAGCTGCTGGTATCTACAGTCTGTTTCCTGTATTCCCAGGCATCCTGTACTCTCTTTTTCAGGAATTCCCGGTCAATTTCCACATCACTTCTTCTGGTCATCATCCGGATGCAGATCTTGGAATTTCGATTGATAAATCCCTTTCCCATAGGATACCCATCAAAGTCATGGACCAACACAATATCCCCATTCTCAAAGCTTCCCATGATGCTTTCAATCTCATTGTCGTAAATCCAGGGGCCTCCTGCTTTCAGGGCTCTCCCTTCACCTTTTTTCAATGTTACAACTGCGTTACTCATTCTCTCATCTCCTGTCTTTTATATATCCTTCCTATTCTATATTAATGCCGGACCTTTCTGTCCCTTCTTTTATCTTCCGTTCAGTTCTTTCCGCACTCTTCTCCATTCAGGGAAAAAACGGTCCATATATGCCCAGAATTCCTTTCCATGACCCGGCACCAGCAGATGGACCAATTCATGGATCACTACATACTCCAGGCATTCCCGGGGGTATGCCGCCAACTGGATATTCAGCCAGATCCTCTTTTTCTGGATATTACAGCTTCCCCAACGGGTCTTCATATCTCGCAGTTTCCATTCCAGTGCATGAAGTCCTGTGATCCTTTCGCACTTTTGGATCACCTGGGGCAGAACTTCCAAAAGCTTCTTTTTATACGCCTCTTTTTGCGCTTTCATCTCATCTTCTGTAAGCTGGCTGGCATCCTTTTCCCGCCTGACCCTATCCAGCTTTTCTCTGGTTACCAGGATCCAGTCCCATTTTTCCAGTACAAAATTTTCTATATGTTTTATTGCCATTCTCTCCGGGGCAGAAATCCGGATCTCTCCGTCTGCAGGAGAAATCCGAAGATACAGGTTCTTGATCTTCTTTTTTTCCACCCGTATATTTTCGCCTTTTATCTGTATCCATATCTGCATTTTCATCACGATAAAAACTCCTGACCAGGACCTTCCGGACCAATTCCTGCATTCTGAAAGCCCCATGCCTTAAGGCTCTCTCCCCAGTCATTCGCCGGGGCATGGATCACAACTTTTTCTCCGGTAAAAGGCTGAAGGAATACCGCCTTTGCGCAATGCAGGGCAAGCCCCGGGAAATAAGGATTTTCCCCTGTGCCGTAAATCCGGTCTCCCAGAAGAGGATGTCCCAACCAGGCCATATGCACCCGGATCTGATGCGTTCTCCCGGTAAAGATCTCCCATCTGGTCAGTGTTCCATTCTCCAGGAACTTCACTGCCTGGTAACTGGTATCTGCGGATTTTCCTTCCGGTGTCACCTGCATTTTCAGCTTCTCTCCAGGCATTTTTCCTATAGGCTCCCGGATCCTTCCCTCTGCTTCTTTCAGATGGCCCTGGACCAGTCCGATATATTCTTTCCGGAAAATTCCTTTCATTTTCTGCTCGCCCAATCGGGCGCCTGCAGCCTGACTCTTTACCAGGATCACTACTCCGGAGGTATCCTTGTCCAGCCTTCCGATGATCCTGATAGGACAGGGTTCTCCTCTTTTTTCAAAGAGACCTGCTGCCAGATTTCCCAGAGAATCCTGGTAATGTCCCCGCCCCGGATGGCAGGGCATACCTGCCGGCTTATTCACAGCCAGAATATCCGGATCCTCATAAAGGATCTCCAGTTTTCCTTGTATTGGAAAGACTTTTCCCGTATTTTCTGAACTTTCCTCCAGGCAGACAGTCAGAATTTCTCCCGGCCTTCCCACATAGGAGATCCGCCGCTTTTCCCCGTTAATGCAGATACCATTTTCCCGGAATTTTGCCTGGCTGATCTGCCTTTTCGTGAGACACAGAGAATTCTTCAGCACCTTTTCCAATGGTTGAAAAGCGGTTGTTTCATCTAAAATCAATTCCAGTTGTTTCATATTTAATAGGCAAGAACCTCATAACCATCTTCTGTGACCAGCACCATGATTTCCCACTGGGCGGAAGGTTTTCCATCTTCCGTATATACCGTCCAGCCATCGCTGTCATCTACAAAAATTTCATGACTCCCCATGTTGATCATAGGCTCAATAGTGAAGATCATGCCCGGCGCCAGAAGCATACCGGTTCCCGCCTTGCCAATATAGCCTACCCAGGGATCTTCGTGAAACTCCAGGCCTACCCCATGTCCGCCAATCTCCCGGACTACTGAATAGCCGTTGGCATGAGCATGATCATAAACGGCCTGACTCATATCTCCCAGAAATCCCCATGGTTTTACCTGGGCAAGACCTTTTTCCACACATTCCTTTGTCACATCTACCAGTCTCTGTTTTTCCGGTCCTACATTCCCGATACAAAACATTCTGGAAGAATCGGAAAAATATCCGTCCAAGATCGTAGACACATCTACGTTAATAATGTCTCCCTCTTTCAACACTATTTCCTCTGAAGGGATTCCATGGCAGACCTGATCGTTTATGGAAGTACACACGCTCTTGGGATATCCTTCATAGTCCAGAGGCGCCGGGATAGCTCCCGCTTCTGTGGTGATCTTATAAACCCAGTCGTCGATTTCCTGGGTAGTGATCCCTGCCTGTATATGCTCCGCCACATAGTCCAAAACCGCTATATTAATCTTTGCACTTTCCTTTATCTTCTCAATCTGTGCCGGTGTCTTGATAATGTCATGAGACGGAATCAAAACCCCCTTATTCTCATACATTTTCAGCTTCTCATCAAAAGCCTCATGGCATTTTTTATATTTTTTTCCACTTCCGCACCAGCAGGGTGCATTTCTCTCTAATAATTCCATTTTTCTTCCTCCTATGTAAACTATACCACAAAGCAGGGAGCCAAGGGAGTATTCATGCTCATTTGGCGACTGCTGGCAATACTGTGTACTGACACTCTGGGGCTAGTATATCATGATTTGCCGGTTCAGACAATCTTGATGAAACTGCAACCGTTCAGCCAGTGTCCTCCTCCTTATTTTCTCCAAGGGAACATAGTATGCTGTCAAGGTAGGATTTTTCTAAATATTCATCTGGTTTCTATTTGTTTTAAATTTTCTGATTTTTTAAGATATTTTTACTATTAAAACTGTTTATAATATATTTTCTTTAAAATTTTCAAATTTTATCTTGACAAATTCAGATTTCATTGCTATACTTTAACCATAAAATAAATCAGATGAAAAAAAGCAGAAAGGACTGATACCACCAAAATATTAAAACACTACTCATAATTTAAAAGAAAGGACGGTACGGACCACCAGAAATTTAAAACATTAAAAAACATCTGACATGAAAAAAATACGAAAAGAGGTATCCTCCAATGGATAACGAAATACGTTAAAAGGCAACATTCAGAATAAAAATTCAGAATGTTGCCTTTTACATTGTTTCTTCATTTTATCAATCTAAAACAGAGCCCGCAGCGCTCCGAAAACTCCTGCGCTGGCGGTAGCCATGATAATTCCTGCAAGGACCACTCCCAGCATAACTGCGATCACGCTGGACTTAAAATCCATATCCAGGATACTGGCTGCCAGAGTACCTGTCCAGGCTCCTGTTCCCGGAAGAGGAATCCCAACAAAGATCATCAGTGCCACAAAAAGTCCTCTACCTGCTTTTTCCTGCAGCTTCTTTCCTCCCCGTTCTCCTTTTTCCAGACACCAGGAAAAGAATTTTCCAATTACCGGCTTATCTGCTCCCCATATCAGCACTTTTCTTGCAAAAAAATAAATGATAGGCACCGGAAGCATATTTCCCAGAATAGCAATAATATAATACTGAACCAAAGGAAGATTCATAGCCTCTGCTATAGGGATTGCCCCTCTTAGCTCAATCAGCGGAACCATAGCTACAAAAAAAACGATCAGATATTTTGTTAACATGTATTTCTCCTTTTTCTCAATTAATCTGCCGACCTCCAGGCAGGGCATATATAAAGGGCTGCTGCTGTAAGCCTATTTTTTTACAGCGACAGCCCAAATATATCATTCTTTCCTGGGGGAAGCAAGCATTTCCTGTTCCTTTCCCAGTTTTTTTACAAAAATTTTACATATTAATTTTATTCCGTTCTCTCGTCTCCCCAGAAGAACAGAGCCACCGTTCCTGGTCCCGTATGAGTACCGATCACCGTTCCGATACTGTTGATCATAACCTTGCCGTTAAGCTTTGGAAATTTCTCTTCAACCAGATCTGCCACTTTTCTTGCATCTTCCACGCAGGCAGAATTGGAAATAAAACACTTGCCGCTATAATCCAGGCCATCCTGGGCATGCTCTTCCATTCTCTTCACCATTTCCCGGATTACCTGTTTCTTGCCCCTGTACTTATTTCTGGGAATCAGTTTCCCTTCACTATTTACATTCATCAGAGGGCAAATATTCAGGGCCTGGCCAAAAAATCCCGATACTTTAGAGATCCTGCCTCCCCGGATAAAACTGGTAAGATCTGTGGAGAAAAACCAGTGATGGAGCTTATTTTTGTTTTCTTCGATCCACTTGGCATTTTCTTCCAGGTTCATACCCTTTTCCTGATTTTCCAGAGCCTTATCTACCAGAAGTCCAAAGCCGGAAGAAGCAGCTAGAGAATCAATAACGATGACCTTCCTGTCCGGATATCTTTCTTCCATCTGAGCCTTGGCTATATTAGCAGAATTCACCGTTCCGGAAATACCGCTTGACAAAGCAAGATGAAGAACATCTTTTCCCTCTTGCAGGATGGGATCAAATAAACCCATATATTGTTCTGTATTTACCTGGGCAGTAGTGGGCTGAGCCCCATCTGCGATCATCTTATAAAAGTCTTCAAAGGATATGGATTTTCCCAGATCATCGGGGTATTCTTTTCCATCCAGAAGAAAATGAAAGCATGCATAGGGGACCTTTTTTTCTTCGAAATAAGAAGCCGGCATATCTGCAGTAGAACAGCAGGTTATTACATATTCACTCATGAAACTCTCCTCCCAAAATTCAAATTCATATACACGCAATATATACGTTTATTTTACCATCTCTGCAAAAATTTGAAAAGCCGATTAATCCAGTTTCAGTATCATTTCCAGGATTCTTTTTGCGCAGATTTCTATTTCTTCCCGGGTGATCAGTCCTTTTTCAAGAGCCATAAGCAACCTGTCCGGATAACCGCATCCCATCTTAATATCGTTTCCTGCCTTTGTCTCTTTATAATGTTCTCCTCTGGTCCACCAGTCTGTAGTCACGATACCTTTAAATCCCCATTCGTCTCTCAGAATTCCGGTAAGCAGATCTTTATTTTCTGAAGCCCTGTGTCCGTTAATCAAGTTATAAGAAGACATAATCGTCCAGGGATCTGCCTCTTTTACTACAATTTCAAAACCCTTCAGATAAATTTCTCTCAATGCTCTTTCTGAAACTCTGGAATCACTGTCCTTCCGGTTGGATTCCTTATTATTGCAGGCAAAATGCTTTACAGAAGCAGCCACATGCTGGGATTGAATACCTCTTACCATGGCCGCTCCCATTTTTCCTGCCACCAGGGGATCCTCGGAATAATATTCAAAGTTTCTTCCGCAGAGAGGGCTTCTATGGATATTCATCGCCGGGGTCAGCCAGATTCCAACGTTGTTTTCTTTTACCTCACTGGCTCCGGCAGCTCCTACTTCTTCCACCAGCTCTGTATTCCAGGTGCAGGCCAGCATTGTGGCACAGGGCCAGGCGGTTGTATATACATGGCACTGGGGCTGGATCCTGAGACCGGCAGGGCCGTCCGCAGTCATAACATTGGGGACTCCATATTCTCTCAGATTTCCCATTCCATAGGTGTTCGCCACTCCGGTATTGGGCTGTCCCCCCAGCAGTTCCGCCAGGTCTCTGTCTGAAAGCTGCTCCATAAATTCTTCCAGAGTAAGCTTTCCTTCGGCAACTTCCTTCAGCTGATGTTTCTCTGAAGCTTTCATTTCTTTTCGGATCATTTGTCCATAACCTCTGTCCGCCGGCTCCATACCTTCTAACAGCTCCATATCCTGCTCGGGCAGTCCCAGAGGCTCCTGTTCCTGTTCCCTTTCCGGCAGCATTTCATAAGAACCATCCCCAGTGAGACGTTTGGGAAGATGATAAGGCGCTGCCTTGCTGGTAAGCTGACAAATGATACGATCCTCTTCCAGATTCCAGGGTTCTCCCCATTTTTCCAGATTTTCTGCAGAGTTACCCACATAAAAGCTATAGTTTCCTGCTTCCAGTACATAGGCAGATCTGCTGATCTTTCCCATATCATCAAAAGAAGCCATGGAAGATACTGGCAATTCCAGAACCATTGTCTGGCTCTCTCCCGGTGCCAGCAGTCTGGTCTTTCCAAAAGCGCCTAACTCCAGGGCCGGTTTGCCCATTTTTCCCTGAGGTGCGCTGTAATATACCTGGACTACTTCTTTTCCCGCTCTATTTCCCAGGTTGACGACCTCTGCTTTTACTTTAATTTTGTCCTCCTCCACTTTCAGATCTTTTGTGGAGATTTCAAAAGTTGTATAGGAAAGTCCATAGCCAAACGGATAGATCACTTTTTCTTTTGCCTGTGGGAAGGATTCAAAATACCGGTATCCCACATACACATCTTCCTCATAATTCACATGATCCAAAGACTCGTGGAAGCTTTCGGAAGAAGGATAGTCCTCCAGAGTTCCGGCAAAGGTATCTGTCAATTTTCCCGATGGATTCACGTCTCCGCACAAAATATCTGCTGCAGCCAGACCTCCTTCGATTCCTCCCTGCCATGCCAGGAGCACAGAAGATATCTTCTCATCTTCTTTAAACCAGGAAGTATCCAGCATGCCGCCTACATTGAGGACAACCGCTACATGGGGAAAGGCTGTTTTTACCTTTTCCACCATTTTCTTTTCCGCCTCGGTCAGACAGAAATCTCCATTCTCAAAGATTTTTGCCGAAAGCTGTGCCAGAGACTGGTCTCCTCCCGCAAAGGCTTGATCCGCAATACTCTTTCTGTCCCATCCTTCTCCTGAATACCGGCAGATAGTCACAATGGCCGTATCTGTAAAAGCTCTGGCCTGGGTCAGCAGTTCCCCGGGCACCTCTGGTTCCACTGTCATTCCAGGGCAATATCCCTGGGCATACTGGTCCCGGATCTCCTTTTCATAATACCTGGCAGCCGGCCAGAACACTTCTACCTTGCCTTCCTGCTCCTTGCTCTTCAGGCCCTCCATAAGATTCCTGGTATAGGCCACCGTCACATCTCCGCTTCCTCCGCCGCCTTTTACATAATCTACACAGGCTTTTCCAAATACAGCCAGCTTCTGTCCTGTACGGAAAGGCAGCAGACCGCCTTCATTTTTCAGCAGTACCATACCTTCTGAGGCAGCCTTTCTGGACAGCGCAATATGCTCCCGGCTTCCTGTTACTCTTTTTCCCTCTTTTCCCAGAGGCAGACATGGCTGATAAAAAAATCTCGTCCATTTCTCCATAGTAAAAATCCTCCTGCTATAACATTTTTCTTATTCTATATAATACTTTCCTGTCCTCGCTTACAACTCATATTTATAAATATACATTTCCATATGCTTTCTCTGTCCGCCCATATCCAGGATCTTCTCTGACGCAGCGATCCTTTGGCAGCCTTTTTTCTCATAAAATTTATAATCACAGGTAGTATCTGTGAAAAAGAAAAAATTCTTTCCGCCGCTGTCTTTTATGAAAGTTTTAGCTTCTTCCCACAACGGGCTTCCAAGGCCTTTCCCTTTCTTGTTTCTCATAATATTCAGATAGATCAACTCGCCGTCAAAGGTTTCGCCCTTTTCTTTAAACATCCGGCGGTTCTGCTGATTCAGTTCTCTGAAAATTTTCAGATTACTCCGTCCCTCGGCATTTACTGCCAGTCTAAGCTTATAAAAAATCCCCCGGAAGTTCATAGCAAAATTTTTCCTTCCCTTTCCTTCTCTCCTCGCCAGTACCACACCTACAGGCTTTCCATTTATCAGTGCCACTCTGGCAAAATTTTTCTGTGTCAAAAGACTTGCCCAATAGGCTTTTTCCAGAAGTCCGGCCACCTTTTTGTCCTTGCACCTGCGGCTAAATCCCCAGGTCTCACCAATGATCCTTTCGATTCTGGGATAGTTGTCTTCTTTCTCCAGATCTCTGTAGGCGATTTCCTCCTTTTTCTGTACCATATACTGTCATTCTCCTTTGTCGCAATTTATGAGACCATTATATCATTTTCAGAGATAAGCTTACAGAAAAATTTTTGTCACAATTAAATCATATAGAGATTTTATCTATATACTCCATTTATTATAAACAGAATTTATGCATATAATATATAAAATTTCTCAGGAGTATATGGAATGGATTACTCAAGGATTGGCGAAAGAATAAAGAAATATCGGGAAAAACTGAAAATGACACAACAGATGCTGGGAGAAGAAACCGATTATTCTGTACAGCATATCAGCCATATTGAAACAGGAAAGACCAAACTCAGTGTACAATGTCTCCTGGACATTGCCAATGCTCTTCATGTTTCTGTGGACGAGCTGGTATGCGGCTATACTTCTTCCTCTTCTGTCATACTGGACCGGGAGATCAAAGAACTTTTGGATGATTGTACGCCTCAGGAAAAACAAATCCTTCTGGAAACCATGAAAAGCCTGAAATCCAGTTTAAGGAAGAGCAAAGATATGTAATCTGTTTCTGTCTTAAAATGGCTGCCGCAGGATCACGGCAGCCATTTTCTTTTATACTCACTCAAAAATTGCCTGGTTTTTGTAGTTCAGGGCAATATAGCTTTTTCCTCTGTTGATAGAAATCTCCTGACCGGATTCGTCATAAAACCGGAGATAAGATTTTTCATTATTGGGATCTTTAGACCAGGTAATCTTCTGCACCCCTCCATTAGACACATAATATCCCACAGAATCCTGACCTCCGTCCCAGTCAATTTTTTTTCTTCCCACATCATCACGAACAGAAATATCTGTTTCCAGCACAAACACATTAGTGAAGGCCAGCTGTTCTCCGGTTTTTCCATCAATCTGATTTTCTCCGTTAATCTGCTTGAAATAAACTTTTTTATCCGGATCATAGGTAAACTGGGAAGACTGAGCACCGAAATTGATCTGTACGCTGGTACAATCACTGCCTTCCGCCTTGAGCTGTTCCTCCATGCCATTAAACTGAAATGCCGCCCCCTTCTTATCTTCACTCAAATCCGTTCTAAGCCCCTGAGATTCAATATATGATACCAGCTTTGTCCCGTCAAAATATCCTGTATGTTCCAGAGAATATCCCTGGCTCAGCCGCTCCTGATCCCTTCCGAAAAGCCCGCCGGTATTGGTAATTCCCTCAATCTGGTCCAGATCCAGGGCTTCCAGATAATCTGCAATGGTGTCATCAATTCCCCAGTTTACATAGAAAGCATCAAATCCCTGGGATAGTGCCGGGAAATAATAGCGGCAGCTGCGGATGGGGCATATCTGCGGCACCTGGGTATAGTCTCCATATAGGGCCATAAATCTGGTGGCATCTCCTTCCACGGGAATTTCAAAAATAATATCCGCCTGGCCCACTCCATACTGAGGCATTGCATAGGAAACATTATTTACCATAACAGCTACAGGCCGTTTTCCAATGGCCCCCTTTGTCAGGTCAGCTACTCCTGTAAGAAGATTCTGATTTGCCGGAATCTCTTCTTCAGGCTCCACGGCAGATCCATCAACGGTCTCTGCCGGTTCATCTTTCTTTTCCTTTTCAGATTCAGACGAACTCTCTGACCGGGCTGTATCTTCCTGCTTTGATTCCGTATTTTGTTTCTGACCGCAGGCAGTCATAGAAACCGCAAGCATAAGACCAACAGTAAGCAGCATAACTTTTTTCAGTCTCATTCATATACCTCCTTATAATTTGCTACTAATACCCATCTCTTGTTCCTCTCGTCTATATTATTCGTTTAGGATATATTACTACAGATAGGAGGAAAATAAAAGGGAGATTTTCCCTTCATCAAATCCAAACTCACAATCTCCTGCTCCAGTTTCACGTTTTTCTCCAGCATATATTCCACAGTCTCCCGGTAGGACTCCACCTTTCTCAATTCCTGCAGCCTGCTTCTGTCATTCTCAGAAAGGGGCTGGAGGCACCCGGCATAGGCTGGATTTTCCAACTCCTCTGCGGACATGGCAAAAAGCCCGAATTTCACCCCGGTAATCTCCTGAAGATTATGGTGGATCCAGAAACCTCCGGCGTCAATATCTCCGAAATGGAAAAATTCCAGATTAGGATTATATTCAGACACCAGCTTTATGAAATTCCTCTGATATCGGTGGGCATATCCTCCCAGATAAAAGGTTACTGTATCAGCGTCAGAATATCTCAGATAAGAAGTTCTGTTCTCTATGGTCATGAACTTTGCCGCACGAATCTTTACCTTGGAAATTTGGGGTAAATCTGAAGAAAGAAACTCCATCCCCTCTGTAAAGCCGCTGATATCCACCTCTTTTCCGGAAATAGAAATTTCAGCATTCCCCTTGATACATAGCTTCCCAGGCTCCCTCTGAATATGATAGTCCAGTAGAATCTCATCCAAAAGCTCCTCACGGGAAGTTCTCCCGGCATATCTTCGGAGCATTCTGCATACCGGCTCCAAAGTCACATTTTCCAAATACTTGGAATCCCCATATATTTTCATGGAGGCCTCCCGGATATACAAATTCTCCTGATTTTTCTCCAGAAAAGCTATGGCCTTAAGAACGTCCTCCAATTCCTTCAGGTTCTGGGGAAGTCTTCTTTCGGTAATACATTTTTCCAGCCCTGCGCAGACCTTTTGGCACGCAGGGGAGGCCTTTTGATACCTCTCCACTAGTTCCTGAAGCCATTGAAGCTTCCTGTCCTTGGAGACATATCCGTACTTCTCCCCTAAATATTCTTCCACCTCCCGTATCTTCTCGTCCACCAGATAAATACACTGGAGCTGGGTTCCAAAGGTCTCTGCCCTGCTGGTAACAAAGCCCTTTTTTGAAAGCGCCTCCACCGCTTGATTCAGCTTTGAGATCTCCTGAAAATCCCCGTCATTGGCCTTATATTTCTTATAAAATTTTTCAGGCTTTGCCTGGGTTCTTCTCTTGATTCTGTTCTCTCCGGAATCTTTTCTGCTTTTGCGGTAGCTCTCGGCCAGGGAAGTCAGTATTTTCTCTTCATAATTCAAATTCTACACTCCTTCATGCATCTCAATGATTCCCATTTCCATAAGATCCGGCCTGGTCCTCAGCACCGGAAGAACAACCTGACACTGATTTCCAATGAGTTCTGTCTTATCTGGGGCACAGAAAATCATCTGGAGCTTCTGCGCTTTCATAAAACCCATCATAATCTTCACATTGGTAGGGTCCATCTTGGCAAATGGCTCATCAATAAACACCAGCCTGGTTGAATTGCTCTTGTCATTATAAATCATAAGCAGGGCAGACAAAAGAATCAGCATATAGGGAATCTGTACCTCCGCCCCGGAATTATACCCGGCCTGCCGGGAAAGCTTCGCCTTGGTAAGAACGTCATTGGTGAGAAGGATTTCATAGGTCATATAATTTCTGTAGTCCGCATAATGCTCAATTTCCTCCTTATTCTGACTGTCCACAATGCGGTTGATAATCCTCTTAATATCCCCCTCTAATTCTTCTCCCCTCTGCTCCGAATAATCCGTCAAAACGTCTAAAGTCATCTGTCCCGAAGCGGTTCCCAGCTCCTCCCGCTCTTTCAGATACCTGGCATACTCCAGAATCTTCTCATAGTCGGAACCGTCTTTCACATACTTCACCTCAAAGGCATATTTCGCCTTAAATTCCAGGCGTGACAGCTCTGCGTTAATAAGCTTCAAGTCATCCCGGGCGGCCTCACAGGATTTCAGCACTGTGAGAACAAATTCATTTTTAAAGATATCCTCATAACGCCTTGTCTGCTCCTTTAATTTCGCCTGGATTACCTCCCGGTCATCCATCCAGATCCGGGATTTTCTGGCCTGGTATTCTGCTGCGGAATCCTCCGCCATAGGCAGCCGGTTTTCCTCTGTCCTGGAGGCATTATAGGCGGCCTGGGCGCTTTTCAGCTTGTCCTGGGCCTCCCGGAGGGTACGTTCTCCTCTGGGTCTGTCCTTTAAGGTTCCCCCGGGACCGTTTTTTCCATTGGCCAGGAACTTATCATAATCCTCAATGGCCCTGGCATACACCTCATGGCTGGAAAGAGCATACTCCTTAAGCCTTTCCTGTACCCCTTTACTCTCCTCCTGATATCTGTCATAATCCTGACTGCTGGTATGGTACTGGGTCTGCATTTTTGACTTATTCTCATACACTTCCTGCCGCTCCCGGTCAATGGCTTTTCCCTCTGCATCCAAATCGGCCACCCTCTGGGCCAGCTCCATATATTCCAGGTTGTTCTTCTGCGCCTCCACCAGGGCCCTTAATCCGGCCTCTTTCTTTGCGCATTCCTTAAGAATCTCCTCATATTCCCCGGCAGCGTCATAATTGTACTCCCCGAAAAACTCCATCTGTGTGTCCAGGTAGGATTTCTTTTTATTCTCCCCTTCCAGCTCTTCCTGGTATCCTCTGTAATCCTCTTTCAGGCTTTCCAGGCGCTTCACCGCCCGGATTCGGTTCAGCTCAATGGCCTCCTGGCCCAGACAGTAAAATTTAATCCTGTCAAAAGGAAGGAAATAGCTGTCCATGGCAACGGAAACCCTTCCCTCCCGGGACATGGCGTTCTCATAGTTTCTCACCTTGTCCAAGGAAGTCGCATGGAATCTTCCCAGCTGATAATCGAAATATTTCTTAGCCACGGGATTCTTCACTTCAATAAAGCGAACCACAGAATCCTCCTCCGGAATCACCTGTTTCTTCATGAGAAGCTTTGTATTAAATAAATGGGCATATTTGTTTTTTGAGGCATTTAAAATATCATCTGCAATATCGTAATACTCCGGCTCCACCAAAATGGTATACCTCCGCCTTCCCAGATATCCCTCTATGGAGTTGCGCCACTCCTCATTTTTTACCCTTAACACATATTCGCAGGCAAATCTGGCCTGGGAGGTAATTCCCCTTTTGGAAAATTCCCGGTTAATCTCATTTTTCAGGGCAACGTAATCCGGAATTTCAGAAAAACTGGTCTTCTTAGCCTGACATTCTCTTATGATTTTCTGACACTGGTTCTGTTCCCTCTCATTTTTTTCCAGAGCGTCCCGGATTCTGGTTATCTTCCCCAGAATTTCATCCCTGCGCCGTCTTATCTCCTCCAGAAAAGCCTGTACACAGCTCTCCTTTTGCGCCTTGGAATATCCCCTCTCCGTTAAGGAAGCCAAAACCTCCTGCTCCGGCGCCGGATATCCCTCCTTTGCAAACCAGGCCAGAAGTTCACTGATTCTTGTCTGAAAATCCAGGAGTATTTCCCTCTCCCTTCTGAGACGCTCTTTCTCTTCCTCTGCCTTTTTTAAGGCCTCTTCTGCCTCCACAATAGCCTTAGAGCAGTCCATGGAATCCCGATTCTCCTTAGCTCTGCGGTAAGCGGTTCTGTTCTCCTCCTCCCGGTGGGCAATCACCTCTAACTTTTTCTCATCCTCTGTAATCTGTTTTTCTGCCACCTCCATATTCCGGGCAGCCCTTTCTAAGGCCTCCCGGCAGCTTAAATAACGCCGGTAGGCAATCTTCACATCATCCGCCAAAATGGCATTTTTTGCCCGCTGAAGTTCTTCAAATGCGGAAAGGATTCTCTCCAGTTCCTGAATTTCCGCATCAATCCTTCCAAAATTGGCATTCAGATTATCTATATTATTCTTGGCCTCCACCAGTTTGGAGAAATCCACCTTTTTCTTTTCCAGCACACTTTCCCGGATAAACTCATCAATCTTAGCGTTGGGGTCATAGGACATAATGCTCCGAAGCTTCCGGCGAAAGGCCTTAAGCTGCTGCTCATTGAGACGCAGGCCTGTCCTCTGCATGAACCTGGTGAGCCCCTCCCTCACCTCCATCATTTTCAGACCATATCTCCTTTGAAGCTCCGAGGCGCTGTAGGGAATCTGCTTTCCCTCCGCTTTATAGGTGTGGGCCACATCCTTCAAGGTCTTATTCTCCAGGACATACCTCTGGGTCTTAAAACCATTGCCGGAATCCGTGTCAATGGCGGTTCCCAGAAGAAAAGTTCTCCCCAGCTCCTCTTCCTCCATCTCCAGAACAATGTGGGTGTACACGTTGGGGACCTTATCCGCAGGCCTCATATAGGTGCCCGCCGTAGCGTCCAGAAGCCCCCTGGTATAGGAGGTCACTGTTCTGCTGCCTTTATTTTCCGTGGATTTATTAAAAACCGTGTCCCCATATAAGGCATATTTAATGGCATCCAGAAACACTGATTTCCCATTTCCATTCTTCCCTGCCACCAGGGTGAAAAATCCCAGGGGGACTGTAGTTTCACTAAAACCATACCAATTCACCAGCCGGACCTGTTTCAGCTTAACCATTACTCATCCTCCTCTTCCTCATCCCCCATGTCAGACGCCTCTTCTTCCTCCCCGGTGTCCTCCTGTTTCATATACTCCGCCGTCACCGTCTGGAACTGACGGATGTCCCAGCCAAACTGCAGGGAGGGATACAGGGTAATCAGGGCGTCCTCCGATTCATCCTTGCTGTCATAATCAATAAGATTGTATTTCTTAAACAATTTCATGGCCCCGGAGAGCTTCCCCTTATCCACATCCACCTCGTAGGCCTTAATCTTGTCAATTAAATCTCCCCGCATAACCAGGTTCTCCTCCTGGTAGCCCAGGTTCTCCAGATACACCTCCCACAGCACCAAAAGCAGATGGTACTGTTCCGGTGTGAAGGAAACCACATTTGCCCGCTTCAGCCCCACGGTCTCCTCGTCCCCCTCATAGGGCTTCAGCATGGCAATCCTTACCCTGGTATCCACCAGCACATCAAAGCCCATCATGCGGAGATAATCCGAAACATCCTGCCGGTTGGATTCCCGGGAAATAAAGGCATAAAGCCTTTCATCCTTCTCCCCCACAATAAAGGTAGACTCCAGCAGTTTGCGGATGCAGCGCTTAAATAAAGTGCTGTTTTCTTCTTTCACCGAAATATTTAATGTAATATCACCCATTTACTTCTTCCTTTTTATCCTGATTCTGCTTATGGACGCAGCTTTTGTCTCCAGTGTCCCTCCCAGGAATTCCACCTCATAGGGAAATTCACTGCTGCCGGAATAAATCATGGCGGCCGCCGCCATCATGGCATCATCCCTTGTCCGCACCAAAGATTCATCCGGTACAATACTCGCCTTCTCCCCCAGTACCTTGTCAAAATAATCCGCAGCCTGGGTTACTCCGTACCGGTCCGGATACTCATACAGAAGCTCCCTGGTAAGCTTAGCCCGCTCCTCCTGGGACAGGGGGCTGGCCGTCAGGGCGCCGCTTCTGGTATTGGGTTTCCTCTTCTTCCTGCGCTCAATGGATTTTCTTCCCACATACTTATAGGATTCCAGCCGGAAGCAGGGAGCCGCAGCCTCCAGAATCTCCCTTTTCTCCTCCTCGTCTAAATTCTTTATAGCCATCAGAAAGTCATTAAGATAGGTCTGCATATTCACATGATTGCTCAGAACCATAAGGATCCTGGTGGAATAAAGGTTGTAATAGCTGTTAATCTTCTTGTCTATGTAGTCCATCTCCCTGGCATACTCATAGCTTATAAAGCTCCTGATTTGTGCCAGCTGACTATCCACAAT
Organism: uncultured Bacillota bacterium; assembly: GCA_949291945.1. GTDB lineage: Bacteria > Bacillota > Clostridia > Lachnospirales > Lachnospiraceae > Blautia. Next base: position 2,953 of record CASEXH010000013.1, on the reverse strand, counting down.
CTCCCGGGCTCTTGGCTTCTCCACTTGATTGAGCCTTTGATATTCCTTCACCATATTTTCATAGACTTCCGTTTTCCTGATTTCCCGGAGCATTTTCTCAATCTCCTCAATATATCCCGGAATCAGACCATCTTTTTTAATAAAAAAATAATCGTTGAAAAATTTCTCCATCATCTCATCTTTGATAATAAACTGCCCCAGTTCATTAGTCTGGGTCATCTTAATCACCATGCGCATAATGGAGCGGATACTATCCTTCAAGGTCAGCAGCTCATTCTTCAGATCCGCCACACTGTCAGTCACCGGAACCAGAATATTGGAATAGGGACGGTAGGTTCTCCCATGGTCCTCCACAAAAGCCGCATGGAGAATGTCGTAGATGGAAAATATCTGGTTCGTAAGAACGGCGCTGCTATCCCGGTTAAAAATCTTTTCCAGGGCGTCTATCATCTTCCTGCAATGGGGTTCCACAGCAGCAATATTATCTCCGTTTCTTCCCAGTTCCTTTTCCGAAATCCATCCGCAGCGCCTGAAATACCGCAGAATCGCCCCTGCATTTTCCGTCTCCGACTTCCTGCTGCTGATATTTTCATCCGCCCCTGCACCGTTCTCCTCATCCTCCAGGGCATAACTGCAGTTTCTAAAATAAAGGATCAAAGTATCCCTGGCATCCGCCTCATAGAGAACAGGAAGAGACTTGGACTTTTCTATAAGCTGCAGAATACATTCATAGTAAATTCTCTTATTCCTGCAGCACAGAGGATTAAAAAAATACTCATATTCTGCGCTGTCAAAAAGAAGCATTACGGGGCCCTCCTTTGTACTACCATTGTATGGAATCTAAATCTTTTAAAAACTTTTCTCCTGTTTTGGGTTCTACCATTTTTATGTAATATGCTTTTCCGAATAAATATTCTCTGAAATTTACCCTATTTGTTTCTCCTGTATTCTGCAAATGGGAAAAAACCCCATATTTTTTGCAGTAATAAATTTCCTGCTTGAGTTTCCTTTTAAAATGCTTCGGAATCTTCATAGTGTTTTCTTCTAACAAAAGGCCTGTAACCATCTTATGGTTGTTACCAATTCTCGTTTTTTCTTCATTTATAGAAAACCCGTACTTTCGTAACATATCCTCCACCAAGGGAATCAAGAATTCCAGTTCCTTATCTCCGGAAAATGTCATGTCATCTGCGTATCTGGTATATATCAACTCATATTTTCTGGCTATTTCTCCCAATTCTTCATCCAACTCCCGGCAGAACAAATTTGCTAAATATGGACTGCTGGGCGCACCTTGGGGTAATTTCCCCTGAAAACAACAAATTTCCGTAAGCCTTTCTGCTGCTGAAAGCGAATAACCCGCACTTTGGAAAACTTCTCTTACCTGCTCTTCTTTGATGGATGGAAAAAAGTCTTGGATATCCATTGTCAAAATCCTGGCTTTCCCTATATGCCCTCGGGCATTTGTCACAATAGACCTTCCACGAACAAAGCCATGACAATACTGACTGAGTGGTATTTTTTCTAAAATATTCTCTAAAATCCACCTTTGTCCTCTTTTCAGCTTCAAACTGGGAGCCATAATTTCCCGATATTTCCTTTTGCCTTTGATGTAGAAAGAGCTATAACATGGAAATTTTAGTTGCCACATTTTTAAAACCTTATTTACATGCTTTCTGTCAAATAATACCGGCAGTTCAGAATCTAATAGCTTTTCCGCATATCGCAGACATTTTGCTATATATTCCGACTCATAGGCATCTGTCCGACACATCTCATTTTCCAAACGCTGAATATAATCCATTTTTAAACCCACCCAAAAGTAATCCTGTTTTTTAATATTAAAGTCTTTAGTCTCACGAGATTCGCATTTATTATGAAAATCCGCTTTTAGAGTTTCAATACTGAATAATTTCATTGTATGAAAAAGGCATACAAATTTCAAGATATAATCTGGCTTTCTTATTTTGTATACGGTAAACCATGAGTACTGGCCCATTTTTTGACCGCCATTTCCAACGGTGCAATTACTTAAGTACGGTATCCCTGCTCCGGACTCGCAGTATCATAGTCGGCTCTTCCGTATATTTTGGTATAAAGTATGCGGAAGAGCCCTGAAGCCACAGAATGCTCAAGCATCTGTCATGCCGCTCTGGCGGCATTCATTGATAAGCCAATATTAGCGTCGGGTTAAAATAACCATCTAGTGTCAGGCTAAAATAGCCAATCCTAGTCAAATTAAAAAAGCCATTACACAGCGGCACCCGGGATCCCAGAAGTTCCGTGGAGAATCCCAACAGACGGTATCCTGCAGATTTCAGGTATCCATCTATCCTGAGCCGGTTGGCTTCCAGCCAGCAGTGCCAGCGGCGTATTGTCATTTCGCAGGGGAAATCTGCGGAATCCTCATCGTCTGGTGAGATGATCCCATCCAGTACACCTGAGATCACTTCAGAAGCATAATGCTTGTAAGGGACCAGGCAGTCCGGAAGTTCCCGGTGGAGTTTCCCGCAGTTACTGCATTTCAGCCTGCGGATCAGAAACCTCCGCCTTCCTCCTCCCTCCAACCGCATGATCCTCTCGCAGGAATCCCGGTAGGAAAGCGGCCCTCCGCAGACCGGGCAGTAGGATATGGCGCTGCTCTCAACAAAAAATATCATTTTCGTGATTGTAAGCAACCGTGTAATCTGATACAATAACCATGGTTTTAATGCCAGGGTTTCAGAGTTGCAAACAGCCACTTTCTGCGGACAGCAGGGCCGCATTTTCCGTCCAGTCAGGGCCATATTAAGCGGTCGGCTTTAGAGATCGGCAGGGCAAGAGGGGCTCCGCCCTGCTGATCAGTATTGATCGGTGTTGTCACAGAAGGCTATGCCTTCTCAATCAGTACGGTAAATCCTGTCGTCAGCCTTCGCCGGATTCCGTCAAGCTTACCGTAACACTCCTTCTCGTC
>CASEXH010000012.1 GCA_949291945.1 uncultured Bacillota bacterium | reverse complement strand
CTGAGATTCAAAAACCAAGTCCTTTGTTTTCAGGGGATACTTTGGGCTCTTACAGGTTTTCAATAAAATTTGATTGAATTAGCACAACAGGTTAATTTAGTAATAATTTATTGATCTATAAGGGCTTTTTCCTCCTCTGAAGGTTCTCTACCTGCTTTCTTTATCATTCTGGCTAAACGTGAGCGCATGCCATCTCCCCAAGCACCTACCTCTAATGCTTCATAACATATAGAAGCTGCCTTTTCAAAATGGCCTTGTTTTTCATAGAGCATCGCTAGACGTTTAAAAGCTGGAGCATTTGGCGGGGGAGTTTCATTATAAAGCTTCTCAATCCTTGCCATCTCTTTGTATAACTGTATATTTTCCTTACAATTCTGTTCTAGCCTGTCCGCTCGTTGTCCAGAATAGTCTTTAAAATTGTAAAGAATAGACCAATCCTCTTCGATTTTGTGCATTTGTGGAAAATATTTATCAGAAATTTTCTTATGCCTTTTGTCAGACCATGAATTATCAGCAAACTTTCCTCTGGCATTTGCACTATACTCTATCTGTTTGCCAGAGTTAAATAAAGAGTTCCAAAATCCCATTGTTACCCTCCTTAATCCCTCCTACTATAAAATAAAGCAGAGGAATGTATGTTTTATTTACTCCTTGACTACATAATATCCTGCCGCTATATTTCACACATATCTAAGCATAAGGGAATCAATTCTATATATACCCTTTTATTCTTTGGTGTCTGTATCAGAAGGGGCCTGATCTGGAGAGCTTTTTTTGCGATATTCTGGAATCTTGGTAAGAAGTTTTACTTGTTCCACAGCTTTTTCTTTTCCTGTATTATTTAATTCAGCCCCTAATCTATCCATTTCATTTAAAAAATCCAATCCATTTTTTTTGTATTCACGATTCCTTTTAATTTCAGGAGTCCTTTTTATTTTAGTAGATTGAATGTCTTCGTCAGAAGTATCTGCTAAAGCATCTTCGTATTGCCATTTATTAAATGCCTCATTTTCTGCATATTCCGGACGATATACAGTATCTACAAAATCGTAAAAATAAGGCTCTCCATTTTTTGCATAACCATACCCTAGGTCTAATGCGCTTGCTAATTTTTTTAAAGTATCCCCTTTGGGTTTTCGCTTGCTAGTTTCATATTGTGCAATCATTGCAGGGGTAATCTCCAATTTATCAGCCAAATCCTTTTGAGTCATTTTAGATTTTTTTCGTGCCATTTTTAATCTTTCCGCAAAACTCATTTGTCACCCTCCTTCTATTTGCTATATTATCATATCAAAATATCTTTGTAAACAATTTGCTAAACTTTTATGTTGACATATGTTTAGCATTATGCTATGCTTTACTTAGCAGGAAGCTAATAAGGAGGTGAAAATAATGCGGATAGATCGAGTGAAACTTATTTCTGAGATGGTACGCCAGGATATGAATCAACTTCAGCTAGTAAAGCTGTCCGGTATATCCAGGTCAACAATCAGCGCCGTCCAAAATGGGCGATCGTGTTCTAAGGAAACAGCGTCTAAGATTGCTTATGCATTAAATGTGCCACTTGAAACTTTGACAGAAGATTAATCCACCCGGCCGGGTCATGGATAAAAAGAAGATTGTGGGAGGTAGATTATGACAATTAATCAGGTTGCAAGGTATACAGCCCTTGTAAAACGCCGTTCAGAGCTTTTGCTTTGCTCAGGTATCAGTTGGAAGCCTGAGTATGAGAAAGAGCTTCAGAGTATTGATACGGAGATTATGGAGCTTCGAAGGGAGATGAAGATGTGTGACTAGACAATTATATTCGGCTCAAGATCTTCAAAAATTGTTTGGTATCTCGGAATCTAAGGCCTACCAGATAATTCGTATAATGAACTCTGAGCTGGAGAGTAAGGGATATTTAACGATCAGAGGGAAGGTTCCTTGTGCTTATGTTTCCGAGCGTTTTTTCGGGGTGAGTTCAAATTCAGGAGGCGTAGAATGATGGATCAGGAATACCGGCAGGCGGTCTACAAACTGGCCAAAGTTGCCGCAAATCGGGATCGGTGGGGCCCGGAGCTTTTCAAGAGTTTACAACGATCTTGTTATGAGGGATTGAACCATGAACGGGAACCCTGCGTGTTCAATATCCTGCGGGAAACCATGGAAGAAAGCGAGTATAATGAGTTAGATTTGGAATATTGTGAGTGTGTTACTCCAGGGCAAAGGAGGTTGAATGAATACATTATTGAGGAGAATGAAAATAGTAAATGGAAAGACAGACGAAAAAAACTTCTTTTACAGAAGAAGAACTTGTTGATCAGCTTATTAAAGTTAAAGCGGAACTAGGAGAGCCATCTTTGGCAGATTCATTGCCTTTAATTTGCCTGGATTCAGTTCAAGAGGAGGAAATACAATGGCTTTATTATCCGTATATACCTAGAGGGAAAATCAGTTTATGCGCTGCTTATCCCGGCGTTGGAAAGACTTATCTTCTATGTTATATGGCGGCCTGTGTCTCTACCGGAAGACAATTCTTTGATGTCGCTCCTTTTACAGTAGAGCCGGAGAATGTCATCTATCTCACCACAGAGGATGGACTCGGAGACACAATCAAGCAGCGTCTTCGGGTGTGCGGTGCCGATATGAAGCGTATTTTTTCCGTACAGGAGGATCGGACAGCGCTTACTTTTGATAACCCTGTCATCGAGAATTATATCAGGCAAGTCAATCCTGCGCTACTGATTTTTGATCCTTTTCAGTCATATATCGGCGAGAACGTGGAGCTAAACGCTGCGAACAAGACCAGAGAACGTCTAAATCATATCGCTTTTCTGGCTGAAAAATATAATGTAGCAGTAATCCTCGTCTGTCATTTCAATAAAAATGCTAAAGGGGACGCCATCACCCGGATTATAGGGTCTACCGATATTGTGGGAATAGCCAGGAGTTATCTTGCGTTGGGGAATGTCCCTGAAGAAGATGGTTTGAAGTTCATGTCACATGAAAAGTCTTCACTTGCTCCCAGAGGCAAGACAAAGCTTTTCGAGATCAACCCTGACGAGGGGGGAATAAAGGCTTTAGGTGAGAATGATCTGAGCATGGACGACTACATCAGGCAGGCTAGTGAAAACCGGCGAAGAGCGGCTCCTGCTGTTGAAGCGGCAAAGGAATTTTTAAAGGATCAAATGCCGGGAGGAAGACGTCCAGCCAAGGAGTTGAAAAATCTGGCAAAGGCGAACAAAATTTCTGATCGTACTCTGGACCGGGCTAGGAAAGAACTGGGGATTGTCAGTAAAAGGGAAGAATTTAAGGGGCAATATGTATGGATTTTCCCAGAGTCTTCAAGCGACACCGCTTAACTGGCATACATGTAAAAAAATATTGATTTTAAAGGATTTATACATGTTTGCCAAATGTGGCGAACATGACACATGAGGAGACATGCTTGCCAGATGGCGAACATGTAAAACCCTAGTAAATAAGCGGATTTCTTACATGCTCGCCAGTTTGCCACTTTGGCTTGATAGGAGGTTGTTATGGATCTGCACATGGCATACAGGCTGTTTAGTGATCTGTGGCTGTTTTATAAGAAGTTTCAGGGAATAAAAGAAAATGATGCGGCTTCCTGGCGTGAACTCGTCCAGGAGGCCGGACAGATCAAAGAAAAATACCGGAGTGAATTTTGCAATAGCTTGCTTCTGGTAATTGTGAATGAAATAAATAAAAATGGAGGTATGAACTATGAATGCTAAGGAAAAAAGAATCAATGAGATTACGGAAATGCTTGAGAAAGAAGGAACATCACCCGACCTTGCTCATGATGTAGCAGAAGGGATGTTTCGGTGCGAGCTAGAGGACCAATATCCGAGGCTAGTTTCTGGTGAGGACTTTGACGCTGATACGGCTGAAATGATGTATGAAACAGATCACGAACCAGAATTTAAGAAAAAGACGAACAGCAATGTACAGAGGTCACAAATCACGACTACCCCAGAACAGATTGAAGCAATGAAATTGAACCAACTTAGAAGAATTGCGGATTCCCTGGAAAAGATCAGTGATTCTGTGGAGCTCCTGGAAAAGCTGGCAGATTGTGTTAGCGAAAACCAGTATGGTGACTTCTTCAGCGTTTCAGGGAGTATTGCAGCAGATATAAGATAATCAAAAAATTATGATAAAGGAGTGCTAACATGAAGAAAACGATTGTTATGAAGGAGGTTTTTGAGGCGGCAGATTTAAAGGAACTAGAGGGATTTACCATACAGAGCGTAACAAATCCTAACGAAGATCTTATAATGCTTAGCCTTACGAATACTGAAGGAAAGAAGGCAGAAATTCTTGTACCACCAGAAGAAACACATAGCAGCGGTATTCTTGATGATTTGCAAGAGGGTAAAGCTGAGTCCAAAGTATACTATCTTGATCATTTAAGTACAAAGAGATAATGAATGAGACTGCATTAAGCAGAAATTAAAAATCCCTACCAGAGCGGCAACTCTGGTAGGGACGCATAGGCGGAGCTATACGACATTTAACCATGGACAGTATAGCAGGTTTTAGTGAAAAGTAAAAGTACCAAAAAAGTATAAATAAAGTTCCAAGAAAGGAAAGTAAAAATATGATTATGAAAATGACTAATGAAGAACTGAAAAAATATCCATTTCCAAACCTCATGGCTGAAATTAGCGAATCAGGTTATAGCATTTGCACACTCGGAGACTTTATGGGCCTTGGATCGCATTGTGAGGAAGATGATCCGAAAGTATGGGGAAAACTGCGAGGCGATACAGACTTATATGCAAACGAAGCTATAGGCTTGGTAAGATTGTTTGGTTGTACCTATGAATATTTATTTTCCAATAAATTATCAGTTAAAAATGGTAAATCACTAGCCTACCATAGGTGGCGTAAGGATAATATACGCAGTAAATACGAGTGTGAAGCCATCAGCTTAGGATATAAAATCCTTGAAAAATTAAAGAAAAAACCCTATATGTATGGATTCATGAAGATGGCCGTTAGATTAAATGAGGACGAAATAAGGACTATGACAAAAATGATGTCTAGCCTAAATAAAAATAGGAGGACAGTATAAAGAAATAAAGCTCATGCCATCCCGGGAAAGGTGTTGGAGGCCCTGATCCGGGGCGGCAGGGGATCAGATCAGAGTGTGAACGGAGCTCCGGCGTGCTACCAATACTGCCGGAGCATAAAAGAAGGAAGAACTGCCCTCCCTGGGGAGTTGCGCCAACAGCAGAACCGGGGCGGTGGTTCAATAAAAGTACCAAAATGATGATTGGAAAGGATGATATGGAAGTATGAAAAATATTAAAGAGTGTATTGATATTGCTGAAAAAATTGCTAAAAATAATCCAACAGTGGATATTGAAGCCAAAGAAATTACAGAAATTATAAAATCACACGAAGAAGACGTAAGCTCTCTGGTTGCAGATTCTTATCTGCTTGGCCTGTACAAAGGTATTACTGCCGGACAGACAGAAGACGGCGAAATGCTCTATTCAGATATTCCAATGAGAATCAACGAGATCATGATCCAGTACTATGATGATGAAAAATATCACAAATTATCAGCAGTAGATAAAGCGAAGTATAATATTCTGGTGAATGTCATGGGTGTGAATAATGCAGGACTTTTAGCGAGTATTCTTACATTTGTAAGCGCACTCAAAAAAAAGGTGTAAGGTAAAGGCGGTGATGGGTTATGAGAACATTCTGCATAATTTTAAATGTGTTATTTGTCCTTATGGGGGCTTCAGGGCTGGCATTTACGGCCCTGGCACTCTTAGGCATGGATTTTATTGAAGCTGGTGTGATTGCCTTGTTTATCGGCTATGTGGCTGCCGTGTTACTCGGAATGGAGGTAGAAGGTGACGAAAATTAAATTGAGTTATGAGACAGACAGCGAGCTTGAAGAAGTGCTGCAACTACTTGGTGATTCTGTGGTAAGATGTAAAGAACAGCCAGCAAAAGGGAAATTTAAGAGAGCGTATATTGACATTAAACCCGGTGTTTTAGGTGCTGTTTTGGCAACAAAAAAGGCTGAAAATCCTTTATTTACGGGCAAAACCAGTTGATACCCTCCCCCTATTGTGGTATACTTAATTCAAACATAAGTTCGAAGTACCGCAACAGGGTTGCAAGCCTTAGGGCGTGGGAAATGATTTTTTCCAGAAATGGGAAGATTATTCCTGCGCCCTATTTTTGTGGGAAAAGAACAAAATAATAGTCAAAGGAGATTTTAAAATTATGAAATTAATGATGAATGGACAGGAACATGAGTTTAATTTTGGTATTGGCTTTCTGAGGACTCTGGATCAGAAATATTTTATTACCACCCAGGGAATGAAAATGGGTGTGGCTCTGGAAATGATAATGCCTCAGCTTCTGGCCTATGATGCTGTAACCCTTTCTGATGTACTTGTAGCAGCAGGGAACCTTCCGGTATCTACAGTGGATAACTACATTGATGATCCGGAGACAGATATTGAAGCACTGTTTAATGAGGTAATTAATGAGTTAAAAAAGTCGAGCTGTACACGCCTGAAAGTAGGAAAAATCCTGGAAGATATGGAAGAAAAGATTCAGGAATAAACTTTGAAGGCAAAGGTATTTCCTATGAGGAGATTGTTGTGAACTGTATGCGGTACTTTGACATGACTAGCATGGCAGAGATTGATCGTGTAACGCTGCCGGAGTACCGCTGGAGAATGAAAGCAGCAAACCTCCGGAACCTGGATAAGATCCATTACATTCATCTCCAGTCATGGACAAACAGACAGGTGAAAGCTGCCAGGAGAAACGGAAGCCCAGTATATAAACGGTTCCGGCAGTTCTTTAACTTTGAAAAAGAAGAAAAGAAACTCCTGGAGAAGGAGAAGAATGCGGCTGAAGGAGCTGAACGGATCAGAAGATTCATAGCATGGAAGGAAGGTGGGAAGAATGGCTGAGAGTTTTTCTGTAAAAGCAATATTGTCAGCGGTAGATAAAGGCTTTACCTCGACATTTAGCAAGGCTGAAAGACTTGTAGAGCAGATCGCTTCTCAGTGCGAGAAGTCCACTTCTTCCACTGCAAAACTGACTTCCGGATTTAAGTCCATGGCTGCTGCTATTGGTGTTACACAGGCCGTAAGCGCAGCCTTTGACCTCCTGTCAGATTCTATAGACAGCGCTGTGTCCAGATATGACACTTTGAATCGTTTCCCAAAGGTGTTACAACAGATTGGATTTACCGCACAGGACAGTCAGAAGTCCATGGACGAGCTATCTAAGGGGATTCAGGGGCTTCCTACCACTCTTGATGATGTGGTCAGTACTACACAGAGATTGGCCGCAATGACCGGGGACCTGGATAAAGCTACTAAAACCACCCTGGCATTAAATGATGCTTTTATCGCTTCAGGAAGCAGCTCTGAAGACGCTTCCAGAGGGCTTGACCAATATGTCCAGATGCTAGCGAAGGGACAGGTAGATCTGGAAAGCTGGAGATCCCTTCAGGAAACGATGTCAGTTGCGCTGAATGATGTTGCTAAGGCCTTTGGATTTGCCGGGGCTTCTGCTCAAAATGATCTGTATGAAGCATTGAAAGAAGGACAGATTACTTTTGATGAGTTCAATGCAAAACTGATAGAACTGGATGGCGGGGTAAATGGATTTGCTGTCAGGGCAAAAACAGCTTCCGGAGGTATTGCTACAGCTTTTACTAATATGCGTACAGCAGTTACCAGGGGAGTGACCGGGATCATTGAATCTGTGGATAAAGCACTCCAAGCCAATGGGCTGCCAAAGATTGAAGAAATTGTCAATGATATCGGTTCTGCTGCCGAAACGGCATTAGGAAAAGTTAGCAGCTTTATCAATATCTTTGCTGAGGCTGGAAACGCAGCTTCTAAACTTGAAGCTTTGAGGAATGCTGTAGAGCCCCTGGTCCCTTTACTGTCATTTCTAGGTTCTGGCGCTGCTTTGAGTGGAATCCTTCCAGTAATCGGCAGGACCAGGAACGGCATGGAATCTTTAATGGATAGTGCGGATAATGCGGCGGTAAAAATAGGTAACGCCAAGGACACCGCTGTTCTATTTGGAAAAGCTATGTCCGGTAGCCTGGCCCCTGGTACAGAGGAGTTTAAGAATCTCGGTATAGAATCCCAAAGACTGGTAGAACGGGTGAGCGGCGTGAAGTCCATTTTGTCCGGCAGTATGGACTTTGAATCAAAGGGATTTAAGGATCTTAGTAAGGATACTCAAAACTTTTTACTGCAAGTGGATGGTATGAACCAGAAGTTCAGAGGAGTTATGGTCGGTGTAAACCAGAAGGTCAAAGGAGTTACCAGCACTTTAAAGAGCTTTGGACAGTCCGCCGTTTCTATGATTCCCGACAGCTTGTTGGGCAGGATCAACGGTATAAAAGACGGTATTTCAGGATTAGCTTCTGGAATCACCGGTAAGGTTTCAAGTTTGGTTTCTGGAGTTGCCGGCCAATTTTCCAAACTGACATCTTTTATTCCGGACAGTGTGAAAAACATCGCTTCTGGTGTGGGAAACGGTTTTAAAAACATCGCCTCTGTCATTGGAAACAGCTTAAAAGGCAGCACTCAGGTGGGCGTAGCTGCCCTTCAGAGCATGACAAAAGCACTCAGCGTTGTATTTAAGGCAGCCCTTCTCTCTGTGGGGCCTGCGGCGATCCTGGGACTTGTAGTTGTAGGCCTGGGGCTTGTAAATCAGCAGTTTGGCCAGCAGATAAGCCAGTTGCTCACTACAGTGCAACAACAAGGGCCCCAGATCATAACTAACCTGGTAGCCGGGATTGTAAGTCAGATACCGCAGCTTGCTTCTACAGGATCCATGCTCCTATCACAGATTTTAACAACAATTGCTTCCCTGTTGCCCTCTATAACAACGGCAGGAATCAATATCCTAAACGCATTGATTTCTGGCGTCACAGGAAACATGGATGTTCTTATCCAGGGTGTTATGACCCTTGTGGGAGCTATTGCCAGCAGTATCATACAGCTTGCCCCTCAGATCATGCTTGCTGGGTTAAATATCCTTATGTCCCTGACCCAGGGAATCTTGAACAATATGCCAGTAATTCTAACAGGTATCCAGTCTTTGTTTAGTCAGATGACAAATGCCATTTCCACCTGGCTCCCGGTTATGATCACTTATGGTATTCAGATCCTGAGCAATCTGGCGGATGGTATCGTGCAAGCCCTTCCGACTTTGATCCTGTGTGCAATCCAGTTGATGACAGAGTTTGTGTCTACTATTAGTCAGAACGCCGGGAAAATGCTGGATTCCGCTGCGGAGATCGTGGGTAAACTGGTGAAAGGAATCAGCAGTCATCTGCCGGAAATCCTCTCTGCTGCTCTGGAGCTGGTAACAACGATCCTGGACGGAATCGCAGATAATCTTCCAAAAATCATACAGGCTGGTATTGAAATTGTCGGTTCCCTGGCTTCTGGCGTCATAAAGGCCATTCCTGATATTTTATCAGCAGCGATAGAACTTGTTGGCCGACTGAAAGACCAATTCTTTGAAACAGACTGGCTCAGTATAGGCGTAAATATCATTTCCGGTATTGCCAGTGGTATCAGCAGCGCTGCAGGACAGTTGTGGGACGCAGCAAAAGCGGCTCTGGGAAATTTCAAAGACAAGGTTCTGGGATTCTTCGGTATCCATTCTCCCTCACGTTGGGGAAAATATGTCGGTAAAATGCTGGATTATGGTATTGCAGGCGGTTTAACGGGATATGTCAGCAAGATCTCTAATGGGGCCAAGAAGGTGATGGACAGTATCACAGATACCTTTGAATGTGGAAGCGGCATTGCGGATATAGGAGCAGCTTTTGCCGGAGAAACTCCGGTCAATATGTCCTATACCGTAGCTGTGAATGATGGAGAGCTTAGCAGCAAAGATATCAGCTATACCAGAAATGCAAAGTATACCATTGTTGTACCAGTACAGATAGATGGAAAAGAGACTGCAAGGGTCACCGCTCCCTTTACTGAGGCAGAATTGAATAAGAGACAGAAAGTAAACAATATGATTAATGGAATCAGATAGATGGAGAATAGCGTATGATTGATAAAGAGGATATTAAAATAATCAAGGATTTAATTACAGACATTATTAAAACAACAAATATTGCTCAGCAGAGCCAGCTTCAGAAGATAATTGAAGATGCAATCTCAGAAGAACGAGGAAATAGAAAGCCTACCAAGGATTCTATTCTTAGTGTTCGTGACAAAGCAGAAAGGCAGCGTTTAATTTCTGAGAATATGGATTTATTTGTGTAATGGAGGTAGTAAGATGAGTAAAGTGATTGTAGATGATAAGGAAATGAATGTGTCTACCGGAAACGCCCAGATGTGCGTAGTTATAGTTAATAGTGCAAAATACATAGTTCCCTATTCGATTGGAAAGTTAATCGAAGATCTTACAAGACAGGTTGAGCAGGAACAGAATCGAAAGGTGGCAGATGATGAAAAAATAAAAGAGTTTATCACAGGGCACGCTTATCGTATTGCATTAGCATTATCTGGAAAAAATGGTGAGAATTATTACGGTGAAAACCTTTTAAAATACGATGCAAATGCACATATCCCGCTGCCTGAAGGTTTTGAATATGATAACGGACAAACCTGGGAGCCTTTCAGTGATGTAGTTGCAAGAAGGATTCGCCTTGCTATTGATACATCCAGACTTTCTACCCAATATAATGGTATTGAAAAGGTGTTTGATGGAACGAACGGCGAAATCCATTAAATGATAACGGGCCCTGTGCTTCCAATATGGGAGTATGGGGCTTTGTTTAAATATGATGTGCATAAGGAGGCGAGTATGATATGGCTATCCGTCTTAGATTAAAAACTCCGGCAGAAGTCAGAAGGGCTTTAGCCCGGATAGCAAACATGACTCTTAACGGAGAGATAGATACGAAAAGGGCTAATGTGGTTATCCTGGCCTGCAATGCTATCCTGAGTAGCGTTAGGGCTGATGAACAGCAAAAGAAAATTGATGAGTTGGAACAGGTACTTGACCGGTTAAGCGAGGAGAAAAAATATGAGTAGAATCGACAAATTGTATCTGGCAGCCAAACAGCTTTTTCCAAAGAGGATCCGGCTGACGGTTCGTATTGGAGAGAAGGATATAAAAATGCCTGTAGCTGAGGCGCACAGACTAATCCATGCTGGAAAAATCAAGTATGATGATATTGTAGACGATCGACTGAATGGTGGTAATTACGGAAAAGACCTTGATATTTTCCTTCACTTAATTGCTTGCCATGGGGCAAATAGCAGTCATGACTTACCTGAAGGAAAGGGGAATGGAATGATAGTATCCAAAGAAGAGCACGATTATTTTCTCAGCAAAAAAGGAGAATTTGATGACTAATGAGCAGCTTGTTATCCGGATCCAGGCTGGAGACAATATAGCTGAGAACATGCTTCAGCTCTGGCAGCAAAATAAAGGGTATATATATAAAGTGGCGCATGCTTACCGGGATTATGGAGAGGAAGATGACCTCATACAAGAGGGTTATTTTGGGTTATCTGAAGCTGTTGATCACTACAGCCCAGAGGAAGGAACTCTCTTTATTACTTATGCAGGATACTGGATCAGAAGAAAGATTGCCCGGTATATCAGGAAAAACAGCACTGTGAGGTTTCCTGATTCAATGTATACCAGGATTAGAGAATATAACAGAGCAGTCTCTGACTATGAAAAGCTGCATGGCAGAAAGCCTTCGGATTGCGAAATATGCCGTTCTCTAAACATTAGCAAGAAAGTGTTAGAGACTACGAAAAAGGCGGCTCTAATGGCTAAAATAGAGAGCCTGGACGTACCTGTAGGCGAGGGCGAAGACGGAAGCTTATATGATCTACTGCCAAACTCTGGAAATGAGGAAGAGGATGTTCTGTCCAAAATACAGCATGAAGAACTTTGTGCTGTGCTCTGGCCTATGGTGGACTCACTGCCAGCAAAACAGTCTGAGACTCTCCGGGCCAGGTATCAGCAAAACCGAACATTAAAGGACATAGCCCAGGAAAAGAAAGTTTCTCTGGAAATGATCAGACAGTATGAACGAAAAGGGATTTTGGAACTTAGAAAGAGCCATAGACAGCGAGTACTTCGCCCTTTCTGGAATGAGACAGTATACAGTATGGGGTTAAAAGGGAATGGGGTTAATCAATTTAACACTACATGGACTTCATCCACAGAAAGAACTGCTATGTTTGAAGTAGATGGGATAAAATGAATTTTAGTACCATTTTAGTTCCATGCATAATAAGAAATGCAGTAAATATGGGACATAGGCATAAAAACAAGCAGATAACGGGAATCGAACCCGCCTCTTCAGCTTGGGAAGCTGACGTTCTACCAATGAACTATATCTGCATGTTTTTAGTATAGCACTTTTTTTGTAAATTTCAAGAATAATTTTAACAACTCTGAATTTTTATTCACTCAATATCCTCTGAATGTGGATCCCCAGAAATCCGATTTCTTCTTTCCGGATCTCTTTCTTTAGCTCTTTCCCCATATGAGCGCATACCAGCTCCGCCGCCTTTCCTGTCCGGGGATATTTTTCGTAGATGTAATCGTTCATATCCACCTTCAAAGGCTCCTCTTTTCTGGCTCTGGCCGCCATATAGTAAAGATGGCTCATCATACGGGCGTAGGCCAGGGAATCCTTTGGGATCTTCATCTGAAAATGTTCCTCAATAATAGAAATACACTCTTCAATGATCCTGGTAGTCTCCAGAGTCTCCGAAACCATTTCGTCAGAAAGTCCCGCATGGATATGAAGGGCGATCAGCCCTGCCTCATCATCTGAGATCACATATCCGGTCTTTGCTTTAATGATCTCCCGTCCCTTTAAAGCTACCTGAAATTCTCTGGAAAAGAGCATCTGGATATCTTTAGTAAAAGGATTGGGAAACTGCATGTTTTCTTTTGCCCGCTTGGTCGCCAGAGCGATATGATCTGCCATAGCCAGGAGAATGTCCCTGTTTACCTGGGAAAACTCCTCTTCTGCCAGGTCAATGATCTCCCCGGAAATTTCCAGGTACACCGGATCAATGGAATTCACTGCCTTCAGGGCAGACTGTTTCTTCTTTCTGGTCACAAGGGAATAGACCTTGGCTCCTTTCATGGACTCTATCTGCTGTCCGGGCATTTTGCCAAAGCCTATGCCGCTGCCCATCAGTATATATTCCCTTTTTGTCTCGTTGCTCAGTACGAGAATACTGTTATTATTCAGTGCCTTTATGATCCGAAACATTTCATGCAGCTCCTTTTCCTTCTCTTCCCATGCATGTCAGTACACTAAAAACCTGCGATCTCCGCAATCTTCTCTAAAGCTTCGATCTCTCCCTCTGCTTTCATCACAATCTCCTGTCCCTCTTCCAGGCTGGTGAAAACACCTATGCAGGCTTCGGATTTTGCATGTTCTTTTATATATTCTATATCAAACTCCATGAGTTTGTCACCCTTTTTCACTTTGTCATTTTCCCGGACAAAAACTTCAAAGCCTTTTCCCTCTAATTTTACTGTATCTACACCAATGTGAAGGAGATATTCCAGACCATCCTCTGTCCTCAGTCCCAGGGCATGTTTCGATGGAAAGACAAAGCTGATCTCACAATCCTCCGGAGCATATACGATGCCTTCACTTGGGAATACCACATATCCGTCTCCCATCATTCTTTCTGCAAAGGCTTCATCAGGAGCCTCTGTAATCGAAGCCGCTCTTCCTTTAAAGGGTGAGTACAGGATTCTTCCAGGTCCTTGTTTCTTCGCCGGCTCCTTTTCTGAGCTTCCTTCTTTTTTCTCCACAGACTGGACTGCTGCTTCCGGCGCCGTTTCTTCTGCCTCTTCCCAGTTTTCTTCTTCCTCCGGTGCGCCTGCCAGATATTCTTCCAGATTGGACTTAATCACAGATACAGAAGGTCCATAGATGATCTGGATACCCTGGCCTTTTTTGATAATACCGGAAGGTCCTGTCTGCTTCAGCACAGCATCCTTTACTTTGTCTGGATCCACTACCGTACATCTCAGTCTGGTTGCGCAGCAGTCTACATCGGAAATGTTTTTCTTTCCTCCCAGACCTCTGGTAATCAGCATACTCTTCTCATCTTCCGGACTCAGGGCTTTTCCGGAGTTCTGGCTGCCGCCTTCCTGTCTTGCTTTATAGTCTGCTTTTGTATAAAGTTTTGTCTCTTCCGTATCCTCTCTTCCCGGAGTCTTCAGATCCAGCTTTTTGATCAGGAAAGAGAAGATTACAAAGTACAGGATAAAGTAGATGATTCCCACCGGTATGATCCGGATCCAATCGGTCTTGTCATTTCCCTGTAAAATTCCGAAGATAAACAGATCGATAAAACCGCCGGAGAAGGTAAGACCTACGGCTATGTTTAAAATATGAGCGATCATATAAGCTGCGCCGGCCAGGATTACCTGGACTACAAAAAGGATGGGAGCCACAAACAGGAAAGAAAATTCCAGGGGTTCTGTAATTCCCGTCAGCATACAGGTCAGAGCTGCGGAAAGAAGAAGTCCTCCTGCCTGTTTTTTCTTCTCAGGTTTGGCGCAGCGGTACATGGCAAGGGCCGCTCCCGGAAGACCGAAGATCATAAAGATAAATTCTCCGGAGAAGTATCTGGTAGCGTCTGCACTGAAGTGCACAGTGCTTGGATCTGCCAGCTGGGCAAAGAAAATGTTCTGGCCTCCCTGGACCAGCTGTCCGGCCACTTCCATGGTACCTCCCACAGCCGTCTGCCAGAATGGAAGGTAGAATACATGGTGAAGTCCAAAGGGGATCAGAGCTCTTTTAATGATACCGAAGATAAGGGTTCCCACATAGCCGGTTCCTGTAACCAGACCGCCCAGGGCATAGATTCCGTTCTGTACTACCGGCCAGGCAAAATACATGGCAATTCCAACCAAAAGATAAACCACGGTAGAAATGATCGGTACAAATCTGGATCCCCCAAAAAAGGACAGCGCATTTGGAAGCTGAATCTTGTAAAAACGGTTATGAAGGGCCGCTACGCCCAGTCCCACGATAATACCTCCAAAAACTCCCATCTGCAGAGTGGGAATACCACAAACTTCTGCGATGGTTCCCGGCAGTACGGAGGAGGCAATGGAACCGTCATCCAGGATCTGTCCCTGTACCTGGAGCACAGCAGAGATGGTGGTATGCATGACAAAGAAGGAGATCATTGCTGCCAGTGCGGCTACTTCCTTCTCCTTCTTCGCCATACCAATGGCTACCCCTACCGCAAAGATCAGGGGCAGATTGTCAAAAATTACATTTCCTGCCTGACTCATAATGGTCAGCAGGGCATTGAGAAGGGTTCCGTCGCCTAAAATCCCTTCCAGTCCATAAGTTTCAATAGTGGTTGCGTTGGTCAGTGAGCTTCCGATTCCCAGCAGAAGTCCTGCCACAGGCAGAATAGCGATAGGAAGCATAAAACTTCTGCCCACTCTCTGAAGTACGCCAAAAATCTTGTCCTTCATTTTATTCTCCTTTCGTTCCGGATACGAGGAAGAATAGGGTAAAAAAAGAAGGCATAAACTTTTCTGTCCGAGTATTTTTCATACTCAAAAACAGATAGCTTATGCCTTTTCAGTTACACACTATCCTGTAATATCCGCTCATTTAATTACAGGGATATTATAAATGGTGGTCTTTCATTTCGTCAATCCACATTTTTTACAGATTTCCAGAGAGATTTCTGTGAAAATTTTACAGAAATTTTAGATTCTCCGGATATCATTAAACATAACAAAGACCATTAGGACCATCAGAAGGACAAACCCTGCAAAGTGTATCATTCCCTCCACGTTAGGATTCATCCGCTTTCTCCGTATAGCTTCAATAATGAGGAAGACAAGTCTTCCACCATCCAGCGCAGGGATCGGAAGAAGGTTCATCACCCCCAGATTGGCGGAAAGAAGGATCGCCCAGTAAAGCATCTGCATCCATACCATGACAGTTCCCTCTGATCTGGCTTCCTCATAGGAATCTCCGATCACATTAATGATCCCCACAGGCCCGGACAGATCATTAACCGTAAACTGCCCTCTCACCAGCATGACAAGGCTTTCAATGGTACTGGTGATCCAGTAACGCACCTCTACTGCGCTGTATCTGATCACCCCCAGGAAATTGGTCTTTTCCCGGTAGAGATTATAGACAAAGCCTGTATCTACCTGCTTCGTCATCTTTGGGGTTACAGAAATCTGCCGGACTTCCCCGTTCCTCTCTATGCCCAGAGTGATCTCCGAACCGTCTAAGGGATTGGCGGCAATATAATCCTGGATATCCTGGCCGGTACTGATCTCTACCCCATTGATCTCCCGGATGATATCTCCTGCCTGGACTCCTGCTTCCATCAAGGAGCCGTCCAGCATGATCTGGGTGATCTCCGGTTCACCTTCTGTTGAATAATAAAAGCCCAGCAGATAACTGGTCTGGCTGTCTGCAGTATAGGAAATCTCATGTTTCTCTCCGTCCCGCTCATAGGTCAGAGTCACATTTTCGTCCTGAAGCCCGTGAAGGGTCATATACAGTTCCAGGTCCCTTCCAATGGAGATATGCTTACCCTGAAACTCTGTGATCACATCTCCCTCCTGAAGTCCGGCTTCCTGGGCCGGAGACCCTTCCTCTACCTGAAGGACCGTGGAGGGATCGTATCCGATGACGCTGGTAATGATCATGGCAAAGATAAAGGCCAGGATAAAGTTAAAGATCGGCCCTGCTGCTACCACAGAGATCCTCGCCCATACAGAAGCCCGGTTAAAAGATCCCTGGCTGTCGTCATCATCATCCTCTCCCACCATCAAACAGGAGCCTCCGATGGGAAATAGCTTTAAAGAATACCGGGTCTCTCCAATGACTTTTGAAAGAAGCCTTGGCCCCATACCCAGAGAAAATTCCGTAACTGCAATGCCATTCCTTTTTGCCAGAAGAAAATGTCCCAGCTCGTGAAAAATGATGATCACAGAAAATACCAAGATTGCAATAATAATGCTCAATTTACCACCTGCCTTCAATCCATCTGTAAATATCCTGTTCCATATCCAGGATTTCTTTTATTCCCGGATCTGGGATCACCTGATGTCTTTCCATAGCTTCTTCAATAATCCTGTAAATATCCAGGAAAGAGATTTTCCGGTCCAGAAACAGGGCCACAGCCTTTTCATTGGCTGCATTAAATACTGTGGGCATAGAACCGCCAATTCTGGAAGCTTCCATAGCCAGAGGCAGTCCTTTAAAGGTTTCTGTATCCGGTGTCTCGAAGGTAATCGAACCTAATTTTGAAAAGTCCAGTCTCTCGTCATCCAGAAATCTTCTTTCTCCCCGGTACAGGGCATACTGAATGGGAAGGCGCATATCCGGACTGCCAAGCTGAGCCATAACGCTGCCGTCCACAAACTCTACCATGGAATGGATCACACTCTGGGGCTGAACTACCACCTGGATCTGATCCAGGTCTACTCCGAAAAGCCATTTTGCCTCCATGACTTCCAGGCCCTTATTTACCAGGGTGGCGGAATCAATGGTAATCTTATGTCCCATAGCCCAGTTGGGGTGCTTTAAAGCATCCTCCACCCGGACATGTTCCAGATCCTCCCGTTTCTTTCCACGGAAAGGCCCTCCGGAAGCTGTGATCAGAAGTTTCTGAATACTCCTGTTTTTTTCCCCGTGAAGGCACTGATAAATGGCACTGTGTTCACTGTCCACAGGGTAGATCTTTACCCCTTTTTCTTCCGCCAGTGGCATGATAATGTGTCCGGCAGTCACCAGGGTCTCTTTATTGGCCAGAGCAATATCTTTTCCGGTACAGATAGCCTCAATAGTAGGCCGAATACCGATCATTCCCACAATAGCTGTTACCAGGATTTCTGCCTCCTCCATAACTGCTACCTGGATCAGGCCCTCCATGCCCCCTGCAACTTTACAGCTCGTATCTTTCACCCGGATTTCCAGCTCTTTTGCCAGAGCCGGGTCCCCTACTGCAGCAAGTCTTGGCCGAAAGGCACGGATCTGTTTTTCCAACAGATCAATATTTCTTCCGGCAGCCAGGCCCACCACCTGAAGGTCTTCATTCTTACTTACAATATCTAAAGTCTGGGTCCCGATAGAGCCGGTGGAACCCAATACTGCGATCTTTGTCATAATTTTATCCCCTTTATATGCAGCACGAAATGCAGAACAAATTCGTCTGGTATCTTTTTTCTCTCAGCATCATATCAATACTTCAGCCAGGAAATAAATAAAAGGCGCCGTAAAGATCACGCTGTCGAACCGGTCCAGGATTCCTCCATGGCCCGGGATCAGCGTTCCATAATCTTTTATGCCTTTATTTCTCTTTATAGCAGAAGCAGCCAGATCTCCTACCATAGAGATCAGGGCTCCCACAGCACAGATCAGCGCATACATCAGAGGCGTGTGGCCCTGGGCCGGATTTACGCCTGCAATAATCATGGCGTAAGCAGCGCCTAAGAGGGCAGCGCCTGCCACACCACCGACAGCCCCCTCTATAGATTTCTTGGGACTCAGCACCGGAGCCATCTTGTGTTTTCCTATAAGACGGCCCACACAGTAGGCACAGGTATCACTGCCCCAGGAACTTAAGAAAATCAGAACAACCAGCCAGATGCCTCCTTCCAGATTTCTGGTCTTGTATATATAGGACAGCATCACTGCCACATAGAGGATTCCAAACATGGCTGCCATAACCTGTTCCGCCTGATATTTGGGATAAGTAAATACATAGACACACATAATCAGGACCAGAGCGAAAAGCAGGATCACCAGAGAAACCTCCTCACCCTGGCGCCATAAAAGAGTAAGATAATATCCCACGGCCCCTGCATAACCAGCAATCTCCAGAGGACCAAAATCTTTTTGATGAACTCCCGTGGCCCGGTAAAGCTCATTCATGCCGATAATAGAAACCGCCAGTAATACCGTAAAAAGCACTGCGCTTCCTGCAGCAATGGAAACAGCTGCAATAATCACCAGGATAATACCGCTGAAAAGCCTTGTCCAGAACATCTTAGTCCTCCTTTACGCCGCCGTATCTGCGGTCTCTTTTATTATATTTTTCAATGGCTTTTGCAAATTCTGCCTTGTCAAAATCCGGCCAGGCCACATCTGTAAAATAAAATTCCGTATAAGCCAACTGCCACATAAGAAAATTCGACAGCCGCTCTTCCCCGCTGGTACGGATCAGCAGATCCGGATCCGGCAGACCCCGGGTATCCAGATAGCCGGAAATGGTATCCTCCGTAATGCTCTCCGGATCCAAAGCACCCTTTCTCACATCTTCTGCCATGCGGCGGACAGCTCTTGTGATCTCATCTCTGCTTCCGTAATTCAGGGCAATCTGAAAGTGGAGCTCGTCAAACTGGCTGGAATATTCCTCCAGCTCCCGGATCTTATCCTGAAGATCCGGGTCAAAAGCCCTTGGATCGCCGATAACCCGCACCCGCATTTTATTATCCCGGGAAATTTTGATACACTTCTTCATATAGTTGCGGAACAGCTTCATCAGGCCGTCTACTTCTTCTTTCGAACGTTTCCAGTTCTCAGTGGAAAAGGCATACACTGTAAGGTACTTGACCCCTAACTCCTTTGCCACGGTGCAGATTTTTTCCAGATTATCACAGCCTTTCACATGTCCGTAAGTCCTGGGCATCCCTTTCGCCTTCGCCCAACGTCCGTTTCCATCCAGGATAATGGCCACATGTCTGGGAACTATCATATTTTACTCCTCCTACGCATAAAAGAGGCACAATACCTGTTTTTTGTATGTGCCCCTTCTACTGTTTTTTATACAGTCATGATCTCTTTGGATTTTTCTTCCACTGCTTTATCAATTTCTTTTACATATTTATCTGTAGATTTCTGGATCTTATCCTCCAGCTCTTTGATCTCATCTTCAGACACGTCCTGTTTTGCCAGCTTTTTAAAAGAGTCATTAGCATCTCTGCGGACGTTGCGGACAGCTACTTTGGCAGCCTCTCCTTTTTTCTTTACGTCTTTTACAAGTTCCTTTCTTCTCTCCTCAGTAAGTTCCGGCAGCACCAGACGGATCACCTTTCCGTCATTATTGGGATTTAACCCCAGATCAGAAGCCAGGATCGCTTTCTGGATCTCTTTGATCAGCGAAGATTCCCAGGGCTGGATCTGGATCATTCTGGCCTCCGGCACCATAATATTTGCCACCTGCTGAAGAGGTGTAGGACTTCCATAATAGTCTACGGTAATTTTATCTAAAATATGCGGATTGGCTCTTCCTGCCCGGATGGTAGAATATTCTTTCACCAGACCATCCAGAGTTTTCTGCATCTTGTTTTCATATTTTTGGATTCTTTCATCTGTTGCCATAAATCTTTCCTCCTGTTTCTATCTTTTCTTCCCTTTGGAAGGTTTTGGCTATACCAGCACCTTTGTACCGGTAAATCTGCCATGAGCGGTATTTACAATGCTGTTTTCTTCATTCAGACCAAATACCAGCATAGGCATTTTATTCTCCATGCACATAATGGAAGCAGTCATATCCATAACTGCCAGCTTTTTATCAATAACCTCCTGAATACTGATCTCATCATATTTCTTTGCATCAGGATTCAGCTTTGGATCGCTGTCATAAACACCATCCACAGCCTTTGCCAGGAAAATGGTATCTGCCTCGATCTCAATGGCCCGAAGTACAGTAGCCGTATCTGTAGAAAAATAGGGATGCCCTGTTCCACCGGCCATAAATACCACCATATTCCGCTCAAAATATTTGTTTGCCCGGTCTTTTGAAAAAAGCTTGGTAAAAGAACCGCATTCAAAAGGTGTGAGCACACTGGTCTTCATACCTGCGGCACGAAAAATTTCCGAAACGTAAATGCAGTTCATGACAGTAGCAAGCATCCCGATCTGATCCGCCTTAGTACGGTCAATATTCTCGCTGGTCCGTCCTCGCCAGAAGTTGCCTCCTCCGATAACGATTCCTACCTGGATACCTTCTTCTACCAGAACCTTTACCTGCTTTGCTACTTCCATTACCGTGTCTTCGTCAAAGCCGGTTTTTTTCGGTCCTGCAAGAGCTTCTCCGCTTAGTTTCAGTAATATTCTCTTCATTTTTCAAGCTCCTTTATCTTACTTTAGTGTCCTGCTGCATCACACACCAATGCAATATCTGACGCTTTTCTTTAGTATACCGGGAAAAGTGCACAATTTCAAGAAATATTTCAAAAATTAAAAAACTCAAAATCAAAGAGACTGCCCGCCCCGGATCTTGTCCGCAAGGCAGCAGTCCCTCTATGTATTCATAGTGACCAGGCAGTCCGCAAAGGGTGCCGGCTATTGATTACAGGGTCTGGAACAGGCTCCAGTATCCCTGGAAAAAGATATACAGGATAATGAGCGGCAGGATAAAAGTGAAATAAACTTTCAGCTTTTTCGGAAAACCAATACCTTTTCCTGTATTTGCTTCTTTGATAAAGTTATCCCAGCCCCAGCCATATCTGGTCACACAGAACAGCAGATAAACCAGTGAACCTAAAGGCAGGATATTGTTGCTTACCAGAAAATCCTCAAAATCCATGATGTTCTTGCCCAGGATCGTAAAATCGCTCCAGATAGTCAGACCGAAGATACAGGGCAGGGAAAGAACTGCAATGGCAATTCCGTTAATAATCGTAGCCTTCTTTAAGCTCCAGCCCCAGAGATCTGTGGCACAGGAGATAATGTTCTGGAATACAGCGATAATCGTAGTCAGGGCCGCAAAGGTCATAAACAGGAAGAACATAGCGCCCCAGATCCTGCCTCCCGCCATATGGTTAAATACATTGGGCAGAGTGACAAATACCAGTCCCGGACCCTCGCCGGGATCAATGCCGTAGGCCGAGCAGGCAGGGAAAATGATCAGACCTGCGATGAGAGCCACACAGGTATCCAGCACCAAAATATTTACAGCTTCTCCTGTAAGCTTTCTCTCTTTGCCGATATAGCTTCCGAAAATAGCCAGGGCTCCAATTCCGCAGCTCAGTGTAAAGAAGGCCTGCCCCATAGCTGCAAATATAACCTCTGAAATCGGGTAATCCGTCAGCTTTCCGAAATCCGGAAGAAGATAGAACTTCAAACCTTCGGAAGCTCCCGGCAGAAGGCTGGAATTCACTGCCAGCACTACCATCAGCAGGAAAAGTACCACCATCATAAACTTGTTGATCCTTTCCACGCCGCTCTGAAGTCCCATAGAACAAACCAGAAATCCCAGAGCTACAATGATCAGCATCCAGATCAGCATAGTAGGAAGATCTGTGGTCAGATTTGCATAAACCTGGCTGACTCCCTCTGCGTCCAGTCCCACAAAGTCCCCTTTCAGCATTTTGAAGAAATAGATCAGCATCCAGCCGCCGATAGTCGTATAGAACATCATCAGCAGGAAATTCCCCGCAATTCCCACATAGCGGTAGAGATGCCATTTGGACCCTTTCTTTTCCAGAACATTAAAAGACAGGGCAATACTTTTCTGACTGGCACGTCCCACAGCAAATTCCATGACCATGATGGGAAGTCCCATAACGATCAGGAAGAACAGATAGATCAGCACAAAAGCCGCACCGCCGTACTTACCTGTAATGTAGGGGAAACGCCAGACATTTCCCAGACCAATGGCACATCCTGCAGAGATCAGGATAAAACCGATCCGGGAAGAAAATCTTTCTCTTTCCATTTTTCTTTACCTCTTCTTTCTTTTTTAGACAACAGTATCAGTATACCATGTTTCTTTACCGGCTTTCAATACTTCCGATATTTTTTATCAGAAGAGATATGGTCCCGTCAGAATTTGTGATAAATTCGATCCGATCTTTATTGTTATATTCTTCCATAGGGATCTTCAGCTCGATCCCTGTATCCGTCAGCAGACGCTGGGTCATATATTTCCTGGTGGTGGCAGGATTCTGGGGTTCCACCGCCGCTTCATTGAGATGATATTTTTCCAGTTTCTCCTGGACTTCTTCCTTCATATCGGGATGATCCTTAAAGATCTTGTCCACCACTTCCGGGACCTGAAAGCCTCCCTGCTCTGTAAACTCCCGGTTTAAGATACTTTTCGTCTCCATCTGGACCTCGAACTGTTCCGATTCATTGAAATATTTTTTCTGCACATCGGCCACGGCTTTGCTCACAATAGAAAGCTTGGACTTAGAAGAAAGGGCGCCGGAACATTTTAAAAACAATTTTGAAAAATAATTGGTCTTTACCCCGTTTACTTCATATTTTTTCTCCACCAGCCGCACGTACTGCGGGGCATCCAAGTCGATCAGAGCCGCTTCCGAAAGTTTCTGGGTTTCCCCGGGGAGAATGGCTTTCTGCTGGATGATATCATTATTATTTCCCCAGGGATCGGAGTTGGTCAGATGGGTATAAGAAGTTTTATAGTTCATTTTCAAAAGAGCCAGATATCTGTGCTTTTCCACCATATACTCCACTGCCAGGAGATCCGCTCCGGGGATATCTATATTCTGGCTCATAATGGTGTAAAGCTGTCCGGCGATCTTCTGAGAGATCTCAACAAATTTTTCACTGTCCCACTCTTCCACCAAAGGAAATATCTGGGAATCCTCCAGGAAACTGCAGTTTTTCACATCATCGCTGGTATCGATCCGGTAAATATGGGCTTTCAGAAAATCTGCCAGATCCGGCCCCGGATCCAGTATTGCGTCAGAAAGCACCGGCATTCCAAGTCCCGGATCCATAATATGTACAATCGCCTGGCTAATCCTGATCTCATCTTTTGAACCTAACATTTCATTTTCCCCTTTTCCTCTATACTTCTCTTCCGTTCATCATGCCCTGGCAGGCGATTATGATCACCAGTGAAACAAGAATGTTCATCACAAGACTGACAACGGTAAAGACACCCATCATCAAAGCAGGAGTACGGTACATACCCGCAAAAAGGACAATTATCAGTCCGATAGCCAGAGAAGGTACCGCCGCAACCAGAATGATCAGCATGCGCAGAAACGATTCCAACATCACATTGGCTCTGCTTCTTAAGATCCTTACAGACAGCACAGTACCTGCCACAAAGATCAGGCTGTATCCCAGGAGCATAACCAGATACTGGAGAATATCCAGAGGTGCCATTCTGGTAAAGACACCGGCAAAGATCACAGAAACGCTCATAATGATTCCGATTTTCAAGTAAGCGGGAATCATGGCATATACCAGTTTTTTCAAAGGACTATCCGGGATCAGATAGATTTGGTAATTGTTCAGATCCCGCAGAAGATCCGAATCCTGTATCAGAGTAAACAGCCAGATGATCATCATATAACAGAACATGTAAAAAACGTTGTCCGGCAGTACAATCAGGCTGATGACGAAATAAAAGACGATGATAGCCACATCCTGTTTTCTCAGAAAGTTTCCTGTTTTCCGCATGATCAGCATGTTTTTGGAAAGTACCGCTTTTGCTCCGGGAGCAAATCCGCCTTTCACACTTTTTACTTTTCCGTCTTCGATTCTGGCCCGTCCGCCGTTGGCCTTGGCCCTCCGCAGAAAAGCGCTGGCCTCCTCTGCATCCGCTACCGCCTGCTCCGTAATGTCTTTGTCAAATCTTAAAAAGAATACCACAATGACCAGGCAGCATGCAAGGAGAAGAAAGGTTCCTCCCAAGGTAAAAAGATACTGGCCCTGAAGGAAACCATCGATTGCCCACTTGGTCCAGCCGAAAAAGGGAACCAGATAAAATTCCCGGCTGGCCGCAAACAGAAGAAAGCCGTTTTCCAGATCATAGCCGGACTGATGTACTGCCCAGAGAAATACCAGCGCCGTGCAGATTACCACCACTGCCACCGGCAGGTAATTCCATTTTTTATACTTTTCATTTACCAGCCCCCACATATAGATGTAATCGGTAAGAAGAAGGAAAAAGACCAGCATCAGTGTCAGGTCTGCAAAACATACCAGAAAATAGGGAATGGTAAAATATCCGGTCATGGAAAACATGGCGATCATATAGCAGCCTAAAAGTCCGTACAACACCCCTTGTCTGAGAGACTGGAACAGGATATAGCCGTTTATCTGTTTTCTGGTATATGGCCCTGCAAAAAGATAATAGGCATCGGTGTCGTATACAAGAGCCTTTCTCTTATTGAGCATTACGGTAAAGGCAAAAATAGCCGTCATGCCGATTCCTATAAGGATAGCCGTATTGGTATCCACCGTTCCCCCTGCAGCCGGATTATCTGAGGATGCGGCAAAAGCCATGATCACCAGTCCGCCGTAAAGAAAGATCAGGAAGATCGTGATCAGAGCAGATGCCGGAGTCCGGAACTGATTCCGCACAGTTCCCTTCACTTTTAAAAGAGACAAATATAACAATGACTTCATCTATTCTTCCTCCGCTGTAGCTTCAAAGAAAATCTGTTTCAGTGTTTCACTGCCTTCTTCTCCCCGGTGTATCCGGCGGATGATCTCCCCGTGGTTCATGATATAGGCACAGTCCCAGATCTCATTGACCACGTCGATGATATGGGTGCTGATCAAAATAGAAGTCCCCTGGTTTTTCAGCTCCACCAGAAGGTTCAGGACCTCCTCAATACTGGCCGGATCGAGACCTACCATAGGTTCATCTACCAGAAGGGCCTTTGGCTGGATCAGCAGAGCCAGAATCATACTCAGCTTCTGCTTCATCCCTTTGCTCAGTTCTTTTGCAAGTTTATGCCGCTGTTGGGTCAGCTGAAACAGTTCCAGATATTTATTTCCTGTTTCTTTATAATTTTCCAACCGGTAAGCCTTACCAATAAACTCAATACTCTCATCTACGGTAAGGAGATCATAAAGTACCGGTACTTCCGGAATATAGCCGAACTGTTTTTTGGCCTCCAGGCTGTTGTTGGGATAACCGCAGATCAGGATTTCCCCATTATAGCTCAGAAGGTTTACAATACTTTTGATGGTAGTAGACTTTCCCGCCCCATTCGGCCCCAAAAGCACAGTGATCTCTCCGGGCATGGCAGTAAGAGAAGCGTTTTTTACTGCTGCTCCAAGGCTCCCTTTATAGTATTTGGTAAGATTTTTCACCTCAATCATAACTTTCCTCCTCCGTATGCTTTTTCCAACAATTTCTGGATTTTGTCGGAAAATTATTGGATTTGAGGCCAGTATAGCAGAAAATTCTGTCAAGGTAAAGAAAAACCTCTCCGGTTGATTTTTGTTTCTTCTTTTATTGCTTCTCCTTCTGCCGCTATGGTATACTTGCATTGTGAAGATGTTTTACAAAAATTTTATATATGGGAGGTTTCTATGCCAAAGAGAAATGATATCCACAAAGTTTTAATCATTGGATCCGGACCTATCATCATCGGACAGGCCTGTGAATTCGATTATTCCGGTACTCAGGCCTGCAAGGCCTTAAAAAGTCTTGGTTACGAGATTGTGCTGGTAAATTCCAATCCGGCCACCATCATGACAGATCCATCCACTGCTGATGTGACCTATATCGAGCCTTTAAACGTAGACCGTCTTACGGAGATCATTGCAAAGGAGCGGCCGGATGCTCTCCTTCCCAACCTGGGCGGCCAGTCGGGACTGAATCTCTGCGAAGAACTGTATCATGCAGGGGTATTGGACAAATATCATGTAGAGGTCATCGGTGTCCAGGTAGACGCTATCAGCCGTGGTGAAGACCGTATCGAGTTTAAAAATACCATGAACAAGCTTGGAATCGAAATGGCCAAAAGCGCTCCGGCTTATTCCGTAGAAGAAGCTGTAAAGATTGCCGGAGAATTAGGGTATCCTTGTGTCATCCGCCCTGCCTATACCATGGGGGGAACCGGAGGAGGAATCGTCTACAACGAAGAAGAGCTTCGGAAAGTTGCTGCCAGAGGAATTGCCGCCTCTATGGTAAACCAGATCCTGATCGAAGAATCTGTCATCGGCTGGGAAGAACTGGAAGTAGAGGTTGTCCGTGACGCAAAGGGTCAGAAGATTTCTGTATGTTTCATTGAGAATATTGACCCCATGGGCGTCCACACCGGAGATTCTTTCTGCGCAGCACCTATGCTGACTATTTCCCAGGATGTTCAGGATGAGCTGGAAAAGCAGGCCCATGCCATTGTTGAATCCATCGGCGTTATCGGCGGCACCAACGTACAGTTTGCCCATGATCCCAAGACCGGCCGTATTATCATCATCGAAATCAATCCCAGAACCTCCCGTTCTTCTGCCCTTGCCAGCAAGGCCACAGGCTTCCCTATCGCCTATGTATCCGCTCTTCTGGCCGCAGGACTGACCCTGGACGAGATCCCGTACTGGAAAGAAGGAACTCTGGAGAAATACAAGCCTTCCGGAGATTATGTAGTTATCAAGTTTGCCCGGTGGGCCTTTGAAAAATTTAAAGGCTCCCAGGATAAACTTGGAACTCAGATGAAAGCCGTAGGCGAGGTCATGTCCATCGGAAAAAATTACAAAGAGGCCCTTCAGAAAGCCATCCGTTCTCTGGAAAAAGGACGCTACGGTCTTGGCTTTGCCTCTGACTTTAACAGCCTTTCCCTGGAAGAACTGTACTTAAGACTGGCAGAGCCTACCAGCGAGCGTCAGTTCCTTCTCTATGAAGCCATACGCAAAGGCGCTTCTTTAGAGAAACTTCATGATATGACCCATATTAAGATGTGGTTCCTGGAACAGATGAAAGAGCTGGTGGATCTGGAAGAAGAGATCTTGAAATATCAGGATAAAGAATTGCCCGACAATCTCCTGATCCAGGCTAAGAAAGACGGTTTTTCCGACCGGTATCTGGCACAGATCCTCCATACAGACGAATGGGATCTTTTTAAGAGAAGAGAATCCCTGGGACTTTCCCAGCGGTGGGATGCAGTTCCGGTAAGTGCCGTAAAAGAGCCGGCTTCCTACTACTACTCTACTTATATCGGAGAAGACAAAGCTTCCGTATCTGACAGGCGCAAAGTCATGGTCCTGGGCGGCGGCCCCAACCGTATCGGCCAGGGTATCGAATTCGATTATTGCTGTGTTCATGCAGCCTTTACCTTAAGGGAACTGGGATTCGAGACGATCATGGTAAACTGCAATCCGGAAACCGTGTCCACAGACTATGATACTTCGGACAAACTTTACTTTGAGCCTCTTACCGTAGAAGACGTTATGTCCATCTATAACAAAGAGAAACCTCTGGGCATTATCGTCCAGTTCGGCGGCCAGACTCCTCTGAACATTGCCGCAGAGCTGGAAAAACGAGGCGCTCATATCCTGGGTACTTCTCCTGCTGTCATTGATATGGCAGAAGACCGTGACCAGTTCAACGCTATGATGCAGAAGCTGGATATCCCTATGCCGGAATCGGGCATGGCTGTCAATATCGAAGAAGCCCTGGAGATCGCCCATCGGATCGGATATCCCATGATGGTGCGTCCTTCCTATGTACTTGGCGGAAGAGGCATGGAAGTGGTTTACGATGATGATATGCTGAAAGACTATATGGCTGCTGCCATCAATGTAACGCCGGAACGTCCTATCCTCATGGACAAATTCCTCCAGAACGCCCTGGAGTGCGAGACAGACGCTATTTCCGACGGCTCTCATGCCTTTGTTCCTACAGTTATGCAGCATATTGAACAGGCCGGCATCCACTCCGGAGATTCTGCCTGCGTGATCCCTTCTGTGGAGATTTCAGAAAAACACAAAGATTTGATCCGGAAATACACCACAGCCATTGCCTGTGAAATGGGTGTTGTAGGACTGATGAATATGCAGTATGCCATCTGCGAAGGAAAAGTTTATGTTCTGGAGGCAAACCCCAGAGCTTCCCGTACTGTACCTCTGGTATCCAAGGTCTGCAACATTAATATGGCAAATATTGCCACAAAATTAATGACTTATGAACTTACAGGCATCCGCCCGGATGTGACCAAATATGAGGAAAAAGAACATCCTTACTACGGAGTAAAGGAAGCGGTCTTCCCATTCAACATGTTCCCGGAGGTAGATCCTCTTCTGGGACCGGAAATGCGTTCTACCGGAGAAGTCCTTGGTCTCGGGGAAACCTTCGGCATGGCTTACTATAAAGCGGAAGAGGCTGCCAATGCCAAGCTGCCGCTTGGTGGAACAGCCCTTGTAAGTGTAAATAAAAATGACCGTCCCGATGCACTTGAGGTGGCAAAACAGCTTCATGAACTGGGATTTAAGATCGTATCCACAGAAGGATGCGCCGGCTATTTTAATGAAAACGGCGTACCCTGCAAGGCAATGAAAAAACTTCAGGAAGGCCGTCCTAACATCTATGATGCCATGGTAAACGGAGAGATTGATTTAATCGTGAATACTCCCGCTGGAAAACAGAGTAAGTATGATGACTCCTATCTGAGAAAAACCGCTATCAATAAGCGGATCCCTTACATCACCACCATGTCCGCTGCCCTTGCAAGCGCCAAAGGTATCCATGCGGTGCTGAATAAGGAGGCCTCTCCTCTGAAATCTCTCCAGGAATATCATCAGATGCTGGAGTAAAATCATTTTTCAGGGAGCCGGACTGGGACTTTGTCCGGCTTTCTGCATGTAAAATTTATCACATCATCTGGAGACTGTAATTATGTCAGCGAAACATTCAAAAAATTTTATCCTGCTGTTTCTAACAGCACTTATATGGGGCGTGGCCTTTGTGGCCCAAAGCGTAGCTATGGACTACATCGGCCCCTACACTTTCAATGCCGTCCGTTCTTTACTGGGCGGCATTGTCCTGGTTCCCTGTGTATTTTTCTTTTGTCAGAAAAAGAAAGATGTCAAAGACAAAGATCCGGCAAAAGAAATCGCCGGAGACCGTCCGGGAGACATGATCACTGGCGGAATCCTCTGCGGCATCATGCTGTTTCTTTCCACCACCCTTCAGCAGGTGGGGATCCAGTATACCACAGTGGCAAAAGCCGGTTTCATCACGGCTCTTTATATTATCCTGGTGCCGATCCTGGGGATCTTTCTTAAAAAACGGGTATCCTTTCAGATCTGGATCAGCGTGGTCATAGCCCTTATCGGCCTTTACCTGCTGTGCATGAAGGGAAGATTTTTTCTTGGTCAGGGAGATTTTCTGGTACTGCTCTGTTCTCTGTGCTTTGCTCTGCATATTCTGGTCATCGATCACTTTACAGAGAAAGTCAGCGGGGTAAAGCTGTCCTGCATACAATTCTTTGTCTGCGGCCTGCTTTCTTCGGTGTTGATGTTTCTTTTTGAAGAGCCGGCCGTTTCAGAGATCCTGTCTGCCTGGTTCCCCATCGTCTATGCAGGCGTATTCTCCAGCGGCATTGCGTATACCCTGCAGATCATTGGACAGAAAGGCACGGATCCTACTATCGCCTCTCTGATCCTCAGTCTGGAATCTGTAGTTTCTGTGCTGGCCGGATGGATCCTTCTTGGCCAGGCACTTGCGCCCAGAGAAATCCTGGGCTGTCTGCTGATGTTTGGGGCTATTATCCTTGCTCAGGTATCTCCTGATCCGAAAAAGAAATGATAAAGCTGCTGTATTTCACAGAGTCTTTCATCTGTAAAATACAGCAGCCTTTTTCCTCTAATCCTGCCCTCAGCCCACAAAAGCCCGGACATCCCTCATCCCCTTGGGATATCCCTTTATATAAAATTTTTACAGACCCAGAAGTTTTCCCAGCTCCCGGATACTGGCCGCAGTCTTTACGGCACCTGCTTTTAAAAGTTCTTCTTTGGTACCGTATCCGTAGGTAACGCCGATGCAGGAAAGTCCGGTCTCTTTTGCTCCGAGGACATCGTAATGCCGGTCTCCCACCATAATCACCTGATCCCGCTTGTCCAGAAAGTTTATTTTCTCCAGGACCTGGAGGATCACCTGAGCCTTTGTCATCTTTGGCCGGTTAATATCGCTGCCCATGATCACATCAAAATATGTATCCAATTGAAAATGGTCCAGAACGATCTTTACCATTTTATCCGGTTTCGAAGATGCCACTGCTAAAGTCATACCTTTCTTTTTCAACTCTTCCAAAAGCTCTTTCACGCCCGGATATGGCCTGTTTTCAAAAATTCCCGTCACATTATATCTTTCCCGGTAATACCTTACAGCTTCTGCCGCCTTTTCTTCGCTGAATCCGGCATAGTTCATAAACTGCTCCAGAAGAGGAGGTCCTACAAAAACCTCCAGCTTTTTCCGGTCTTTTCCCAGCTCCGGCATTCCCATTTTTTCCAAGGCATACTGGACCGACTTGGTGATTCCCTCTCCAGAAGCTGTCAGTGTTCCGTCTAAATCAAATAGTACTCCCTGATAATGCATTTTTCTCACTCCTGTTTCAGACTGTCTGTCAGTTTTAATATTTTTTCTTTTGTCATATTGGGATAATGGACACCGTCTATACAGACATTTGGGGAAGTCCTGCATTTTTTCAGACAGTTTCTGGTAGTCAGAAGGATCCGCTTATCCCGTGACAGGCCATCCCTGTCTGTCTGAAGCTTTTTCTTTACAGCTTCCAGAATCTCCATACTGTCTTTCTTCTGGCAGCGCTCTCCGGTACACAAAAGGATTTCATGGACATAGGGAGCTGCCTTCAGACTGGGATACAGCTTTATGATA
The DNA here is from genome assembly GCA_949291945.1 of uncultured Bacillota bacterium. Taxonomy (GTDB): domain Bacteria; phylum Bacillota; class Clostridia; order Lachnospirales; family Lachnospiraceae; genus Blautia. The sequence goes on along the minus strand of CASEXH010000012.1, from coordinate 51,347 downwards.
CAGTTCAGCACACTTTCTTTTACCCCAAGCTTTTCTGCTGCCATCCGGCAGGCTTCTGAAGGTATCCAGCCTTCCGTCTCCTGGATCTCCCTGAGCATGGCTGTAAGATTCTCCTGGTCCTTTGGCTCCTTTTGTCCTGCATAGTATTCAATGATCTCTTTTATCTCATCTGTCTTTTTCACCCGTTTTTCTCCTTATCCTGCTTTTTTTCCAGAAAAACAAATTCTGTGTCTGAAGAATATTCTTCCCTGTATCTATAATCTAATCCATGAAATTTTTTTATTTCTTCCGGTCTTTCAATCTGTTTTTCAGAAAGCCACCGGACCATCTCGCCTCTGGCCATTTTGGCCTTTGTAGCTTTTACTTTTATCCTGCCCTGGATCTCTTCTCCGAAAATACAGGTAATATACCGGACATCTTTTTCCAGATATTTTTCTATGATTTTGCTGTACTCTTTAGACGCAAGATTCAGAATCACCCTGTCATCTTTTGTCAGCTCCCGGTAAAGCCGGTCTCCCCAGAAATCATAAAGATCAACGTACCCTTCCGCTTTCAGCTTCGCCTGCATTTCCAGGCGGTAGGGGATCACCCCGTCCTGGGGTCTTAGAATCCCATAAAGGCCGGAAAGGATCCGCAAGTGTTTCTTTACATATTCCCACTGACTGTCCGTAAAAACCTGAGGGGCCATATACTGATACTGGATCCCCTCATAAGCCAGCACTGCCCCTGTCAGATTCTGATCCATCTCAAAACAACGGAAACGTTCCTGGTTTTCTTTTGCAATCTTTTCATTGCAGTTCCACAAAGCTTTTAGAGAATCAAAGTCCATTTTCTTTAGTTCTTCTCTTAAACGACAGGCCTCCTTATAAAATACCGGACGGGTAATCTCAGAGATTTCCTCTTCTTTCCGCTTCATCTTTTTGGCCGGTGATATAATAATCTGCATTCATGTTCTCCAAATCGTAATTCTTTATTTCTGCAAGCAACGAACCAGACGGACAAGCTTGCATCGGGGTTTTTAACTTCTGTTTACTTCCCACTCAGATATTTTATCATGTTCGCCTTTTTCCGTCACTTCTTTTTTCGGAATAGACTTTCCTTTTTGTCCATGGTAAAATACCTCTGATAATACTGTCAGATTTTTACATTACAGGAAGGAATGATTTTATGGAAATAAAAGCAGTTATTTTTGATATGGATGGAGTTCTTTTTGATACGGAAAAACTGATGAAAGAAGGGTGGATGAAAGCCGGACGGGAAATGGGATTTACCATTACTGAAAACCATCTGCGTCAGATGAGAGGAAGTTCCAGAGACCGAAGCGCTGCTCTTTTCAAAAAATGGTATGGCGGTAAAGTAAATTATGATCAGGGCCGTCAGATCCGAAGTCAATATGTAAAAGAATATATTGACAAGTATTCTGTGCCGGAAAAGAAAGGTCTGAAAGAGCTGCTGAATTTTTTAAAAGAAGAAGGAATCCCCATAGCAGTGGCTACTTCCACAAAACGCAGCACCTCAGCTCACTACTGGAAACTGGCTGGTATCACATCCTATATCACTGCTTCCGTATGTGGAGATGAGGTGGCTGCATGCAAGCCGGAACCGGATATTTTTCTGAAAGCTGCCCAGGCCCTTCAGGTTCCTCCCGAAAATTGCCTGATCGTAGAGGACAGTATCAACGGACTGAAAGCTGCACGGGCTGCCGGAGGCATTTCCTGTATGGTACCTGATCTGACCCCTTACACGGAAGAACTGCTGCCAGTCTGTGATTATGTATGTGAGGATCTTTCCAAAATCATCTTTCTTATCAAAAACAGCAGCAAACTATAAAAACAGGTTCTATAAAAAAAGCCTCCCCGTCTCTTTTGTAGTCAAAAAGAAAGGGGAGGTCTTTTATCTGGAATCATTTTTTTCGGTTTTCTTTTGCCAGCTCCATAATTTCATCATACTTGCTCATGATATAGCCGAAGTTTTTTCTTTTGTGGGGAAGAAGACAATTCGTACAGTCTTTGACTCCCTTTTCCGTATACTTAAAGTTTCCTCCACACCGGTCTCCCAGGGCGTACAAAGGACAATAGCAGAACAGACAGTTAAAATTCTCCGGGTCATTAGTTTTATGACAGGGAAAATACTCACATTCTTTATGGCAGAAAAAAGAATATTTTTTTCCCTCCCAATATGGTTTTTCTTTTACTTCACTCATAATCTTACCCCTTTCCTATGTTGCTAGACCAGGAAGAAAATTCTCTGGCACATATAAGGTAGATTCATCAAAAATTTCTTCCAGCAGATTCAGGTTTTCATCAGAATGTTCAATCTCTCTGGCGAACTCCCAGGCAGCCCGGCAGATCGTTGCCAATTCCAAAGACTCCCCCTGAATACAGCATCTCTCCATAAAGATCTCCCGGATCCAGAGTACGGAAAACACAGACAATACAGCCTTTGTATAGATCATATCGTCATATACCCCTCCGCAGAAATACGTATAGACAAAAAAAACCAGTATCTGTTCTCCCCAGATATCCCAGTACTGCTCTTTGTCTGTTTTTTTTAAAGTGTCACAAAATTTTTCACAAATCTTCCCGTAAGTTTCTTCTCCTTTATCATAAAGCTGTATCTGAAGATTTTCAAGTTCTTTTCCCCAGCCTTCCCGTAGGACTTCTAGTTTTTCCAGGTCTTTAGACATAGCTTTCATATTTCGGAATCTGACCCCAAGGCTCCCTTCTTCTTCCCTCTTCAGGATGCTTTCCATACACTCTTCCAGTTCCAGTTCAAACAATTCTCCTTTGTCCAGAGCCTCCTGTATTTCAAAAGAAAACCAAAGCAGAACTGCCATTCTCCTAGAAAAATCCAGAGACCTGTTTTGGATCACAGAAAAGATAAGTTCTCTGGCCTCCTCCAAACGGTCAAAAAGCAGCAGATCAAAATCCAGATAGTCTTCCTCATTCTCCTCCGCAGCATCCTCTGTCTCCTCAAATTCTGTCTTCTCCTTTGTGGACAGCATGATCCTTGCTGCTTCCGGACAGGAAAGGGAAAGAGAATATTCTCTCAGATCTTCAAACTCTTCCACATGTCTGGGATACTGGCAGCAGGTCTGACAAAGAGCCTCTGCCCCCAGCTCCCGATAGATATCACAGAGATTTTCCTCATTTAAAAAGCTGCAGCGTCTGTTATACTGTACAAAAGTTCCCTGGTACCAGTCAATGGATTTTAAAAGCCGGGTGCCAAAATCACTTTTTACATTGCTGTACTTTTCCAGGGATTCCTCATCAATCACTATCTGCCATCCGGCACAGCAAGTGTCCGGACATCTCTCGGCAATACACCGGAAGTTTTGGTAATATTTTGGTTTTCTATAACGCATCTTCTTGTTCTGCTTTCTGTCGTAAATATTTCAATAAAAAGAGTAACACACCTTCAACAGGATTGCAACGAAAGAAGTATATATTATTCGTAGTATGTTTATCGGGACATTACAATAGTCTTACAGGAAAGCAGGCGCTGGTTTTTAGTTGAGAAAATGCTTATTTAAAGCATTTTCCTTATATTGACAAAATGAGGAAGATAGTCAATAATGACTTTATAGATATGTTTTTAAAGGGAATAATAAGGAAAGGTATTGTCTATGACCATAAAGGAAATTGCAAATTTAGCAGGAGTTTCCATCTCCACAGTCTCTAAAATTGTAAACAATAAAGCAGAAAATATTAATATTGAAACCCGAAACCGGGTATTAAAAATTGTAAAAGAATATAACTATACCCCTTACGGAGCGGCCAAAAGCCTTTCAAATGCCAAAACATTCCTGATCGGCGTATTACTGAAACATTCTTCTCAAACGAATCTTTTGGAAAACGGCATTATGGAAGCGGCCCAGCGCCATGGGTATAATGTATTGATCTGTGACAGTAATGACAGTCAGGAACAGGAACTGAAGCATATTACTGCCTTGTGCCGCCATCATGTAGACGGGGTGATCTGGGAACCGGTATGTGAAGACAGTATGGAGCGGCAGCGCTATTTTAAAGAGGTGAACATCCCCCTTTCTTTTATCAACATACCAAGCCCCGGCGTTTCTCAGTGTCTGGATTTTACATTGATGGGGTATACTGCCACAAAAAAGCTTCTGGCTTATCGGCATACTAACATTGCCTGTCTGACTAAGCCAGGCAGTTTCCGTTCTGCCATGGTTTTTGAGGGATTTAAAAAATGCTTGTTTGACCATGAAATCCCTTATACAGAAGATATGCAGATTTCAATCTTTGATGAGGACTTTTATAGCAAGATCTCCCTCCAGGGATTTACCGGAATAGTCAGCACCCATTTTGAATCTGCTCTGGCTCTTTACGCAAAAGTAGACAGCTTTCATTACCATATCCCCTTTGATCTGTCCCTGGTCAGTCTTCGTGAGGATGCCAGAGAAGCCATACGGTTTCCACGCATCTCCTCGATACGAATCCCCTACCGGCGTTTCGGAGAAAATGTATGTGAAAATCTTATTGCGGAGTGTGAACAGGCAAAGCCTTCTGAGCTTCTTACGTTGAAGCCTGAAGATCTTCTTCTTGATCATGAAGACAGCATCGATGCCCCCCCTTCCTTCCGCTATAAAAAGATCGTGGTGGTGGGCAGCATCAATACAGATATCACCCTAAATGTAGATGAAGCTCCAAGACCGGGGACCACGGTGATCACTACCTCATCTTCTACAACTCTGGGAGGTAAAGGAGCCAATCAGGCCATTGGCGCCGCAAAACTGGGCCGGGAAGTGGTGATCCTTGGAAAAACGGGAAATGATTTTGATTCTAATGTAGTTTACGATACTTTAAAAAAAGAGCATGTTCTCACCCATGGGCTGCGACGGGATTCCCGTTCTCTAACGGGAAAGGCATATATCCATGTACTGAAAGACGCAGAAAGCAGCATCACCATCCTGCCCGGAGCCAATCTTCATCTGACCCCGGAAGACATTCTTTCCAGAGAACACTTGTTTGAGGGCTGTGGCTACTGTCTGATCTCCACAGAAATTCCTGAAGAAACTGTGATCCAGTCCCTGAAAACCGCAAAGAAACATCAGGGGAAAACCATTGTCAAACCAGCTGCACTTTCTGTTCTTCCTGAGGGACTGCTGGAAAATACAGATATTTTTGTTCCAAATAAAAACGAAGCGGCAGTACTGTGTCCCGGGGAAACTTCTGTAGAGAATCAGGCCGACTTTTTCATCTCCAAAGGTTGTCCGATAGTGATCATAACCCTTGGCCATAAAGGCTGCTATTTAAGGACTTCAGAAGAAAGCTTTTATTTTCCGGCCTCCAATTTCCCCTCTGTAGATTCTACAGGAGGAGCCGATGCTTTTATCGCTGCTCTGGCCTCTTACCTCACAGAAGAATATCCTTTAAAAAACGCCATTCGGATCGCTTCTTACGCAGCCGGATTCTGTGTCTCCAGAACAGGAGTGGTCCCTGCTCTGGTCGACAGGCCTTCTCTGGAAAACCATATAAAGATCAATGAGCCGGACCTTTTATTTCCGCAACGATAAAAGTCATAATTTTGTAGTTTTTTATTGTTTTATTGAAAGACGGGTCTGCCTGCTTCTTTTATAATATTATTTAAGCTCTAAAGGGCTGTTCCATTAAATACCGGCCAAAATATATTAGGCTTTGGTGACATGGAGCAGTCTTCTTTTATCTATGGAGGTATTTATGAAATGAATAGGATAACAAAAGAGAACACATCTACCTTTTACAGGGATATGATCCGCCTTGCTCTGCCTATCGTCATGCAGAACCTTATCACTACAGCAGTCAGCTCCGCTGACGTGGTTATGCTGGGCTTTGTAAGCCAGACAGCTCTGGCTGCCGGTTCTCTTGCCAGCCAGATCATGTTTATCCTGAATCTTGTATATACAGGGATATCTTCCGGGATCATTATGCTGGCTGCACAGTACTGGGGAAAGAAGGATACCCGGACGATTGAAAAGATCATGGGGATCGGCATGCGTCTTTCCATATTGATCTCTCTCCTCTTTTTTATACTGGCTTTTTTCAGTCCCTCACTGCTCATGCATATTTTTACCAATGATCCTTCTCTGTTCGGGCCTGGAAAAACTTATCTGCGCATAGTCAGCTTTTCTTATCTGTTTATGAGTATTTCTCAGGTATATCTTTGTACCATGCGCACTATTGAGAGAGTAATCTTTGCCACTGTTGTAAACGGAACTGCGCTTGTTTTAAATATCATTCTAAATGCAGTCTTTATTTTCGGACTGTTCGGCGCCCCAAAAATGGGAATTGCAGGAGTTGCTCTTGCAACTACAATCGCCCGTTTTGTTGAGCTCGCCTTGTGCATGGCAGATGCTTTAAAGTTTAAGACCCTGCGTTTTCGGCCTGTTACGATTTTTCAGCATCATAAACTGCTTTTTGCAGACTTTATCCGATATTCGCTTCCTGCATTTGGAAATGAAGTGTCCTGGGGCGTTGCATTCTCCATGTATTCCGTGATCATGGGGCATCTGGGAAGTGATATGGTAGCGGCAAATGCGGTAGTAGTGGTAGCCAGAAATCTGGGAACTGTGGTCTGTTTCGGAATCGCCAATGCAGGGGCTATCCTTCTGGGAAAATCTATTGGAGCCGGACGTATGGATCTGGTAAAAGCAGACGCATCCCGTTTCTGCAAAGTAACCTTTTTCAGCGGCGTTGCAGGAGGGATCCTGATCTTCCTTCTCCGTCCTGTGTTTATGAGCATGTCTGATCTGAGCACTGTATCTCAGGGATATCTGAACATTATGCTCTTTATCAATATGTACTATGTTATCGGACAAGCCATGAATTCATCTGTCATCAGCGGTATATTCCGGGCAGGCGGAGATTCCAGATGGGGATTTATCTGTGATTTTATAGACATGTGGATATATGCGGTTCCTCTGGGCTTTCTCTCTGCTTTCGTGCTCAAGCTTCCCCCTATGTGGGTATACTTCCTCATCTGCACCGATGAATTTGTGAAGCTTCCCTTTGTCTACCGGCATTACAAAAGTTATAAGTGGCTGAAAAATATTACCCGTGAGTTCTAAACCCTCTTTAAAAGAAGAAAAACCGGACATGGAGACTGGATTTTTCCAGCCGCCTGTCCGGTTCCGTTTTTATTTCAGAATATATTTCTCATGTCATACCATTTGGCTCCTCCATGGGAAGAATCTGATTCTCCATAGCATTGGAAACCATGTCTTTGGTAAAATCCTATAAGCTTCTCTTTGCAGGTCAGGACAACGCCTTTCTTTCTCCGGCTTCTGGCCAGTTCGACAAAATAGTCTACCAATTTTCCTGCAATTCCCTGGTGCCGGTAATCCGGCAGTACATTCAGCCCGAAAACTGTCTGATAGTCTCCTCCGGGAATATGGAGGCTCACATCATGGTACATTTCATCAGGAAGATATGGCCTATCTGTAGTTCCTCCATTAATGAAGCCTACAGGCTTTCCATCTGTCTCTGCCACCACAAAATTTTCAGGAAAAGTCCTCATCCTCTCTTCTACCTGCTCCGGTGAAGCCGCCTCCAGGGGAGGAAAGCATATTCCTTCAATTTTGGCCAGACTCCCGGCCTCTTCAGATCTTGCCATTCTGATCAATATATCACCCATAAGTTTCTTAAAGTCCTTTCGCCAGTCTTTCTATAATGTCAACGCAATTATCAATACCTATGAGACTGCTGTCCAGACAAAGATGATAGTTTTTAGCCATTCCCCAGTCTCTTCCGGTATAGTGCTGATAATAGAGTTTTCTTTTCTTGTCTTTTTCTTCCAGACGTTTCTCCGGTTTTTCTTTCCGCTCTCCATAAAGTCGGAGGATTCTTTCTTTTTTAAATTCCAGAGGAGCATGGACAAATACATGGAGACAGTCATCCCTGTCTTCCAGTACATAATCGCCGCATCTTCCAACGATCACACAAGGTTCTTTTTCCGCCAGTTCCCGAATGATCTTGTACTGCACCGACCAGAGATAGTCAGACATAGACATTCCGTTAGGTCCCATAGCCTGTCCCTGTGAAAGACTGTAGAAAAACCAGTTGGAGCTGGAAGCTTCCTCTCCCTGTCTTGCAACAAATTCCTGACAAAAACCGGTTTCTTCTGCAATCTTCCGGATCAGTTCCTTATCATAGTAAGGAATTCCCAGGCGTTTTGCTGTTTTCTTTCCGATCGTTCTTCCTCCGCTGCCGAATTCTCGGCTAATTGTAATCACTCTTTTACCCATAAGCCTTCTCCTTTCTCTGCAACCAGAAAAGAGCAAAGTGAGCAAGCCCACTTCAACTCCCTCTCCCCCTCAATCTTGAGGGGCTTGAACACCTTGTGCGCCAGGCATTACGCAGATAAAATCCCGGCCTCCTTCAGGCTTTCCTGGATCCTGTCCAGAATCTCCTCGCTGTCTGCATAGACCGTATGGCAGTGATGCCCTGAGGTAAGGCTGGTCAGAGGGCGGGACTTGCCGCTCTGGATCTCTTCCAGAAATTTTCGCACCTGCATCCGGGAACTGATATTCAAAGCGGCACGAAGTTCTCCATAGACCTTATGTTCTACAAAGACATCTGCCGCCTTTCCGCCCCAATCTACGATGATATTCAGTTCTTCCTCGATTTGTTCATCAGTATGGAAGACCCGGAAGATCCTGACAGCTTTTTTTTCATCTTTGCACACATAGCCTCTGTTAGTGGAGAGGATTTCTCTGTCTCCGGCTCTCAGCAAGGCAATATCCTGGACGATCACCTGTCTGCTCACATGGAATATTTCCGCCAGCTTCTGCCCGGATACCGGGTTTTCGCTCTGTTCTATGTATTTTAAGATCTCCTGTCTCCGCTCTTCTCCTGCCATCTGCACTGCCATCTCCTCCGCTGTTTAAAAATCTCTCCTCTAAACCTTTCTATGCCTGGTTCTCTATCTTTAGTATACCACAAAGCGGGGAGCCAAGTGAATATTTATATTCATTCGGCTCATATATCAAGGCCTATAGGAGGCATTATATGTCTGTTTGTTGATCAGTCCACTGCATGAAGATTCTTTAGAGAAAGGTCCAGGATCGGCGCCGAATGAGTCAGAGCACCGCTGGAAATATAATCCACGCCTATAGACACCAGATTTTCGATATTCTCTTTTGTCACATTCCCGGAGCATTCCGTCTGGGCTCTGCCGTCTATAAGGGCTACCGCTTCTTTCATCATTTCCGGCGTCATATTATCCAGCATAATGATATCCGCCCCTGCCTCCAGAGCTTCTTTCACCATATCCAGATTTTCTGTCTCCACCTCGATCTTTCTTACAAAGGGAGCATATTCTCTGGCCATTTCCACAGCTTTCTTTACACTTCCTGCCGCCCCGATATGATTATCTTTTAAAAGAATTCCATCGGAAAGATTATATCTGTGGTTATATCCCCCTCCGGTCTTTACCGCATATTTTTCAAAGATACGCATATTAGGGGTGGTTTTCCTGGTGTCCAGGAGTTTTGTCCTGCTTCCTTTCAGCAGATCCGCAATCTGGCTGGTATAAGTGGCAATACCGCTCATTCTCTGAAGATAATTCAGGGCAGTCCGTTCTCCGGAGAGAAGTACCCGGATATCTCCCTTTACCAGACCTAAAAGCTGGCCTTTTTCTACCTTATCTCCGTCTTTTACATAAAATTCCGTCTCTGTGTTTTCATCCAGAAGAGTAAAGACTCTCTCAAATACCCATATTCCGGCAATCACTCCGGTTTCCTTGCATAAAAGCTGGACTTCTCCCATCTGTTTTTTGCGCATCACAGAATTTGTAGTGATATCCTCGCTTGTAATATCCTCTTCCAGTGCCATACGGATCAGCCTGTCTGCATTTAATTTCATGGTTATTTCATTCATTTTGCCTGTCTCTCCCTTTCGATTTCTCTTAATACTTCCTGTTTATAAGTATCTGCAAGATCCTTCTCCTGCCGGCAGACACACGCCTCTGTCTTTTGAAGAAAGTTTGCAAATTCCTCTGCTGAGTTATTTTCTGTCTCCCAGTTCTTCACAATAGAAGACGCAGCCCTTTCTCCGAATACCAGACTCTCCAGCAAAGAATTGCTGGCCAGACGGTTGGCGCCGTGGACTCCATTGCAGCTGGTTTCTCCTACCGCATAGAGACGGTTCATGGTTGTTTTACTATCACGGTCCACATGGATACCTCCCATAAAATAATGCTGGGCAGGCACCACCGGTATCCAGTCCTTTGTCACATCGTAGCCTTCTTCCAGACATCTTTCATAGATATGCGGAAAATGATTCAGTATGACCTTTTCTCCCAGAACCGTCATATCCAGCCATACAAAAGGCTTTCCATCCTTTTCCATCTGTTCCCGGATCTTTGCAGTGAGAACATCTCTGGGCAGGACTTCATTGGCAAACCTCTCTCCTTCTGCATTATACAGTTTCGCACCTTCCCCCCGGACAGATTCAGAGATCAGAAACCGGCGGCCGGGCTTTTTCGAATAAAGGGTAGTAGGATGTATCTGGATATAGTCAATATGTTCTAATTCTACCCCATGGCGCATGGCTATGGCAAGTGCATCTCCTGTTAAATGAGGATAGTTGGTGGAATGCTGGTACAATCCTCCGATACCTCCGGTGGCAAATATGGTATATCCGGCCTGTATTCCCAGGTGCTCTCCTTCTTCTGTCCTGGCCAGGATTCCCAGACAGGTATTCTCTTTTTCTATCATATCCAGCATGGTAACCTGCTCCAGGATTTCTACATTAGACAGCTTCTGTACAGCTTTCAGCAGTTTGCTGGTGATCTCTTCTCCGGTAATATCTTCATGGAACAGGATCCTTGGCTTGGAATGACAGCCCTCTCTGGTAAAGTCCAGTTCTCCGTCTTTTTTGGCAAAATCCACGCCATATCCCATCAGCTCCCGGATCACTCCCTGGGAAGAACGGATCATGATGTCCACAGATTCCCGGCGGTTTTCATAATGACCTGCCTTTAATGTATCCTCCATAAAGCTGTCGTAGTCCTCTTCATCTCTCAGCATGCAGATCCCGCCCTGAGCAAGAAAAGAATCACTTTCTTTAACCTCGCCTTTGGTAATCATCAGTACCCGGAGATTCCGGGGAATATGGAGGGCTGCAAACAGTCCGCTGGCTCCTGTTCCCACGATCAGTACATCTGTATTCTTTATCTCCATTTTTCTTTCCTCCTACTTTCCCAGCTCCAGCATTTTGTCCAGAGGCAGTCTGGCTTTTCGGGCTGTCTCCTCATCCAGAATCACCTGATATTTCTCTTCTTTCATTGCTTCTCTCACTTTTTCCAGAGTAACCTTTTTCATATCTTGGCAGCACTGTCCCGATTTTACCGGATAAAAAGTTTTTCCCGGACATTTCCGCTCCAGTTCCCACATAACCCCTTCCTCGGTACCGATGAGAAATTCCTTCTTTTCCGACTGACAGGCAAAGTTGATGATCTCTGAAGTGCTTCCAACAAAATCAGCCCTGCGGACCACTTCTGCGGTACATTCCGGATGGACCAGCACTAGAGCCGCCGGATGATCCTTCCTGGCCTTTTCTACTTCTTCCCGGGTGATCTCCCGGTGTACAGGGCAATAGCCGTTATTGAGGATTACATTTTTTTCAGGAATCTGCGCTGCTACATAAGCGCCCAGATTGCCGTCAGGTATAAAGAAAATATTTCTATTAGGAAGTTTACGTACAATATCCACCGCATTGGAAGAAGTCACACATACATCTGACATAGTCTTCAGCCGGGCAGAGGAATTGATGTAGCAGACAACGGCCAGATCTTCATACCGGTTCCGCATTTCCTGGATCTTTTCCGGTAAAGCCATATGAGCCATGGGACAGTCAGCCTGAGGATCCGGAAGCAGCACTATCCGCTCCGGGTTCAGGATCTTAGCACTTTCTCCCATAAAAGATACCCCTGCAAAAAGAATCACTTCTGCATCGGTCTCCCTTGCTTTCTTGCTCAGAAAATAGGAATCTCCTATGTAATCTGCGATCTCCTGGACTTCTCCGGGCACATAATAATGGGCCAGTATAACGGCCTTTTTCTCTTTTTTCAGTTTCTCTATTTCTTCTTTTACGGACTCCATCCCTGTCCCCTCCTGTTAACACAATTTTAACAGGAATTATACACCATGTTTTTACATGTGACAAGACACTTGTTTGTTTTTCTGTAAAAACACCCTGCAGCCTGCTGAGAAAATCCATAAGTTGTTTAGTGTAAACGAAAGGGTTTCTTCTGGGCATTTGTCATTTTAATTGTAAGTCTGAGCTTGTCATTCGTCATTTTTATAATATTTTTTCGTATATTATCTGTATTTTCATCTATTAGCGCCTTGAAGTTCGTATTTTTCAGTTTTAGAATAATTATGGTACTGAAATTGGCAGTTTTGTATGCTGTATTCTCATAGTATCTCAGTATATAGGAACTGGAGGTAAGAAACTTGGAAGATATTATGATTACATTTTTACGAAAATTTGATGACTATCCGTTCAAAGTAAAACTGAATGGCAAAGAATACCTGATCGGAGAGGGTGAACCGGAATTTACCGTAGACTTTAAAAGACCAATACCAAAATCAAAGCTTCTCACCAGTACTTCTCTGGCTCTTGGGGAAGCCTATATGGACGGCGATCTGGAGATTGAAGGAGACCTCTACTATGCTCTCGACCATTTTCTGGGCCAGATGGGGAAATTTTCAACCAATGAGTCTGCTCTGAAAAAATTGATCCATACATCTGTCTCCAAAAGGAATCAGGAAAAAGAAGTGACCTCCCACTACGATATTGGAAACGACTTCTATAAATTATGGCTGGATGAGACCATGAGCTATTCCTGCGGCTATTTTAAAAATCCGGACGATACCCTGTATCAGGCTCAGGTAAATAAAGTAGACTATATCCTTCAGAAATTAAATCTGAAAGAAGGCATGACACTGCTGGATATTGGCTGTGGCTGGGGATTTTTACTGATCGAAGCAGCAAAAAAATACAAGATTAAAGGTGTGGGGATCACTTTAAGTAAAGAACAGTGCGCTGAGTTTAAACGCCGTATCGAAAAAGAAGGGCTTCAGGATTCCCTGACAGCCGAGATCATGGATTACCGTGACCTTCCCAAAAGCGGCTATACCTTTGACCGTGTAGTCAGCGTAGGCATGATCGAACATGTAGGCAGACCAAACTATCAGCTTTTCGTAGACTGTGTCAGCAAAGTCCTAAAAGAAGGCGGGGTATTCCTCCTTCACTTTATCAGCGCCCTAAAAGAGCATGCCGGGGATCCCTGGATCAAAAAATACATTTTCCCGGGCGGAACGGTCCCGAGCCTGCGGGAGATTCTCTCCTGCCTGGCTGAGGATAATTTCCATACCATGGATGTGGAAAATCTCCGTCTTCATTACAATAAGACTCTTCTGTGCTGGGCAGACAACTTCCACAAGCATATAGAGGAAGAGCGGAAAATGTTCGATGAACGTTTCCTCCGGATGTGGGATATGTATCTGAATGCCTGTGCGGCTACCTTCCATAACGGAATCATTGATATCCATCAGATCCTTCTGACAAAAGGCATCAATAATGATTTTCCAATGGTCCGCTGGTATTAAATCATAAAGAGCGTGCAAATGAGCTGCCGCATTAAACAAAATCGAGAATATTTATTCTTTTTACTGCTCAGTCTGTGCCGCTTTGAGCCTATGATCTCAAAGCTATGCTCGACAAATTCGCATAAAAGGTATAAATATTCCTGAAATAAGTTTAATGCAGCAGCTCATTTCTATAACATATTTTCGCCAGTATTTATTTTTTCGCCCGGACCAGCAGCATCATAGGCCGGCGCATCTCATCTTCCATTCCCGGCAGATCCAGCATGTTTTTCGGAGGAGCTGGCTCTACCAGACTTTCCAGGGTGAAGCCGGTTTTCAGCAGTGTATTTACATAGGTGGTTAGGGTCCTGTGGTATTTTATGACCTTTTCTCCCAAAAATACTGCCTCCCGCTTTCCTTCATAATAATAATTGTCCACGGGAAAATGAAGAATCTCTCCCTTTTCATTATAATACCAGTCCTGGGAACCATAAGCAGTAAATACCGGATGTTCCACGGAAAAAAGGAAGATTCCTCCTGGCCTAAGCCACTTATAAATTTTCCCTGTAAGAGACGGAAAATCTTTTACATAATGAAAGGCCAGGGAACTGAGCACAATATCAAAGGAATGCCATGGAAACTCCAGATCTTCCATGGCAGCTCTCTTAAAAGTAATCTTTTCATGGCTGTTGATCTTTTCTGCCTGACTGAGCATCTTCTCGGAAAGATCTATACCAAGTACCTTTGCGGCACCTTTCTGTGCCCCGTAAGCACAGTGCCACCCATAGCCGCAGCCCAGATCCAGAACCTCTTTATCTGTAAAGTCAGGCATCATCTTCTGGAATTCCTGCCACTCTCCGGCGCCCTGAAGGCCGTATTTTGATCGATTCATTTCACTGTATTTCTGAAAGAATACCGGATCATCATATTTATTCTCTTTCATCAGCTCTCCCTCTCCCGGCCTTTACTTCCATCCGCTGATCAGTTTTATGATCTCTTCCTCATAATCTCCCAGGATATCTTCATGGCGTCCAACAGTCCGTACATTGGTCTCCGCTCCCCACTGATCCTGGTCCTGAAATTCCCATACATGATAGACCACTCCCCGGTATTCAAAATCGATACTGCCGCAGCCGTCTTCCTCTGTATAGGTATATGGAAAATTTTTTTCTTTCAAAACTTTCTGTATCTTTTCCAGCCGCATTTGTTTCCTCCTCTTTTATGGCTCGTTATTATTAAAAAAGGCCGCCGCTATTTGAAATCTTCCATTATCAGATTCCTTCAGCGGCCGCCTTTTCCTATATCATGCTGCTCTGCCCTTCCACAGGGGTTCTGAGCTGCTGTTTCCTTTTAATGGCATTTGCTCCATCCGCAGCTTTTACAAATGTTGCAGCCTTCCTCAAATACCAGAGGTTCCCCACACTCCGGGCAGTACATCTTGTCTGTCTCCTCCACAGGGGTCACTGCCTTTGGCTTTGGAGCTTTTTTAGGCTTCATAGGCTCTTTTCCCTGCTTCTGGTTCAGCTCGGCCTGCATTTCCTTATACATATCCATAAGGGCATTTCCCACAGCCATGGGGCAGCAGGCACCTTTGCTGGTATCTTTTCTGGTAACTCTTCTGGCAGTATAAGAAGGACAGGAACCGCTGGAATTTAACTGATCCACAATAGTCTCGATATCAATGCCGCCTCTTGCACTGATTGAGATCATTCTGGAAAGTCCCACCATGAAGTTATTACAGCCTCCGGTAGACCCTTTACTTAAATAAGTCTCCAGAAGAGCTCCTGTATGGGGATCAAAAAGAGCAATACAGTGGAGGCTTCCGCAGCCGGTCATCAGCTTTCTCTTTTTGCCTACCACATCATCGGTAACCAGAAGGATCTCTCCTCTCTTCAGGCCTTCTCCGGCGGTTACCTTCTTTTCTTTCTTTTCTTCTTTCTGCTCTGTATTCAGAATACCCACTCTCTTGCAGCCGTCACGGAAGATGGTGATTCCCTTCAGACCCTGATCATAAGCGTAGAGATACAGGCTTTCTGTCTCTTCTACCGTGAAGCTGTTGGGTACATTTACCGTAGAACTGATAGAAGCATCAATATGCTTCTGCCATACAGACTGCATATCGATCCTCTGACGATAATCCAGAGTCATGGCAGTCACAAAATAATCTGGAAGCTCTTTATCCTCTTTCAGATCATGCTGTTTCATATAATCTTCCACGATCTTTGTATACACTTTGTAATATACATCTGTACCATGGAGAGACTCGGTCTTACGTACATAATAATTGGCATATACCGGTTCAATTCCTCCTGAAATTCCCAGCATAGTAGACAGTGTACCTGTAGGCGCTATGGTAAGAAGCTGAGAATTTCTCAGACCATATTTATTTACCAGCTCTCTAGTCTTCTCTGTAGTATTTGCCAGGAAAAAGGGAGTGGACATGATCTCATCCACATTGCACTTTGAAAAAGCTCCCTTTTCCTTTGCCAGCTTTGCAGAAGCTGCGATGGCCGTATCTGCCATGGCAAATCCGATCTTATCACACATTTCTACGGCATCCTCTTCCCCGTAAGTGAGACCCAGCTTCAGGAGAGCATCAGCCAGTCCCATAATTCCCAGACCGATCTGTCTCCACTGTTCTACGCTGTCTCTCTGTTCCTGCAGAGGATGAAGAGGAAGACCTTCCTCCAGAACCTCATTTAAAGCCCGGACAGAAGCCTGTACGCACTCTTTTAACCCTTCAAAATCAAAAAAGGCTTCGTCTGTAAACGGGTTTTGAACAAACTCTGCCAGATTCACGCTGCCCAGCAGACAACTTCCTCCTGCAGGAAGAGGCTCCTCTGCACAGGGATTTACCCCCGCATAGGAAAACTCTTTTGTGTTACTCAGAAGATTCCAACTGGTAATCCTATCCCAGAACAGGGCTCCCGGCTCTGCATAATCCCAGTTTGTCTCTGTGATTCTGCGGAAAAGCTCTCTGGCGTTTACCTTCTTTTCGATCACTTCTCCCGTAGTCTCCCTGGTATAGTGAAGAGTATATTCTGCGTTTTTCTTTACGGCCTCCATGAAATCCTCATGAACCCGCACAGAAATATTTGCTTTTGTGATCTTTTCCAGATCCGTTTTCAGCTCAATAAACTCCGGCACATCCGGATGAGAACAGTCAATGGAGATCATCAAAGCTCCTCTTCTTCCGTTCTGTCCGATCAGGCCCGTAACCAGAGAATACAGTTCCATAAAAGATACCGCACCGCTGGTTTCTTTTGCAGCATTGTTGATCTTTGCTCCCCTTGGGCTTAATTTGGAAATATCGATCCCGCATCCGCCGCCATAGCTGTATGTTCTGGCCAGTTTTTTGGCACAGTCAAATATACTCTCAATATTATCCTCCGGAGGAGCAATCACATAGCAGTTAGAATAGGTAACCTTTCTTCCCTGCTTGTTCAGTCCTCTGTTGGATAAAATCCTTCCCCCGAATAAAAACTTCTTTTCTTTGATATACTTCCCTATTTCTTCGTTTCCGCCGCTGATCCTCCGGATCCAGGCTTCAAAATCCTCACCCTCGTTGCAGTACTTTCTGGTCCAGATATCCATTCCAAGCTGGTTCTCACTGCCCAACCACTCTTCTGTTGTCATGTTGTCAACCTCCACTAGATTTTGCGGCTGCAAGAATGTCCGTGCAATATATGGTTGATTTTATGCTATTTTCACCAACCTCCACAACATTTTGTCAGCGATACTAATGTTACCACAATATATGGTTGGTTTCAAGCCCATATTTCAGATTCGTGAATTTATACAAAAGCCCCTTAATTTCCGCACTCAATGCTGATGGTATTAAATTTATCCAGGATATCCTCTACCTGAAGGTTTTTCTTCTTCTCTCCGGCAATATCCATCACAGCTTTTCCCTGGTGCATCATCAGAAGCCGGTCCCCATATTCCACTGCATACCGGAGATTATGGGTCACCATGATGGTGGTCAGTTTTTTCTCTCTTACGATCTTTTCTGTCAGATCCATGATCAGATCTGCAGTCTTTGGATCCAGAGCCGCCGTATGTTCATCCAGGATCAGGAAATCAATAGGAGTCATGGCAGACATCAGCAGAGACATAGCCTGACGCTGTCCTCCTGAAAGAGTTCCTACCTTCACAGAAAGCTTATCTTCCAGTCCCAGGCCTAATTGTGAAAGGAGTTCTTTATAATAGGGGATCCTTTTCTTATCCGTTCCTCTCTGAAGGCCGAAAAATCCTCCTTTGCAGTCTGCCATAGAGAGATTTTCCAAGATAGTCATCTCCGGGCAGGTACCCATGGCAGGGTTCTGATAAACACGGCCGATCCGTTTCAGCCGTTTATATTCTTTCTGTTTCGTAATATCTTTTCCGTCTATCAGGATCTGTCCATCATCCAGGCCGATACTGCCGCAGATCAGGTTCAGCATAGAGGTCTTTCCGGAACCGTTGCTGCCTACCACAGAGACAAATTCCCCCTGCTGGATCTTCAGGTTAAAGTCCTGGAAAAGGCACATTTCACTGACTGTTCCAGGATTATAATATTTATGAATGTGACGCAGTTCAAGCATTTTTCTTCACCTTCTTTTTATCCATATTATCAAATACCAGCATGAGAAGAAGCACAGCCAGCAGAAACAGGGCTGAGATCATTTTCATGGACTGAGGTACAAAATACCGGATGGCAAGACCTGTGCAGGCCTTGTATAAAATAGCTCCCACAAATACAAAAGTGGTCACCTTGATATAACTCTTTTTCCGGAAAGGGCCGATCTTGCTGATTACCCGGTAAAGACTGGTTCCCACGATAACACTGGCAAGGCCGATGACCATAGATCCGGTTCCTGAAGAAATATCAAAGACTCCCTGCTGCTGGCAGAATACGGAGCCTGACAAGGCTACCAGTCCGTTAGAAATCGCCAGCCCCAGGATCTTTACATTTCCCTTATCCTTTGCCAGGGAGGTCACCAGGATCTCATTATCTCCCACTGCTCTTAAAAGGTATCCGGACCTGGTTTTCAGGTAAAAATCCAACAGCAGTTTGCTGATCAAGGCGACCAAAAGGATCAGAAGGATCACTGCGTAACCTGGGATATTTCCTCCTGTGATCCCTTCCAGAAAGCTATTGCTGAAGATGGTATCCTGTGCAAAAAGAGGCACATTATTGCTTCCTGCGATCATAAGATTTACTGTATACAGAGCGGTCATCATAATAATTCCTGAAAGAAGATCTCTGACCTTTCCTTTTACATGTATCAGACCTGTGCAGGTTCCTGCCAGGACTCCCGCCAGAAAGGCGATCAGAAGAGAAAAGTACGGGTTGACCCCCTTGGTAAGGAGGGCCGCCGTCACCGCCGACCCCAGAGGGAAACTTCCGTCTACTGTCAGATCCGGAAAATCCAGTATTTTATAGGTGATATAGACGCCCAGGGCCAGGATCCCGTAGATCAGCCCCTGCTCCAGTATACTTAACGCAAAATCCATTTCTTATATGCCTCCTGTTATCTGCTTTTTACTCCTGAGATATTTCAGTAAAGGTTTCTTCTGCTCTCTCGGTCATATCATCCGGAATGGTAATTCCCAGATTGTCAGCCACTGCCTGGTTGATATACAGGCTGCTGTCTGTGAGAAGTTCGTATTCCATATCTTCCGTCTTGGTTTCTCCCTTTAAGATCTGAGCCGCCATTTTTCCGGTCTCAATTCCCAGGTTCACATAGTCAAGTCCCTCTGCTGCCAGACATCCCAGTTTTACCTGCTCGATCTCACTGCCGAATACAGGGATATTCTTTTCATTGGCCTGATCCAGGACTGTAGGAAGGGCGCTTACTACTGTATTATCCGTAAGGTTGGTGAGACAATCCACCTTATCCAGAAGACTCGCCGCTGCCAGGGAAACTTCTGAGGTATTGGTAACACCCGCTGTTTCCAGAGTAAAGCCATATTCCTCTGCGTATTTTTCATACTGGGTAATACTGTAAGCGGAGTTGGCCTCGCTGGTAGTATAGAGAATACCAATCGTCTCGGCATCCGGAAGGATCTCCCGGATCATCGCCAGCTGAGCCTCTACAGGAAGCTGATCGCTGGTTCCTGTCACTGCTCCCACAGGCATTCCCGCATCATCAGCCAGCTGGGCTTCCTCAGGATTAGTCACTGCAGTATAGACTACGGGGATATCTGTATTTCTTGCGGAATTATAAGCAGCCTGAGCGCTTGGTGTGGCAATGGCGCAGATCATATCTACCTTATCTGCCACAAAGGTGTCGGCAATCTGGGCAGCAGTTCCTGTATCAGAGTCTGCATTATTTACTTTGATCTCCAGATTTTCTCCTTCTACCAGGCCTTCTTCTTCCAGTCCCTGGATAAATCCTTCCCTGCAGTTGTCCAGAGAGCCATGCTCTGCAAACTGAGAGATTCCTATGGTATACATTTCCTCTCCTTCACTGCTGCTGGAGGAACTTCCTGTATCTCCTCCGCACCCTGCCAGTCCTGCTGCTGCCATTACTGCTCCTAAAATCACTGCTAATACTCTTCTTTTCATTTTTTCTGTCTCCTTTATTCATGATTTCAAAAGCAAAATCCCGGTGATAGGCAGCTCCAGGCAAAGCCTGTCGCTGTCCGTTGCCCGGCAAATGGTGCTGCGTGCCAGTGGCACGCGTTTAGCACGGACCGTAGCGGAGCGAAGACCTGCTCGTGCAAGCACGGCAGGCGCTTGCCGGGCGTATCGCACAAAAAAACCGCCTCAAGTTATTTTTATAACTTGAGACGGTAATAAAATCCTTTATTATCGCGGTACCACTCAATTTGGCAATTCGCCCACTTTCTCACGTACTGACATACGCTCCTGATTGATAACGGGTTCGGTTCCCGGCAACGCCTACTCTTTTCATTTCGGGCTGCCCTCGAAAGTCCATTCAGCAATAAAATTCATACGGCAATCCCACCATCTGCCGCTCTCTGCGATTTCTTTTAAAGCTTACTCCTCTTTCTCAACGGTTTTGCTTTTGCTGGTATTATTCTATGCCCTAAACAGGATTTTGTCAATAGTAATTTTTATTTTAATAGTGCAATCCGAAGTTCAGTTCATAGTAATTTCCTGCACTGTCTCTGTAAGCATAGGCCTTTCCGTTTTCGTCTTTCATCTTCTCAGGCATATATTTATCCTTGTCATAACCAGGTACATCGTTAGGAGAAATGCATACCCCTTCCGGATTTACCTTAAGTACAGAATCATCCTTTGGAAGGGTGATAGGCATCTTTCCAACAGGAGAGAATCTGCCGAAGATCACATCCAGCACTGCCCAGGGATAAGTATCAAAGCCAGCCAGCAGGCCGTCTGCGTAAGGCTCCACGGTGCCTACTTCCCAGGCAAGGGTAAAGTTAATATTGGCAATGACCTTACCGCCTCTGTCATGGACGGTTTTTGCGATCTCAGAGATTTTTCCTGCGCCGGACAGGGTGGTCTCTTTGTGGGTAGTCTTGGCAGGTCTTCCTTCCTCGTCTACATCGCAGACTTCTTTTCCGTCGCAGATCTCCAGCTCCAGATAACCGGGAGTGGCATTGAAATATTCTCCGGAACTTGGGGTCAGGAACAGCAGGGCATAATCTGCCTCTTCAGGATTCTCTGTAAGGATGATTCCCTTCTCTTTTTCCAGCATTTTTTTCAGTTCTTCTGTGGCTTTTACCCCGTCCTCTTCTTTCTTGTTAAAGCACTGGGCGTATACTTTTTTGCCAGCTGTCTTCTCCTCTGTAAAAGGCAGAGCTCCCTGGTTTTTCAGAAGGACTACAGACTTTCTGTGGACGTCTGCGGCATTTTCCCAGTCTTTCTTTGTAGCTACCACTTCCACGGCTTTCTGTGGATCTCTGTATGGGTTTTCAAAAAGTCCCAGCTCAAATTTTTCTTTCAGAGTATGGGCTGCTGCCTGTGTCAGAGCCTCATCAGAAAGGGTTACCTGCTCTACGGTATAACCTTCCGGCACCTTATGTCCCTGAGTGGTATAATAACCTTCTTTTCCTCTCCGGTAGGCTTCTTTTGCAGCCTCGATATCATAGGATCCGCTGATGATATCTACTCCGGCGTGAACAGCCAGGGCCACTCTCTCGCAGACTTCCAGTTCTTCCACGCCCCAGGCCATATTCTGGACGATTCCGGAATCACTGTTGATATAGCCTTTAAAGCCCATCTGCTTCTTCAGAAGTTCTTGGATAAAGTAATCATTAAAAGCAAATCCTACCGGCTTCCACTCAATAGGATTTCCCTGGAGGTCATACTGGTCTGCACTCTTCTCTCTGGATGGCTTTGCATAGTAAGGCATGATAGAAGCGGCATTCTTCTCAATAGCTGCCACAAAAGGCGGGATATGATAAGTCTCCAGGCTGTTTTCGGTCTGGTAAACATTCCACTGACCCTGGCGGTAATGAGGGTCAAAGCCGTTCTCTCTGGCGCTTCCTCCCGGGAAATGCTTCACAGTCATAGCTACTCCATCCGGAGTCAGTCCCTTCTGGCTTCCCTGTACCCCCGGGATCAGATGCTCAAAAATTTCTCTGATCAGTTTTGAGTCTTCTCCGAAAGTACCGTAGGTTCTCTGCCATCTGGGATCTGTGGCACAGTCTGCCATGTACATATACCCTTTCTTCATGCCTACTGCATCCCACTCTCTCCGGATACAGTCTGCAAAGTCGTCAATGATATGGATCCCGTCTCCCTTTACTGCAGCGGCAATGCCCATGGTTCCCGGCCATGCGGCAAAAACGCCGGAGGCATCGTTCATGCCGAAGACCACTTCTCCGTTTTCATTTCTGGAGTTGGACACCACCATTACCGGGATAAAATGTTCCCCTTCCTCAGCCAGGCTGTTCATTTCATTGATCCAGTCCGCCAGTTCATCCGGTTTCGGATTACTCCGAAGAATAAAAGTACGCACTTTCCAGTCTTTGATGGTCTCTGTGGTCCCCACCGTGGAACTGGTGGCAAAAATAGAAGATCCTTTTTCTACAGGCTTTTCATCCAAAAGCCCTGTCTCATCTACAAATTCTTTGTCCTCCTGTTCCATACCCATTTTCCAGGAGTTCAGAAAAAGAAGACCGATCTTTTCCTCTGCAGACAGGTCTTCGGCCAAAGCCTTTGCCCTTTCTTCCGGAGATTTTCTCCAGTCTTTATAGGTATTTAATTTTCCATCTCCGTTAATGTCACGAAAATAAAGGCCATCCTCCCGGATCACCTTATCATTGCAGGTCCCTATCACCGGGCCCTGGGAATTTTCGTAGTAACGAATTCTGCTGCTTGCTTTTTCTTTCATGATTCTTGCAGTCCTCCTTTACAGTCTCTCATAGCCTTTATCATAAAGATTTCCAGACAGGACTGCAAGAATTATTTTTCTTTGTTTTCGTACAATTTCTTGTACAGGGTCCCAAGATCATGTTTTTCATACAAGCATAAAAAATCATGACTTTTTGACTCTACAATTCTATTTATTGCATCAGATCCAGGATTCCCCGCATGTCCCTCACTACGTAGTCGGCACCGGCCTCCAGATAAGTCTTCTCTGCTTTTTTGTCTGCAGCTTCCCGTTCTTTTTCTGACAGGGCCTCATACTCTTCCTGAGTCAGTCCCATTACAGAGCTTCCCTCCAGGATTCCTACAGTTACCAGTCCCGCATTTTTCCCTTCCAGAATGTCAGAAACTGTGTCTCCTACTTTCATAACTCTGGATACATCCTTTAACTCCAGTTTTTCCATGTTCCGGAAAACCATGTAGGGATAAGGTCTGCCTTTTTTGTTCGTAGAATCCGGGCTGAACCAGCAGTCAGGAGAATATCCCATCCGGGCAGCTTCGGGTACTACCAGGGCCATCATCTCGTCGGTGTATCCTGTGGTAGATCCGATCTTTAATCCCATTTCCCGCAGCTTCTTTACAGTTTCTACTACATAGGGCTTAGGCTGAGCATAGTTATGAACAATCTCCAGGATCTTGCTTTCGCTGAGTTCGTAGACTTTCCGGACATCATCCTCTGTCCATTTTCTGCCTTGCTTTTCTTCCCAGAGCTGTGAGATCCGGTCCATGGACAGCATAGTCCTTACATGATCGATTTTCAGCATTCCCATAGGCTTTCTCACTTCTTCCAGGGTCGGAGTGATCCCATAGTGTTCAAAGGCTTCAATAAAAGCTTTCACCGGAGCAAAGCAGCCGTAATCTACGGTAGTTCCCGCCCAGTCAAAAATAATACCATCGAATTTCATTGTTTTATCTCTCCTCCAAAAATTCTTTAATGATACTGCAGAGCTTTTCAATATCTTCTTTGTAGATTTCTCCGATATTACCAATACGGAAGGTGTCGGCATCGGTTACCTTTCCCGGATAAATGGCATAGCCTCTGTCCTTGATGTACTGGTACATATCCTGGAAAGAGAAATTGTGGTGTTCCGGATACAGGAAGGTGGTGATGATCGGTCCCTGATGCTCACTGCCGATATAGGGACGGATCCCCATCTCCGCCATTTTCTGGATCAGAAGCCGGTTATTCTCTTCATACCGTTTTGCTCTGGCCACAATACCTCCCTCTTCTTCCATTTCCTTTAATGCCTGTGCAAAAGCCAGCACCACATGGGTAGGAGAAGTAAATCTCCATTTGCCGTCTTTGTTCATGGTCTCCCACTGGTCATAGAGATCCAGAGACAGGCTTCTGGCTTTTCCTTTGCTTTCCATGAGCTTTTCTCTGTTGCAGATAATAAAGGAGAATCCGGGTACGCCCTGGATGCATTTGTTGGCGCTGCTGATGATGAAATCAATTTCCAGATCCCCCACCGGGATATCCACCCCGCCAAAGCTGGACATGGCGTCTACAATAAAGGTCTTTCCGGCTCCTTTGACTACTTTTGCCACTGAAGCAATATCATTTAAAATACCGGAAGTGGTCTCGCTGTGGACCATGGACACATGGGTGATCTCCGGATGTTCCGCCAGAATCTCTCCGATTTTTTCTGCAGAGGGGATCTTGTTGTAATCTTCCTCATACATCAGATAATGGATTCCTGCATGCCGGGCAATATCGCCCATTCTCTCTCCATAAGCTCCGTTTGCTGCGATCAGAAGGGCGTCCTCTTCTCCGATCACGCTGGTCAGTACAGACTCTACTCCAAAGGTCCCGCTGCCCTGCATAAGGACCACGGTGTATTCAGGCTCACTTACATGAGCCAGATTCAGCAGTTTCTCCCGTATGGACAGAGTGATTTTTTTGTAATCATCATCCCAGGTGCAGTGATCAAAAAGCATCTCTTTTTTTACCGTGTCTGTTGTGGTAAGAGGACCCGGTGTAAGCAGTTTGTAGTTTGGCATTTTAATATTTCTCCTTTTATTCATTATTTATCTGTTCTGTCTCGTTTCAGGCGATTGTTCGTCTGAAAAGGCAAAGAATCCTGCCGGGCAGGATTCTTGCCTGCAAAGGGAAGATTTACTTGCAGCTCTCAGACAGTTCCTGATGCTTTTCCAGAAGATCTAAGGTCAGAGGTTCCGGGAAAGTTTTAGGATTTGCAGAGCTGTTAGCCTCATCTGTGGTCTCTCCTTCGTATACAGCGTTTGGATAGTATTTCTGGAGTTCGGCTCTTCCTTTGGTGATGATGCACTCAGCCATCTCCTGGGCCAGAGGATTGGTATCTTCCCCTTTGTCTACTACCGCTACAGATTCTGTCAGAGAGAAATTTCCTTCAGCCGGGTCTACAAAGTCTACCGGAAGTCCTTCGGCTTTGTCTGCCACTGCCTGCTGACGAAGGCCGAAACCTACGGCAACTTCTCCTGCACGTACCTTTTTAAGAGGTGCAGATCCGGAGGATTCAATGTGGGGACCTGCATTCTCATAAATACCGGAGAGCACTTCCTTGGCTCCATCTTCCCCATATTCGCTTACCAGTGCCTGGATCAGCAGCCATGCGGTAGAGGAACTCTTAATGTCTGTTACAGACACCAGATCTTTATACTCCGGTTTTGTAAGATCCTTTAAGGAAGCAGGCATATCCAGATTGTTCTCTTTCATAACCTCTGTATTAACAATAATCGTTCCTTCCTGGGAAGTGATCGGTGCACAGTAGTCTTTCTGATCTGCACTGTTTAAAAGCGTGTAATCAAAGTCCAGAGGCTGGAACATGTTCTGGTCTTCCTGGGCTGCATCGATATAAAAAGTACTCAAGGTGAGCATATCTGCCTCAATGTTGGTCCCTTCTGCCATAACCTTTCCGCCCAGCTCAGAGGTACCGAAAGTCTGGAACAGATATTTGCCCTGATAGCCGTTTTCATCCAGGGTTTTTTTCATGGCTTCCACAGCCTCATCATCTGCATTGGAATAAATCACCACTTCCTCCCCGGAGCCGCCAGGCGCTCCCTGGCCGCCGCAGCCGGTCATGGAAAGTGTTCCTGCTAAGATTGCTGCTGTCATTAAGATCACGGATATTTTTCTTGCCTTCATTGTATTAATTCTCCTTTTTTCCTTCTTTTCTTCTAATGATCAGTCCCAAAACTCCTTTCACGATCAGATTCGTTCCCAGGATGAATAAGGACAATACAAACACTTCATTGAACTTGGTATAATACTGTAATTCTTTGATCTTGGTAGTGATAACCATGGTCCTTGCTCCGGCAATAAAAATCACGGCACTGACAGTCACCATGGCGTTTACAAAGTAATAGCTGAAGACTTCCAGGATCGTGGAGGTCATATTGGGGGTGACGATCCGTACAATGGTCTTGATCCAGGTATCTCCCATAAGGGAAGCTGTCGTCTCCCAGGAACTGTTCAGCTTGGACAGGGAATTGCGCATCATCAGGTAAGGCGTGGAGAAGTAATGGACCACATTACACAGGATAATCAGCAGGAACGTATTCTGCAGAGGTGTTCCTGAAAAGATGAACATAAAAGCAATACCGATAACCATGCCGGGAATCGTATTAGTCACCAGAGCGATCCCATCGATGACACCTTTCAGCCTGCCGTTCAGACCGCTTCTGGCCGTAGCCAGTGCTGCCCCGTAGGTAACCAGAAGTCCCAGAAGAGCAGTACAAAAAGCCACAAACAAAGAATTCTGATAAACTCCGAACAGGCTCCAGTCGTTCAGTACATCCATCACATGCTCCAGGGTGAAATTCACCTGATAGGGCCATTCCTGTACCAGAGGAACCACAAAAATCACCGCAAAGATAGCCAGAATGCACAGGATAATAAAGGCCGAAATACCGCCGCAGATACCGTCCCGGATCCGGTTCTTTTTCATCTCAATCTGGGAGATCTTTGTATAGCGCACATTGTACCGTTCCAGATATTTCAGCAAGGCAATGCTGACAATGGAGGGGATCAGCATCATCATAGCTACTACAGCGCCCCGGTTGAAATTGGGGATACTGCCCAGCATCTCATTGTAGAGAACCGTAGCTACTACTTCGTACTCTCCTCCCACAGAAGCAGGAATACCGTAATCCGTAAAGCAGAGGAAGAAGCACTGTACCATGGAAGCCGCAAGAGTTCCCAAAAGAGGCCGGATGATGGTCTGCCAGAAAGTCTGGAAAGAATTATCCCCCATAACCCTAGACACGATCATAAACTTTTTGTCAATGAATCCCATGGTGTTTAAGATCAACATAAAAGATATTGGCAGAGTGTAGATCACATAGCCGAAAAGCAGCCCGTTAAATCCGTAAATATCAAAAAGCTGTCTTCCAAAAAGCCGGGTGAGCAGTCCTTCTTTTCCAAAGGAATATATAATGGCGAATCCATAGGTGATGGTGGGAAGCAGCATTGGAAGTACTGCCAGAATACGGATCAGGGACTTAAATTTCCCTGGCAAATTTGTATACTGTATACTATAAGCCATAAAAAAAGCAAGGACTGTGGCGATCAAAGCGCTGGAGATAGAAACGGTAACACTGTTTCCAAAGGCCTTGAGAAATCCCCGTCCTGTCAGGACTTCTACATAATTACTGATTCCTGCCCCCGCCTCTCCCAGGAAAGACTCCAGCAGGAGCCTTATAATGGGAATGGCAAGAAAAATAGCAAATACAGCGAGTACCAGTACATAGATTACTTTTATTTCTCTTTCTTTTCTGATCATTGTCTTATACCACCTGTGCATTTCTGGTCAGGTCCTGATGAAACAGGGCGAAAATATTATTCTTCTTAATTTCCAGCTGATTCAGGATAAATTCCTTGACAAAGTTATTGGAAGGCGCAGTGATAATCTCCTCCGGAGCTCCGTACTGGGAGATATGTCCCTTGTTGACAATCAGCACCTTGTCAGAAAGTGTCAGAGCTTCCTCAGGGTCGTGAGTTACGATAATCGTCGTCAGATGGAAGTCTCTGGCGATCTCTTTAATCTTCTCCTTGATAGATTCTTTGATCACCCCGTCCAGGGCGCTTAACGGCTCGTCCAGAAGAAGGATCTTTGGCTTCATGACCATAGTCCTGGCCAGAGCCACCCTCTGCTTCTGCCCGCCGGAGAGCTGCTCAATCTTTTTATTCAGATGCTCTCTGAGTCCCAGCAGATCGATGAATTCGTCCACTTCTTCTTTGGTGGAGATATCCGGCTTATTCCGCAGTCCGTAGGTAATATTTTTATAGACATTCAGGTTCGGGAAAAGTGCGTAATCCTGGAATACGATATTGAATCCTCTTTCTTCCATTGGTACGTTTGTAATATCCTTTCCGTCAAAAATAATCTGTCCCTGGTCGGCAGGTGTAAGTCCCAGCACCAGATTTAATAAGGTTGTCTTTCCGCATCCGGAAGGCCCCAGGATCGAAACAATCTCCCCGTCCTGAATCTTCAGATTGATGTCCTCCAGAATGGTCACACCGTCATAAGATTTCTTTACACGTCTCAGTTCCAGCATGTCGGTTCTCCTTTCTTTTTTTCCATCTACTCTGTTCATTGTTTTTTACTTGCTTAACTGCATTCATTTTTGTCGTTTTTGCATTCTCAGTTTGTATTTTCGATTACAACATGTTGTGTCTGACGGCTTCTCCCGCCTGACAATTCGTATTATAAAGACAAAAAAAGCCGGCTTTCAATCAAGCCGGAGTGAACTCTGTGTAAAGGCCAGGTAAAGTCAAAAAAGAAGTTTTGTAGAAAATCTACAAAACTTCTTCATCTTCTCCATAGGCCCTTTTTGCAACAATCGCACTGGTCTTATTCAGTTTTCTGGCAAACCGGTCATAGTCCCGGTTCAGTACCCCCGCATAGATCATATCCACCAGGGCAAGCTGGGAAATCCTGGAAAATATAGTATCTCCATAGAGGAACTGCCGGTTACTGGCGCACAGGAGAATATCTGCATATTTGGAGATCAGAGAGTTCTCAAAATTTGTCATAGCCAGGGTGGTAGCTCCTGCCTTCCTGGCCAGTGCCAGCATTTCCACGGTATGACGGGAACAGCCGGAATAGGAGATCCCGATGGCCAGATCTTTCTTTGTCAGGCTCATAGCGCTGACATTCTGGAGATAATAATCTCCGTAAATCCTGCAGTTCAGCCCCAGATAGGTCAGCTTTGTCAGCAGGTCATTGGCTGTACACACAGAGTTCTCCACACTGTATATCACAATGTTCTCTGCCCCAAGTACGGCTTCCACAGCTCTGCGGTACTCTTTCATGGAAATATTTTTCAGCGTTTCTTCCAGCATTTCCATAGAAGTAGCCACAATCTTTCCCGGAATATCCTCCAGCCGGTCTTTCTTGGACAGGGGAAATCCGTACAGGCCTATTTTTTCATCATCCTGTGACTGCTCCTTAGCCTCTTCCTGGACCAGAGCATATTTAAAATCCTTAAAGCCTTCATATCCTGCAGCCTTTACAAAGCGGATTACCGTAGGCTGGCTGACCCCGGTCTCTGAAGCCAGGGTCTCCATCAGCAGCTTGCTGGCCTTTCCCTCATATCTGAGAATATAATCTGCCACTTTCTGCTCCGATGGACGCAGGCCGGCATAGATCTGCTGAATCTTGATCTTTACTTTATTATTCTTCATTATCCTGGTAGAAAACTTACAGTTTTTCTCCTTTCTCTCCACTTTCTTACTTTAAAGCTCATACCTTTCAGAAAATCCCTCAAAAAATTGTATTCAAAAAAATACAATCCTTTTGGGCTATTACCATGGAGTTTTTCCCGGTCTGGCCTAATGTTATCTCTTTTTTTCTTTGGAAACAAGACCGAATCTGTAAAAATTCATCCTGAAACAGGGTTATAAGGAATCCAGCCTATAATCTGCTCTACAGGCAGGACACACAAAAGCGTAAATAATACTGCTCCTGCAAAGACAGCCCGGCGCACCAGAGGAATGTTTTTCTTCTGATAGATCAGAACCAGGATAAAGACCAGGATAAGCCAGATCAAAAATACAGAGGAAATACACCTCTTTACAGTAAATCCATAGGCGGCTATATACATACCCAGCTTGCTGGCTGCCGTGGACAAAAGGAGAAGGGTCAAAACCCCCAGGATCCCGTTTTCCAGGATCAGTCCTCTGTTCTTGCGGCGGGGAGTCTTGGCACAGCTGTTCATGGCAATGAGAAAACTGGCATTCAAAAGAGCAATCACACACAATTCAAAGAATCCCTGGCGTGCGTACTGGGCATAGGTATAGGCTTCCGGCAAAATCCCAAAGAATGCAGAAAACAGGTACCTGGCCTGAAGTCCAATAAATAAAAGGTAGACGGCTGAAACAATAACACCGAAAGTAAGTACCGCTATATCCGGCACAAACCGGAACACTCTGCCGGATTCTTCATGAAAGTGTATACACTCCTCCTCTTTCACATGTCTTTTATAAGCTCCTCCATATAAAGTACCGAACATCAGGGCGCCCAGAAGAATCCCTACGATTCCTCTCCAGATCAGGATCCGAAAATCCGCTCCCAGAAGGTCAAGGATGGCGGAGACCAGATTTCGGAATCCTGTATCCGCCTGAGACAGGATGGGAACAATGATCAGCAGAGCCGGAATGGATATAATAATTCCCAGAAGGACCATCCGCCAGTCTCTCTTTTCTTCTTTTTTCTCAGAAAAAGACTGAAAGAGCAGCCGTATCTGGCACAAAGAATTCAGGATAGGAAGGGCAATAAGCCCGTTCCAGCTGTCCAGCAGGACCCAGGAAGAGGTTGCTCCTTTCCATAAAAGGCCTTCTGTTATGACCAGAGTCCAGTAAGCAGCCACAAGAAAGATCATCAAAGTCTGACCAAAACCAAACACCGTGTAAAAGCCGTATGGAAGACTGATTCCCAGAAGGATCAGCGTCCAGAAAATCTTTTCCCCGGTTATAGAAAGTTTCTTCAGTCTGGCGTAAGCCAGAACGGTAATGACATAAAGGATGGAAAACATGGACAGACCTCTGGCAAAGTTTTCCATACACAGGCAATTCCACATCAGGATTCCCAGGACTACATACAGCCCGGCAAAAATCTGATCCCAGCGGTCCGCCGGCAGTTTTTCCAGAAGGGGGCGCCCTTCTTCCAGCAGGAACAGTCCACGATCCATTTCCTTTCTTGTTTCCAGATTTTCCATATTCAGTCACTCCCTTCTTCCGGAACATATTCCAGAATATCTCCCGGCTGACACTTCAGTTCCCGGCACAAAGCCTCCAGAGTAGTAAAGCGTACTGCTTTTGCCTTGCCGTTCTTCAAAATAGAAAGATTGGCCGGAGTAATTCCTATGGCTTTCGCCAGATCTCCGGCGCCGATCTTTCTCTTAGCCATCATCACGTCAAGATTTACAATAATCGGCATCTTCCCTCTTCCTTTCTATATGGTATAGTCATTTTCCTTCTTGATCTC
Source organism: uncultured Bacillota bacterium (assembly GCA_949291945.1). Taxonomy (GTDB): domain Bacteria; phylum Bacillota; class Clostridia; order Lachnospirales; family Lachnospiraceae; genus Blautia. Next base: position 19,948 of record CASEXH010000012.1, on the reverse strand, counting down.
CTCCGCCTGGGCAAACACATTTTTGATCACCCGGAGGATCAAAGCCATAAACACAGCAGCAGCACAGAGGGCAAAGAATGCCGGATAGTATAAGCTGCTGGCCAGAAAGATCAGCCCTGCTGCCAGACAGCACCAGGACATTCCCCTGAGATATCCGGTATTTTTCTCTGTAAAGACCTCTTCCCTCTTAATATTCGCCAGCAGCCGGTTCATCATATAGAGAGCCGCTGCCGCCGGAATAGCTACCGTATATGTCGTGGCCAGAAAATAATTTCTGCTGTCTGGAGACAGGATCATTCTTTCCCGGATAAACCAGGAAAAGATCCAGGGAGCTCCTACGCACAGGACTATCAGAGCTGCTGCGCTGATCCATACAAAGATCCTGGTAAGGAACAGGCTTTTATCATCATTCCATTTCATAGGTTCATTCCTCCTATATCTGTTTTCTCTTTTCTTTTTTAGGATAGCACAGCAATTACTGTTTTGCAAGATATATTTATCGTTTTTCGATAATTATTTTCTGTAATTCAAAATTTTATTTTTTTCAAAAGTTTCTTTCTGGTTGATTTTTTCTACCAAAATCGAATATTTCTCCATTGCAGAGGAAAAGAATACTATGTAAAATTAGACTCAGAAAAGAACTTCGAGGTACAAACATATGAAAGAAATCCATCTTGGTCCAATCTTAACTGAAAACCGCCGAAAAGTGGGGATTACCCAGGAAGATCTGGCCCGGTTTCTGGGGGTATCCAAAGCAGCCGTCTCCAAATGGGAAACCGGCTCTGCCTATCCGGATATCCTTATGCTTCCCAGACTGGCCTCTTTTTTTAACATTACTATAGACCAGCTCATGGGATACCGACCCCAGCTGACTCCGGAAGAAATACGGCAGATTTATATGGATCTTGCAAAAGAATTTACAGTACTTCCATTTGGAAAAGCTCTGGAACACTGCCGGGAATATATAAGAGAATACAGTTCCTGCTATCCCCTTCTTTTTCAAATGGGTACCCTTTTTATCAACCATATTTCTCTGTCTCCATCTTCTGATGAGACCCGGGACCTTATCAAAGAAGCTTTGGAACTTTTTCGAAAGGTAAAGGCCTATGAGAAAGAACCTGATCTTATAAACGGTTCCACACAGATGGAAGCTTATTGTCTGCTGCTTCTTGACCGGCCTGAGGAAGTCCTGGATCTCCTTTCAGAGGACCTTACCATTGCAGGGCCTTTAGAGCCTCTTGTAGCTTCTGCCTGGAAAATGAAAGGAAATCTTACAGAAGCGAAACGAGTTTTGCAGATCGGTATTTACCGTGATATGCTCTCTCTGATCCATCAACTGCTTCCCTATATCAGCCTGTGCCCGGAGGACCCTGTTGCTCTGGAGGAAAGCTGCTGCCGGCTTCAGAAGCTATCTGAAATTTTTTGCCTGGATAAACTTCACCCCGGAACTCTTCTCTCCTGCTATATTACAATGGCCCAGAGCATGCTCCAGTCAGGAAAAAAGAAAGAAGCTCTGGAAATGCTGGATGCCTATACCCGTCTGGCTTCCGGAAATATTTATCCCTTAAAGCTTCATGGAGACGAATATTTCCATCTATTAGACGACTGGTTTGAAAAAGCTTTCATCATGGGAGATGATCCTCCCAGAAATGAGCGTACTATCCGTCGCAGTGTAACCCAGGCTCTGGCAGAAAATCCATTTTTCTTTTCTCTGAAGGAAGACCCCAGGTTTCAGAAAATGGTGCACAAATTGAAAGAAAAAGAGGAGGAAATGTGATATGGATACCATTCTTTTAGATAATCTTTCAAAGACATATCCGGGAGGAAAACAGGCCCTAACGGGAATCAGTCTTTCCCTTGGGGAAGGAGAAGTTTTCGGATTTTTGGGGCCAAATGGCGCCGGAAAAACTACTACTGTGAAACTCCTTACCGGGATTCTTTCTCCCACCCGGGGACGCTGCCAGGTCATGGGAACAGATCCTTCCAGGGAGCCGGAAAAGACCCATGCAAAAACCGGAGTGGTCACTGAACATGCCCAGATGTATGATCATCTCACCGGACTGGAGAATCTGCTGTTCTACGCCTCTGTATTCGGTATCTCTCCCGGCGAAGGAAAGGACCGGGCTATAGCCCTTCTCTCCCGTCTTGGCCTGGAGAACAGTGTTCATCAAAAACTGTCTGCATATTCCACCGGTATGCGTCAGAGGCTTTCCCTTGCCAGAGCTTTGATCCACCGGCCTCAGGTCCTTTTTCTGGATGAGCCGACCTCTGGCCTCGATCCGGAAAGCGCACAAAGAGTAAATTCTCTGATTAAAAGCCTGGCCGTGGAAGAGGGGGCCACAGTCTTTCTCTGTACCCATCAGCTCCGATATGCCCAGGAACTGTGCACCCGGTATGGCCTTCTTGAAGAGGGCAGTCTTCTGGCTCTTGGCACTTTGAAAGAACTGCAGAAAAAAGTCCTGCAAAGACCGGTCCTTCAGATCGCTGCCCGTCAGATTCCTGAAAGTCTCCCCTTTAAAAAGACCGGGGATCTGAGATACGAAACGGAGATTTCTTCAGAAGAAGAGATTCCCGATCTCCTTCGGCAAATCATAGAAGCCGGAGGGGAACTTTATGCCGCCCAGACCAAATATCCCACTCTGGAAGATATTTATTTTTCACTGACTTCAAAAAAGGAGGAGCAGCCATGAACAAAGCCATGTCCGCCATTGTAAAAAAAGATTTACGCAGCATCACAGCCAATCGCCGTTTTTTTGCCTCTCTGATGATCGTTCCTCTGGTCCTTGCCCTGTTTCTTCCTAGTATTTTTGTCCTGACCGCATACTATGCGCCGGAGGATCCGGATATTCAGGCTATGCTTGGGCTCCTTCCCCAGGGGCTCTTGTCTGATGACCCGGGACTTGCTTTGCTTCATCTGATCTTCAACTATCTCCTTCCTGTGTTTTTCCTCATCATTCCTATTATGGCTTCCTCCATTATGGCGGCAAGCTCCTTTGTAGGAGAGAAGGAAAAACATACACTGGAAACTCTGTTTTACGCTCCCCTGAGCCTGGATCAGATCTTCCGTTCCAAAGTGCTGGCTTCCTTTCTGCTGAGTATGGCGGTATCTCTTCTTTCCTTCCTGGCCATGGTCATTGTAATAGAAGCAGAAGTATTTTTCCTCATGGGAACCTTCCTTGTACCGGGTCCAAACTGGCTGATCATGCTGGTGCTTCTCTCTCCTTCTGTTTCTCTCATAGCAGTAACACTCATTGTCAGAGGCTCTGCAAAAGCCCAGAGCATGGAAGAGTCCCAGCAAAGTGCTGTGTTTCTGATCCTTCCGCTTCTCCTGTTGATTGTAGGACAGGTTTCCGGTCTTATGCTTGTCAGCCCCTGGATCCTGCTGGTTTTGAGCCTGATATGTATAGGGATTGCCTGGGTCCTGCTGAAAAGAGTTGTAAAAGGCTTTGTCTATGAAAGACTTCTGGGGTAGTTTCCTTTTACCTCTCCCTGTGTTACAATAAATAAACACAAGGAAAGGAATTTGATATGAAAATAGCAGTATGTGATGATGACTTAATCTTTCAAAGACAGATCAAAGAAGAACTGGATCAGTATTACCAGAGCCTTGATGTTTTGATAGAGGCCTTTTCTTCAGGTGAAACCTTACTGGAAACCGTGTGTGCAGATCCTTATGGTTTTTTCTGTGTATTCATGGATATCGAAATGCCAGGAATAGACGGTATGGAAACCACCAGAAGACTCCGCAAACTGAACCGGAACCTTCCGGTGATTTTTCTCACCAGCCATCGGGATCTGGCTATAGAGGGCTATGAGCTGAATGCTTTCCGTTTTCTTGCAAAACCTGTAGAGCATGACCGCCTCTGTCGGACCCTGGCTGCCCTGGAAGCAGAAAGAAGAAGGCAGGTGCGGATTTCCATCACAAAAGACGGACGGGAACTTTTTCTCCCTGTGGAAGATCTCCTTTATATAAAGAGTGAGAATATTTACCTGTCCCTGATTACCCAAGATCATACTTATCTGATCCGGAAAAAGCTGAAGGATCTGCTGCCTCTGCTGCCGCCTTCCATGTTCTGCCAGATCCACCGCAGCTACGTGGTAAATCTTCACAGAGTATTCTCTTATTCCGGAAAGGATCTGGTCATGGAGGATCAGACAGTACTTCCCGTAAGCAGAAACAGACGTGAATCTTTAAAAGAGGCTCTGATCCGCAGCATGGCGGGAAAAGCCTCCTGGGAAATACAGGAGGACAGGTTATGATCTTACTGAAAATCTTCGGCAGTGCCCTGGGGCTGATACAGTTCACTCTGATATTAAGCCTGTTCGCCCGGTATATTTATATGGAAAAGGAGTTTTCCTCTCCGAAGAAACAGCAGCTTTTCTGGGGCATCACTATTTTTGCCTCTTTTTTCTGTGGAATAATGGAAAGTGTTTTCAATATTTCTGAAGATTTTCTCGTGCTGGCTGTATTTCTGCTTTTCGCCCTCTATATATTCCTTACCAGAGAATCAAAACGGCTCCGGGGGATCTTCCTTTTGTTCCCCATACTTGGATTTGTTCTTTCCATCTTTTTATTTTTCGTGCTGGTTCCCCTTCTCACAGGGAATTATAATCTGGAAACAGAATATGCCTGGTATCCCCTGATGGATTTTTTTGTCTGGATTCTCCTGCTGCTCTTCTTTTTTGCGGGAAAAAACTGGCGCCAACAGCTGAAGGAAAACAGTGGTCAGCGGTCATTAAGTCCCTGGGAGAGACGGCTTTTAAATGTTTCCGGGGTTTTTCTTCTGATTCTGGTGATCATGCTTTTTTCTTTCAAGGATCTTTTCACTGCCAGAGAAGAAGGCATAACCTTCCTTCTTGTAGGAGGAATCAGTGCTCTGCTCCTGGATCTTTCCATTCTATTTCTGGTCCTTCAGGGAAATCAGAAAAGATACTATGAGCAAAAAGCCCTGGAAAATGAATACTATCTCCAGGCAGAACTTCGCTATTTTCAGGCCCGACAGAAGGATCAGGAAGCTGTCCGCAGACTCCGCCATGATATGAAAAACCATCTGTTCTGTATCCAGGATCTCCTTTCCAGAGGAGAGAAACAGGGACTTGCCGCTTATCTTGAGGAACTGAATACACGTTTAACTAAAAATGCCGGAGATATCTCTCTGGGGAATGAAATTGCAGATGCCATCTGCTGGGAAAAAGCCCGGCTGGCCAAAGAAAAAGGAATCCGGATCACTGCCGATGGAAAAATCTTCTCCAAAGCAGAAATCCTTCCCACAGATATATGTACCATCTTTGCCAATGCTCTGGATAATGCCCTGGAATATCTGGAAAATTCCGGACTTGCCAATCCCTGGATCCATATCGGGATCCAGAATCAGGGAAATCTTCTCTGCCTGGTTTTTGAAAATCCTGTCGCAGATAACATTGTTCTCCCTGCGGAAGGAAAAACCACAAAAAATCCCCAGCACCATCAGGGACTTGGACTTTCCAATATCCGCCAGGCTGCGGAAAGATACCAGGGGACTCTCCGGACAGAAATTCCCCCTGAACAAAACGGCAAAATCTTTCGCCTGGAGGTTCTTTTACAAGCCGGAGATTTCCGTTCGCAACAAAATTCCGGCAATTCACAACAAAAAAATACAAGAAGCAAAATTTTTCCTTTATTCTTATCTCAAAAGAATGAAGGGAGTATGTTTATGAATGAAAATTTAGATCTGAGAAATTCAGATGAAAAAAGCCAGAGAAAGATGGTAAAAAAAGAAACTGGAAAAGCGGCCCGTCGGGTATTATTTTATAATCTGATCCTTATAGGAGTAGTCTTACTCTTTACAATTTTTCAGAGTGTGGGATTTCTCCTTCAGTTTCCTGATCTGGAGCCTACCGCCCAGGCCGAAGCCTCCTTTATGGAACGTATCGGCTCCTCCGGCATCTCCAGTATTGCGGGGGTTCTGGTGGGTGTAGGTCTCTACTTCCTGTGGGAAAGAAAAGCCGGTACCCACCGGGAAATCTTCCGGTCTAAAAAGAAAATGAGGCCGTTGGTTTTCCTGGGATTCCTCGCCGTATTTATGATGGTGCAGCTTCTGTCTTCCGTTGCCTCCGTAGGAATGGAAGGACTCTTTCAACTGTTTGGCTACACCATGGCAGATTCTGCGGCGGCAGCTACAGGACCTTCCTCCACTCTATCCATGTTTTTATATGTAGGAATTGCAGGACCAGTAGCAGAAGAACTTATATACCGGGGCTTTGTTATGCGGAGACTGGAAAAGTACGGCTCCTTCTTTGCCATACTTTTCTCATCCCTGCTCTTCGGCATCATGCATGGGAACCTGGCTCAGATATTTTTTGCAGCAGCAGCAGGATTGATTTTCGGCTATCTGGCTATGGAATATTCCATCGTCTGGTCGATTCTCTTACATATCCTGAATAACCTGGTATTTTCCGACCTTCTTAGCCGATTCACTGAAGGACTGCCGGAAGCAGCGGCCAATCTCATAAGTTATGGCATAATGGGAATCTTCACGGTAATCGCCTGTGTATTCCTATATAAAAAGAAAGATTCTATCCGGGCATGGCTGAAAGCAAATCCTCTGCCAAAAAAATACTGCCTCTGGGCTTTTACCGGATTCTGGTTTCTGCTTTTTACTGTACTGGAATTTATCGCTGCTTTTGCAGCACTGACACCTGTGAAATAAATCTCATGGTGGAATCTTCCCTGAGAAAATCCGGCTCATATCCCTGTTCCCGGGCATAGTTTTTCATTTTTTCTATGGTCTCAGGTTCATTGTCATAAGGGCCTATATGCATACACTGAACACATAGGCCCTCATCATAGGTAAAGAATTGCCATTGCTTTTCCTCCTGACTTTCTTCTTTTCCTCATAGATCCAATATTCGTTAAGCCAGTCATACTTCATATCCATCCCTCTTTTCCATAATCCTGATTCTCTGCTGTTTTCCTAAAATATACCATGATAGCCGTGACAGTAGTATGTCATGTTTCTTTTCCGTATTCTAATAATCAGCACTATAGTAAAAGAAGACTATCAGTCAAATACTGATAGCCCTCTCTTTACGCTGCTCTGACAGCAGCCTATAATACATTTTTCATAATAACAGGCAGTTTGCCAAAGGTGCTGTCTATTGTTTATTGGATTGAAACACTACTCTTTGATCTTCCTGGTATACGCATCTTGCCGGATTTCCTTCTGCCCTGTATGTTTTGTGATGCTTCAGATCATAAATCACAGACCAGACCGTATCCCTTCCTGTGTCTCTGTCATATTGACAGATAAATCCTTTTTTTCCCGACAAAAGTTCTTTTGCGGCAGAAATATCCATCTGCGGAGCTTCCCGGCTTAAAGTTTTCTCCATGGTCTCATATCTCTGCCGAGAAAACCAGTCGTCTATTTCTCCAGTGTTCCATTTCTCCAGCTCTGGAGAATGAAAACGATTGACTGCGCATACATAATGCTGATTCTCTTCCGGCTTCTGTATATGGATACTATCTGCACAGCACTCGATTACAGCGATCTCTCCTCTCTGGTCAGCCACGGTAAAGGTCTGCGCAGAAGCAATGGGGATTCTGTGAAGCCATTTTATGACTTCATCTACGGTACTGCATTTTTCCAGGAAAAATCGAAGGAGCATACCGGAATTCATACCTGGCTGAATATGTTTTGGAAATACAGAGGTCATGCCCACAGCCAGACTCTTCTCATTTATTCCATCTTCCATTTCCAGGAAGGCCGTTGTATTCCCGTTAAACCCATAGGAATCTGAGGTAAAATCGTAAATCACATTTTTATTAAAGCCTTCAATTTCCGTCAGAAAGTCACTGTTCCGTCCGAGGAGTAACTGCTCTTTGCCAGATACCGCAAAGCAGGAACAGTGTCCTGCCGGAGGCATGGCATACATACTGAGCAGCACTGCCTGAATCTTTTGGGAACTACTTTTCTGTCCTTCTGAAAGTCCCCGGATTTCTTCCAGTATTTCCGGAAAAAATTTTTCATAAACGGAACGGCACTGCTTTCCAAAAGCTATCCTTTCTTCCGTAATAGGAAAAGGCACCTGATCCAAAATATAATTTCCGTAACCTGCCAGCAGAGAACCCCACCGATAGCCAATTTCATAGTGGTCCCCTTTAAATCTTAAATGATTCATAATAAACTCTCCTTTGTCAATAGTGAGAGCCGCCGGCAACTCTATGTACAGAGTAACGGAATATAAATTTATTGTCAATGCTTTTCCGTTTTTCTCTATTCTCTGCTCTGAATGAATTCATCCACTGCCTTTTTACATTTTTTTACAGCTTCCACATACTCCTCAATATCTTCTTTCTCTACTACAATGCTTTCATCTCCCGGATATCTTGTAGTAAAATACAATCCATTAACAAGGTTCAAGGACTGGCGGTCCAATTTTATATCCGGCAGATAGCTCAAAATGTATTTTGAAAGTTTTGTTAAATTGTGAGTTCTTAATAGTTCCGTCTTTTTTACATTTTCATTGGAATCATTTGGGACAATGTATTCTTCAATAATATGTTTTAAATATTTTTCACACGTTTCCTGCGCCATTGCTCCCATAGCATTTCCTACTAACCCCTGCTCATATGCTGCTATTAAAAAATTAAAATTATTATCTGCGAAATCATAATATGTTTTCAGATCTTTTGCCATATTTGTTTTCCTTCCCGCAAAATATTTCTATAATAAGTCTGGCTGCTCTTTTTCCAATCATCTCCAAACACAACCTTCAGATCTATCTCTGGTGCATCTATATCTTCTTCTGTTATACTGCCTTTTAAATATATGATTTCTCTTTTGATTTCACGATTTCCTTTTTTCTCAGGATCAAGAACAAGCAGAAGATCAATATCACTGTTCCATTTTTCTGCTCCACGGGCAGCGCTGCCATAGATATACAATTCTTTCACATAACGGGCAAGCCTGGAACAAAGTATTTTCTGCTCTGCCAAACGCAAAGCTTTATCATGCCGTACACTTCTCAACTCCATCCTTTTGCCCCCTTTCTAAAAAAATTATAACATTGAAAAATATTTCTGTCATTCCATTTTTCCTTCTTCTGCCTGTGAGTCAACATTAAACTTAAATTTTGTTTCCCGTATAGAGCTGGTAATACCGCCCCTTTTCTTCCAAAAGCTGTTCATGAGTTCCCCGTTCGATAATCCTTCCCTGTTCCAGGAGCAGAACATCCTTCCTTTACAGCCGGTGAAACGCCGGCTTCATATTCTCATAAGTGCAGAAATACTGAAAACCTATATCTTTCAGCAGCTCCTTTGTCTCTTCTATGTATGCCCCAAGCTGTTCCGGCCTGTGGCTGTCGCTGCCGATAGTCAGGATCTTTCCTCCCAGATCACGGTAAAGCTTCAGGATATCTGCGGAAGGCATGGTATCCTGAAGTCCGTATCTGTGAGAAGAAGTATTGATTTCGATCCCCTTTCCTTCTGCAATAACGATTTTCAGGATTTTTTCTGCCATGGGCTTTATTTTTTCAAAAGGATAGATCCCTGCCTGGTCATATCTTGCGATCAGGTCCATATGGCCCAGCACACTGTAATTTTTATACTTCTCCACTACTGTCAGAAGTTCCTCATAATATCCCAGATTATACTCCTCCTGAGTCTTCCCTCTCTGAAAATCCTGGGTCCAGAACTCCTTGTCTTCCACCTGATGTATGGACAAGATAATAAAGTCAAAAGAATATCTGTGAAAAAGTTTTTCAAATTCTGGGATGGTATGCCGCTGAACGCCAAATTCCATACCTGTGCGAATCCGGATCTTATCTCCCCAAGTTTCTTTCATCTGACGGATCTTTTCCATATATCCGGGATAATCCACATTAGCCAGAGGCTCTCCGTTTCGGTAGCTGATCTCCCCCTGATCCCAGTCTTTTTTTACTCCGTAGTCTACATGATCCGTGATACAGATTTCTCCCATTCCCATCTCCACAGCATCCCGAATCACATCTTCCATTGGATAAACAGAATCATCGCTGAATTCTGTATGTACATGATAGTCTGCAAACATTTTTAAACCTCCCTATCTGAGCTGTACCCATACAAGGCCATGGCTTTTCCGCCTGGTCTGAGTAAAATTTTAATCTGTGCTGCCCGGCTTTTCTATCAGATTTCTAACCAGATATATAAATATCCTGCACATATATGGTTTCCGGCATTTGTTATGCAGTCCAAGTTTTGCTATAATGGAATACAATGAATATTACCCTCAGTGTACAAGGGTAACTGTATAGAAAAAGGAGACGGTTATAGATATGAAAATCGTATTTTTAGATGCAAATACTCTGGGAGAAGATATTGATTATGCCCCCTTTCAGGCGCTTGGTGAAGTGATAAAATATCCTTTTTCCTCTTCTGAAGAAGTTCCGCTGCGATCTCAGGATGCAGATGTATTAGTGATCAACAAGATCCCGATCAATGAAAAAACTATCTCTTTGGCAGATCATCTGAAGCTGGTCTGTGTCACCGGTACAGGCACCAATAACCTGGACAAAGATTATCTGGCCCGACGGAACATCCAGTGGAGGAACGTGGCCGGATATTCAACAGAATCCGTAGCCCAGCATACCTTCGCCATGCTTTTCTATCTGCTGGAAGGGCTTCGCTATTATGATGATTATGTAAAAGAAGGGCATTATGTCAATGACCGGTTTTTTACTCATTTCAGTCATACTTTCCACGAACTTCAGGGCATGACCTGGGGGATCCTGGGTCTTGGAGCCATTGGCCGGAGAGTTGCTGACATTGCCGGCATGTTCGGCGCCAGGGTGATCTATTATTCTGCCTCCGGAGCTCCTGCCCAGGAAGGCTACTGCCAGGTAGACTTTGACACTTTATTAAGGGAGTCAGATATCCTGTCCATCCATGCCCCGCTGAACCAGTATACAGAAGGTATTATGGATCAGAAAGCCTTCCGTAAAATGAAATCTTCTGCCATTCTTCTCAATCTTGGAAGAGGTCCCATCGTCCGGGAGGCCGATCTCGCCCAGGCCCTGAATGAAGGAGAAATCCAGGCCGCCGGCCTGGACGTACTGTCCAGTGAGCCCATGGCGGCCGACAGTCCTTTTCTCTCGGTTAAGGATAAAAGCCGTCTGCTGATTACCCCTCACGTGGCCTGGGCCGCAGTAGAGGCAAGGCAGAGATTGATGAAGATCATTGCCGGCCAGATCAGGGATTTTTTTCATATTTTTTAATAAACTTCCGCCCCGAAAGGCATCAGGGCCAGCTTCGCCAGTTTAAAATGCTGCAAACCGAAGGGGATTCCGATGATCGTCACACACAGCAGGGTTCCCAGTACACAATGCTCTATAGCCAGAGGCAAGCCGGAAAGGATCAGCCAGAGGATATTCAGCAGGAAAGATCCTGCTCCGCCGCCGTACTGTACTTCTTTGCCAAAGGGAAAGAAGCTGAGCCCCGCAAACTTAAAGCACTGCATTCCCACAGGAATTCCGACAATGGTAATGCACCAGAGACATCCTGCCAGGCACCAGCTCAGACCGCTTAAAGCGCCGCCGAAAATAAACCATAATAAATTTCCAAGACAACCCATTTTCATTCCTCCTCTACCACTGTTTCCTGAGTTTTTCCAAAAGTTCTTCTACCAGCTGGATCCCATCTTCCACGTCCTCCCGGGTGTTCTGGATCCTGGAGTATACCAGATAATCTGAGACCGGATCATCAAAGAAAAAATCCGCAAAGGAAAGGAAACTTCCGATCTCCATTCTCAGATCCAGGGACACGGGAACGTCTTTCAGTTCTTTCTGAAAGCTTTCCAGATCCTTCTTTGCCTGGGTGATCAGCCCTGCGGCTGTTTCCATCTTGGAGTGCTTGATAAATCCTGTAAAAGCCCCTCCCCCGAAAAGATCCAGAAGTCCCCAGTTCTTTGCGCTGTTTAAAGTGTCTCTGAGGATGTAAAGGCTTTCCAAAGCTCTTTCTCCTGCGGTCTCTGCCTGTCTTAATTCTTGTTTTACAAATCTTTCTGTCATTTTTCTCGCTCCTTCTCATCTGCAGGCTTCTGTGGCAGATGTCCGGAGTATTTTGTTTTTATGATAAAAGAAAAAGACTTTTATCATGACATCTGCCACAATAAAAGTCTTGCTATCTCATTTGCTACGGGTGCCTCTCGGCACCGATTGACGATTACAAAACCATCCTTTTGGGATGTTCAGCTACTCCCTTTCCATTGCTTGTATCAAATTTAGCATAGGAAGGGCTTCTTGTCAAGAGATTTCCTTTGAATTTTTGTCTGATCGAAAAATGCCCCTTCTGTGGATTCTCTGATCCACAGAAAAGGCACTTTTTCCACAACGTCAGCCTTTCAAAAAAGACTCTGTCCGCTGCTTTTCAGCTACACTTAAATTCCCGCTGCCTTCAGAAGATCCGGTACTTTGGACTCCCAGCCAAGAGCCATGATATGTACGCCCTGGCAGTAAGGTTTACATTCTTTGATAATGCGGGCTGCGATCTCCACACCGGTGATTCCGGCTTTGGTCTTTTCTTTATCTTTCTTCAGCTCTTCGATCATCTCGTCAGGAACATGAACACCAGCTACATTGTTATTCATGAATTTGCACATTCCTACTGATTTTGGAATGATGATACCAACCTGTACAGGTTTTCCGAACTGTTTTGCCTTTTCCATAAATTTGATGAATTTCTCCGGCTCAAAAACAGCCTGAGTCTGGAAGTAATCAGCTCCTGCCATTACTTTTCTCTCCATCTTTGCAAGCTGTGCGTCAACGGAGTCGCTGCAGGGAGATACTACCGCCCCTTTAGCGAATTTCGGCGGTTCTCCGATCAGTTCGTTTCCGCCCAGATCCACGCCTTCTTCCAATTTTGTAACTGCATGGATCAGAGAAACGGAATCCAGATCGAATACCGGTTTCGCCTGTGGGTGATCGCCCAGTTTTGTATGGTCTCCTGTAAGGAGCAGCAGATTCTCGATCCCGAACATAGCTGCGCTTAAAAGGTCGGACTGGAGAGCGATACGGTTTCTGTCACGGCAGGTCAGCTGATAGATAGGAGTCAGTCCTTCATCTTTCAGAGCCTTGCACATAGCCAGAGAACCCAGACGCATAACAGAAGACTGATTATCGGTTACATTTACTGCGGTAATGCCGCTTAAATAGGTTTTTGCTTCTTCCAGCAAATGCTCTACATGAAATCCTTTTGGGGGGCCAACCTCCGCAGATACAACAAATTCGCCACGTTCAAATAACTCAGTAATCTTCATGATACATTACTCCTAATTCTTAAAATTTTTGCATTTTCCTTTTTAAACTTCATCATCTGTTGCAAAGTTCCGCACCTGGGTAGGACATTTCAGCACATCCAGACGTCCGATCTGCTCAAGGCGTCTGTAAATACGCTCCCAGCCGCATTCCATGTCGCTGTCTACTTCACATCTGCCGTTTTTGGCGCCGCCGCACTGGCCGTTGACCAGACTCTTGGAGCAGGCAGTGATGGGGCAGATCCCGCCGGTGAGGTTCAGATAACACTCTCCGCACTGATCGCATTTATACTCCAGAGGAGTTACCCCCTGGAATCCCGGAAGGGGACAGGTATCGCAGGCAGCGCATACCTTTTTCTCTTCCAGATAAGCGGCAATGGTCTGAACGCCTACGCCGCAGGAAAATACAAGGACCATATCAGCAGCCTGGATCTCATCCATATGTTTCTGGAGACGGAGCTCCATATTTTCCTGGTTGCATATGTAATCTGTTGTGAGGATCCCGGTCACTTTTCCTTCAGCGGCCCAGGCTTTCTGGAGCTCATCCGCTTCTTTTACCGGAAAATGAACTTCCTTGCAGCCATGGCAGTTAATGATAAAAACTTTTTTCCCTTCTGCCAGAGCTTCGATAGTTTCTCTGGGTTTTAATTCGGTAATCAACATATCACTTCATCCCCCTTACTGCATTTTTTCCGGCTTTGATCTTTGTCACTAACGGAATCTTGGAGGAGCAGATATATTCACAGCATCTGCACTCGATACAATCCATAACATTTTTGTCCTTCATGCCCTGCCAGTTCTCTTCATCCGCAAATTTTGCGAAATACAGAGGAGACAGTTCCATAGGACACACATCCATACACCGGCCGCACTTGATACATGGCTGCTCTGCCGTATGATCTGTATCCACGGCAATGATCCCGTTGGAGCCTTTCATGATAGGCACATTTGTATCTGTAAGAAGGAATCCCATCATAGGTCCGCCGGCCTTAATGGTAACGTCATCTCCTGTCACCCCGCCGCAGTAGTCGATAAGATCTTTTGTGTTGGTACCGATCTTCACGATAAAGTTACCCGGATTCTTCACTCTCTCACCGGTTACGGTCACAACACGCTCGATCAAAGGCATACCGTTCAAAATGGCATCGGCAATGGCCTTGGTGGTGCTGATGTTGCTGACGATACAGCCTACATCTGCAGGAAGTCCGCCGCTTGGAACCTTTCTTCCTGTTACACGTTTGATCAGCATCTTCTCAGCGCCCTGAGGGTATTTCGTCTTAGCTGTTACAACTTCTATATTGTCCAGATCTGCAGTTTTCTCTGTCATAAGCTGGATAGCGTCAGGTTTATTGTCCTCGATGACAATAACACCCTTTTCTGCGCCTACTGCCTTAAGGATCGCCTTAAGACCATAGATCACATCATCTGCAAACTCCAGGAGCACACGATGGTCTGCGGTCAGAAGAGGCTCGCACTCACAGCCGTTAAGAAGGATAGTATCTACCGGCTTGGCAGGTTTTAATTTTACAGATGTTGGGAAACCGGCGCCGCCCATACCTACGATACCGGCTTCTTTTACGATCTCCACGATCTCGTCGGGAGTCAGCTCTTCCAGGCCTTTGTGAGGCTTCACAGACTCATGAAGGGTATTCTTTCCGTCAGACCTGATCACTACAGAGAGGCATTCTCCTCTGGTAGCATGTCCACGGTTCTCAATGGCAGTTACAGTACCGCTGACGCTGGAATGTACGGGACTGCTGATAAAGGCTGCCGCCTCGCCGATCTTCTGTCCCACTTTCACCGTATCTCCCACCTGTACTACTGGATTAGCCGGAGCCCCTGCATGCATGGACAGAGGGATGACTACCTCTTCCGGCTCGGGGAATCTCTTCAGAGCCATATGCTCTGTATATTCTTTGCGCTCTAATGGATGAACGCCGCCGTAATAGCCTTCCAGACGTTCTGCCCGGATAGATTTCACATAATCATTTACAAACTTAAAGTTGACCTTGGAGTAATCTCTCATCTGGACCGGCTGATGGAGGAACTCTTCAAGACGTCCCTGCTTTTCCAGTCTCTGATAGATTTTTTCCCATGCACAATCTTTGCTGCTGTCTACTTCACATTTGCCGTTTTTCGCACCGCCGCACTGTCCGTTGACCAGACTCTTGGAACAGTCAACGATCGGACAGACACCGCCGGTTATATTCAGATAACACTGGGCACATGCATCGCACTTCTTCTGGGTAAGCGCCATGCCATGATAACCTCTGTAATTCAGTGAATTGCTGGCCGCATATACGGGTTTCCCCGCCAGATCTGCTACAGTCTGGATCCCCAGTCCGCAGGAAATCACAAAGACATTCTCTGTGCCTTCCGGGATCATATCCTGAAGTTTCTTTTCAGTCTGAATTTTGTTGCATAAAAAATCAACTCTTGCAGTACCTGTAACTGTCTTCCCCTTCTCTGCAGCGAATTTTTCAAATTCCGCACATTCCGGTTCGTCAATGGTTTCAAATTCTTTGAAACACTTGTTACAGGCAATAATGAACAGATTGTCTTTATCGGCCAACACGGACTCCAGTTCATCATTGTTTTTTAACCTGTACTTCGTATAATTTTCCAATTGCTTTACTCACCGTCCTTATAATAATATTCGGAAATTTTATCCTTACCTTTTTGTTATTTTCCCCCTCTGTATTTGAAGAAAAATAATGATAATCCGCAAATCAAGTAGATTACTAAGGATACGTATCTAAGATAACACATTTTTGCTAAATTATCTAGTCTAAACCTATATTTCATCGTCATAAACGCACAAATTTTCTGAAGATTTACAGATTTCCGTATCTGCTTACGATCTCCTCCATGATATCCCATTTTCCTTCCATATCTTCCACCAGTTTAAACTGTGTCCTTGCCCTGTCCAGGTTATGGTCTTCTCTGTGGATCTTAAAGTAATGGTCTCCCTGGAGATAGTCTGTAAGGAAACGCATTCCACATTCATAGGTCATCACTTTTGCACCCATTGGAAGAAGTTCCACCTCTTTTGGAGTAAGACTTCCTGCGCAGCCCTGAAGGAATCCTTTTACATAGATCTCAAAAAGTTCCATACTACAGGATACTTTGCTCAGGTCTTTTTCATCTTCTGCCGCCGTGCTTGCCCCGAACCGGATAGAATCTCCGAAGTCATTCATGGCGAGTCCCGGCATTACTGTATCAAGGTCGATAACACAGATCCCTTTCCGGGTAGAATTGTCGATCATGATGTTGTTCAGTTTCGTATCGTTATGGGTCACACGAAGAGGAACCTGCCCTTTCTCCTGGAGCTCTCCAAACACCCTGGCCGTCTCTTCGTGGGCAAGGACAAATTCGATCTCCCTGGCCACAGAGGCTGCCCGGCCGCATACATCCTGGGCAACAGCCTGTTTAAAGACTTCAAACCTTGCCCGTGTATCATGGAACCCCTTAATGGTCTCATGGAGAGTGTCTGCAGGATAATCTGCAAGGAGTCTCTGGAAATTGCCGAAGGCAACTGCGCTCTCATAAAAGTCCTCCGGTTTTTCCACCTGGTCATAGCATTTGGCGTCTGTGATAAATTTATAGGATCTCCAATATTCACCTTTAGAATCTATATAATAAGCTTTGCCATCCTTTGCAGGAATGATGTTCAGAGTTTCTCTCTCCGGGTCTCCTCCGTTTTCAATGATCTTCTCCCGGAGATGAGAGGTCACTCCTACGATATTTTCCATCAGCTCCACCGGTTTTAGAAAGATCTCCCGGTTCATTCTCTGAAGGATCGCACTCATATCCCCCATGTCGCCGATCTCAAATGTGAGCAGATATGTGTCGTTGATATGTCCGCTTCCAAAAGGCCGGCGGTCTTTCAGCCTTCCTGTAAAATTAAAATTAGCGATTGCTTCCCTAACCTGCAGTTCTGATACACGTCTCATTTTCATTCTTCCTTTCTTTTTCTGGACCATTCTTTTCTGTCTCTGATTGTAAGGGAAATATAGGGAGAAATCTTTGTCTGATATACCATTTAATTTGCACAATCTGCTTATTTACTTTGCATTTTCCGCACAGATAGGATATGATAGAAAAAAGAGCACAGAAGAGATCCGCAGCCAGGCAAAGGAGGTGAAAGTCTATGTCCTATCAGGGAATCCGGCTTCAGAACCAGCTCGCCATCGACCAGCTCTTTTCCCTCCATTATTTCGAATATATGAACAGTTTCTACTTTCCGGGAGAATCCCATCCCTTCTGGGAATTTGTCTGTGTGGATAAAGGAGACGTTACCATCGGAGCCGGAAATCGTTCTTTTGTCCTGACCCGGGGGCAGATCGCCTTCCATGAACCTGATGAATTTCACTGGGTCAAAGCCGGAGAAGGATCCGCCCCCTGCCTGATCGTGATTTCCTTTTCTTCTGACAGCCCCATGATGGATTTTTTCCGAAAAAAAATCCTGCATATCCGGGAAGAAGACCGCCGTCTCCTTGCACGTATCGTTCAGGAGGCCCGGAAATATCTGAGCGGCAGGCTGGACGATCCCTATCAGACTTCTCTGTCCGTTCGTCCGGATGCCCCTGCAGGAGGGGCACAGATCATCCGCACCTGTCTGGAACAGTTTCTTATCGGCCTTTACCGCCGTTATAAAAAGGAGACGGTCCCTGAGATTCCTGCCGGTCTGCCCCCTTCTCCGAATAAGACCATAAAGAAAAATGCCGATGAGGAAGCTTTTGCAAGGATCAGCCGGTATCTGTCTGTCCATCTGTCTGCTCATCTGTCTGTTGAACAGATCTGTGCTGACAATCTTATGGGGCGTTCCCGCCTGCAGAAGCTCATCCATGAAAAATGCGGCCGTGGGATCATCGAATATTATTCTCTCCTGAAGATTGAGGCCGCAAAGCAGATGATCCGGGATGAACAGATGAATTTCACCCAGATATCCGAATTTCTGGGGTATTCCTCCATCCATTATTTTTCCAGACAGTTTAAAAAAATGACAGGTATGACCCCTTCAGAGTATGCCTCTTCCATCCGGGCCATTGCCGAAGGTTTGCCGGATCACAAACAAACAAGGAGTATCGACTATGACGAAACCTAATATTGTATTAATCATGACGGACCAGCTCCGGGCTGACTGCCTGGGCTACATGGGACACCCCGATGTCAAAACCCCCTATCTTGACAGCCTGGCTGCCCAGGGCGTAATCTTTGACCATACATACAGCGCCTGTCCCAGCTGTATTGCCGCCCGGGCCGGACTGCATACCGGAAGGGAACAGAGCCATCACGGTCGGGTAGGCTATGAGGACGGCCTTCCCTGGAATTATGAACATACCATGGCAGGGGAGTTGTCCGCTGCCGGATATTATACCCAGTGCGTAGGAAAGATGCATGTCCATCCTCTTCGCAATTTTCTGGGATTTCACAATGTAGATCTCCACGACGGATATCTCCACTGTGCCAGGTACGGTACTGTTCCATACAAGGAGTCCCAGTTTGTGGCAGACGACTATTTTCACTGGCTGAAACAGGAACTGGGCGTTGATGCAGATGTGACAGACACCGGTATAGACTGCAACAGCTATCTGGCACGCCCCTGGATCTACCAAGAAAAATATCATCCAACCAATTGGGTCACGGACAGATCTCTGGATTTTCTAAGAAGACGGGATCCCCGGAAACCTTTTTTCCTGATGGCTTCTTATCTCCGCCCTCATCCTCCTTTTGATGCTCCTCAGCACTATTTCGATCTTTACAAAGATAAGGATCTGCGCCCTCCCTTTGTGGGCGCCTGGGAGACAGAGGAATATCTGAAGAAAGAGGGAAGAATCTTTAACTCCCGGACAGGTCCTGAAGACCCGGAGCTAATACGCCAGGCACAGATCGGATACTACGCCTGCATTACCCACCTGGACCATCAGATCGGTCGTCTGATCATGGCCCTGATCGAGCAGGAGCTCTATGACGATACGGTATTTCTCTTTACTTCAGATCACGGTGAAGAGCTCTGTGACCATCATATGTTTAGGAAGTCCCGTCCATATGAGGGAAGCTGCCATATTCCTCTGTTCATCACAGCCGGAAAAAATGTGCTGCCAGGTCTGAAAGCCGGTTCTGTCTGCCACAGTGTTGCAGAGCTGAGAGATATTATGCCCACCCTTCTGGATATTGCAGGAGCTGAAATTCCTTCCTCTGTAGACGGAGAAAGCCTTCTTCCCCTTACAGAATCTCCGGAGAGTATCCAGCGCACCTGGCTCCACGGAGAGCATTCCTACGATATCTTTTCAAACCACTGGATCGTCACTGGGACAGACAAATACATCTGGTATTCTCAGACCGGACAGGAACAGTATTTTGATCTGTCCTCAGATCCTCATGAACTGACGGATCTGATAAAGGATCCTTCCAGACAGGAACGGATCCGGGAACTGCGTTCCTGTCTGATCCGCTCCTTAAAAGACAGACCTGAAGGATTTACCGATGGTGAACGTCTGATACCGGGACTTCCTTATCCTCCCTCTCTGCCAAACGCTGTTCTTCCCTGAAAAAGAAAAGGGACTGTCGCATTAGTTGTGTGCTATGCTCCCTTCTAGGTAGACAAGTGAAATAATAAAAACTTGTCGCTTAGAAGGGAGCATATTTTATGTCTAAAAGAAAGATATCTGTTGAAGATA
>CASEXH010000011.1 GCA_949291945.1 uncultured Bacillota bacterium | reverse complement strand
GAGATTCAAAAACCAAGTCCTTTGTTTTCAGGGGATACTTTGGGCTCTTACAGGTTTTCAATAAAATTTGATTGAATTAGCACAACAGGTTAATTTACATAAGAGATACTGAACTGCATGAGTAAAAGGATTGGCAGTTCGGATTATGAATACGGGAAAGGATCAAGGGGATAGGAAAGGGACTGAAAAATGGCTTATCTCTCCATTTTTCAGTCCCTCATCACTTCTGTTTTTCCAGATTACCTTTCATCAGCGGGAACAGAATCTCCCCCTACAAATCTGGGCATCCTAAAGAACCGTTTTCTGCCATCCTTTCTTCACGTCTCCATAGGGCTGATGGAGTAAAAGCAGATCAATATAGGAAACATCCAGCCGCTTCAGGGTCGCATCGATCTGCTTATCTGCATTTTATAATAGGAAGAAATGATCTTCGTTGTAAAAAGATCTCTTCCCGCTTCAAACAGCGGTTTTCAGCAAATAAGTCATTGGGAAAATGTTTTACTGTTTATATTTCCTATCATAAAGCAAAGCAGCGATCAGAACCACCAGGCAGGAACCAGCGTTATGGACTAATGCGCCGGTAGTAGGCGTTAATACTTCCATTAAGGACATGAGGATTGCTACAAAATTGATGCACATGGAAAGCGCTATGCTGAATTTGATGGTTTTGACCGTTGTATTGGGCAGCCACTTCAGGTATGGGATTTTTGAAATATCATCACTCATCAGGGCCACATCGGCAGCGTCTATCGCAATGTCGCTGCCCATACTTCCCATTGCCACACTGACATCTGCTGTTTTAAGAGCAGGAGCATCATTGACACCGTCGCCGATCATGCAGACTTTGCGATTTTCTTTTTGAAGTTTTTCAATATTTCTTACCTTTTCTTCCGGCAGAAGTTCTGCCCGTACTTCGGTGATTCCCACCTGCTGTGCAAAATAGTCTGCGGTCTTTTTATTATCACCGGTGAGTAATACAGTCCGGGTATTCATATCGGACAAACGTTCAACCATGTCCCTGGCCTCCGGGCGGAGTACATCGGAAAGAGCAATTACGCCAATACATTTCTGCCCGTCTGCCGCAATGATAGAAGCCTTTCCCTGTGTGCGCAGCCGGTTCAGTTCCTTATGAACCTGGTTGTCAATGAGCACTCCATTCTCCGCCAGGAATTCCTCGCTGCCGCAAAGCAGCCTGCGATCATTGACCTCTGCAAAAATGCCTTTGCCAGCGGTCATTTTAAAGGACGTAGATTCGGTAAGCGCAAGATCTTTTGCCCGGGCGCATTCCACAATGGCCTTTCCCAGAGGATGCTCGCTTTTTGCTTCCGCAGAAGCAGTCAGTGTTAACAGTTCTTCTTCACTGAGAGTATCGTCAAAGGAGATAATATCACTCACATCCAGACGTCCGAAAGTCAGTGTTCCGGTCTTGTCGAAAGCGATAGTGTCTACTTTTCCCATTTTCTCCAGAGCCTCGCCGGACTTGATGATAACGCCATGTTTGGTCGCCTGTCCGATTGCTGCCATAACTGCGGTGGGAGTTGCAAGTACAAGTGCGCAGGGGCAGAACACAACCAGTACCGTCACGGCAGTAACAATATTTCCGGAAAAAATATAGGCGCCAATGGCAACGGCCAGAGCCACCGGCACCAGCCAGCTTGCTGCCCTGTCTGCCAGACGCTGCATGGGTGCCTGCTTGTTCTCCGCCTCCTGGACCATGCGGATAAGTTTCTTAAGAGAGCTGTCCTCGCCTACTTTTGTTGCAGAAATATCAATGGAACCGAAGCGGTTGATGGTGCCGCAGTAAACTTCCTCGCCCACGCCTTTGTCTACAGGCAGAGATTCACCGGTCATGATAGACTGGTCTACTGAGGTTTCACCCCTTCGTATCGTACCATCTACAGGGATTGTCTCGCCAGGCAGGATTCTCAGTACGTCCCCTTTGCGGATTTTTTCCGCAGGAACCATTTCTTCTTTTCCATTTGTGATACGGCGGCCCTGGGTCGGAGCCAGACTGATCAGTTTTTTCAAGCCTTTTTTAGCCCGATTCGTGGTAGCATCCTCCAGGATTGCTCCGATCTGCATAATGAATACGACTTCGCCTGCCGCAAACAGATCCCCAATGCCGATTGCCGCAGCCATGGCGATACAGATCAGCAGAGCGGAAGAAATCTTGCTGATACCCGGATCATGGATGACTCTCCATATAGCAAGGTACAGCAAAGGAATGCCGCAGATAAAGATTGTTACCCATGCAGGGTCAAATGGGAGAAACGAAAGTTCCATAGGTTGGCCTCCGAATTCCTCCATCAGATGTGGAATCAGGTCAAGCAGCAGGAACACACCGGCAACAATTGTCATTGGAATTCCAGCCAGAAAATCATTCAGTTTCTTTAACATAGTGATACCTCCAATCCTCACGGCATTCCAAACAGCTTCGGCCTTGACACATGTTTGTGATTACCGTACAATTAATTTGTTATCAAACATTTTGTTCGCTTTTATTGTAAATATGGAAAATCAAGAATACAATAGATAATATGGCTCCCGTGTTCCATACGGAACATATGTGAAGAATTGTACGGAAGGAGGATACTATGGATCGGCGACAGCAAAAAACAAGAGCTGCTGTTTTTTCTGCATTCAGCAGTCTTTTAGCCAGAAAAAGTTACAGTAAGATCACTGTTCAGGAAATTATCGACGCTGCCAATATCGGGCGGACAACCTTTTATGCACATTTTGAGACAAAGGATGACTTATTGAAAGCCCTGTGCGAAGAGCTTTTCGGCCATATTATCAGCAGCGCTATGGACTGTACCCATACACACGGTCTATATTCTAACAATAATGTGCCGGAATCTGTATTCTGTCACCTGCTGCAGCACCTGCAGGAAAATGAAAATAATATTCTGGAACTCCTTTCCTGTGAAAGCAGCGAACTTTTTCTCCGCTATTTTAAAGACAACTTAAAAGAGCTGATACAAAACCAATTTGTAAATCAAAACAGAAGAAACAACAAAGATATCCCCCAGGATTTTTTAGTAAACCATATCACCGGCAGTTTTGTAGAAATGGTATTGTGGTGGATAAAAAACCAGATGAAAGAGACCCCGGAAAAGTTAGATAAATATTTCCGGGCTGTAATTGAGCCGATTTTATAGAAGTTCCGCATACATAAAGGAAACCATCCTGAAGATACCTTGAGCCTCCCGGATGGTTTCCTTTATATGTATATACCTTGTAATCTTTTTATTCCTGCGGGCAACGAGCCAAGCGGACATGCTTGCATCGGGGTCTTTGACTTTGCTTTCTTACTGAAGAAGCGCCGACATTTCCTGCATATAGGCGGGAATATCCAGTCCCTGAGGGCAATGTGCCGTACAGCTTCCACATCCGATACATGCTGCAGGCTGTTTCTCTTTCTCTAATGCTTTCAGCCGGTGCAGCCTCCAGACTGCCATATTCTTGTCCCCTAAGGCTGCCCCTTCATCCCGATAGTCATTATAAGCGGAAAGCAGTGAGGGGATATCCAGTCCCTGGGGGCAGTTATCGCAGCAATACCGGCAGCCGGTACAGGGAACTGCGATTTTTTTCCGGAGTTTTTCACTGATCCGGGCTAACTGTGAAAGTTCTGTCCCGGTCAGGGATTGTCCTGAATCTGCTGTGATAATATTTTCCTTTACCTGCTCCATATCTGACATGCCGCTGAGGACCACGGCGATCCCTGGAAGATCCATGACAAATCTGAGGGCCCATGCAGCCGGTGAACCATTGCCTTTTGGCAGAAGCTCCATACAGTCTTCCGGCAGACTGGCCAGCATTCCCCCATGAACAGGTTCCATTACCATAACAGGCACATCATACTCTCTCAGGATTTCATACTGCTGTTTTGCGGTTCCCTGATACCAGTCATAATAGTTAAGCTGTATCTGTACAAAATCCCAGCTGTATGTTTCCAGCAGTCTGCGCAGACAATCCGGCGTGCCGTGAAAAGAAAATCCGAAATGCCGGATCTTTCCCTGTTTCTTCTGCTCCTGAAAATAAGAAATGCAGCCGCAGCTTTCATAGTCGGCTGCTGTCAGATCTGTGATACCATGAAGGAGATAGAAATCAATATACTCCATTCCAAGGCGGTCAAGCTGATCCTGAAACTGAAACTGGTAATCCGGATTTGCCTGAACATTAAATTTATCTGCTACATAATAACTGTCACGGGGATATCCGGAAAGGGCCCGTCCCAAAATAGTTTCTGATTTTCCGCCGTGATAAATATAAGCCGTGTCATAGTAATTCACCCCATGGGCCATACAATAGTCAATGAGCTCCCGGGCCTTTGGTTCGTCAACGGGCTTTGCAAGTCCCGGTTCCGTCTGAGGCAGCCGCATGGCTCCCAGCCCCAGCTTGGAAAGCTTGATGTTCTCTTTAAATCCTGCATACTTCATACTTAGGTTCCCCTTTCTTTTATCGCCTGATCCCATCCCAGCACATTTGGAAGACCATTTCAAAGTCCACCTTGGGAAGCATAGATTTTTCTTTTCGCCACTCCTTGAAAATCTGCTGGATAGGATAATAACAAAAGCTGATCAGAAGAACCGGCGAGGTCTGCTTCAGGATTCCTTCCTCTATTCCCCGCTGAAAAATCTTTACCGTATCTCTGTTATACTGTTCCAGTTCCTCTATCATCTCATCGGTTGCCATGGGGGAATTGCAGGCCTGTTCTATAAATAAAAATTCTTCCGTATACTCCTGCATATAATGAAACAGGTTCTCACAAAGCTTTCTGACGGCTTTTTCCACACTCTCTTCTGAGGCAATATCCTTGCTGCATTTCTCTGTCATCTGCTTTTTCACGTCCATGTAGACCTTACGGAACATATCCTCCTTATTCTCATAATAGACGTAGAGAGTCGCAGGGGATATCCCCGTGGCTTTTGCGATTTTCGACATAGATATATTGGCGAAACCAATCTCATTGATCAGTCTGACGATGTTTTTCGTGATCGCCGCTTTTTTATTTTCATCTTTCCTTCTCATATGGCTATTATAACCGAACGTTCATTTATTTTCAACAGGAAATATTTTTTCCAACGTCACAAGTACCCCGTCTTCTTCATTAGAAGGGCATATATCCTTTGCCGCATCTTTCACGTTTTGCGGAGCGTTCTCCATAGCGTAGCTATAGCCGCAGTAATTCAGCATTTCTATATCATTTCCGCCGTCTCCGAAGGCAGCGCACTGCTCCGGAGAAATCCCCCAGCGTTCTACAAGTCTTTTAAGTCCGGAAGCCTTATGACAGCCGGGTACGATCAAGTCGATGGAGCCGTGGCCGCTGGTTGTGGGCTCCACTTTTCCTTTGAGCCGTTCACGGAAAATATCGTAGTAAAAATACGTTTTTTCTTCCGGAACTGTGGGAGCAAATTTCAGGATCTGGTCTGTTACTTCTTTGAAATCATCCACCCACTGCAGCCGATGATAGTAGATACCGGTAAGGTCAAAAAATTCCTGGCTCACGGTTCCCCGCTGGCAGTATGCGCTGTTTACGCCGCACAATACATTCAGCACTTCCGGATATTCCCTGCACACATCAATGACAGAATCCACCGTTTCCTCTGGCATGTCCGCAGTAAAAATCAGTTCTTTCCGATCTTTTACAAAGGCCCCGTTTTCCGCTACAAATGACAATTCATCATAGTATCCCGGAAACAGGTCTCTCAACTGATAGTATTGATTTCCGCTGGCTACCACAAAATGACAGCCGGCGTTTTTCATAACGGACAAGATACGTTTGAACCGTGGAACATCATAAGTATAGTCAGACCGGACAAAGGTGCCGTCTACATCAACTGCAACCATCTTAATATTTTTCTCCATTTTATCCCCACTTTTCCATCCTTTCATCCGAAATTGTTCTGCAGTGCCTATTATAACGTGGGGGATAAAAGGAAGATATCCTTATTCTGTCATTTTTTATCTCTATTCTGCCATTTACGCCGGTATTCCAGTGGGGTATACCCTGTAAGCTCCCGAAAGATCCTTCCGAAATAGCTGGGGTTTCCCAGCCCGCAGGCGTATCCGATCTCTGTTATGGGCGTCTGGGTATCCGCCAGCATCTGCCGGGCTCTTTGTATACGGTAACTTTTTATATACTCAACAGGGGGCATATGCAGATGATTCTGGAAAGCCCTGTAGCACTCTCTTTCACTTAAAAAAGCAACTTCTGCAAGCTCCGGAATAGAGATCTTTTCAGAATAATGTTCATGGATATGTGCCATCATTCTCTTGATCTTATCATCTGTTCTATTGGCAACCGGTGTTTTATCCCGAAGTATGGGAGAACATATCTGAAACAGATGCAGCCATATCTGTGACAGCGCCTCTCTTATCTTTATCTCGTAGCCGAACTCTTCTTCTGACAGGAAAAACGCTCTGCGGATCAGGTCGATAACCACAGCCTGCTCTGACACCTTTGGACTTAATGGGATGATCTCTATCTGAGACGAGGTGATAATGGGCATAATATATTTCTGTTCAATTCTGCTTCCATGATCTCCCGCAAGTAATTTCGGTTCAAAAATATGCAGTAATTGTATATTCTTTTCCTTATGGGTCTGAATTTCTGTCATATGCAATACATTTGAATTCACCATACCGGCCCAGCCAGCGGAAAAAACCATGGTTTCATTGGGCGTATGGTATTTTAACTGGCCGCTTTCCATGTAGAACAGCTCTATGGCGTTATGCCAGTGCCAGGGTACAAAAGGCTCCCGGTAATCATCCAGTTCCGCCTGGGAAGCCACATATGGAAAATCTGTAGTCTCATATGGCAGTTTTTCTTCCTTGCTCCCTGTCTGAAATTCTAAATTGCGGGTAATTCTCATTTAGATACCTCCATGCCTCGCCTCTTCTTCCCATTCTCCTCTAATCTCCTGTTTTAGAATTCTATTATATAACTTTCGAAACGTTCAATGTCAACTTTTATGTTATATTCCGCCACCACTAGAGTTTGCAATCCACTCTCTATTCCAGTCTCCACCCGGCACTCTGCTGCTGAAGCTCTACCATACGGCAAAATAAGCCGCCCCTGGCCATCAGTTCCGCCGGAGAGCCTTCCTCTGCCACCCGTCCCTCAGCCAGAACCACGATCTTGTCTGCCGCCTCCACTGTACGCATCCGGTGGGCGATGACCAGTACGGTCTTGCCTGCCAGCAGACGGGACAGGGCCTCCTGCACCTTGGTCTCGTTTTCTACATCCAGGCTTGCCGTAGCCTCGTCAAGGAGTATGATAGGGGCGTCCTTCAGCAAAGCCCTGGCAATAGAGATCCGCTGCCGCTCGCCGCCGGAAAGCCTGGCTCCGTTCTCCCCGATAGGAGTATCATAACCCTCAGGCAGTCTTTGGATAAATTCTTCGCAGTTTGCGGCTTTTGCCGCTGCCTGTACCTCTTCGTCTGTAGCCCCATGTCTGCCAAGGCGGATGTTTTCCATTACCGTGTCATCAAAGAGTACAACCTCCTGGAAGACCATGGAGTAATCTCTCAGGAGCACCTCCGGATCTACTGTGGAAATGTCCACATTTCCTACCTTGATAACTCCTTTATCAATCTCCCACAGCCTTGCAGCCAGCCGGGCACAGGTGCTTTTCCCGGAGCCGGAAGGGCCTACCAGGGCTGTAACCTCCCCCTCTTTTGCCGTAAAACTCACATCGTGAAGGACTTCCTTCTCATCATAGGCAAAGCCTACATGTTCAAATACAATGTCATGACCTTTGGGTTCAAATGTCCCGGAGCCTTCTGCCACAGGCGTGTCATAGATTTCCATCATGCGGTCAGCGGACACCTGGGATACAAACATTTCTGCAATAAGAGCCAGGCTTTGGTCAAAGGGGGCATAGATCCGGGTAATGACCAGCAGGAAAAGAAAGAGCAGCATAAAATCAATGGAACCGGACAGGATCAGATTGGCGCCCACAAGGATGGTGGTAGCCACCCCCATGCGCATGATCACACTGGCCGCATTGACAAAAAGGCCGGTTCCCAGTTCTCCACGGATCATCACCCGCTCATGTTCATCGATTTTCTGGTTCAGCCCTTCCAGATACCGTTCTTCCTGATTTGTGGCACGGATCTCCCGGATATTTTCCAATGCCTCCTGAATACTGTCTGATACACGGACAGCAGCCTTTTTCGTCCGCTGGGCATTGCGGTCGGCAGTTTTCCGGCTGCCAAACAGCAGCCCAAAAGCTACCGGCACACCCCACAGGCTGGCGATGGCCAGCCTCCAGTCGTAAAAGAAGAGGCAGATGGCAATGACCCCAGTGGAGATGTAGGCGCCATACAAGTATCCCAGCACATGAGACCACACATGTTCCATACGGTTTACGTCCCCCATAATGGTTTCGGTAAGGTCCGCCAGGTCACGTTTTCCAAAATAACCCAGAGGAAGCTTCCGAAGCCGTTCCGCCAGACCAAGACGTGTGGATTTCACTTCATTATATACCAGTCCGTAAGTTGCCTTGTACTGCTGCAGATGGGTCACAAAGGACAGGAGGACAAAAAGAATTACCAGTCCCACAGCCGAGACCACGCCGGGCAGGTGTTTCCCCTCGGGCAGGGTTCTCATAAATCCGGACATCAGCAGGTACAGGATACTGACGCCGCCCATAACCACCAGATTAACGATCACTGTCCAGAATGTACCTTTTTTCGTATTTTCCACACCCTGGTCGGTGAGAGCAAATTTTCGCTGAAATTTTTTACTGAACATTTACTTTCCCTCTCTTTCACTGGTAATCTTCCACCGGACTGCCTGATTATAGTCCGCCCACATCCTGGCATAGAGCCCTCCTGCTGTGACAAGCTCATTATGAGAGCCCTGCTCCACTACCTGTCCTTTCTCCAGGACAATGATCTTATCTGCCCCTACCACTGTGGAAAGACGGTGAGCGATCATAATAACGGTCCGCCCCTTTGTCAGGGTAGCAAAGGCTTTCTGGATCAGCACTTCGTTCTCGGGATCGGCGAATGCCGTAGCTTCATCCAGCACCACGATAGGCGCATCCTTTAAAATAGCCCGTGCCAGAGCGATACGCTGCTGCTCCCCGCCGGAGAGGTAAGTTCCTTCCGTACCAATCTGGGTGTCCAGGCCTTCAGGAAGTTTTTCCAGGATATCTTTGCACTGGGCGGCCATAAGAGCTTCCATTACCTGTTCTCTGGTGGCTTCTGGCCTGGCAGCCCGGACATTTTCCAGAATGGAAGCCTTAAACAGACGGTTATTCTGGAATACAAAAGCCACCTGGTCCATAAGTACATGAGGATGTATCCAGGTCACATCTACGCCGCCTACCCTCACAACGCCGGAGGTTGGGTCCCAGAACCTGGGGATCAGGCTGGCTGCCGTAGTCTTGCCCCCTCCTGAAGGTCCCACCAGGGCCACCGTCTGTCCCGGCTCTGTCGTAAAGGAGACATGAGACAGGGCCGGACGTTCTCCCCCCTCATAGGTAAAGGTCACATCTTGGAATTCTACCCGGTTGTCCCTGGGAGTCTGGGGATTTGCAGGCACTTCCTGAACAGGAGCCTCCATCACCTGATTAATACGTCCCAGAGCAGTGGTGGCCAGCATCATACCGGAAGCCGCAAACATGATCTTCGCCAGCGCTGTGGAAATAACGGCAGAAAATACTGCGTAAAAAGCAAAATTTGTGACAAAACCGGAAAAGTTTCCGCCGGCCAGAGCATCCGGAGCCAGAAACAGGGCCGCCGGAACTAAAAATACAAAGGCTCCCTCAGTAAAAGTCAGGTTAATGGCCTGGGGAACCCGGCACACATCCGACTGATAATGCTCAGCCTTTGTGCTGTAATCCTCAATGGCCTGCTGAAAAGCTCTGAAAGAATAGACCGTCTGCTGAAAGATCTTGACCACCGGAATCCCCCGGACATATTCCGTCCCTGCCTTGGTCATCCGATCCTGCGCCGCCTGGTATTCTGCCATAAGGCCGGCATTTTTTCCTCCCATCATGGAAAACATAGCGATTACAGAGATCACCGCCGCCAGCAGGCAGGCTGCCCCCATTCTCCAGTCGAAAACAAGCATCATCACCAGCATAGACAGAAACAGCACCACCGTGCCTACGATATCCGCCAGATTATGGGCCAGGAGAGTCTCTGTATCTGCCGCCGCTGCATCCAGCCTGCTCCGTATCAGACCGGAGGCATTGGAATCAAAATATCCCAGAGGAGCTTTCATCACATGGGCCACCCCCTGCTTCCGGATGTTTTCTGCAGTCCGGAAAGCCGCCAGGTGGGTACACATCAGTCCTGCGAAATACAGGACAATGCCTCCTACTGCAAAGGCAAAGGCCATCCATCCATACCTGGTAACACTTTGGGCCTGGGTCCATTCCGGCGCCACAGCGATCAGATCCCTTGCTGCCAGCCAAATGCAGATGTAGGGCGCCATACTCAGGAGCATGGACACCGCTGACAAAGCCAGACCCAGAAAGGTCAGACACTTATAGCTGCCTGCATAGTCCAGCAAAACCCCTAGATCACTCTTTTTCTTTCTTTTCATGGTGTAACCTCCTATATAAAAGTTAGTTTTCGCTAACCAGCGAACAAAAAATAAAATTCATATTTATAGATTTTATTGCTCAGTCTGCGCTGCTTTGAGCCTATGGTCTCAAAGCTGTGCTCGACAAATTCGCATAAAATCTATAAATATTCTCTATTTTGATTAATACTGCAGTCCCGGCCCCCTGCCTGAGATCCTCTTATGGCAGTTATGGCTCTATCAGTTTCATCCAGCCGGCAGTATAAAAGGACCGGAGCTTCTCTACATCCCGCATGGCCTGTTCCCGGGGGATATCATGGATCACGATCTCAAAAATACCGTTAAACATACCGCTGGCAATAATATGGCATAAAGACCGGTCCAGCTCCGGGATCTTGTGTCCCAGGCGCCGGAGTACTTCCATGTATTGCAGAGTGGATTCCACTTCCACCTCTACCATATCATGGACAAAATTCTCGTAGCTGGTGCCTTCCGCCCGGCACAGCAGCAGTTTTACCGGTTCCCGGTGCTGGCAGATATAGTTTACCATCCACTGGACACAGGATCCGGATTCCACCCCCATATGTTCTGGCTGCTCTTCCTCAGGCAGCTGGGCAAAAGAAGTCTGAGCTTCCATGAATTTCCCCATCAATGCGGCGGCATGTGGCTCTACGATTGAGGCAAACAGTGCCGCCTTACTGGAAAAATAGCCGTAAAAAGCTCCTGTAGTGACTCCTGCGTGTTTTACGATCTGCCGCAGGGAAGCTCCCAGGAATCCCTTTTCAGAAAATTCCTCCAAAGCAGCCTGCTGGATCTTTTCCAATGTATCAGACAAATTTTCCTGCATAACAGCCTCCATGTAACAGTGCTATATAACAATGTTATAGTACACCTGTCAGACACTCCTGTCAAGGAAAATAATCGGAGCCTGTTTTTATCTCCGGAAACCGGATTTCAATTTGACAATCCCTGTGCTGACTGCTAATATTTTTCTGGTAAAATCACTTAAAGGCACTGTCACATGAATCATACTTCAGGAATATTTTGACCAATGGGGCAGCGCCGGGAAAGGATCTGTTTTCATGAACTCTTTAAGAAAAATATACTGCAGAGGTTTTCAGGCAGTGTTCAAAGCTGCGCTCCCCTTTCTGCCCTACCGGAAACCAAAGATCGTCAACAGTGTAAAGGCCCTGCCGGAAGTCATTCAAAAGAAGAAATGTACCAAAGTCCTGATCATTACCGATGAGGGCATAAGAAAACTTGGATTGACCGGGCGTCTGGAAAAAGCCTTGGACAATGCAGGGATTCCCTATTGTATCTACGACAAAACCGTAGCAAATCCCACCACTGATAATGTGTCGGAAGCCATGGAACTGTATCTGGAGGAAGGCTGCGACTGTATCATCGGCTTCGGCGGCGGCTCCAGTATGGACTGTGCCAAGGCAACCGGAGCCCGTATTGCTAAGCCAAAACAGTCCCTGGCCAAAATGAAGGGAATTTTAAAGGTACATAAAAAGCTGCCGCTTCTGATGGCAGTTCCCACTACAGCCGGAACCGGAAGTGAAACCACTCTGGCCGCAGTGATCACCGACGCCCAGACTCGACACAAGTATCCCATTAACGATTTCTGTCTGATCCCCAGGTATGCGGTCCTGGATCCCAAGGTTACTTTAAGCCTGCCTCCCTTTATCACTGCCACTACCGGTATGGACGCTCTTACCCATGCAGTAGAAGCATATATCGGAAATTCTACTACCTATGGAACCCGGAAAGACGCCTTGCTGGCGGTTCAGCTGATCTTTGAAAATATTTATACCGCATATGAAGAGGGGGACAATGTGGAAGCCCGCCGGAACATGCTCCATGCTTCCTTTTATGCAGGCTGTGCCTTCACCAAGTCCTATGTGGGATACGTCCACGCCATCGCCCACTCTCTGGGAGGAGAATATAATGTTCCTCATGGTCTTGCCAATGCAGTGATCCTGCCTATGATGCTGGAGGCTTACGGAGAGAAGATCCACAAAAAGCTGGCCCAGCTGGCAGTTGCCGCAGGTCTGGCAGATCCGGATACCCTGGACTATGATGCTGCCAAAAGGTTTATACAAGCCATCAAAGATATGAAAAAACACTTTGGCATTGGCGACCGGATACCCCAGATCCAGGAAACGGATATCCCCAAGCTGGCTTACTATGCAGACAAAGAAGCCAATCCTCTCTATCCGGTTCCTGTACTTTTGAATGCTGCAGAGCTGGAGCCTTTCTACTACCGGCTGATGGATACAAAGGAAAATAATGATAATAATAAGGATTAGAAAAGGAGATATCGAAATGACGGAAAAAGAAATTCATGATATCGTAGACAGACAGAGAAAATATTTTCAGACCGGAGCCACTCTTTCCGCAGACATGCGGATAGCCGGTCTGCGCCGCCTTTACACAGCGGTTTCTCAAAGAGAAACGGAGATCCGGGAAGCTCTTAAAAAGGATCTGGGGAAAAGCGGCTTTGAAAGTTACATGTGCGAAACTGGTATGGTATTAGAAGAAATCAGCTATATGCTGAAACATATCCGCAGCTTTTCCAGAGAAAAAAGAAGACGGACGCCTCTGGCCCAGTTTCATTCCCGGAGCTACCAGAAGCCCTCCCCTTATGGTGTTACACTGATCATGAGTCCCTGGAATTATCCCTTTATGCTGACTCTCTCGCCCCTGGTGGACGCTCTGGCTGCGGGAAACACTGCCGTAGTAAAACCCAGCGCCTATTCCCCTCATACCAGCGGCGTGATCCTGGATATTCTTTCCCAGTGCTTTGATCCCCGGTATGTGGCTGTGGTCACCGGAGGACGGGCTGAAAACACCTGTCTTCTCCAGGAGCACTTTGACTATATCTTTTTCACCGGCAGCCAGTCCGTTGGAAAAGAGGTTATGCGTAAAGCTGCGGAGCATCTGACTCCCATTACTCTGGAGCTGGGAGGAAAAAGCCCCTGTATCGTAGATAAAACCGCTAATCTGAAACTTGCTGCAAAACGTATTGTTTTCGGAAAATATCTGAACTGCGGCCAGACCTGCGTGGCCCCTGATTATGTTTACTGTCATCGTTCGGTAAAAGACCAGTTGCTCAAAGAAGTACAGAATCAGATCCGAAAACAATATGGCAGCCATCCTCTGGATAATCCGGATTACGGAAAGATCATCAATGAAAAACATTTTGACCGGATCCTTGGGCTGATCGATGAAAAGAAAGTGATCCACGGGGGAAGTTCTGACCGGAAAGCACTGCGTATTGAGCCTACAGTCCTTGACAATGTAAGCTTTTCCGACCCGGTGATGCAGGAAGAGATTTTCGGTCCCATCATGCCTGTTCTGGTATTCGACAGTCTGGAAGAAGTGATCTCCAAAGTCAACTCCATGCCCCATCCTCTGGCTCTTTACTTCTTTACCTCTGACAAAGCAGCGGCAAAAGAAATCACCTCCCGCTGCGGATTCGGCGGCGGATGTATCAATGACACTATTATTCACCTGGCCACCACGGAAATGGGCTTCGGAGGATTTGGCGAAAGCGGTATGGGGGCTTATCACGGAAAGACCGGATTTGATACCTTTACCCATTATAAAAGCATTGTAGACAAAAAGACCTGGCTGGACCTGCCCATGCGGTATCAGCCCTACCGGCAGCTCCACGAAAAAATGGTACGGTTTTTCTTAAAATAAAAGGCAGCCCCGGAAACATATCTCGGGATATGGTGCTGTCGCATAAGTCATATTTCAGGAATATTTATATATTCTCTATTTTGATTAATGCGACGGCGTCATATCCCGACCTTGTATTTTTCGGGACTGCCTTTTTTATTACATGATCTGTTTTATTTTACTTCTACCAGTTCAATGCGGAAGTTCAGTTCTTTGCCTGCCATTTCGTGGTTGGCGTCAAAGGTGATGGTTGTCTCGTCCTTTTCTGTTACGGTAACAGGGAAAGGCTGTCCATACTGATTGGAGAGATATACTCTCTGTCCTGCCTGAAGGTCTTCTGAACCGGGAAGCTGTGCAATCTCAAGAGTAAAGACAGCATTGGGATCCGGCATACCGTAAGCTTCTTCCGGCATCAGATGGACATCTACTACCTGTCCCACTTCCATATCTGCCACTGCTGCGTCAAAGCCACGGATCATCTGGCCTGCGCCGCAGATAAATTCCAGAGGTTCTCCCCGGTCATAAGAAGAATCAAACTGGGTTCCGTCATTAAAGGTTCCTCTGTAATGGGTGCGGCAGGTCTTTCCTACGTTGCGTCCTGTAAGAGCAGGGCCTGCGCCGCAGGAGCCTCCGCAGTTTCCGCAGGTATGGCCTTCTTCATGGTGACCGCAGCTGTGTCCTTCTTCATGATGATGGTCACAGTTGGCTCCGGTGGATACCAGCTCTCCTTTCAGGTAGGCTTCCACTGCCTGGTCTGCATCTCCCTGAGCTCCGGCGCACATCTCTACTCCTGCTTCTTCCAGAGCAGCCTGGGCTCCTCCCCCAATGCCTCCGCAGATCAGCACATCTACATCCCGATCTGCCAGCAGTCCTGCAAGAGCGCCGTGACCGGTTCCGTTGGATCCGATCACTTCACTGGAAATTACTTTGTTATCTTCAATTTCATACACCTTAAAAAATTCTGTTTTTCCAAAATGCTGGAAGATGTTTCCGTTGTCATAGGTTACAGCTATCTTCATGTTTTTTCCTCATCTTTCTTCTTGATTCCTGCAAGCAGCAGTCGTCAAAAGGCGCTGTCGCATTCGTTATGCAGCATTTGGCGATCACAGGCTTGCAGCCTCTTCTACCATTATCCTTATTCGTGGTGTAATGTCAATACTCTTTAAAAAATATTCTCTCCTTATTACAGTCCATTCCTGTAAATATCATTGATCACTGCCTGGGCATGTTCCAGCTCTTTTTTCTCCATGATTTGCTGCCGGTCGCTTAAGATGGCCAGCATTTCATCCACCACATCCTCAATTCTTGGATCTGTGACCCGATACAGGTATCCCAGCATTCTTGTAGCTGTATAGTCTGTATTCATATACTTGCAGGCAATTTCCTTACAGAATTTTTCGGGGTATCCTTTGTCCAGCAGTGCCTGATACACTTCATCGGTTCTCTCTGTTCCCATCTCTCTCACCCCTGAACTTTCTCAAAACGGTATTTCTGACGGATATCCGGATATTTCTCTCTATCTACCTCGCTCATAAACATGGCATAGGGCCTGGCTGAAATTTTAAAAGGAGCATAAAGCCCCTGATAGACCACCAGCATTTCCCCGGTTTCCGTGTGCTGGGCAAAGGCAAGGACTTTATACAGATATTCCGATGTTTCTGGGGAAACCCATTCTCTCTTAAAATGCCGGACAATATCTCCCGGCCGTATATCTCTTTTCATTTCCTCCGGTACAGGTTCCGGCTCCGGTTCTGTATCCAGTTCCATATACTCTTCCCTGTCAAGAGAAATAGGCACTCCGGTCTTTCCCGTAATGTGTACGCCGCCGTACCAGGTGCCTTCCACTTCAAAAATATCGCCGATATCATATTCTGATGTGTATTCATCATTTTTCTTTATGATCCTGATCCTGCTCATGCAAGCTTCCTCCGATTTCACCCTGCTATTTTTTTCAATAATTCTATAGTCTTCTGATCTCTTCTCCCGCCGTAGTATTTTTCTATCACCTTGGTGAATATTCCCCCTTTTCCTTCTGCTGCCTCAAACAAGGTCATGGAGGAACGCAGTTTCAGATCGTCCGGACTGCCGAATATCCGGTGAGGGTCATCTGTGTCCAGTTCCAGCAGGGCCTGGCATATGGTTCTTAAATTTCCTCCCAGGTAGGGATCTTTCAGAAAATCTTCTGCTTCCTTCAGATTCTGGATGCCATAATAAGCCGACATGCCGCTGAAGCCAAGTCCACGGATCTGGGGAAAAATGTACCACATCCAATGGCTCCTCTTGCGGCCGCTGCGGACTTCTTCCAGAGCCAAGTCAAAATCCTGTTTCTGTGCCTCTGTATAACGCTGCAGATCACTCATATTCCTGTTCTCCTTTCCTGTTTCTGGTCTAAAGATTCCTTTTCATTGTATCTCACAGTTTCCTGTTTGTCATTATTTTTCATTTACCGCCTTGCTATTTTCTCCGGTTCCCCATAGAATGGAACTAACCTGAAAATTTTCGCCCGGCGAAAGGAGGCATTTTTATGTGTACTTGTATCACTTATGAAAACGGTGATTTTTATTTTGGAAGGAATCTGGATCTGGACGTTTCTTTCGGAGAAGCGGTTACCATCACTCCCAGAAATTTTCCTCTGGACTTTTCCAGAACCGGAAAGATGGAACGGCACTATGCCATGATCGGCATGGCTTCCGCAAATAAAACCTTTCCCCTATATGCAGAAGCGGTGAATGAAAAAGGACTGGCCATGGCAGGTCTGAATTTTCCGGGCAACGCCTTTTACCGGGAGCCCGATGGAAAAGGACTGGAACTTGCTTCTTTCGAGATCATTGCCTGGATACTGGGCAAATGTGCTTCTGTGGAAGAAGTGGAAACATTCCTTGCAGATATGAAGATCATAAACCTTTCCTTTGCTCCCCAGATGCCGGCCGCACCTCTTCACTGGATGCTGGCTGACCGGCGCAAGTGTCTGATCCTGGAAGCTGTGGAAGAAGGACTGAAAGTGTATGAAAATCCTTTTGGAGTATTGACCAATAATCCTCCTTTTCCTTTCCACCAGATGAATATGGGAAATTACCTGAATCTTACTTCAAAAAGTCCTGAAAACCGTTTTTCGGGCAGGCTGGATCTGAAACCCTGTTCCCAGGGAATGGGCGCTCTGGGGCTTCCCGGAGATGCCTCCTCGCCTTCCCGCTTTGTAAGAGCTGCTTTTCTGAAATGGAATTCTGTGTCAGAACCAGAAGAAAAGGCGGATGTCTCCCAGTTTTTCCATATTTTAGACGGAGTAGCCATGACCCGGGGAGCAGTGGTAACAGAACA
The DNA here is from genome assembly GCA_949291945.1 of uncultured Bacillota bacterium. Lineage (GTDB taxonomy): Bacteria > Bacillota > Clostridia > Lachnospirales > Lachnospiraceae > Blautia. The sequence goes on along the minus strand of CASEXH010000011.1, from coordinate 65,654 downwards.
GGGAACCTATGACATTACCCTTTATTCCAGTTGTATAAATGCCAGAACCGGTGTATATTATTACAAAACCTATGAGGACAGCCGTCTGCGCAGAATCAATATGCACCAGGCAGATCTGGAAGAAAAAAGACTGCTAACCATAACCGGCTGACAGGATCTGTAGTATCTTTCCTACAGCGGCTCCTGGTTAAAAAACTATAAGGAGAAATTCATGAAGAAAAAGAAATTTATATTGTTTATCGCTTTGCTTGCCCTGCTGATCCTTTGTATCAAATACAGCGACAGCATATTGGAATTTATAGGATTTTTGTGGAGCCTGGTCACGCCTCTGGCTCTGGGCTGTGTGATCGCCTATATCCTGAATATCCTGGTCACCCGGATAGAAAGTCTCCCCTGCTTTTCCAGGGAGGGTACTGTCTTCTATAAAATCCGCCGGCCCGTCAGCATTCTGGGCTCCCTGGCGGCGATCTTTGCCATTGCAGCCCTTGTGATCCTCATTGTGATCCCCCAGCTGGCTCAGGCTATTGGCGTTATTGTCCAGGAAATCCCTTCTGTGTTCTCTGAGATCAACGTCTGGCTGTCTTCTTTTGACCGGGACTGGCCCCAGCTCCAGAAGCTTCTGGAATCCCTGAATGTAAACTGGCCCCAGATCCTCCAGAGAGCCGCCTCCTATCTGACCAATGGGTTGAGCAGCGTCTTTTCCTCAACTATGTATATTGTGAGCACGGTCAGTTCCATCGTGGTTACCGCAGTTGTGGCTCTGATCTTTTCCATTTACATACTTTCTGGAAAGGAAAAGCTTTTTGGTCAGTTCCAGACACTGGCCAGAACTTATCTGAACGAAAAGTTCTATAGTGGAATGTGTCTGATACTGAAAACAGCTCATGATACTTTTACAAAATTTATTGTAGGACAGTGTACGGAAGCAATTATACTGGGAGCTCTGTGTACCATCGGCATGCTGATCTTCCGTTTTCCTTACGCTACCATGGTGGGAACCCTTATCGGGGCCACCGCTTTGCTTCCGGTAGTGGGGGCTTATCTGGGAGCTGCCGTAGGCGCATTTATGATCTTTACCGTTGCTCCCCTGAAAGCCATAGGCTTCCTGGTCTTCATCGTTGTTCTCCAGCAGCTTGAAGGAAATCTGATCTACCCCAGAGTGGTAGGTTCCTCTGTAGGCCTGCCCGGTATCTGGGTTCTGGCTGCAGTTACCGTAGGCGGAGGTCTTGGAGGAATCATTGGCATGCTCCTGGCTGTACCGGTGACAGCTACCCTTTATAAACTGATACAAAAAGATGTGCTAAGAAGAAAGGCTGCCCTGCAGCCGGAAACAGAAGTGCCGGGGAATTAACACCCCGGCCTTCTCTTTTACTCCCCCTTCTCTGTTCCCTGAGGATCTGAAGATCCTATTACAGAACTGTATTTTTCTCTCAGTTTTCTGTATTCATCTGTATTCCGAAGGAAGTCACATCTTTCCTCTTTTTCTATAGAGGCCAGAAGAACTTTGATCATCTGTTTTCCTGTATCTGATCCATCTGCTTCTACATTCTTTGTCTTCTGATGGGCAAAAAGGATGGAATCTTTCATAGTCCAGGGATTCTCCAGGGCTTTCAGCATTTCTTCCAGAATTTCCGCACACCGTTTTCCGTCTCTCTCCTCCAGCGCCACGTCGAAGGCCGCTGTCAGTCCGCTGTAACTCCATTTGAAGATCTCCATTACCTTCTGGCTGTACTCCGCCAGTTCCCAGGCTCTCTTGTTCTCGCCCTCCCGTACAGACGCCGTAGCAAGCTGATCAAGCATGAGAAAGACTTCCTGTATCAGGCTGTTCAGCTTTCTTTCCAGAAGCTCTGCCGCCTCCTGGTTTTTCCCTTCTTTCATGTACATACTGATCTGAAGCTGTCTTTTATCTATAGACTGATATTCCGGAAGCTGTTCAATAAGCTCTCCGGCTTTTTCATAAGCTTCCTCCTGGATATACATAGCAGCCAGGGCATACCTGGACAGATCTGCGGCATTTTTATCCTCACATTCCATTGCCCTCTCTAAAAGAGAAACCGCCAGGGCCTGGACCTCCTCTACCTTTTCTTCCGGAAAGGAAAACAGGATCCGGATCCCTCTGAGTAACGTGGCCATCTGATACAAAAGAGCTCCGCACCGGGGATATTCTTTTATCCGTTTTTTTACCAGTTCCATAGTCTTTTCTATATCTCCCTGCCGGGCGGTTTCCGCCACCTCGTTTCCATAAGCCGCTATCTCTTCTTTAGACAGATTTTCATGGAAACAAAGCAGGGTATTTGGATCTGTGCCAAGAAGCCGGGCAAGCGCCGGTAGGATCGCCATATCCGGACAGGTAGTCCCGCTTTCCCACTTATTCACCGCCGGGGCAGACACTCCCAGATAGTCTGCCATCTGTTCCTGGGTAAATCCCATAGCTCTCCTTTTTTCACGGATCACATCTTTCATCTCCATATATGTTTCCTCCTGTTTTAAACTGGGAAGGCCTTCCTGGTCTTATTGTAACAGGGAAAGAGCCGGCTGTATATTGAGAGTTTTTTAAGCTCCAGGCAATTTTATTAACTGCCGGTTAAAACGCAAAAAACTATCTGGTCTGTCCAGACCGGCCGGAGTCAAAATGCAGCGCTGCCTCACTTACGGCAGCACCTGGACCGGCCGAAAGTTCAGATAATCTCCGGAAACCAGCATATATTCTATGCCATGAAACTTTCCCCGTATGCTGTCCCCGAATCTGGATTCTCCATGGCAGTGGGAATAGACCACCGCAGAAACCTTATATTCCTCTGCGATCTCTGTAAACGGAGAAGTTTTTTCTAAAATATTGGTCGGGGGATAGTGAAGAAACATGATAAACTTCTGATATCCTTCTTTCCTGGCCAGGCGGAAGGATTCCCGAAGTCTTTCCATCTCTCTTTTCACCAGCTTTTTGGCCTGCGCTTCCCGCTCTTCGTCCCAGCCCAGGATCTGTCCCCGGCGGTTCAGATAAAAAGGGCCCTCAAAAGTAAATCCCTTGGTTCCCACCAAGGCATAGTCCTGATAGACGGCAAAGTTGTTCTGCAGGAAAAACAGCCTGTCTTTGTACTCTTCATTAAGCTTCTCTGTTTTCTTGGCGTCCCAGAACATATCGTGATTTCCCCGCAGGAGGATCTTCCTTCCCGGCAGTCTTTCGATAAAAGCCAGGTCCTCCCTGCATTCCTGGAGTTTTCTCCCCCAGGAATGGTCTCCGGTGAGCACCAGAGTATCCTCTGGTTTTACCATCCGGTTCGCATATTTTTCAATTTTCTTCTCATGATTCTTCCACACTTTTCCAAAAGAATCCATTGGCTTATCTGCCTGAAAGCTTAAATGCAGGTCTCCCAGGGCATACAGAGCCATACCCGATCATCTCCTTTATACATTTTTGTTGTATCTCTATATTGTTCTTTTCTCCAGCCCGTCGTATAATCAGATTTACAGCCAAATCTGAGAGGTAATCTAATGAAACCAAAAAAGAAAAGAAAATTATGGAAAAAATTACTGGTGATTCTGGCAGCGGTGATCCTTGTGTCCGGGATCGGCTTCGGCATTTACGTTCAGGATTATTACCGTGCCAATGATCTGGCCCTGGAAGCTGCAGCCCAGTCTCAACAGGACATAACAGTAACCACCTCGTCAGAGGGCAGGATCATTTTTGCACCTGAAAATCCCCGAGCCGGCCTGATCTTCTATCCCGGAGGAAAAGTCCAGTATGAGGCCTATGCTCCATTAATGGAGGCCTGCGCCAAAGAAGGGATCCTCTGTGTGCTCCTTCGCATGCCCGGGAACCTGGCTGTACTGGATATCAATGCTGCAAAAGGTATCCCGGAAGAATACCCGGACATTGAAAACTGGTATATGGCAGGCCATTCTCTGGGCGGCTCTATGGCAGCTTCTTATATCAGCAGCCATGAAGAAGAATTCAAAGGTCTCATACTCCTTGCCGCCTATTCCACCGCAGATCTGAAAGAAACAGGTCTGAAAGTCCTGTCTCTCTACGGTTCTGAAGACGGTGTGCTGAAAATGGATTTTATAGAGGATCTAAATTAAAAAAGTTCTTTGTATACTACTTTCCCGTTTTTTATCTCTGATTTCATAAGAGATACTTTTTCCACGGTCATCTCTGCCTTTGGCAGCCGTACCTGATAAGGTTTCCTGGCAGAGGCTTTCCTGATCAGGGTAATATGGGGAACAAATTTTTCCTGATCAAAGGGAATCCCATTGTTTTTCAGCTCCTCCCGGAGCTCCTTCACATAAGATTTTAATTTCTGGTTACCCTTTACCCCTGCCCATAAAAGATTTCCAAAATTTCCTTTTTCAGAAAGGCTCAGTCTGCACTGGGGGAGAGAAACCTTCTCCATCACTTTCTTCACTTTATCCGGATCCTTGTATTCCCCGATAAATGCCAAAGTCATATGCAGGTTCTGGGCTGGGACATAGTTCCCTTCCACTCCCTGTTTCTTCAGGTCATGCATATACTGCACCAGGGCTTTGCACATTTCATCGGAAAGCCGGATGGCTATAAACAATCTCATATTTTATACCTCCATCTTTTAGCAATTCCCTGTATATACATATTTCAGGTATTTCTCTGCACACTCTTTCAGTCGGTACACCTTCCCTACTTCCGTTGCCTGCCGGTCTGTCATTTTATATCTTGGAAAGAATCTGGTCACATGAAAGGGGATATCCGGATCTATGGAGGCAATCCATTTGGCCTCCTCTTCCATCTCTTTCTCCGAATCATTCTCTCCCGGAAGGATCAGGGTGGTCAGTTCCACGTGACAGGCCTCTGCGCTTCTTCGTATAAATCTTTTCACCGTCTCCAGGTCGCCGCCCAGCTTCCGGTAATACGCCTCTGTAAATCCTTTCAGGTCAATATTCATAGCGTCTATATAGGGAAGAAGTTCTTCCAGGATTTCCAGCTCTGCCGAGCCATTTGTGACCAGCACATTTTTCATTCCATGCTCTCTTACAAGCTTTGCCGTGTCCCGTACAAACTCATATCCCACCAATGGCTCATTGTAGGTAAAAGCCAGACCAATATTTCCATATTTCTTGTATTCCCGGGCAAGTCCGTCCAATTCTTCAGGGGAGATTTCTCTATATTCCGCCTCCGGTTCCCCAGTCATGGAAATCTCATAATTCTGGCAGAAAGGGCAGGCCAGGTTACAGCCGAAGCTTCCCACAGACAGGATCCTGCTGCCTGGGCAGAATCGCCTCAAAGGCTTCTTTTCAATAGGATCCAGCATAAGCCCGGTGATCTTTCCATAGTTGATACTGATGATTTTTCCCTTGCTGTTTTTCCTTGCTCTGCAGCGCCCATACTGTTCTTGGGTAAGACGGCAGTGGTGCATACATACCGGGCATATGGCCCTGGTTTCTCTATTTTCTTCTGCCATGTGTTCACACCAATTTATCAAAAATGTCTCACCACCTCAAAGCGTTCCAGCCGGATATCTTCGGCCTCTTCAGGAATACCTGCTTTTCTTTTTGCAATGTCGATCTGCTGCCGGACAGTGTCCACGCCTTCCAGATTTGGAAGGAGCAGGCCTCTTTTATATCCTCTGGATACAATGACTCCATATCGCTCTACATCCAGTTCCTTTTCAGAGGAAATTTCCTCCGCTTCACTGAGAACGTCTACACTGTATACAAGCCGCTCCAGTTCTTCCGGCTGTACCGGTAGAAATCTGGGATCCCGGGTGGCAGCGCTGACCGCATTTTCCAGAATCTCTTCCCCAATGCATTCCTGCACCGGAGAGATGGTGCCGATACAGCCTCTGAGTTTTCCTTCCTCCTTCAGCGAGACAAAAACCCCTGCCTTCCGGTCGTACATTTCTTCTGGAAGATCTGGCGGAAGGGAAATCCTCTCTCCTGTCCGTACATAGGTCTCTATGGTTTTACGGGCAAGGCGCACATAGACATCCTCTTTATTTCTTTTCTCTTTCGCCTGCTTCTTTATCTTTTTCTCAAACTTCCTCAGGAATTCTCTCTGAGGCGCTATTCCTTTCACCTCAAAAGTACACACCCCGTAGCCAACCCCAAAAGTCCCTTGGTGAGAAAGCTCCTCTGCTTTTACTTCCAGCCCGTCCAGGGCTCCGGCCATAACCACAAAGGATCTGTGTCCGCACTCTGCCGCCTTTTCGCAGAACTCTTCTGTGAAATCAAAGAGCTGTCCAAAGTCTCCCCGGCCCATAACATCCATGATCCGCCGATCATATTCCGGCCCTTCTTTCTGGAATCCGTAAGGCCCCTCTGCTTTCAGCTTATGGGACAGGTCGCCGCTGCCGATCACTGCGATCCTCCTGCCGCAGAGTCCGGCTGTTTTCTGAATACACTGTCCCAGGATATAATGGCTGGAATAAGCCAGTCCGGAAAGACCGATCCGCACAACTTTGTAATCTGTATAATAATGGTTTAAAAACCACAAAGGTATCATGGTACCGTGATCCAGCTGCCGTTCTCTCTCCCCTAAAGTTCCTGCCGGAATCTTTCTGTCCTGGGCCTCCCGGGACAAAAGCTCCACAAGCTCTGTATCATAGGAAACTTTGATTTTTACCTGGGGCGCACCGAACTGTCCGAAATCTCCTTCTGCCTCTTTTCCCGGAGAAATGTGAAAATAATCCATATACATGACCGAGTGAGGAGACAAGACTACTACTGTATCCGGCTGCCAGGAAGCCAGTTTTCTGGCGGCACTATAATAAGCGTCAATAGTTGTCTGTATTTCTTTCTCCCTGCCTCTTCCCACCTCCGGTATGATCAGAGGAGGATGAGGAACCATGATCCCGCCTTTTACTGACATAACGATCCCTCCTGTTCCTGAAAATAGAATACTTTATAATCAGATTTTACACCCTGGCAGGATTTCTTTCCAGCACCAATCTCTTCCGTAATTTTATACATTCTTTTCGTATGTATTCCTTGACACCAGTTTTCTTATCTTTTATAATACAAACATACCAAACGAATGTAATCAGGAGGCTGCTATGGCAAGAAACAAATATCCGGAAGTAACCGTAGAAAAGATCCTGGAAGTATCCCAGCGGCTATTTCTGGAAAAAGGCTATGACAATACCACGATCCAGGATATCGTAGATGAGCTGGGAGGCCTGACCAAGGGGGCTATCTACCATCATTTTAAATCTAAAGAAGAGATCATGGATGCCCTGAGTGAAAAAATGTTTACCAGCAACAATCCTTTTGAGGAAGTGAAAAAAAGAAAAGATCTTAACGCTCTTGAAAAAATGCGGCTGGCCATCAAGCTGAACCAGGCAGATGAAAAACAGGTAGAATTGACCCGCCAGGCCATTCCCCTGCTGAAAAACCCAAGGATACTGGCAAGCATGCTGGAATCCAACCGGAAATTTCTCTGTCCTTACTGGCAGGAACTGATCGAAGAAGGGCAGAAAGACGGCTCTATCCAGACCCAGTATCCAGAGGTATTATCTGAGTTTCTGGTCCTTATGGATCTGTGGATGCTCCCCTCGGTCTTCCCGGCAGATGATGAGGGAATCCATAACCGGCATAAGTTTATCTTTCAATTACTGGAAAAAATCGGTCTGCCCCTCTACGATCAGGAGATCGGCGATCTGCTGGAATCCCTTCCTTATTTTTCCCAGGACCAGACTGACTGACTGCTGTCCGCTTTCATGCTCATATCGGGGCGGGTTCCAAAGGCTTACACCCACTTATAAGCACGCTCATGTGTGTGCAGACCTTTTGATCCTGCTATCATAAAATTGCCTGAAACAGGCAATTTTATATTCCTTGTATACATTCATACGGTTGGTATTAAAAATAGAACGGAGGTATATCTGTATGTCAAATTCCACTCTTTCCATTTCCGTATCTGGTCTTAAGAAGGCATACGCAGGAAGACCGGTTCTGGAAAATCTGAATTTTGCCGTGCCCAAAGGAAGTATCTACACCTTATTAGGATCCAATGGAGCCGGTAAGACCACCACGATCCGCATACTCACCACTCAGATCCCGGCAGACCAAGGAGAAGCGGAGATTGAAGGATATTCGGTATCAAAAAGTCCTCATAAAGTGCGGGAGGTCATCAGTCTCACCGGACAGTTTTCTGCAGTGGACGAAGCCCTTACCGGAAAAGAAAACCTGGTCCTTATGGCCAGGCTCCGCCGGCTTCCCTCTCCGAAAAAAGCCGCCCTGGATCTGCTGGAATATTTCGGCCTGGCTGACGCAACAGACCAGAGAGTTTCTTCCTACTCCGGGGGAATGAAACGGAAATTGGATATTGCCATGAGCCTGACAGGCCATCCAAAGGTGATTTTTCTGGATGAACCCACCACCGGCCTGGATCCCCAAAGCCGGCGAAGCATGTGGAAACTGATAAAAGAACTGCAGGCCTCTGGGGTTACCATTTTTCTTACCACCCAATATCTGGAAGAAGCAGAAGAACTGGCTGACCGGATCGCCATACTGGACAAAGGAAAGATCATAGCAGAGGGAACTTCCCGGGAACTGAAATCCTATCTTCCCCAGGGTGCCTTAGAGTTTTTCTTTCAGGATCCGGAAAGCCTGGAAGCAGCCGCTTCTTTGCTGAAAGACTATAAAACCGCTTTTGTTCCGGAAGAATATAAACTGACTGTTTTTACAGACGGAAAAGGCGATACCCTTGCGGGGATCTGTTCCATGCTATACCAGGATTGTATAAAGATCCGGGATTTCGCCCGGCTCACACCCAGACTGGAAGATGTGTTCCTATCTATGATAGACAGAAAGGAGAAAAATCGAGATGAAATCTGAAGCTGTAAAATATCCGGATTCTTTAATTATGATGAAGCGCTGTCTGCTGCTGTCCAAAAGAAATCCTGACACTTTCCTGACCAGTATTATCATGCCATTCCTGATGATGGTCCTTTTTGTGGCCCTCTTCGGGAAACTGATACACCCGGAGAATATCAGCTATGTCAACTACATTATCCCCGGTGTGCTGCTCCAGTGTTTCGGCCAATGTGCCTCTGTCACTGCCGTCTCTGTAAACCGGGATGTCACCGGGGGAATGATCAGCCGTTTCTCCACTCTCCCCATCAAAAGAATTTCTGTTCTAGGCGGTCATGTACTGGAATCCACTCTGCGGAATTTTCTCACTGCCGCCGTAGTCCTGGCCGCCGCATGGTTCCTGGGATTCCGTCCTTTAGCAGGGCCTGGGGAATGGCTTTTGGTCCTGGCACTGATGCTGTGCGTGATCCTTGCCTTTTCCTGGTTGTCAATCCTTATAGGCGTCACTTCCAACAGCCCGGAAGGCGCCAGCAGCCTATTTACTCTGGTAATCGTGCTCCCCTATTTAAGCTCCGGGTTCGTGCCTCTGGATGCCATGCCGGGACCTCTGGCAGCCTTTGCCCGGTATCAGCCTATGACCCCTGTTATTGAGACCATGCGCAATGCATTTCAGAGTATGCCCCTGGATATAGAACCTGCCCTGATCTCCCTGCTCTGGTGTATAGGACTTACCGGTGTTTTCTGTTTCTGCTCTCTCCTGTTTTTCCGGAAACGGATCAGTCAATCATAAAGTTTTTGAAATTTTGCAGAAAAACGGAGACCTGCCATATGAAAACATATACCCTTTTCATACGGCAGGTCCCTATCCGAATATTGCAGAGAGCTTTGCAGGACATATGATCTTCAAAGGACTTTTTCTCTTTGATTTTACTCTCTGTTTTTGAAGGACGTCTTATTTCCCCCGCAGTTTTTTCTCTTCCAGAAGATCTGCCGGGTCGATCTCCCGGTCCTTATAATAATATTTCATATCTCTTTCATTAATGATTCGGATCACTTTGCAGGTAATATGGGTGCCCTGGAGGATCCGCTCTCTCATAGTCATGATTTTTCTCTCCCTTCTTCTCTCACGGTCAGATCTTTCAGCCATTTATATTTTCCGTAGTGGAGATAAACAGCAGGAAGTTTTACGATCTCATCAGAATTTACAATAAAATATACTGCCAGCACCGGCCACTTCAGCACAAAAGCAGTCAGAAGGCCTACCGGGACTGTGAAGCACCAGAGGGTCACCGCATCGCAGAGGAATCCGAATCTGGAATCTCCTCCTGCACAGAAAATTCCTCCGATGGTGGTTCCATTTACATATTTTCCCACCATATACACAGCGCACATCACCAGCATCCACTTAAGATAATCTTCTGCCTGGGAAGACAGATCCGTAACCTGAAGTACCAGTGGACTGATCAACAGCAGGAAGATTCCGGACAAGATACCGCTTACAACTGCTATATGACACAGTTTTTTTCCATAGATTTTCGCCATCTCCAGACGTCCGGCTCCCAGTTCATTGCCTACCATAATGCTTCCGCCGTTTCCGATCCCAGCCGCCAGACTGGCGATCAAGTTCTTGACAATATTGGCAATGGAGTTGGCTGCCACCGCATCGGTTCCCAGATGTCCCATGATCACAGAATACATGGTAAAACCACCTCCCCATACCAGTTCATTGCCCAGAACCGGCAGGGTATAATGCCAGAAGTCCTTTTTCAGCCTCTGATCCGGCTTGCGGATGTAGAGGATACGGATCTTAACCCTTCCTTTTTTTCTCAGTTCCCAGAATACCCAGAGAAGTTCCACTACTCTGGCAATAGCCGTAGCTGCAGCCGCCCCGGCAGTTTCCATTCTGGGGGCTCCGAAAAGACCATAGATCAGCACTGCATTGAGAACAATGTTCAGCATCGCTGCAGAGGAACTGATGATCATGCTCATAGAAGCCAGATCGCTGTTTTTCATGATACAGAGATAAATCTGGGAGATCCCGCAAAGGAGATAAGTCACCCCTACGATCTGGAGATACTGGACCCCATAGTGGATCAGTCTGGGGTCAGAGGTGAAGATCCTCATAAGCAGTCCCGGCAGAAATGTGGCCCCGATGAAGAAAACAAAAGAAACAGACAAGGAGCTTCTCAAAACGATCCCCAGCACTCGCTCTACAGAATCTCTGTCTCCTTTTCCCCAGTACTGGGCTGCAAACATACTGGTGCCGATGGTCATGGCCGCCAGAAACAGGTTATACACAAAGGTGATCTGACTGGCCAGGGATACTGCAGAGAGAAGGTCCTGGCCGATGGCTCCCACCATCAGTGCATCCGAAGCGCTGACCACAGCCAGCATAAACTGCTGAAAAGTAATAGGCAGCACCAGAGAAGTGAGTTTTCTCCGAAATTCTTTGTTATTCATTAATCTTCTTCCAGACTTCATCATCAAAACGTTGTTTTTTATAATAATAAGGTCGGTCTTCCTCTGTGATCTCACGGATCACTTTGCAGGGATTTCCTGCTGCGCAGACGTTGTCAGGAATATCTTTTGTCACCACACTTCCCGCACCGATCACTGCGTTATTTCCAATCTTCACTCCCGGCAGGATCACACAGCTTCCCCCGATCCATACATTATCTCCGATGGTAACAGGTATCCCATACTCGTATCCGGAATTCCGGCTGTCCGGATGGATGGGATGTCCTGCGGTATAAATAGCTACGTTTGGTCCGAAAAGCACATTTTTCCCGATGGTGATCTTTCCTACATCCAGCATAATACAGCCTGTATTTGCATAAAAGTTTTCTCCCAGTGTGATATGACTGCCGTATTCACAGTGAAAAGGGGGCTCAAAATACACGCTTTTCCCATGGACCATGCCTGTTTTGTTCAGACATTCCATGCCCTTTTCCGGCTCAAAAGGCATTACCTGGTTGTACTCCCGGATAAGCTTTTTTGTTTCCATCTGTTCCGCCATTACGCTTTCATCTGAAAAATAGGCCATTCCATGATCTCTCCGATATCTGTTGTCCATATGTATTCTCCTTTATCTTACTTTTTCTGGTTTTCCATCCGGCCGGACTGTCTTTCTTCCTGATCCCGGCACTGGTCCTTTTGCCACGGAAGCTTGACCTGATCCGTTACCTGGATTATAATTATAGAATCTGATTCACAATATTTCTATCGTTTATCTGTGAAAAACTATAACAATCCTGCGAGGTATCCTCTATGCCCATCATTATGGAGTTAAATAAAAATAATTCTGAAAAAGTCTGCTATGATATTCCCCAATATCCTGTCTATATCCGCAGAGGTCTTCTCTCCCAGTATCTCAATTACAGCGCTCCCAATCACTGGCATGATGATATAGAACTGATCGCTGTCCTATCCGGGGAAATAGAGTACAATGTGAATGGGGAACTCCTGAAGCTGAAAAAGGGACAGGGGCTTCTGGTAAATGCAGGGCAGATGCATTTCGGCTTTTCCCAGCAGAAAAAGGAATGTGATTTTATCTGTATTCTTCTCCATCCTATATTGCTCTGCCCTCTTCCTTCCTTTGAGCGGGATTTTATGAACCCGGTGCTCCATAATCCGGGACTTCCCTATCTTCTCCTGAAACCGGAAATCCTCTGGGAGAAGGAGATATATGATAAAATCCTTTACTTATATGATATCCGCAAAGAAAAAACAGCCCCCTTAAAGACCCTGGCCAGCTTTGCCCGGATCTGGGAACTGCTTTGTGAAAATATTTCCGCTGACCAAAATCCGGCGGAGAAAAGCATACAGAAAAACCGTGATCTGTCCATTGTAAAAGACATGGCCCGGTTCATCCAGGAAAATTATATGGAAAAGATTTCTCTGGCAGATATTGCCGCTGCCGGAGCCGTGGGACAGAGCAAATGCTGCAAGCTCTTTGCCCGGTTCTTTTTCCAGAGTCCCACCATGTACCTGACCCAGCACAGGCTGACAAAAAGTATGGAACTCCTTTTAAATACCGATCTTCCCATTATTGAGATTGCCCTTTCTGTAGGTTTTGGCAGTGCCAGCTACTATACAGAGACCTTCCGGAAATGGATGGGGAAGACTCCTTCGGAATTCCGGAAGGGAAATTTTTCTCAGGTCTGATCAGCCTTCCATCGGCAGAAAATATATTTTCTTTCCCAATCTGGATCTTCACCGGGGCAGCTGTATTCATTTATCCGGCAGCCCTGGCTGATGTCTCCGGCTATTTCCAGTATAATTTCCGAAAGTTCAAGATCTTTTTTCCACTTATCTTCTATCTGTTCATATCCCAGCCAGGCTCCCAGAATATTTCCAGTAACTGCCCCTGTAGAATCACTGTCTCCTTTATGATTTACAGCAGCAATGATCCCGGCAGAGAAGTCATTCTGATATCTCAAACTGCAGTAAAGTGAAATGGCTAAAGTTTCTTCTGCAACCCAGCCTTCTCCCAGCTCATGGATATTCCTCAGATCTTCTTCCTGATTCTCCGACAGTTCAATAGCTTTATCTATGGCATCTGTTAATTTTTTCAAATATACATCGCCTTTGAAAAGCTCTCTTGTCACATCTCTGGCTTCCAGAATAATCTCTTTTAAAGACCTTCTTTCATGAGATCCTTCATCTCCCGGAGCCGAAAATACAATCCGGTTTATAATATGGGTCAGGACTGCACCTGTCATGTATCCCAGGGAATGACCATGGGTGATCGCTGCCATCTGGGCGCCTTCGTAATCCAGCTTTTCTATAGAATAAGTCTGAAAAAGCCCTGCAGGCGCCACCCGCATAACCCCTCCGCAGCCTTTGCTGTCATTTTGAGGACTGAGGATATAATCCTGTATTTCCTGTTTTCTTCTACGTAAATTTCTAAGAGCTGCCAGACAAGTATTACCAGGGGCCCTCCTGGCAAACAGTTCCGGAATATCCAGCAGCCAGGTGGTTCTCTGTGAAGAAAGATATTCGGCTTTTTGATAGCTTTCAAAAGTCATTTCCTGGGTAAGAAGCCAATCCTGATAGGCTTTTGCCACATAGTTTCTGGGAGGTCCGACAATCCCTCTCATTTTGGACCTTGTCTCCCCTGCAAGAAGACCATTGGCGGTAAACAAGGTCATCTGGGTGTCATCTGAAATCAGGGCTTTTCCAAGTTTCGGATCAAGCTCATATCTGGTAATACCCTTTTTTCCATAGCGGGAAAATATCGCTTTTTCGCTCATAAATTCTATCGGGTATCCAAGAGCATCTCCAGCTGCGCCGCCCAAAAGACATCCCCTTATCTGATCAATAGCTTCCTGTTTCATAAAAATTTTCCTCTCCTTTCTATACGCTGCCGGCATATTCCATTTTCCAGCTTCCCAGTCCCGGGTATCCATAGACGCTTTCGGCGCTTTCTACCGCCCGGATAATGGCTTCACTCATGACTTCCGCTGCCAGGGCCCCCACAAGATCCTGGTCTGCAGAAACAGTTCCTACAGAAACTGCATAGATACTGTCTCCGTCTGCGGAAGTGTGGACCGGCCTTATAGAACGGGCAAAACCATCATGGGCCATGCCTGCGATCTTGCATAGAGAAGTTTTATGAAATTTTCCATTTGTAAGAACCACTCCAATTGTTGTATTTCCTGTAAACTTATTCTCCACCACTTTTGTACTGGCATACATCAGCTCTTCTGTGCTGCGGAAAGATTTTTTATTCTCTGCCAGCAGTCCGGCGATCTTCTGTCCTGTTTTCCAGTCATAGATATCTCCCAGGGCGTTTACCGCTACAACAGCCCCTACCTGTAATTCTCCGATCTGAAGGGCATAGCTTCCGATCCCGGACTTCATACAGTAGTCCATGCCTGCAAATTTTCCTACAGTAGCCCCGCAGCCTGCTCCGTAATTACCGTCTCTGTAGTTGCCGGTCCCGTCTTTTTCCGCATTTATGCAGGCCTCATAGCCCATAGCCTTATCCGGTCTTATATGAGGATCCCCTACGGTGAGATCAAAAAGATCTGCCTGACATACCAGAGGAACCTTCAGAGAAGGACCTACTTCGAAGCCGATTCCCCTTTCCTCTAGATATTTCATAACGCCGTCTGCCCCGCCCAGCCCGAAAGCGCTGCCTCCTGCCAGAAGAATCCCATGGATCGCCTGAGCCGCTGCAAGGGGATTTAAAAGCTCGGATTCCCGGGAGGCAGGCCCCCCGCCCCGGACATCCAGTCCTGCGGCCATTCCTTTTTCTGACAGGAAAACCGTACAGCCAGTCCCTGCCCCTGCGTTTTCCGCCTGGCCGATTCGTATTCCTTTTATTTCTTTAATACTGATTTCTTTTTTCATGTTTTTCCACTGCTCCCTGCCTTTCCATTATTGATGACCTAAGTGTACCATAACACAGGGAACCAGGCGAGTGTTTATACTCATTTTCTGTTTACCCCTTACATCCTGGCCCTCAGGCGCTTCCCAGCTACTGCATAAACCAGGATCCCCAAAGGTACGGTCACCAGCAACACCGGATAGAAATAACGGATATTAAGGCTTCCGGTGTCAAAATATCCATTTCTGTGCTGCCGCCGCTGCCAGCTTCATAACGCCTGCCAGCACCATAACCAGGATGGGATTCCATTTCAGTTTTTTTAAAAGCACTACACTTACTACAAAGATGACCACCAGAATCCAGTTTGTGTTGACCGGCCGGATCACACCCTCACTGCCCCAGAAAGCAGTGAGCAGGATGGAGATTCCTGCTGAAGCGATCAGGGCCACAACTGCGGGACGAAGGGAATCAAGGACACTTTGCAGCATATCCAGTTTCTGATATCTCAGATACAGTTTTGCCAGCAGGGTAACGATGATGCAGGAAGGCAGGATGCAGCCCAGGGTAGCCACCAGAGCTCCCGGGATCCCTCCGATCCGGATTCCTACAAAAGTAGCAGAGTTTATAGCGATAGGTCCGGGGGTCATCTGGGAAATGGTAATGAGATCTGTAAACTGTTCCATATCCAGCCATCCATGAATATTAACGATTTGCTCCTGGATCAGAGGCATGGCAGCATAGCCTCCTCCGAAACTGAAAAGGCCGATCTGAAGAAAGCTGAAAAATAATTGTAGCCAGATCATTTTTCCCGCTCCTTTCTTGCGTACAAAGTCCGGGCCACGCCGATCAGGCCGCAGGTCAGAATAACGAATACAACATTAACGCTTAAAAAGCAGGTGGCGGCAAAAGCTCCCGCCATGATCAAAATAGAGACCGGGTTCTTTCCCTGAATGATCCCTCCCGCCATCTCATAAACCACAGCGGCGATCACCGCTCCCACACCGGCCTGCATACCTTCCAGCAGCTGGCTGATGAGAAAGCTGCTGCGGAAAGCATGATAAAACACGGAGATCAGGGAAATAATCAGAAAAGGCGGAATGATGGTGGCAATGATGGCAGTGACTGCTCCCGGCATGCCTGCCAGTTTGTATCCCACTACAATGGCGCCGTTTACTGCAATAGCCCCAGGTGAAGACTGAGCAATGGCCACCAGATCCAGCATTTCATCCTCCCGGATCCATCGGTACTCGTCCACAAACTTTTTCTTCATCAGTGTCACGATCACATAGCCGCCTCCGAAAGTAAAGGCGCTTAAATATAAAGTAGATATAAACAATTTCAGCAGAACTTCTCTTTTACTCTTCATAGGATTTCCCTCCTCTCTGCCAGTATAACTTTTCTTGACTCATAGGTAAAATAGTATTATTCTATGATTATCATATAAAATTTGTTATGTATCAGGAGAACATTCTATGACCCTTCGTCACATGAAAATATTTGTAACTGTTTATCAGCACAGCAGCGTTACAAAAGCCGCAGGGAAGCTTCACCTGGCCCAGCCTTCTGTGAGCCTGGCTGTAAAGGAACTGGAAGAGTACTACGGCATACGGCTTTTTGAAAGGATCGGCCGGGGTATCAGTCCTACTGAGGCCGGAAGTGAATTTTACAGCTATGCCCTGCACATTGTTTCTCTTTTTGAAGATATGGAAAAAAAGATAAAAAACTGGGATACTCTGGGCACCATCCGTATCGGCACCAGCATCACCATCGGCACTCATATCCTTCCCTCCCTGATCAAAAGTTATCAAGAAGAATTTCCCTCTCTTAGGGTAGAAGCTGTAGTAAATAATTCCGGTCTCATCGAACAGTATGTACTGGACAACACTATAGATCTGGGGCTTATCGAAACCCAGCCGGAACATGCAGAAATCCAGGCAGTTCCTTTCATGGAAGACCAGCTCTGCGCCATTCTCCCTACCGATCATCCTCTGGCAGGCCAAAGCTGCGTGACCCTTTCCCAAATGGCTGCGTACCCTTTCCTTATGCGGGAAAAAGGAAGCGCCGGAAGGGAGATCCTGGAAGCCAGCTTTTCTCTCCAGCACCTTTTTGTCCAGCCTATCTGGGAAAGCTCCAGCACCCAGGCCATTGTCAGCGCTGTTTCCCAGGGACTGGGAGTGGCGGTCCTCCCCTATCTTCTGGTAGAAAGAGACGCCCGGGAAAACCTGGTAAAAGTCCTGCCCTTCAAAAATCCCCTTTGCCGGGACCTGAATATCATCTATCACAAAAGTAAATATCTGACCCCTAACATGGAAGCCTTTATCCGGCTCTGCAAAGATTTTCCCCGGCTTCATCCGGACAAAAACAGCCTTTGACTGTCAAAAAGCTCTTCTTCCGGTCAAAACTTGTTAAAATATTATCAGTTTTTAAATTTTTTAAAGGATTTTTATTGATTTAATTCACTAAATATGTATAATTAAGGGTATGGGAAGTGGGCACTGCCCCTTTCTTCGGAAATACTGCAGGGGTCCCCAGGTAAGATTCCTGTAAGTTTTACCTTATATTATAAGAAAAGAGAGGTTAGTGTAAGATGGCAGAGATCAATTTAAGTAAGTATGGCATTACCGGAACTACAGAAATTGTTTACAATCCTTCTTATGAGCAGTTATTTGAAGAGGAGACCAAACCAGAACTGGAAGGTTTCGAAAAAGGTCAGGTAACTGAACTGGGCGCAGTAAATGTTATGACCGGTGTATATACTGGACGTTCCCCTAAAGATAAGTTTATCGTTATGGACGAGAACTCCAAAGACACTGTATGGTGGACATCTGATGAGTACAAAAACGACAACCATCCTGCAACAGAAGAAGCATGGGCTACTGTAAAAGATATCGCTATCAAAGAGTTGTCCAACAAGAGACTGTTTGTAGTTGATGCTTTCTGCGGTGCTAACAAAGATACACGTATGGCTATCCGTTTCATCATGGAAGTAGCTTGGCAGGCACACTTTGTTAAAAACATGTTTATCCAGCCTACAGAGGAAGAGCTGAAAGACTTCGAACCAGACTTCGTTGTTTACAACGCTTCCAAGGCAAAAGTTGAAAACTACAAAGAATTAGGCCTGAATTCTGAAACAGCAGTTGTATTCAATATCACAAGCCGTGAGCAGGTTATCTTAAACACATGGTACGGCGGAGAAATGAAGAAAGGTATGTTCTCTATGATGAACTACTATCTGCCTCTGAAGGGCATCGCTTCCATGCACTGCTCTGCAAACACAGATATGAACGGCGAGAACACAGCGATCTTCTTCGGACTTTCCGGAACAGGTAAGACAACTCTTTCCACAGACCCGAAACGTCTTCTGATCGGTGATGACGAGCACGGCTGGGATGACAACGGCGTATTCAACTTCGAAGGCGGCTGCTATGCAAAGGTTATCAACCTGGACAAAGAGTCTGAGCCGGATATCTACAATGCGATCAAACGTGACGCTCTTCTGGAGAACGTTACAGTAGATGAAAACGGAAAGATTGATTTCGACGATAAGAGCGTTACAGAGAATACTCGTGTATCTTATCCAATCGATCATATTCAGAACATTGTTCGTCCTGTATCCACAGCTCCTGCTGCTAAAGAAGTTATCTTCCTGTCCGCAGATGCATTCGGCGTACTGCCTCCAGTATCTATCCTGACACCAGAGCAGACACAGTACTACTTCCTGTCTGGATTTACAGCAAAACTGGCTGGTACAGAGCGTGGCATCACAGAGCCTACACCAACATTCTCTGCTTGCTTCGGCCAGGCATTCCTGGAGCTGCATCCTACAAAATATGCAGAAGAGCTGGTTAAGAGAATGGAAAAGAGCGGTGCTAAAGCATACCTGGTAAATACAGGATGGAACGGAAGCGGAAAACGTATCTCCATCAAAGATACCCGCGGAATCATCGACGCTATCTTAAACGGCGACATCTTAAAAGCACCTACAAAGAAGATTCCATACTTCAACATTGAAGTACCTACAGAACTTCCAGGTGTTGATACTAATATCCTTGATCCTCGTGACACTTATGCAAATGCTTCCGAATGGGAGACAAAAGCAAAAGACCTGGCACAGAGATTCATCAAGAACTTCGCAAAATACGAAGGAAACGAAGCAGGAAAAGCTTTAGTATCTGCTGGTCCTCAGTTATAATTCAAAAAAGGCAAATTTTTACCGGGTGTGGATTTCCACACCCGGTTTTTTCATATCATAGTCACCTAAAGATATTGACTGTCTAGTACGAACTCAAATACCCCGATGTAGCATTGACCGCAGGCCGACGATTCAGGAAAATTCCTGCCCTTTCTGCATCCTGTCCCACGGTCAGTTCCGGGGAAATTTCAGAAAAGGGACCCTTCCGTTTTAGTCAAAGACAGAAATCTCGCTGGGTTCCTCCATGGCATCCGTTGTACCATCCTTCAGCTGCCCGTAGGCGTTCCAGCCCCAGGCATAGACAGAGCCGTTAGTACCCAGGGCCAGCAAGTGCTCACCGCCCATGGAGGCGGAGGCCACCCCTTCCAGGATTTTCTGCGGCGCCGCATAGGCCTCTATATCCTCCTCCGGAATCAGGTAGGTGGACACCTGGCCCCAGATATATAGGTCTCCCCCCTCCGTAACCGCCAGCCCGCCCCGGCTGTTTCCATCGATCTGCACCACGTTCTCCAAAATCCGGACAGGGGAACTGCTCTGGCCACTGGTCGATCCATTACCCAGGCGGCCATCCGAGGCGTCTCCCCAGGTGTAGAGGCCGCCGTCCGTTTTCACCATTGCAGTAAATCCATTGCCACAGAAAACGCTCTCCACATCTTCCGCCACCTTCTGCGGGGAGGTGACGATTTCTCCGTAAACCGCCTGAGAGCCAATCTGGCCATCCTCGTTACTGCCCCACATATACAGCTCCCCGGACTCGGTGACCGCCGCCTCATGGTATGCAGAAATACTCACCTCCTGCACATGCTCCAGAATCACCTTCGGCTCGGCGCTGTAGGGCATGCCACTTCCGCTAACATCCGTGGATTCCCGGCCCAGCCGGGAATCATCGTTGGCACCCCAGGTATAAAGGTTGCCCTCCTCATCAATGGCCGCACAGGTCAGGGCATTGGCTGCAAAATCCACTGCCGAATCCATCACTTTCACAGGGTGGGAGGATCCTAAATAGATCATCACATCGCCCCGGGACTGGCTGGAAACGGAGCCTTCGGAACCGGTTGCTTCCTTCAGCGCTTTCAATTCATCTGCGGTATCCACCGTAAATTCTCCACCGTAGGCTTTCCCCCATAGATAGAGGCTGCCATCCTCCGTCACTGCGCCGGAAATACTCCCATCCATCGAGTCGGAAATATCTACCGCCTTGACATCGGTTAAAATTTCCTGTGGTTCTTCCACCATTTCCCGGGTGGAACCGTTTCCCACCTGCCCGTTTTCACTGTATCCCCACATATACAGCTCCCCCTCTGTGGTAAGGATACCGCTGGTATTACCTCCTGCCACCACCGCCTCAACGGCTGCCCCACCGGAGCTGGTGCTGACTCCCGAACCGGAGTCACTTTCGGAACCGGATGCAGCGGCTCCGGTACTGCTGCCGGAGCCGCCGCATCCGGCTGCCAGCACTGCCGCCGCAACGGCAAACGAAAGGATCCATCTTGCTCTTGTTTGCTTTCTCATTTTCCTAACCTCCTGATTCTATTCTGCATCCATTGCTTCCCGGGAATCAGCTGTCCCAGGGGGTTCCCGCATACATCTCTGTTGTATCCGCATTCGCCGGTACCGCCAGCGTCTCCACTCCCAAGGATGTCAAGGAACTGCAGTGGTAAAACATCTGGGAAAGGTCTGTAGCCGCAGACAGATCCCAGCCGCTGAGATCCAGCTCCGTAAGGGAATTGCAGTTGTAGAACATGCCGCCGCAAATGCTCATCTGGCTGGTATCCCAGCTGCTGACATCCAGGTCGTTCAGACTCACACAGTCATAAAACATGTGCTGCACATTCTGTACCCCGGAGGTGTCAAAAAAACTGACATCCAGGCTCTCCAGCGCAGTACACATGGAAAACATCCGATAGAAATCTGTGTCCTCCCCAATCTGGAAGCAGCCGTTAAATTCAATGGCAGTAGCCATGCAGTAGCCGCCAAACAGGTCCCGGCACTCATCCGCCACAATCACGCCGTTGCTGCCTATGTACAGGTTATACAGCTCCGTCTCCACATCGTACTCCACCCAGGCCAGTATGGAGCGGTCCCGTTCTGCGGACACATCCCAAGCCGTGTTGGGGGCGGAGGCCAGGCTGTCCAAAAAGGTAATCCGCTGGATATCCCTGCGGAAATACTGGCTTCCCAGCACAGTCCCGTTTACCAGGTACCGATCGGACTCATATACCGCATCCCCCATTAGAGAGTGGGCCTCCGTCTCCATCTGGCTGCCAGCGTTTTCCTGTTGACCACTCTCCCCGCCGGCGGCTTCCTCCCCCAGCAGGGAGGCCAGAAGGTTCTCCGTGTCCACATTCCCCTCCACCGGGTGCAGGAGCATGCTGGCGTCCTGTATCCAAATCACTGGGCGTGGGGAAGCGTAGACGGTCTGAACGCTGATATCATTGATCTGCCCGTCAGTGTTCACGTATTCCACTTGGTTGGAAGAAAAGCCGTCTCCCACCGTGGAGCGAAGCATCCATCGCTGGCTCCTACCGCTGCTGTTCTGTCCCATCCGCTCAGCGGAGGTATAGAAATATAGCTGCGCCTCCTCACTGCTGAGCAGGTAAACCTGATCCTGGGTGTCCGGGCTGTTTTCCGTAGCCACGGTGGTGGTAAGAATCTTCGCCTGTTCCTCCTGGTCAAAATAGGTCGACAAAAATTCGCTGTTCAGCCAGCTGCGAACCGTACTGGCCTCCCAGCTCAAGTCGTTGGCCTGGCTGTTATAAGCCATCTCCGTCTGCAGGCAGTCTTCCGTAATCAGGAACAGCTGGTCCTCCTCTATAGCTAGTACCAGCCAGTCCAAATCCCCGTAAGAGAGAATATCCCCCACCTGAGTCAGCCTGGCCTGTTCATTCTCCCCCAGCACCAGATTCTGAGAAGGATTTCCGTCTACGCTGACCCAGACCGCCGGACGGACACCCACATAATCCGAATCGCCATTGCAGGAATAGACGTCCCCGTTGTCGGCGGTCTGTCCATTATCCATATAACGGATATCGGAGCCAATGGCATTGCACCGCAGCCAAACCCAGGGAGTTCCCGTATGACCGCTTTTATTGGCATAGGTGGTCTTTCCGGTTCTGCGGTCCTTGTAATCCGGCAGATAATCCTGCATCTCTGTGGCGCTGAGAAGGAACACCTGATCCTGGCTGTCCGCCCCGTTGGCAGAATTCCAGATCTCCTCCCTCAGGGTGCAGACGGTAACGGTACACAGTAAGCTTTGCTCTGTCTCCGTAAAGGCTGTATCCAGGAACGTACTGTTCAACCAGGACCGGAGGTAACTGTCCGCCCAGGTATCTCCGCTGGAGTCATCGGTATAGGGGACCTCGTCCAGCACCCGGTCGCTGAGCAGAAGCAGGCCGCCATCCTGCTCATCCAGCACTATCCATTCGATTTCCTCAGCTCCGTTCTCTAGGTCTCCATCCTGTTCGTAGCTGCCGAACAATACAGTGTCTCCTACCGCTGCGCCGGACAGGGCCTCTGTAATTTTCTGAGCGGCAGAGGCCTTTGCCTCCTCCTGCTCTTGCTCCACCGCAGTACCTCGACTTTCCGAATCATTTTCCCCGACCGATCCACCGCAGGAAGGCAACACGCACAGGGCCGCCAACAATGCGCACAAAATTTGTTTTTTCATTTCATTTTTCTCCTAATCCTATTCGTCCGTCATGGCTTTCCGGACATCCGTGCCGGTTCCATAGCCAGCTTCCTGGACTGTCCCGCTCTCCCCTTCCAGAGTTACCTCCGTCATCCCGGCTTCCCGGAGAAGGGAATTTTCCGCCAGGACCTCCCCTGTGCTGCCGTCTAAAAAAAGCTCCAGCTGGCCAGTGCCGTCCACCGCCGCCTCTGCCCGCCAGGCAGCCACAGGTTCTTCCGAAGCGTTGCCCTCCGTCCCGGATAGTAGAATCAACTGCCGGAGGTTCCCGATTGTCACCGCATCCGCATAGTTTCCATTGATCATCTGTAGGGAGCCATCCTCCCCTGCAATCACCTTCAGTCCGGGACCATACACCTCCCCCCTTGATAATACTGCTGGAACCAGTAAACTTGAAGGCCGCCGGCTTCCAGCTCCGTGTACAGTTGGTACTCCTCCTCGTCATCCTCGATCCCATAGGCTGTCGCCGCCTCGGCCAGCCCGGCAATATTCTGTTTTTTCTGATTGACAAAGTGTAAAAACTTATCCGACAAAATGGACATGTTTTTTCCACTCCTTCTCAAAGCTTTCCATTTTATCATAAGCCAAAACGGCGGTGATGTAAATCTGTGGCATATTTTGTAGCAATGGAACTTAAAATAGGATGTGCAACAAGGAGAAGGGAAAAGGGGAAAGGATGAAGAGAAAAAAGCCGGGTGGCAATCTGCTCATCCGGCTCCTTGTTGTAAACAATCTACTGTTTGATGATTCATTCTGTTTGCCACTGCGGGCCCGCAGGATTCTCGCATCGGCTCCCACAACCGCTGCCACAAACAGCACCGCTATAAGGGGGCTAGGTTCTTATCGTCTCCCGTTTTGGGGCGGTCTCGGTGACCTCCTCCGTCTGCACAGGCGCCGTAGATCCAAGCTCTGTCGGCGACATGTACGTGTTCAGGAAGCTTACCTCTCCGGTCATATAGGACGAGAGTTTTACCCAGCAGCGGCATAGATCACGAAGCTGCCGGATGTCCTTTGGCAGGATGAAACTACTGCGAAAGAGACCGTTCTTGAACAGGTCAGTGATCCATTACATATCCTTGTGGCTCCTTGTGCGTTTATGGATGCGATGCAGGCGATAAGGAAGTCCCGGTGAACATCTATTCTTTCTTTCGGAAATCTGTGAAAGAGAATTATGAATTATATCCCCCTTTCTTAACGGAGAGGGGTATTTTTTTGCCCTTTTTGAATTCATCACTTGACATTGTGGCAAAGAACCGTACACTTACTGTAAATCTACCGCTTAGATTCCCAAATTCCATTTCTGAACCATGCAACTGATTGTAAACTACCGCTCAGATCCCAGAAACCCTTTTCCGAACCGTACTACACCGAATATACGGTAATAAATCACTCTTTTCTCTCTTTCTTACTCTTCGGCAGAAGCAGACTCAGCAGCAGAGATACCACAAATACTCCTGCCACTGCGTTTCCGTTGAACACATCTCCTACCACCTGAGGAAAAGCCGCAAAGAAGTTTCCTGAGGTCTGGGTCAGTCCCACACCAATGCAGAAGGCAAGGGATACAATGATCATGGTCCTGTCATCGAATTCACATTCTTTCAGCATTTTGATTCCTTCGTACATAATAGAACCGAACATCATAACCGTACAGCCTCCCAGCACTGCCTGGGGTAGAGAGTTGAAGAAAGCTCCCAGTGGCGGAAAGAGGGAAGCCAGGATCAGGATCAATGCTCCGGTAAAGATGGTAAACCGGTTGATCACGCCAGTCATAGTCACCAATCCCACATTCTGGCTGAATGAAGTCAGAGGAGGACATCCGAAGCAGCCGGAAATAGCGCTGGAAAATCCATCCACTGCCAGGGAACCCTGAAGCTCTTCCATTTTAATATCCCTTCCCAAAGCTCCGGTACACACCGCCGTAGTGGCTCCTGTAGTCTCTGCTGCTGATACCAGAAAGACTATGGCTATGGTAAAGAAGGCTCCCAGGTCAAATACCGGCTTGTGGCTAGTGAAAAAAACCAGTTTCGGTATGCTGAATATTCCCACTTCCTGGATGGTCTGGGAAATCCCGGAAAAGTCTACCATTGGGGCAACTCCTGCCGCTGTAAAGATCACAGCCAGAAGATATCCGAAAACCAGACCAACCAGAATATTCAGGTTTTTGTATACGCCCTTTAAAAGATAGCGGGATACCAAACATACCACTAAGGTAAAAGCTCCTACCAGGAGATGATACCAGGCGCCGAAATCTTCCACGCCGCTTCCGCCGCCCCAGGAATCCATGCCTACAGACAACAGGGACAATCCAATGGCAATTACCACACAGGCAGAAACTACCGGTGTCAAAAACCGCTTCTAGTACTTGGCGCTCAGTCCTACCAGACCCTCGAAAATACCGCCCAGAATCACGGCTCCCACCATCCCCTCGTAGCCAAGATCGGGATTCGTACAAATCACCAGAAGGCTTCCCAGAAAGGTAAAGCTGACGCCCATAACGATAGGCAGCCGGGAGCCGATCTTCCAGATAGGATAAAGCTGCATACAGGTACCGATGCCTGCCGCAAACATGGCGCACTGCAAAAGCTGGGTGATCTCCGCTGATGTCAAATGCTCCCCGGTGCTCCTCACAATAGCTGCGCTGCAGACGATCAGCACAGGGGCCAGATTAGATACAAACATGGCCAGCACATGCTGAAGGCCGAAAGGGATAGCCTTTTGAAGGGGTACCCTCCCGTTCAGCCGGTAAATGTTATCCACACTTATCGGCGGGTTCTTCTCTTCTTTGTTCATGATTTTCTTCTTTTTCTCCTTTAATGTAGATTCCTTACAGTGCATACATATGATTCAGTGGCCCGCTTCCCTGACCCAGATTTAATCCGGCTTTCAGAGCGCCTGTAATATAAGTTTTGGCCTCTCTTACGCTGTCTTCCAGACTTTTGCCTGCTGCCAGGCCGCAGGCAATGGCAGAGGAAAGGGTGCAGCCGGTGCCGTGGGTATTTGGATTCTCCACTCTCTCCCCTGACAGCCAGGTAGATTTTCCCTGTTCATAGAGAAGATCATCTGCCCGGTCTGTAAGATGTCCTCCCTTTACAAGGACTGCTCCGCCAGTAAAAGAACTGATGATCCTGGCTGCTTCTTCCATATCCTGGCTGTCCTTAATCTCTGTTCCCGAAAGCGCTTCCGCTTCCGGAATATTCGGGGTTAATATCCTTCCTAAAGGAAAGAGTTCTTCCACCAGAGCTTTTCCCGCCCCCTCTACCATCAGAGCGCTGCCGCTGGTAGCCACCATCACCGGGTCGATGACAATATTCCCGGCTTTATATTCTCTCAGCTTTTCTGCAATGACCTTGATGATCTCCTGATTGGAAACCATGCCGATCTTCACCGCATCCGGATAAATATCCCGGAAAATACAATCCAGCTGTTTTCCCACAAATTCCGGTGAAGCCTCTTCCACTCCATAAACGCCGGTGGTGTTCTGGGCTGTAAGGGCGGTTATAGCCGTCATAGCGTACATTTTATGGGCGGTTATGGTTTTGATATCCGCCTGGATCCCGGCTCCTCCGCTGGAATCTGAGCCTGCAATACTTAATACCTTCTTCATTTCCATTCACTCCATGTTTTCAAATAAATATCTGCTGTTTTTTTCAGCAGTTCCGGCTGGGGTTCCCAGATGTCATAGATGCCTACCAGGAAAAAACCATCTTTCTTGGCTGTCTGAGCCGCAAAAACCGCATCCTCGAAAACTGCTGTTTTCTCTTTTTTTGTACCCAGCCTTTCTCTGGCGATCTGGTAGATCAGAGGATTTCTCTTGCTTTCCCCTGCCTCCTGGCAGGTGATCATCCCCTGGAAGTATCTGTCCAGCCCCGTCCGTTTAAGAGCCGCCTCCACCATTGGCCTCTGAGTAGCTGTAGCGATATACATAGGGATCTGTCTCTCCTGCAGATCTTCCAGCACCTGGCGGACTCCTTTTTTCTCCGGAATCTCCTCCCGGTAATGACCGGCCATTAATTGATCAAAGTCTTTTATCATTTCTTCGGCCTCGTCTGTGATCCCATAGTGCTTTTTAAAATATTCTGCCGCCTCTAAAAGAGTCATGGAAGCCAGAAGATTCGCCAGATTTTCCGGAGGCTGCATCTGCCGTGAAAGAAGATATTCATCTCCCAAATGCTCCCAGTATCCCATAGAATCTAAAAGGGTGCCATCTACATCAAAAATAGCTCCCTCTATGTCTATATTTTTCATTCCTCCACCATTTCCTTTGCCAGGCTGTGCAGCCGGACACAAGCCTCTCTGATATTTTTCTGAGCAAAAATTCCTGAAACAATAGCAGCTCCGGCCACTCCTGTTCCCTTCAGAGATAAGATATTCTCTTCCTTGATTCCGCCGATAGCTACCACCGGTATGGAAACGCTGCTGCAGATGGCTTTCAGGGTTTCCATGGAAAGTGCTCCCGCATCTCCCTTGGTGGAAGTGGAGAAGACAGCCCCTGCTCCCAGATAATCTGCTCCGTTTTTCTCCGCTTCTATAGCTTCCTCCACAGAGTGAGCGGAAACGCCGATGATCTTATCCGGTCCCAGCTTTTCCCGAGCTTTTCCGGCTTCCATATCTTCCTGCCCCACATGGACTCCGTCTGCACCTACGGCCAGAGCAAGTTCCACATTATCGTTAATAATGAAAGGAACATGATAAGCGGCAGCCAGAGCCTTCATATCCTTTGCCGCTCTTAAAAATTCTTCCTCTCCCAGCTCTTTCTCACGAAGCTGCAGAAAGGTGATTCCTCCGTCCAAAGCCTCTTTTACCTGTTCTATCAGAGTTTTTTCCCCGGTCCAGGCCCGGTCTGTCACAGCATATAAAAGCATATCTTCTTTAGTACAGTTCATAGTCTGCTCCTTTCTCAAGATCCTCTCCTGTAAGGTTATAAATCCCATCAATAAGCCAGGTACGGCAGGAAGCATTGCCTGCATGTTCCTTTTCCATCTGTCTGCAGGCTCTTTCCCCGCACAGTCCCATAGCCGCCACTGAGGCCGCCGCTGCCTCCAGAGGCTTTGCAGGATTGGCTGCTATACAGGCTGTCAGGATAGAACTGAGCATGCAGCCGCAGCCTGTGATCCTGGACATGGCGCTGTGGCCGTTTCGGATCACAAAAGCCCGGGAGGGGTCTGCTGCAATATCTATGGCCCCGGTAACCACCACTACCGCTCCTGTATCTGCTGCAAATTTCTTTGCCATCTGCACATATTGCTCCAGGTTTTCCTCTGTCACGGCTTCTCCCAGATCTGCATCTACTCCCCGGGATCCGGCGGTGCCTGTGATCAGCGTCCTTATCTCTGAAACATTCCCTTTAATGGCAGTAAACCTCAGCTCTTCCATAAATTCTGCGGCAAGTTTCCGCCGGTATCCGGAGGCTCCCACTCCTACCGGATCCAGGATCACCGGTTTTTTCCTGGCATTATAGGCTTTTCCCGCTGCCAGCATGGTACCGGCAGTCCTGGGATTTAAGGTGCCCATATTAATATTCAGCCCCATGCAGATCCCGGCCATGTCCTCTGCCTCTTCTTCACAGTCGGACATAATGGGGGACCCTCCCCAGGCAAGGGTAATGTTGGCGCAGTCATTTGCCGTAACGTAATTGGTAATATTCTGGATCAGAGGGGAGGTTTTTCTTATATTATCCAGCATTTCTTTCAGCATATCTCTCTCCTGTTTCTGTGTTCCTCTGAAGATATGAACTCTTCGCCCTGGGGGCATATCCTAATCGTTTCGGCTCCGCCTTACGATTTCTGCGATATCGCACAGCTCGCTGCTTCGCTGCCCGTGCAAGCGCAGCAATCGCTTGCCAGGTATATCACACAAGAAACAGGCCGCCGCACATAATGGTTGATCCGATAGTGCGACAGCCTGTCTATGATTTCTTGCTAATCATACGAAACCCATTTTCATAGGATTGGCCGCAGAATCCTGTCCAGCTTTCGCTGACCTCTGCTTATTCTTCAGAGAGTCCCAGTTTTTCTCTCCATTCTTTTTCCTTAAAACCTGTAACTACAAAATCCTCACCCACCAGTACCGGACGCTTTACCAGCATCCCGTCTGTGGATAAAAGTTCCAGCTGCTCCTCTTCTGTCATGGAAGGCAGCCTGTCCTTTAAATGCAGCTCCTTATACTTGTTTCCGCTGGTATTAAAGAATCTTTTCAGCGGAAGTCCGCTTTCCTTATACCAGGTTTCCAGCTCTTCCTTTTTCGGATTTTCCTCTACAATATGTCTGTCCTGAAATTCCAGGCCCTGCTGTATCAGCCATTTTTTCGCTTTCTGGCAAGTACTGCATTTTGGATATTCAACAAATAACAGCATGCTCTTTCTCCTTACAGTCTGTCTGTGTTGGAAGCCATAAATTTATATTCAGCCACAGACCGGTCGAAGCCTTTAATATGGTCGTAAAGCCAGTCCACTACATTCTTCTGTACCTGGGCTACGAAGGCCTCTGTAGGACCTTCCTCTTCCTCCAGCATCTCCTGGAGTTCCTTTACCGCCTGTTTAAATTCTGCGTGTTTTGCCTTATGTTCCTGGATGCCCGGATACTGGATCTCTTCCTGAAGCTTTTCTTCCGCCTCAAAGTGGAAAACCGTGTAATCCAGAAGATAATCCAGCATCTTCACTGCCTTGATCTTTCCCTGACCTTCTTCGCAGCTTTCCAGAAGCTGGTTGATCCTGTCAATAAGTTCTTTATGCTGAGAATCAATCATATCATTTCCTGTAACCAATGTTTCATCAAATTCAGCTCTCATAATCCTGTTCCTCCATTTTTCATAATTTCTTATAGTGTACCACATTTTCTCCGGTTTTCCAATATATTGCCAGATTTCTCTTGCACTGTTTCCGCTTTTATTATAGAATAGGGTCTAATGACCAAAACGGAGGTGTTTTTCATGGTGTCTTTTCTTGCCCGCATATTCATAAAGGATTACCAAAATACTTCTTCTCCTCAGGTCCGGCAGGCCTACGGCATGCTCTGCGGCTCTGTAGGAATCGGGCTGAATATACTGCTTTTTATCGGAAAATTTATTGCAGGGATCATAAGCGGCTCCATTGCCATTACTGCCGACGCAGTAAACAATCTGTCTGACGCCGGCTCTTCCTTTATCACTCTGATCGGCTTTAAAATGGCCGGGCAGAAGCCGGACTCTCAGCATCCCTTCGGCCACGGAAGGATCGAATATCTCTCCGGCCTTTTTGTCTCAGCAGCTGTTCTCATCATGGCTTTTGAGCTGGTGAAAACTTCTATAGAAAAAATCCTTCATCCGGAAGCCGTAGAATGCAGCCTACTGATCCTGGTGATCCTGGCTGCCTCTATCCTGGTGAAATGCTACATGGCCTATTATAACAAAAGACTGGGAAAGAAGCTGGACAGCGCTGTTATGAGCGCAACTGCCGCCGACAGTTTCAGCGATATGGTTTCTACCTTCTTTGTCTTTCTGGTAACCATTGCCAGTCTGTTTACAGATTTTAACCTGGACGGCTGGTGCGGGATCCTGGTGGGACTCTTTATCTTCTATACAGGAATTACCGCTATGAAGGAAACCGTAGATCCTCTTCTGGGCCAGCCGCCTACCAAAGAACTGGTGCAGCAGATCATGGATATTGTAAATTCCCATTCTTCCATATTAGGAATCCATGACCTTCTGGTCCACGACTATGGCCCGGGAAATCTGATCATCTCTCTTCACGCAGAAGTTTCTGCCAAAGGAGATATCTTGAAGATCCATGATGAGATCGATAATATCGAGCGTGAACTGAAACAGCGCTTGAACTGTACGGCAACCATTCATATGGATCCGGTAGTCACCGATGATGCCTTTTCCAATCAGATGCGGGATAAAGTAGATGCACTTTTGAGAGAATTGGATCCGGAATTGAAAATGCATGATTTCCGTATGGTAACAGGACCTTCCCATACCAATCTGATCTTTGATGTAGTGGTGCCCTATAACTGTCCCCTTTCTCCTGACGAGGTGGAAAAAATCCTTTGCGAAAAGATACGGAAACTGCCTGGAAACTTCTATGGAGTGATCTGTATCGATCAGGATTACGGCACAAGATAGTCATAAAAAGAACAGCCTTCATGAACTTATACCCAAAAACTGGTATTCCATGGCGCTGTTCTTTTTTACTGCTTTTCTCTTTCTTTTCTGGCACAGATTTCTGTCCATCTGCAGTCGCCGCAGATTTTCTCTCTTCTGTCGGTTCTTATGATATTCTTTTCCACCGTCTTGGAAAATTCTCTCCAGGAAACCCGGGCGCCCTCTGAAAATCCACAGGCCTCCAGTACCATTCGATCATATTTTTCCACTTTATCCGCTGTTGCACAGATTCCGTTTTTCAGGTTTGGACATGCACTGCATATCACGTCTTTTTCCATACAGAGCTCCACCTCAGTCTCATCTTTAAAGCAGTTCTTCACTTTCTCCATATTTGAAGTAAAGCCCCTGCTGTATCCTTTTCCCTCAAAAAATGCCAGACACATACCATGATGAGCCCGGAGCCTGACTATTTTTTTCATCTTCTTATCACTCCTGACAGTCTTTTCGTCAATATCAAAGCCAAAGCGATTTTTGCAATATCAGGAATGATAAAAGGAAAAACACACCAGCCCAGCACTGTGAGGATCCCTACCGGGCCGGAGGAAGCAGCGTACACCGCCATAAACCAGAGAGTTCCCACGGCATAGCAGGCAGCCAGTCCCAGGACCATGGAACTTGCCAGCACCTTCGTATTTTTCCCGAAAAGTTTTTCCATTCCCCACATAAGGAGCGCTGAAAAAAGAAATCCTACAATATATCCTCCTGTAGTTCCCGCAAGAATGCCGATTCCCCCTGTAAATCCGGAAAATACGGGAATACCTATAGCCCCCATTAAAATATATACCAGGACAGCCAGAGTTCCCCGTTTTCCTCCCAGAAGCCCTACTGCTATAAATACTCCGAAAGTCTGAAGGGTTACCGGCACAGTAAGGGGTATGGAGATCCAGGAGCATACAGCGATCAGAACCACAAAAATACTTACATAGACCAGATCATAGGTCTTACTTCTTTGTCTTACAGCTTCCATCATTATTTCCTCCTTTTCTGCTTCACAGTGTAACATTCCCAGCTTTCTATTGTCAACCTTTTATTTGAAATCAGGTTAACATTTGAACAAAAACACAAAAAAGAAAAGCCCTGAAGCCTTTCCCTATGTATTTACATACATAAGAAATGCTTCAGAGCTCTTTTCAGATCTTACCACTTTTCTTCACTCCATTTCAGGAAGTTTCCGGTATTGGCGTCGATCTCAAACTCGTATTCTTTACCGTCGTAGATAATATCGCCTTCATAGATATACTGGCCATCGTCAAAGTCCAGTTCCATCTTAATATCTGTGTCTGTTGCCCCCGGCACTCTCTCAAGAGCTGCTGCTCTGGCGTCTGCTTCGCTGACAGCTACATCTGCATTGCTGTTCTGTCCGGTCTGGCTCTGACTATTTTGTGTCTGGGTATTTTGTGTACTCTGTCCGCTCTGTGTACCCTGACTATCGGTGCTCTGGGAAGCGTCCTGGTTCTGATCGGCAGAGCTGTCTTGACTGCCGCCCTGATTCTCCCCTGTTGTATCGCTTGTTGTATTGTTTGAAGCACTGCCCTGAACTGTTCCCTGGCTGTTTTCTGTGCTTCCCTGAAGTTCTTCTGTCTCAGTGCTGAGAATAGAGCCGTCAGAAGCGTCGATATCGTAATTATATTCTCTGTTTCCTGCGGTAAACTCCACCTCATAGATCTGTCTTCCGTCATCCCGGTCCTTGGTGACCCGAAGTCTGCTGGTGTCCTCCTCTGAAACCTGAGCGTCAGCAAAAGCCGCTTCCTTTGCAGCATCCTGGCCAATGTCTTTTTCGCTGCCGCAGCCGGTCAGCAAACCTCCTGTAAGAGTAAGTGTAAGAGCTGTTAATACGATATATTTCTTCATCATTTTTCATTTCCCCTTTCTGTTTTTCTTTTGTTATTATTACTATAAAACAGAAAGATTAAAACCAGATTAAAAAATAAATTTAATTTTTAATCTTTAGAAAGCTGAAAAATGAACCGGCTCCCTTTTCCCTCCCGGCTTTCCACGGTGATCTCTCCCCTGTGCACCTGCACAATCCATTTTACCATAGACAGTCCAAGCCCTGAATGCTCCTGGTCGGTTCTGGCGGTATCCACACGGTAAAAACGCTCCCAGATCTTTTCCAGGCTCTCCCCGGGGATTCCTATCCCATTATCTTCCACAGCACCTTTTACCATATTTCCTTCTTCATAGAGAAGTACCTTCACATATCCGCCCTTTTTCCCATAACTTACTGCATTGGAAATCAGATTATCCAGCATACGGATATAGAGGCTCTCATCTGCCTGGGCATATATCTCCGGCCAGATGTCTGTGAAGATTCGGATATCCTTTTCTTTAGCCAGAGTCTCCTGTTCTTCCGCTGCCATCTGCGTCAGTTCACTGAGGTTCAGCCATTCCTTCTGTACCTCTTGTCTTCCCTGATCTGCCCTGGAAAGCATAAGAAGCTGGGAGATCATTCTGGCCATAGACCTGGCTTTTTTCTCTATAATTTCCACCTGGTCCTTTTGTTTTTGCTCAATTTCCGGATCCTGGAGCATAGCTTCACACTGAGCCAGGATCACCGTTACAGGAGTCCGCAGTTCATGGGATACATCCGATGTAAACTGCTGCTCCCGCTTAAAGGCTTCCTCCAGTTCTTCCAGCATCTCATCAAAGGTCTGGGAAAGCTGATATATCTCGTCCTTTCCCTTTCCCAGACCTACTCTCTGGGAAAGATCCTCGTCCCGGCGGATCTTCTTTACCGTTTCTGTGATCTTTGCAACCGGCAGAAGGGTCCTTCTGGTAAAACGGTATCCCACAATTCCCGTAAACACTACCAGCAGAGGAAGAAGGATCGCAGCAAAACGGATCGTGATAGTCATACTATTCTCTGCACGTGTAACAGAAGTGATTCCCCGGAAATACACGGTGCCGTATCCGTCTATCCGTTGGCTGATATCGTATATATACCATTCTTCCTGGTTATCCTGGATAGTCTGGATCTGTCCTTCCTGAAACTGAGGCGATGCATCATAGCCATAGGGCAGTCTTCCATAAAGAAATTCTCCGTTCTCACTGTACAGAGACAGATAGACGCCGTCCTCCAGATCATAGAAATCGCTGTCTACTTCCAGCCAGCTATCCTCTGCCTCCACATCTTCCAGGCTTCCCTCCACCTGGCGCCGCAGATCAGACTGAACGGAAGAAAGCAGCTCCTGATTGCTCAGGGAAAACAAAATTCCCAAAGCAAAACAGGTCACCAAAGTCATGAAAAATGTATACAAAACCGTAAGCTTAACTTTTAAGGACCATCTCTTCATTCCTGCTCCTTTAACACATAGCCGGCTCCCCGGACCGTATGGATCAGTTTTTTCTCCTGTCCTTCGTCGATTTTCTTCCGAAGGTAACGGATATACACGTCGATCACATTAGAGCCTCCTGTAAAGTCATAATTCCAGATATGCTGTTCCAGCTTGTCCCTGGAAAGGACAATTCCTGCATTCTGCACCATATAGCGAAGAAGAGAAAATTCCTTTCCGGAAAGGGTAATCTTTTTTCCTCCTCTGTATACTTCATGGGTATCCAGATGGACTTCCAGATCCCCTACCCGGTAGCAGGTCTTGGGAGCATCCGCCGGTTTCCGCAGCATTACCCGGATTCTGGCCAGCAGCTCCTCGAAAGCAAAAGGCTTTACCAGATAATCATTGGCTCCGGCGTCCAAACCTTTTACTCTGTCTTCTACACTGTCTTTTGCTGTAAGGAGAAGGACCGGAATGGAATTTCCCCTGCTGCGGATTTTTTTCAGCAGGGTCAGACCGTCCATAACCGGCATCATTATATCCAGGATCAAGGCATCATACTCTGCTCCTTCCAGATAATCCAGAGCCTCCTGTCCGTCAAAACAGGTGTCTACACTGTAATGTTCTTTCCGAAGCCGCTCTGTGAGAATATGATTCAGATCCCTCTCATCTTCTGCGATCAAGATCCGCATCTTCCATCACTCCTTTGTCTC
Source organism: uncultured Bacillota bacterium (assembly GCA_949291945.1). GTDB lineage: Bacteria > Bacillota > Clostridia > Lachnospirales > Lachnospiraceae > Blautia. The sequence goes on along the minus strand of CASEXH010000011.1, from coordinate 30,541 downwards.
AAATAAGATTCCCAGGGTGTTGGGGCCGCAATGACAGGAAATGGTACAGCTTGCCCGGGTCACATAGATATTCTGGAATTCCATTTCTTCCTGTATCGTCCTTCTTACCAGCTCAATATATTCCTGTTCGATGCCGGAATGGGTGATAAAGATCTTATCCCGGCTGATCTCCCCATATTCCTGAAGCTTATCTTTTACATAAAGAGGAAGCACTTTTTTCAGGGAACCCCGGTATTTTTTCCCTACGTCCATGGAACCGTCCTGATTATTCACTTCAATACAGGGCTTGATGTTCAGGAGATTAGCGCCCAGTGCCATTACATTGCTGCACCTGCCTCCGGCGCTCATGAATTTCAGAGTATCCAGGATAAAACTGGAATGAACCCGGAATTTTCTCTCCTTCAGTTTCTCTGCAATCTCTTCTGCTCCCAGGCCTGCTTTGATCATCTCTCCTGCATCCAGTACCAGATGACCGATCCCTGTAGACAGATTTCCGGAATCCACCGGATATACTCCTTCCAGCTCCCGGGCAGCCAGCATACAATTCTGATGGGCGCTTGAAAGTGCGCTGCCCAGATTCAGATGGATCACTTCATATCCCTGTTCTACAAAGGGGCGGAAATACTCCACATATTCCCCTACGTTGATAGCTGCTGTTTTAGGCAGCGCCTTTTTCTTATAATATCTCTGAAAGATGTCTTCCGGGGTAATGTCTACATTGTCCTGGTAATCCTGTCCTTCCAGAATAATATGGAAAGGATAATAATGTACCTGATACTTTTCCTTCAGCTCATCTCCCAGGTCACAGGTACTGTCTGCACTTAAAATAATCTTTTTCATTTTCTATCTTCTCCCCATAAATGCCTCAATATCCTCTGCTTTCTTGGGTATCATATAGGAAAGATCTTCACAGCCATTTTCTGTGATCAGGCAGTTATCCTCCACCCTAAAACCAATCCCCCACTCTTCACAGTAGATTCCGATATCCACACAGAAAACCATGCCCGGTGCTGTGATCAAATCAGGAGCTACCGCATCATGAACATCAAACCCGATATGATGGGCGCCGCCGTGCCACATATAGGTTCCGATATCCTCGTAGCTTTTGCAAAGGCCGATGTCCTTTAACTGTTCATAATTATATTTTCTGGCAATAAGATCCACATCCTTCATGGGGATTCCCGGTTTCAGGATCTCAAACATATGCTCTGAGGTCCGGTAAGCGCAGTCGTAAAGAAGCCGCTGTTTCTCCGTAAACTTTCCGTTGCAGGGAAAGGCTCTGGAAATATCGTTGACCTCCAGATCCCAGCCGGAGCCTACATCATTTAAAATCATGTCTCCGTCCTGGGCCTGGCCCCGGTAGGAATAATAGTGGATACAGAAGTTATTCTGTCCTGCGGAAATAATGGAAGGAAATCCCGGTGCAAGGATCCCGTGCTGAGCCAGAGCATAGTCAAACTCTGCTTTATACTGGTATTCGTACATCCCCGGTTTAGAGGCCTTCATCATAGCCTCGATACCTTCTTTTGTCACCCACTCTGCCTTGCGCAGAGCCTCCAGTTCACAGGGCTTTTTGATCGTGCGAAGCTGACGGATCCAGGGATTCAGATTTTTAATTTGCACATGGGGATATTCTTTCTTCAGCCAGGCCGCCAGACGATAGCTTTCTGTATCTGCCTCAGAGGCCTCCAGCTTTCCAAAATCCATATAGACTGTGGTAAACCCTTTATTCATCAGGCGGTTTTCCAGATCTTTCCGGAAGTTCTCTGTACTTGCGCACTCCCGGATCCCGGACTGTTCTTCCACCTCTTCCGGCTTGATCCGCCGTCCTGTCCATCTCTCCGCCATAAGATCAGGAGGAAGGATATAAAGGGCCTCCTCCCACTGTTCTTTACCGTAAATTTCTGTCATCAGTATGGTATTTTCCTGATGTACTCCTGTAAAATACATATAACTGCGGTCTGCAAAAAAAGGATAATTTTCATCATTGGTTTTCTTGGGTGCATGACCGCTGAATAAAAGAAGAAGCCCTTTCTCCTCTGTCATATTGTAAAGGGCTTTTCTGTTTTCCATAAAAAATTCTCTGTCCATATTTTGTGCTCCTTTTTCTGTTCATATAATGTCAGGGCCCCCTCTCCCCGGCGTCATGATACCATTGTATCATCTTTCATGGGGAGTTCCAATACCCAAAAGAAAGCTGTCCGTCAATGCCGATTTTATCTTCTGAGAAAAAAAGAAAGAGACCCCCATAAAATCCGGAGCTTTATAAAAATCTGGATTTTATGGGATAGTCTCTTTTTATTCGCCATAAGGCAAAATCGGCATTAGCCTTACAGCCCTCTGTTTATACATAATTTATAATAGCTTATATAGTTCATTCTCAGATTCCCAGAGCGGCTCTCTTCTCTTCGATCCTTGCGATAATCGCATCTCCCAGTTTGTCGATGTCTTTCTCTACGGTATATGCAGCCTCTACCCAGTCTCTGACGCCTTCTGTCAGCCAGTAGGTCATTTCAGAGGAACCGCTCACCTGAGGATCTACGCCCAGGAAAGTATCAATGCCGGTTGCCACTACGTAGTTTCCGATAGATACAGCCTTCTCAGACATCCATTCAGGAGCGCAGCCTACTAATGGAAGCTGGGAAATATTTAAGCCGGAATCTTTCGCCAGCGTGGAAGCCAATACCATCATACGGCTGATATCTACACAAGATCCCATGTGCAGTACCGGAGGGATGTCTGCCAGTTCACAGACTCTCTTCAGTCCGTCTCCGCAGAGATCTTTGGCTCTCTTGTCCATCAGTCCTGCTCTTGCGGCAGCCTGAGCGGAACATCCGGAAAGAACTACGATAATATCATTTTTGATCAGTTTCTTCATCAGCTCGATATGAGCAGAGTCTGGACGTACTCTTGGATTGTTGCAGCCAACCATAGCAACGGCGCCTCTTAACACCCCGGAGGTAATGCAGTTGATCAGCGGTTTTGTGGTTCCCAGCTCATCTCCCTGAGAGCTTGCCACTTTATCAAGCTGTTTGATAATGGCTTCTACAGAGTATCCTACAGTTGCTTTCTGTTTTAACTGAGGAATATGTACCAGTTCCTGTTTTCTGTTTACAAAGTTTTCCACAGCCATCTTTACGATCTGTTTTGCATTCTCTCCTGCTGTCTCTGCATTAAAGCGGATAAAGTCAGAATCCGGCATCTGAGCGATGGGAGAAGTTGTAATAAATTTAGTATGGAAGCATTTGGAGAGAGGGCCCAGTGCAGGGAAGATACACTGAACGTCTACAATAATAGCCTCACATGCGCCGGTAAGGACTACGTTTTCCTGCTGAAGGAAGTTACCTGCCATAGGAATGCCTCTTCTCATGGCAACCTCATTTGAAGTACAGCATACGCCGGCTACATTGATTCCCTTAGCTCCCAGAGATTTTGCCAGAGCGATCATCTCCGGATCTTCTGCATATTCGCAGATCATCTCAGAAAGACTTGGATCATGTCCGTGAACAATGATATTTACCTCGTCTTCTTTCATTACGCCCAGATTTGCTTCTGTATCTACAGGCTTTGGAGTTCCGAACATAACGTCAGAGAACTCTGTTCCGCACATGGAACCACCCCATCCGTCAGACATACCGGAACGGAGAGCCTGTCTTACCAGAGCTTCTGGCTTGGAAGAACATCCCATATGGGTCATATGCATAGCTGTGGAAACCTCACGGTCAATAGCTCTTGGTTCGATCTCTGCTTTTTTCCACAGTTCTCTTGTATGTTCCGGAGCTCTTGACAGCCATCTCTGAACGCCGAAGGGTTTTCCGTACTCTAACAGTGCCAGCTCGGACATTTCATGTGCCAGATCATAGATATCCTTGCCTTCTGTCTCAACACCCCACTCTTTTGCGATACGGATCAGTTTCTCCGGATCCTTTACCTTGTAGTTGCCATCTGGAGCAACCGTGTGAAGGGTATGGCAGATCTCTCTTCCGTGATCAGAATGGGTAGCGGCTCCGCCGGCGGTGAAACGAAGGAAGTTTCTTCCAGCGATTCCGTGAGCGTCACATCCGCAGATACCTCTGGGGGCTTTCTTTGTAATACGGCAGGGTCCCATGGTACAGATACGGCAGCAAATACCTTCCTCTCCGAATTTACAGTGGGGAGTCTGATTCTTAACACGTGCCTGCCAGGAATCTGCACCTACTTTTGCTCCTGTCTCCAGAAGTCTTTGGGTTGCGGCTTCGAATTCTTCGATCGTCGTAAGTCTGAATGTACTCATATTAACCTCCTATGTTTGCTTGACAATACTTGTTTGTCTATATTATAACAATCCTTTCCCCATCTTCCCATCAACGTTTTATTGAGTACCTGCAACGTTTTATTGATGGGGTGGGTAAAAAGAAACACATCCCACGCCAATCGGATGTGTTTCTTTCTTAAAGAAGATATAATATAAGTGAATTCACTTGTATCATATCATGCTTTTTATTCTCCGGAAATCAACAAAGCTTTGATTCCTTTCAACAATTCTGTGATACTATCTGGATATATTTTTTTCTTTAATATCCTTCAGCCACTTTATTACATGGCTATGGAAAAGCCGGATATCCGGGTTGGGAGTACTTCCTTTTCTGGTGAGCATATAAGTTTCCCACTCATAGGGGCCGTCCTTAAAGGGAATCATAACCAGATCTTCCTGTTTCATATCGTCAAAAATAAAATCCACTGTTACAGAAATCCCCTTATTCTGCTGGACCATTTTGTGGCAGAGGCTGAAGCCGCTGGTTTCAAAAACAATATTGGGCTCAAAACCGGCTTTACGGCATTTTTCCACGATCAGACTGTGGATATGAAATTCCGGGCTTTCAATATAGAGCCGTTCTCCTTCCAGATCTTTGATAGATACGGTCTCCCTGTTGCTTAAAGGATGGGTCCGGTTTACCAGAAGTTTGATCTCAAACTTTTCCATAAAAGTAGCTTCCATATACTTCAGACTGTGATTTCCCACAGTAAAGGCCACATTCCCCTCACCGGCCAAAAATCTGCTTTCCACCTGATGATCTGGATATTCCCGGTAATGAAGAGTGATCTGAGGATATTTTTCCTTAAAATCCCAGATGCATTCCGGAGTCACCAGACGGAGGATCCCATAGGCAGAAAGGAGATCGATCTCATGTTTCTCCTGCTGCTCCATGCACCGGATCTCACTGCATACCATGCGATAAGGGCCAAGGAAATCTGTCAGATGCTCATAGAGATACTCTCCTGATCTGGTCAGACTGATGCCGGAGGCTGTTCGGTTCAGTAAGGTTGCACCCATCTCATTTTCAATATTCTTTATAATCCGGCTCAGTCCCTGGGGTGTCATATACAGGGCATGGGCAGCCTTGGTAATACTTTTCTGCTCGCAGACCCTTTTAAAATATTCCAGTTCCTTCAGATCCATCTTTCCGTTAACCTCCAAAATATCTTTGCCAATTTTCCTCTATTCTTTTTGCAATATGATATGCCAGCAATGGGGGGACAGCATTTCCTATGATCTTATAGGCCTCAGATGCAGAGACAGACACATTCTCCCCCTTCTTGGGAATTATAAAATCATAATCATCGGGAAAGGTCTGGATTCTTGCACACTCTCTTATGGTAAGCCGTCTCTCTCTCATCCCTCTTAGCAGTTCCTGTTCATGCTCTCCTCCATGCTCTTTTGACAGTCTTCTGAATTCAATGTTTCCGTGGTGCTCGGAACGGATGGTTGGACCTACACCTTTCAGCTTTACTTCTTGCTGTCCCTGGCAGTGTTTTCCCATAAACTTTGCCTTGGAATATTTTTGCTGGCAGATGTCATCAGACTGCTCTGGTTCCGCTAAATCCACAAAAGCCTGTTCCACTGTCACAAAGGGACGAAGTCCCTGCTTTTTTTGATTTTCCTCAAGATAATGGGTGGGCACAGGGTATGGGTCGTACTCCTCTGAAATAACATCACGGCTTAATTCCATTAATGCTTGTTCCGTCAGTTCTTCTTTTTTAAATCCGTAAAAGATTACCCTTTCTCTCCCCTGGGGCACACCATACTCGGCTGCATTCAAGACCCTTGCGGGCACAACCAGGTATCCGCCGTCACATATGGAAGCAAAGTCTTTTTCTATTATTTCCTTTGCGTCTTGTAGATTGGTTAGTCCCTTCACATTCTCCGCTATGAATATTTTAGGTTTTGTAATACCGATGACTTCCCGCATCCAGATATACAGCTTTCCACGGTTTTCCACAGTAGGTACATTCGGATCTATTTTCTCTCCATTATGGGCCTTATCAGAATCAAATCCCTTTCTTTTTCCTGCCACAGAAAAATCCTGACATGGGAATCCTCCTGTCACAACATCAACATTTTCAGGAAAAAGATGGATCTTATTTTCTTTTTGCAGTTTTACCAGATCCACAATACTGTCCAGATAAAAAGAAGTTACATCAATTCCCTTTTTCCCGAAATAGTTACACCATGCAGCCTTTGCCTCTGGCTTTATATCGTTGGCGAATATCGTATGAAACCTGGTATCCGGTAACTTCACCCATCCTTTTTGGCTCTTCTCAACCTTCCATTCCGGATGGATCTCCTCATTCATGGATTCTTTTAATATGTCAAAACCGCCTTCAAATCCTAAATCCATGCCTCCGCATCCAGAAAACAGAGATAACACATTTAGCCCTACCGCTTCCGGCCTCCTGCCGTTTTTTCTTCTGTCGGGTTTTTTTGCGCCATATGGGATCAGCCACACACCGCTCTGCTTAACAGCTCCTTTTATCCTGTTTTCACTGCACAACACCTGCACTCTTCGCTTAGAAACTTTCCATCGTTTGGCCGCTTCTGATACTGAAATATATTTTTCCATGTCAGCTTCTCCTTTTCGCTTATATTCTATTCGTTTCAGCGAACTTTTTCAAGCTGTTTCAGATAACCTTCCTGCTTGTTCCTAAGATAGTGCATCGATGTCCATCTCATCTTTCTGTTTGATCTCCTGGAGCACCCACCGTTCTCTCCGGTAAACAAACTTCCAATATTCAAAAAAAGCTTCCGGCCGGGTATTTCCCCGGACTACCTTTCTGGTATTCACATCTATGTAATAACCTGTCATTTTTCCGTGGATCAGATACCAGATCATATCATATTCCTCTCCTGGATTATCCTCCACATATACCGGCATAGCACTTAAGAGCTTTACATTTCTCTGGACCACTGCCTCTCCCCGGACCTGCATCCACTGGATCTTGCTGTCAAATTCTTCCATCAGCTCCTGGCTGAGGTAAGGGGCTCCGTAGGATACGTCCATTCTCCTCCAGCATTCCTGTACCTGAAAATAAGTTTCTTCCACCTGTCGCTGGATCTCCCGGTAATCCCAGTTATCTCCCAGCTGGGCATAAAAAGCCATGGCTTTCCTGCTCCTGGCTCTGGCAGCCCTGGCTTTACGGAGCAGCACAATGGTGCCTCCGCTGACTGCAAAGAACACAACGCCAGCCTGCAGGATCACCCCTGCAAGACCGGATCCCCTGCTGCCGCTGCTTCCGCTGTGATAGCTGCTGTGACTGCCGCCTCCGGAGGAACCGCCGCCCCCTCCGGAACTTCCTCCGCCTCCTCCTGCTCTGCCCCAGACAGGGACTGCAAGAAGAACCAGCAAGAGAGCTGTAAAAATCAAAATATATTTCTTGTTTTTCATTTTTCACCTGCAAATTCTTGGGTCTGTTTTAAAAATACCAACTTCATTTCAACTATATACCGCCAGACCAGGGCTGTCAATCTGAAGGCACCCAAAGTTTTCTTCCAGCAGTCTGTTTGCATAACTGTTTAAAGATTCCAAATGTTTGTATTTTGCCTTGTAGCCGGTTCCGTCTATTGCCACAAAAAGATTGTTTTCCCTAATTTCCTTCTTAGATCCATCTTTCATAGTAAGAGTAATAATTAATATCCGACGCCTCTAAATCCTGGAAAGGCTTTTTTCCTTTCGCTTTGACAAACACTACAATCACCGTCAGGATCAACAACAGGCAGACGATCGCCAGAAGAATCTTTCTTTTCAGCGGTGCTAAAACTTCTACTTTATTGGCTGTAAATTGAGCCAGCCCCACACTGAGGATAAAGGCTGCCACCAGGGCCGCTAAAGTCAGGACTCCCGGCAATGGTCCTATAAAGTTACGAGATACCAGATCGATCAGAACAATAAAAAGTCCGAAATAAAAAAGCGTAAAAATTATCAAAAATCCTTTTTTCATATTCACTTACCTTTTCTGCCGCAGGGTACGGTTACTATTTCAGAACTTCCATTTCTAACCGTACCTTTAAACCAATATTGCTAATCTGTACGGTAGAAATTTGATTTTTGGAAATCTAACCATATCCCACGCTGATTTTACGGCTATACTCAAAATAAGTCTCTTAAGTCTTTCAAAGTTCTCCTGCTTATCATATTTCCAGGCTTTCTCCGCAATGCAGATACCGGATTCCCATTTTTCCAGACAGATATTCATAAGCTTCCTGCCCGGTGCAGTGGCAGGTGTAGAATCGGGTATCATATTTTTCCAGTTCTTCTGCGATCCCGTCAAGGACTTCTTTTGGAACTGCTTTTCCTGTGGCAGGGACATTCAGATGAAATCCTCCGATACATACCTTGGGTTTCCATCTGGCAGCTTTTTCCATAATATTTACCACTCCTTTATGGCCGCAGCCCATGATCAGTACGGGGACAGGGCCGTGGATCAGGAGATTTTGCTCGTGGGCGAAAGTATCCTTTCCCTTCTCATCCAAAAGCACGTCATTGGCCTGGGAATGGCATTTTTCTTCTCCTGTCACCGTAAAAAGCTCCAGCTCCTCGTCGATCTTAAAATCCCCCTCCAGCAATGTGATCCGGGGATCAGCGGCCAGCTTCGGATTCAGGCCAATGCTTCTGGCCTTTCCCAGGGCAGTGGAATAATAGGGGGCGAAGGCCGTTTTCTGTATGTAGATCCTGGCCTTGGAATTCATATGCAGAAATTCTTCCAAAGCCCCTCCATGATCGTAATGGCCATGGGAAATGATCACCGTATCTACTTTTTCCAGATCAATATCCATTTTTTCCGCATTCTCAAAAAGAGTATGGTCCGGCCCCAGATCAAAGAGCAGCCTGTGACCCGGGGTCTCTATATAAAGAGAAAGCCCGTGGGCGGCCTTACACTCACCCACGGACTGATTTTCTACCAGCATAATTGCTTTCATCATATTTCTCTTTCGTCCTTTTACTTCTTGGTAATGTATCCCTGAGCTTTCAGAGTCTCTGCGCACAGTACAGCGCCGCCTGCTGCTCCGCGGACTGTATTGTGGGATAAACCGATAAATTTATAATCGTAAACCTTATCTTCTCTCAGACGGCCTACGGAAATTCCCATGCCGTTTTCGTAATCCACATCTGCCTTTACCTGAGGACGGTCATCCTCTTCCATATAGCGGATAAACTGCTTTGGAGCGCTTGGAAGATCCAGTTCCTGAGGAACGCCCTTGAAGTTTACCATTTTCTCAATAAGCTGTTCTTTTGTAGGTTTTTTCCGGAATTTTACAAAAACAGCAGCTGTGTGGCCGTTTAATACAGGAACACGGACACACTGGCAGGTGATCACCGGCTCTGTAGCAGGAACGATCACGCCGTCTTTGATCTCACCCCAGAGACGAAGCGGCTCCATCTCGCTTTTCTCTTCTTCTCCTCCGATATAAGGGATAATGTTTTCTACCATTTCCGGCCAGTCTTTAAAGGTTTTTCCGGCTCCGGAAATTGCCTGGTATGTAGTAGCCACCACTTCATATGGTTCAAACTCTTTCCATGCAGTAAGTACAGGAGCGTAACTCTGGATCGAGCAGTTTGGCTTAACAGCCACAAATCCTCTCTTTGTGCCCAGACGCTCTTTCTGATATTTGATCACTTCAAAGTGCTGAGGATTGATCTCCGGCACTACCATAGGTACGTCAGGAGTCCATCTGTGAGCGCTGTTATTGGAAACTACCGGAGTTTCTGTCTTTGCGTACTCTTCCTCAATGGCTTTGATTTCTTCCTTGGACATATCCACTGCAGAGAATACAAAATCTACAGTAGAGGCTACCTTCTCTACCTCAGATACGTTCATCACAACCAGATTTTTCACTGCTTCCGGCATAGGTGTATCCATTTTCCAGCGTCCGCCTACTGCCTCCTCATAGGTCTTTCCTGCGCTTCTGGCGCTGGCTGCCACTGTCACTACCTCAAACCAGGGATGGTTTTCCAGAAGAGAAATAAATCTCTGTCCAACCATTCCTGTAGCACCTAAAATTCCAACTCTTAATTTCTCACTCATATTTTAGCCCTCTATCCTTTCCCAGAAAGACATTTGTCTTCTTTCCGCATACATTTTTCATAGATTCTAATATATCAAACTTTTCAGAAAAGTCAAGAATTTTCTTTCAAATATTTTTTATGAAGCTCGATCACCTGTTTCATGGCTTCTGTACCCGGGGCTCCGATAGTGTTCCGTTTCTCCACACAGTTCTTCATGCTGATAGCCTCATAAATGTCTTCTTCAAATACAGGGCTGATGGCTTTATATTCCTCCAGGGACATTTCATCCAGAGAAATATTTTTCTCAATGCAGTGGAGCACAAGCTGTCCCACAATGCCATGGGCATCCCGGAAAGGAACTCCATGGTTTACCAGATAATCTGCCGCATCTGTAGCGTTGGTAAAACCGTTTTTCGCACTTCTCTCCATGTTTTCTTTCTTAAACTCCATGGTGGAAACCATACCATTAAACAGGGCAATGCAGCCTTTCACTGTATCAATGGCGTCAAAGGTAAATTCCTTATCCTCCTGCATATCTTTATTATATGCCAGAGGAATGCCCTTCATAGTGGTGAGCATGGACATGAGAGCCCCGTAGACTCTTCCCGTCTTTCCTCTTACCAGCTCTGCAATATCCGGATTTTTCTTCTGGGGCATGATACTGCTTCCTGTACTGTAGCCGTCGTCGATCTCCACGAACTGGTACTCGTTGGAATTCCACAGAATGATTTCCTCGCAGAACCGGCTTAAATGCATCATGATCAGTGACAGATCAGACAGCAGTTCAATGAGATAATCCCGGTCAGACACAGAGTCCATACTGTTAAGCGTAGGTCCGTCAAAACCCAGAGCATTAGCTGTATATTCCCGATCCAGAGGATAGGTGGTCCCTGCCAGTGCGCCGCTTCCCAATGGGCAGAGATTCAGCCTCTTTTTCGTATCTGCCAGACGGCTCCTGTCTCTTTTGAACATCTCAAAATAAGCTCCGAAATGATGAGCCAGAGTCACCGGCTGAGCTTTCTGGAGATGAGTAAATCCCGGCATATAAGTGTGGAGGTTCTCCTCCATGATCTTAAGAAGAGATTCAAGAAGCTCTTTTAAAAGAAGATCTGTCTCGCCGATCTCGTCCCGGACGTACATCTTCATATCCAGAGCCACCTGGTCATTCCGGCTTCTTCCGGTATGAAGCTTCTTGCCCACATCGCCCTTCCGGTCAATAAGATTTGCTTCTACAAAGCTGTGGATATCCTCATACTCCGGAGAAAATTCCAGCTTTCCATTCTGGATATCCTCTAAGATCCCTTTCAGCCCGTCCAGGATCTCCTCTTTTTCTTCTTCCGTAAGGATCCCCTGCTTTGCCAACATGGAAGCATGGGCCATACTTCCGGTAATATCCTGTTTATAAAGCTTCTGGTCAAAGCCAAGAGAAGCATTGAAATTATAAACTAACTGATCCGTTTCTTTGGTGAAACGGCCTCCCCATAACTGTGCCATATCCTATCCTCATTTCTTTCGATTTTAACTTCTGTAAAATTTTATCACTTTATAGTATTAACCGCAAGGCTTTTCTCCTGGCCGGCTTTCTGCCTTTCCCGCTCTCTCTTTGAAAAAACACAGCCGCAGTAGTCCTGACGGTAAAGTCCGTATTCCCTGGACAGTTCTGTAGAACGTTTGTAACCGTTTTTCTTTTTAAAATCCGAAGGAAGATGTTTTACATGGTAGATCTTCTCCAGTTCCTCTCCGATCTCATTAAGCTTCTGAGCGTTTTTTAAGGGGCTGATAGTAAGGGTGGTGGTGAAATAGTCATAACCGCCCCTAGCCGCCATTTTCGCCGCTTCTTCCAACCGGAGACGGTAACATTTAAAACACCGCTCTCCCCCTTCCGGCACCTCCTCCAGGCCTTTCGCCATCTGAAAAAACTCCTGGGGATCATATCTTCCTTCCACAAACTCAGGCTTATGGAGAAAAGGCATTTCTTCAATAAGCCGCTGAAGCTCCCTGGTTCTTTTGTTATACTCCTCTTTTGGGGAAATATTGGGATTGTAGAAAAAATCCGTGATCTGAAAATATTGGCTTAAATATTCCAGCACATAGCTGCTGCATGGAGCGCAGCAGCTATGAAGAAACAGCCGTGGAACCCTGCCTGCCCTCTGATTTTCCTCTACGATCTTTTCCAGTTCTTTCTGATAATTTCGTTTATTCATTTCTTCTCCTGTAAAAAGGAGCAGGACATTTTCTCCGCCCTGCTCCCTGTAGTATGATTCTATTCCGTTTTTACTGTGCTGCCACTTCGTTGCCTGTTGTCTCGCCTTTCTCAAATGCCACTGCATTATCCAGGGTAGTCTTGGAAATAGCCTCCAGAGCCTCCTGGGTAAAGAATCCCTGATGGGAAGTGATCATAACATTTGGGAAAGAAAGAAGTCTTGCTGTTGTGGAATGCTCCAGGATCTCATCGGAACGGTCCTCGAAAACATTCTTCGTTTCTTCTTCGTATACATCTAGTCCCACGCCAAAGAATTTTCTAGCACGGATTCCGTCGATCAGGTCATTTGTCTTAACCAGACCGCCTCTGGAAGTATTTACCAGGATCACCCCGTCTTTCATCTTGGCGATGGTATCCTTGTTGACCAGATGATAAGTGCTGTCCATCAGCGGGCAGTGAAGAGAGATCAGATCACTCTGTCCCAGCAGTTCATCCAGAGTCACATAAGTAACAAAATCCTTTAAAGATGGATTCTCATATACATCATAAGCAATAACCTTCATGCCGAAGCCTCTGCAGATCCTTGCCATAGCGGCGCCGATCTTACCGGTTCCCACGATACCAGCAGTCTTCTGATAGAAGTTAAAGCCCATCAGGCCGCCCAGGCTGAAGTCATTTTCTCTTACCTTTACATAGGCCTTGTGGATACGGCGGTTGACTGCCAGAGCCAGGGTCATGGCGTGCTCTGCCACGGCTTCCGGAGAATATCCCGGCACACGCATAACCTTAATGCCGTATTCTTTTGCCTTATCCAGATCCACGTTGTTAAAACCTGCGCACCGCATAAGGATCAGCTTAACACCTGCTTCGTGCAGAGCCTCTACCGTCTTGGTTCCCACGTCAGAGCTTACAAATGCGCACACTGCATCATAGCCCTTGGCCAGCGGAGCCGTCTTTGGAGCCAGATCTGTCTTCAGATATTCGATCTCAATGTCCGGATAATTTACCACCTGTTTATCAAAAGATTCTTTATCATAGCTTTTTGTATCAAAAAATAAGATTTTCATCTTCTGCACCTCCTGCACGTAATTCTCTTATTTCTATTATGTCATGGATTTCTCTGTATTTTATACTCCTGACATCATAAAAGAGGATTTCCTCTTTTTACTATTCTATACTATAATAATTTGTACTATATTTGTCAAGTACCCGAAAATCCACATATCTTATGGTATATGATAAAAAAGAAACTTTGTTTTCTAATAGGAAAGGAAGTGCCTTATGACTGCACCTCTTTTGGAAATTAAAGATATCAGTTATGCTTACCATACAAAATCCGGAGAAACCCCGGCCCTTTCCCAGGTATCCTTCCAGGTGTTTCCCGGAGAATTTGCGGCTGTAGTAGGTCCCTCGGGCTGCGGTAATGCTACTGTACTCCAGGAGAAACAAAAAGGTAAAGTTTCCCTGTTTCTTCCTCCCAGACAAGTTTTTTCATCCAGATTTCTATATAAATCCGTTTGTTGGGAACAGACAGACAAGAGGATAAAAATTCCGGATCCGAATACCGGCAAACAAGGCGTTCCCTCTTCTTCTGATCGAAAGAGTTTCTTTTCTCCATTTCTTTTTTTCTAAGGCTCTCTCTTTCCGCCAGCCTTCTGCGGATCTCATTTTCCAAAAATCCTGCCAGATCCTGGTCTTTGGTTTCTGCCAGTCTCTGGGCCAGCCGCAGGGCTTCCTGTTCCAGCCTTACCTCCTCTTTATGGATAGTTTCTCTCCTTTCTTCCTGTTCTTTTTCCTTTTCCGTCTTTCTTTGGATCTCCTGAAAAATCTCTTTTACCGGTATTTCCTGTCTAGTCCTCTCCATGAGAAATTCCCATACCAGGCTGTCGGCCACGTTCCCCGGCAGCGGGACGCTCTGACAGGCCTGGCCTCTGGTTTTATCCCGGCAGATACACCGATAGGAAAACTTTCGCTGCCCTTCCTCATTTACCTGGCTTTTCCCATGATATTTCGGCCTCATCCTGCTGCCGCAGGAACAGTACAGAAGGCCGGCAAGCAGACTGATCTCGTTTTGTATCCTGCCTTCTCCCCGTTTTCCCAGACGGTGTTTCTCCAGAAGGCCCTGGACTCTCAGAAAATCCTCCTGGATGATCAGCCCTCTGTGTTCCCCCTGGGCAATGATCCACTCCCGGGGCGGAGTTTCCTGTCCCCGGTATCTGGAAGAAACTGTCTTTCCATATCGGATCAGGCCTTTCTCTTCACTGACTTCCTCCCTGGGAAACCCCATACGGCAGCCCAAAGAGGCAAAATAATTGTAAGACAGCTCTCCGCTCTGGCAATATACCGGATTTTCCAGGATTTCACCGATAGTCTCCGGCGTATAGGCCCTCCCTCTTCTTGTAAAGATTTTTTTCTCCGTGAGCCTTTGGGCTGTTTTCGTAAGGGAATGGGAGTTTAAAAACTCCCGGAAGATCAGGCGGAGGGTTTCTGCTTCTTTTTCTTCCGCTTCCAGATAAAAGGCCTTCCGGATCTTCTCTTCTCCATAGAGCTTTTCCCGGACATGAAAACCCAGAGGGGTGCTACCTCCCAGCCATCTGCCGCTTTTGGCCAGGAGGAACATATTGTCCCGGACCCGCTCCCCGATCTGCTCTCTCTCCATCTGGGCCAGCACTCCAGAAAAATATACCATGGCCTTTCCCATAGGTGTGGATGTGTCAAAATGTTCTTTTATGCTGACAAATTCTGTATGCTCTCTGTTCAGCTTTTCGATCAGCAGAGCCAGATCTGCCAGATTCCTTCCCAGACGGTCCAGACGGTAGCAGACCAGATACTGAAAAGGCCCCTGTTTCATGTCTTCTAACATTTTCTGAAACTCGGGCCTGTTGGTATCTTTCCCGGAAAAGCCCTCGTCACTGTAAACCAGTATCTGGGCCTCCCGGGAGTCTTCTATGAATTTTTCTATGTATTCTCTGCACATAAGGATCTGATTTTCAATGCTTTCTCCTCTGCCTGTCCATTTGGACTTTCTCACATAGATAGCGATCCGCAAAGGAATCCCTTCTTTTATTCCGCCTCTCTCTAGTATATGCCAAGGAGAAAAAAAGGTGAAACAGCTCTAAACTATTCCCTATCTGTCTCTTTCCCATGGTTATGGATCATAATATCAATGATCTTTTTATCGGTTTCTCTCATACCGTCTCTAGCAAGCTGGGCCACATTCTCAATGGTTTCCTCGATGCCGGAAGCCACAATACCGTCCCCTCCGTAAAATTCACTGCCGAACTGATACATCTTCATGCCCAGGGTGCCAGCTTCTACCGCAGAGGCAATTTTAGCCGCACAGCTTGCCTTGGCTCCGTCGCAAACTACCCCGGAATTAATGGCCAGAGCATTCACAATGGTATGGGCGATTTCTTTGAATCTGCCTCCGTAAAGATAGGTGATCCCTGCCCCGGCTCCGCATCCTGCACTGATAGCGCCGCAGTAGGCTGACAGAGTTCCGATCCCGGATTTTAAATGGATAGTCACCAGGTTGGAAACCACCAGGGCACGGATCAGCGTCTCTTTGGACACTTTCATATCCTCGCCATAGACGATCACAGGAAGAGAAGCTGTCATTCCCTGGTTTCCGCTGCCGGAATTGATCACCACCGGCATATCGCAGCCGTTCATTCTGGCGTCGGATCCTGCAGCCGCCATGGCCTTGGCCCGGTTGTGCACACTGTTTCCGTAGGACATCAGCAGGATCTTTCCGATCCCGGCCCCCCATTTTCCGCTAAGCCCCTCCTGGGCAATAGCTGTGTTGTAATCAATCTGCCTCTGGATCACCTTTTCCACCTGGGCGATCTCCACCTGGTCTGCGAATCGGATGATCTCTTCTATGCAGAGCAGGCTTCTGTCAGTCCGTTCCCCTTCCTGTCCTTCTGTATATACTTTATCCACCAGGATCTTTCCATCCTTCTCCACATGGACCACGTTGGTATGATGACCCTGGATCCTCACAGCCGCCCGGTGCTCTTTGCTCTGAATCTCTACAATAATATCAAAAACACAGCCGGATTCCACGGTTTTTACTTCAAAATCCGCCTTTTCCAGATAGCCGCTGATCTTTTCTATCTCTTCCGGTGTAATATCTGCCAGCACCTCCAGCTTTTTCTCTGCCTTTCCAGCTACAACTCCAGCTGCCGCCGCTGCAGGGATCCCCCGAAGGCCGCCGGTGTTGGGAACTACTACACTTTTTACATTTTTAATAATGTTTCCGCTGGCGCTGATACTCACTTTCTCCGGTATCCCTCCAAGAATTTCTCTGGCCAGTGCCGCCCCGTAGGCAATGGCAATCGGCTCTGTACATCCCATTGCAGGCACCAGTTCCTCTTCCAAAATCTTGATATATGCGTCATAGAGTTTCTTATCCATTTTTCTTCCCCTGCTCTTCTATTAATTCTTTCACATCTTTCCATAAAATTTTTTCCCTGCAGGCTCCTACCTGACGGACAGCCAGAGCCCCGCAGGCGTTTCCGTACAGACCACAAGTATATAAGTCTTTCTCCTCAGACAGGCCGTAGAGAAATCCAGCGCAGAAGCTGTCTCCTGCTCCGGTAGTATCCACACATTCCACTGAAAATCCAGGTATGACAAAGGCTTCTTTCTCATTCTTCAGATAACAGCCCTTTTCTCCGTTTTTGATCACTGCACATCCGGCCCCGCATTCCAGAAATACTTCTGCGATCTCCTCTGGTTCTTTCCTTCCTGTAAGAAGCTGTCCCTCTTCCCGGTTGGCAAAAAGATAGTCCACCTGGGAAAAAGCCGCCTTCATATCCCAGGCGGTTTCGCCCTTTTTTCGTTTCGTCATATCCGCACAGACGGTAATCCCCCGTTTTTTTGCCCGGGCAAAAATCTCTGCCAGTTCCTGACTGCCAAGCCAGGGAGAGACAAAAATACTGGCCAGGCACAGAATTCCCACATCCCGTGGGAAAGTCTCCGGGATATGGCAGGGCTTGAGATTTCTCAGGGTACTGGAAGGATTGGTCAGAAAGCTCCTCTCCCCGTTTTCCTGAACCAGTACTACGTTAAGGCCTGTAGAGATGTCCTCTTCATATCGGAGGAAGTCCTGACGTATCTCTCTGGTCTGGCAGTGGGTTTTGACCAGTTCTCCCATCTGATCCCTTCCCAGCAAAGTGCACAGATATGGAGCTTTCCCTAATCCTGCCAGTACCGTAGCTTCATTCAGGCCGTCGCCTCCTGTAGACAACAGGATTTCCCTGGCAGGATGGGACCCGGAGGTGAAAACTTCCGGGGAAGCCGGATAGACCAGCACATCTCCTATAGCTGCACCAATGATCATAATATTTTTCATAACTTTTCTCTCGTTTCTTATGGATTATACAAAATCATATGAAGGACCGTCATTTCCTGTCCTGTATTCCTGTAGGAATGGATCCTGTCTCCCGGAAACCGGATACTTTCTCCCTGTTCCACATCAAAGATCCGGTCCCCGGTCCTGACCTCCAGGCTTCCGGCAAAGACCGTGATAAACTCTGTGGTTCCTTTTAAATGAGGTTCTGATTCCCAGAAGCTTTCCGGATCCAGTTCCAGGTAATATACGGCAAATCTTCTGTTTTCGTCGTCTGGAAACAGGGAGTAATTCCGGACTCTTCCCTTATCTTCCAAAAGAGGCTCCACCTCCCCGGTCTTCACGATCTCATAGTCTGACTTCGGACGCACCGTAAGGGCGTCAAAAGGTACTTTCAGGCCGTTGGAGATCTTCCAGAGAGTGGATATGGTAGGGTTTGCCTCTCCCCTTTCTATCTGGGCCAGCATGCTTTTGCTGACGCCGCTGAGCCTGACCAGCTGGTCCATGCTCAGATTGTTTTTCTCCCGGAGGTTCCGCACATTTCTGGCCACAATTTTATTCACGGATTCCAAAAAAATCACTTCCTTATTGACATCATAATGATACAAATATATTATTATATTATACAAAGTTGTACTATATAATACTTTTTATTTCATTATAAAGTTCTCCTTCTATGTTGTAAAGGTTAAACTTCTATTTAAAGGAGGGATCCCATTGTTCCCATTATATGATTTTCTGATCTACTGCTTTATCTGCGCCTACACCCCAGGGGCCAACAACCTGCTTTCCATGAGCAATGCAGCCCGCCTGGGCTTCCGGCGCAGCGTTTCCTTTAATTTCGGGATTACCGCCGGATTCTTTTTTGTTATGAGTATCTGTACCCTGTTCAGTACCGCTTTATATACCTTTCTTCCCAAGGTTAAGCTGGTCATGCAGGTACTGGGAGCTGGATATATGCTTTATCTGGCCTGGAAGGTATGGAAAAATTCCGGAGAACTAAGTGCAGACGGGGGAAAAGAAGCCAGCTTTGCTGCCGGAATGCTCCTCCAGTTTATGAATCCCAAGATTTACATCTATGCCATTACTGCCATGTCTCTTTACATTCTGCCGATATATTCATCTCCTCTGGCCTTGTTCGGCTTTGTTCTGGTTCTGACTGTCATCGGCGCCTCCGGCTCTTATGTATGGGCCCTATTCGGCGCTGCCCTCTGCCGGTTCTTCGCCCGGCATACAAAGGCCGTAAACCTGGTAATGGCCCTGCTCCTGGTGTACTGCGCAGTCTCCCTGTTTCTGTAGATCCGGCGTTTTCCCGACATGCAGGCATGCATTTCTAAAGCAAAGCCTGGCCACAGCCGGATCCTCCACTTCGTTTTGAGGCTGGTCATCTGAATCCTTTCAGGATCTGTTCCAGGATTTCCAGCCGTTCTTTTTTAGTAGGTACTTCCTCTTTCAACCGGCTGCCGATCTGAGAAGCCCAGAAATCCAGGATTATTTTCCTGGAAGGTTCTCCCTGTCCCACAAACTCTATACGGATTTCCCTGTCTCGCAATGCTCTTCTCTCCTAATCCCTTACAGATTTTTCTCTATCTATAATATGCTCTTTTCCCCGTTTGTTTCCTCTGGTCTCCCGGAGGTAAATCTACTCTTCTGGATATGCTCTGCGGGCTTTTGAAGCCGGAAAAGGGGGAAATCCTTCTAAAAGGAAAACCTATGGAGGAAACTGCCACAAATATCGGCTATATGCTGCAAAAAGACCATCTTTTTGAGTGGCGGACCATATACAGCAATGTGCTGCTGGGTCTGGAGATACAGAAGAAGAAGTCAGAAGAAAACATAGAAAGAGCCCGGCATCTCCTCTCGGATTACGGTCTGGACAAATTCAAAAACTCCCGTCCCTCCCAGCTTTCCGGAGGTATGCGGCAAAGAGCCGCTCTCATCCGTACCCTGGCTCTAGACCCGGAGCTGCTCCTCCTGGACGAACCATTTTCCGCTCTGGACTATCAGACCAGGCTCTCTGTTGGGGATGATATCGGGAAAATCATCAAAAAAGAAGGGAAAACTGCCATTCTGGTGACTCATGACATCTCAGAAGCAGTAAGCATGGCAGACCAGGTGATCGTTCTAAGCAAGCGGCCGGCCACAGTAAAGAAGATCATCCCCATAGAATTTGATATGGAAAACCGGACGCCTATGGCTTCCCGAAGCGCCCCGGAATTTAAAAACTATTTCAATGAGATCTGGAAGGAGCTGAACCACCATGAAGAACTCTGATCCAGTATCTCAGCGTCAGAAAAAATATCTCCTGGCCATTAAACGGAACTCTATTCTGATCCAGGTTTCCAGGATACTTCTGTTTGTATTTTTTGTAGGACTTTGGGAAATTTCTGCCAGAACCGGGCTGATCGATTCCTTTATCTTTTCAAGCCCGGGGCAGATCATAGAAAAAATGGGGGAAATGCTTCTGGATCACACTCTGATCAACCATGTTTCCATCACCCTTTTGGAAACTTTGATCAGTTTTGCTCTGGTCACAGTGCTGGGGATTGGGTGCAGCGTGCTTCTCTGGGCTTTTCCACGACTGTCCCTCATTCTGGAACCCTATCTGGTAGTTTTAAACAGCCTGCCAAAATCCGCCCTGGCTCCTTTGCTCATCGTATGGCTGGGCAGCAATATGAAAACCATTGTTCTGGCGGGGATCTCTGTGGCCGTTTTCGGAGCCATTATGAATCTATACACAGGTTTCTGTGAGACAGACCCGGATAAGTTAAAACTTATCCGGACTTTAGGCGGAAATAAAAAAGATGAACTGCTGAAGGTGATCCTTCCCGGCTCAGTACCTCTGATTTTAAGCGTTATGAAGGTGAATATTGGTCTTTCTCTCATCGGCATTGTAATCGGAGAAATGATCGGCAGCAAAAGAGGCCTGGGCTATCTGATCATCTATTCCAGCCAAGTTTTCCAGCTCACCACCATGATCATGGCCATTGTAATCCTCTGTGTTATGGCGATTCTCCTCTACGCACTGATTAATTTTCTACAGTGGATTTATAAAAAACGCATTTGACTATTCTAACTTGGAAAAGCTATAGTAGTATTTTTATACATCTACTATAGCTTTAGAAAAATACTTTTTGATGATTAGAAACGGATGCATTCAGGAAATACGTACTACCTGATATCCGATCTTCTCCACAGCTTCTTTCAGAACTTCATTGGAAATGTCCCGGTCATAGGACACCACAGCTCTGCCTGCGGAAAGATTCACATCTGCGCTGACTCCATCAATTCGGTTCAGCATCATGGTCACGTTCATCACACAGTGATCGCAGTGCATACCGGAAATCTTCAGGATCTTTTTTCCGATCACCGGCCCAGTCAGTTTCTTTTTTTTCATCTTTTTAGCGCTGGGGCAATTACCACCGGCGGGACAGCCGATACACTTAACGCCTTTTTTCTTGGCTTTTACGATATACGCAACTGCCAGCCCTAATATAAGAACCAAAATCAAAAGTGCTATAAGATCTGTCATATACGGTCCTCTCCCTTCTAACATTTTCAGCCGGCAGGAAACCTCTCCTGCCGGCTGCCAACTCCCTTTTACTGCTTAAGCGTGCAGACTATATTCTGCTGTAAATTCCTGATCAGATTTCCGTATCCTCCATATAATAATCGCTGCGAATACTAAAACTGCAATCAGTCCTGGAACAAAGGCTGTTCCGAGAGCTCCGGTGGTAACCAGAGTACCTGCCTGATATACCAGAAAAGCTACGGTATAACCGGTAGCCAGCTGAAGGCAGATACCTCCGAAGAGCCATTTTCCGCTCTTCATTTCCGAATTCATAGCTCCCAGAGCCGCAAAGCAAGGCGGCGTATACAGGTTAAACATCAGGTATGCCAGGGCGGCAACCTTTGTAAGTCCCATAACAGTTGCTACATCGCTGCCGCTTCCCACCAGCGCCAGTTCTTCCGTATCGATCAGGTTTGTCACACCATAAACAACAGCCAGAGTACCTACTACGTTCTCTTTGGCGATAAAACCGGTAACTGCTGCTGCTGCAAGCTGCCATACGCCGAATCCCAGAGGAATAAATAAAATGGATATCGGATGGGCAATACTTGCCAGAATAGAAGTGCTCTCTGCACCTTCTGCCACAAGCTGGAACTGCCAGTTAAAGCTCTGCATGATCTGAACCACCGTGTTGCAGACCAGGATAATGGTTCCGGCTTTGATGATATATGCTTTCCCACGCTCCAGCATGGATACGCAGGCTCTCTTTAAGCTAGGAATTTTGTATTCCGGAAGCTCGATGATGAAGAACGATTTACGATATTTCTGTCCGGTGATCCTCTTTACAAGGAGTGCTCCCAGAAGGACCAGTACAATACCTACCAGATACATAGTTGCAGATACCCACCATGCGTCTGCGAAAAAAGCTCCGGCGAATAATGCGATTACCGGGATTTTAGCGCCGCAGGGCATAAAGGGTGTGAGCATAGCGGTTGTTCTCCGCTCTCTCTCGTTACGGATGGTACGGGAAGCCATTACACCAGGGATGGCGCAGCCGGTACCGATTACCATAGGAATTACGGATTTACCGGAAAGACCTACTCTTTTAAAGATCGGATCCAGTACAACAGTCGCACGGGCCATATAGCCGCAGTCCTCAAGAAGAGCAATGAGGAAATACATAACCATTACCAGAGGCAGAAATCCTACTACTGCGCCAACGCCGCCAATAATACCATCAACCAGGATTGCATACAGCAGCGGGTTGGCATCTTCCATTATTCCCCCTACCCAGCCCTGGAAAGTTTCGATCCAGGCAACCAGCCAGTCAGCGATCCAGGTACCTACTGTAGTCTGAGATATGTAGAATACCAGGAAAATAATCACTGCGAAAATAGGAATACCGATAATCTTATGGGTAATCACTGCATCGATCTTATCCTGCAGGTTCTTATCCTTTGTAAAGACTTTTCTCTTTTCAACTTCCTTTACAATGCTGTTAACAAAATCAAAACGTTTTCTGTCCGCAGCCTCTACTGCATTTTTATCGTGAAGATCGATATCAGCCTGGACATAAGGAGCCTTCTGCCCTTTTCCATATAAGGCGGCAGCCTGGCTTACGGCCTCTTTCAGGCCTTCATGACCTGAGGAAGTAGAGATGGTCTTGACCACCGGACAACCCAGTTTTTCAGACAAACGCTCTATATCAATTTTTGTCTGTTTCTTCTCTGTAATATCACTTTTATTTAAAGCTACTACTACAGGAACACCCAGTTCCAGAAGCTGTGTGGTAAAAAACAGGCTTCGGCTTAAGTTTGTGGCATCCACGATATTGATGATCGCATCCGGATGCTCATTCTTTACATAGCTGCTGGTAATACTTTCCTCTGAAGTAAAAGGAGACATAGAATAGGCGCCTGGCAAGTCCACTGCGATCAATTCTTCCCCTCCATCATAATAAGCCTTTTTGATCGGGCTTTCCTTTCGCTCTACCGTAACACCGGCCCAGTTTCCAACACGTTCATTTCTTCCTGTTAACGCATTGTACATGGTGGTCTTACCGCTGTTGGGATTTCCTGCAAAAGCAATTCTCATATACAAAGTTCCTCCTTCATTTGATTAGTTGTGCCAAACAAAAATTAGATTTCACTAACCCATGGCCAAACTTTTAACTTCTATACAGTGAACAGGCTCACTGCATTTTTATATTGAAATAGCTTTCGCTAAATCAGTATCAATATTATATCTGCCATCTTTGATGGAAACCACACAGCCGCCCTTTAAATGAGAAACCACAGTGATCGGCTCTCCGCTGTAGCAGCCCAGAGAAAACAGAAAAGCCTCTAATTCCTCGTCATTTGTAGAAATTTCCTTAACGATATACTCTTCTCCTTCTTTGGCATCCAATAAAGTCATATTTTTACCCCTTTCAACTGATTTCTCTCAGTCTGTCTATCATCTTTTCTGCGGAGTTAGGTATTGCTATCTCTCACAGTGATTAGTATATTCTAACCAATCGCTTCTGTCAAGAAATACTTTATACTTTTTTTATTTTTTTACAGAAAAAATTCCGGGATCCCACAGTTTCCTGTTTTCCCGGAATTTTTATCACTATTTTATTTTTTCAAACTCTGCATATACTGATCCATAGCCTCGGCCACTTCCTTGGAGTGGGCAACTGCCTCTACCACAGTTCTGGCTCCGTTTACCACATCTCCGCTGGCAAAAATTTCCGGCCGGGAGGTATGTCCTTCCTCATCTGCCACCAGCAGTCCTTTCTGATTGGCTTCCAGTCCTTTTGTGGTATTCACCAGCTGGTTTCTGGGTCCCTGGCTGATAGAAATGATCACACTGTCTGCAGGATACAGTTTCTCCGTCCCAGGGATCTGCAGGATCGTTCCATCCTCTTTCTCTTCTGCATCGGCAAAAATCACACCTTCATCTGTAATCTCCACCGGGATCTTGCAGTAGACAAATTCCACGCCTTCCAGCAGGGCATAATTATATTCATGCTGGCTGGCCGCAACGGTTGAGGTTCTGGAAAAGCACTGAAGCCAGCGCACTCCTTTACGCAGAGCTGTTCTCGCCACGTCCATGGCAGAGTTTCCTGCACCTATGACGATCACCCGCTCTCCCAGATGGAAACTGTCCGGATTATTCAGATAGTTGATACCAAAATGTACATGGCCCAGAGTCTCTCCTTTTATATGAAGAGTGTTGGGACGCCATACGCCGGTTCCCACAAAAATCGCCTTATAGCCGTCTCTTAGAAGGTCATCTATAGTAATAGCTCCACCAATGGTGGTATTGGGCCGTACCTTAATATCTTTCAGAAGCAGATGGCGGTATTCAAAATCATCCAGAACACTTTTGGGCAGACGAAATTCTGGGATTCCATACCGGAGCACTCCTCCGATCTTGTCCTTTCCCTCAAAGATTGTCACCTGATATCCCTTTCTGGCAAGAAGGACCGCTATAGTCAGACCCGCAGGACCGGAGCCGATGATGGCTACTCTCATACCGTTTGGCTCTGCCGGCCCCTTTACCATCTTGGAACTGTAGGTGCTGGAAATATAGTTTTCAATAGTGGAAAAATGGACCGGAGCCCCCTTTTTCCCGAGAACGCAGTGTCCCTCGCACTGATTCTCATGGTTGCACACCAGACTGCATACAGTTGTCAGGGGATTGTTCTCAAAAAGCATCCTTCCTGCTTTATCCAGCTGTCCGTTCAACAAAAGCTGGATCACCTGGGGAATGGGCGTGTTAATGGGACACCCTTTCTGGCACTGGGGAACCTTGCAGTTTAAACATCTTTTTGCCTCGTCTAGTACATGAATTGCCATTTTTTATCCTTCCTTTCTTCTCTGTGAGAATATTTTTACTGTCACACGTTTCCTTTCCATGGTTTCATTGTACTATCGGGATATTGCACTGTCAAAGTTCCCTCTTTAGGGAATATAGAATAAAATTTAGAAAAAGGGCCTGCTCCATGAAACAAGATGGAAATATTGGGAAATCCTATGGGAATTTGTGCAAATATTTCTGACATATGTTTCACGGGGCAGCCCCCTTCTACTGATATTCTTTATCTGTGAGTTTTCAGGCTATGGAACTTACCTTAAAGCCCGCTCGCTCTACCGCCCGGCGCAGTTCTTCCTCTTTCACCGGTCTGTCATAGGAGACAACGGCCCTGTTTTTCTTCAGGTCTACCCTTGCCGCCACTCCATCGATTTTATTTAGCTCCGACATTACACTTTGTCTGCAGTGGTCGCAGTGCATCCCTTCGATCTGAATAGTCTTCTCTCCAAGTTTTGGATTCTTCAGGGATTTACGCTTTGCTTTCGCTGTACCGCTGCCGCCTCCGCAGCAGGCGCCCTCTCCTTTAAAGTGCTTTACAGTACCCTTCACCCCAAAAATTAGAGCGATCACCAAGATTACCAGTATAACTGCATCTGTCATAACAATCCCCCTACTTTCCTCTATTTTCCAGACCGCAATAACTCTTTTCGCCCCTTCCCGGACAGTTGCCATGGCAACCGGAGCAGCCGACTTTGGGATTCTTCCTGTTTTTCATATAACGACGGATCACAAAGCCGCAGTAAGACACCACTACTGCAAGTATAATAATATCTGCTATCATAGGGCCTTCCTCCTCCCAAAAGGCTTTTAGTTGTCACTAACTCTAATAATACAAATACTCCTTTTTCAGGGAATTGTCAATACTTTAAATCTCATCCTCAATCTCGATCTTATTTACATCCTCATCATTTTCATCTTTCTCATGCTTATATCCCACCGTTCCGGCTACTACATAGTAATGAAATCTGGGCTCATAATAAAATTCTTTGATCAGAGAAAAGTTTTCTATTTTTCCTGTGCTTTCCACATGCATGAGAGGACCTGTGCAGTGCATAACAAAATCTCCGATTTTTATATGCTCCTCATCATAAGGCACGATGGGAAGATCCTGGCGGATCAGGTCCAGCACTTTTCCCTCGATCTCCTCCAGATCAAATTCCGGTTTTTCCTGATAATTAATAGCAAAACCATGGCGGATGTCCGACCGATGATATTTCGGCCTGGGTATGTCCTTTACACAGTAGCCAAAAAGATCTTCTGCGCTATGAGCCATCTTCCGGTAGATCAGAGAGCTGAAAGCAATCTTAGCGATATTGTCCGGCAAAGGTCCGAAAAGAGAAGGTCTGGTAACAATGACCTCCTCACCGATCCCGATGAGAAGATCCGCATTTCGCTTCAGCACCGGATACAGTATCTCAAAATGTTCCACGATCACCCGCTTATGCTGGGAAGTCACATGAAGGACTGCCTCTGAAATCTCCTCCAGTGACACATATTTCCTGGCAGCCCTTGCGTCAACATGAAAGGTTTTAGGGGTATAAAATCCCACCTCTTCTGAATTTAAAATAGGCATATTCAAAATTTCAAATTCATCGTCTTCCTCTACTGTCTGGATTCCCGGGAACATCCCCTTGATCAGCCAGCTTTTGCCCGAGTCCTTAGCACCGATGATCCCGATGATTCTGTCAAAGGGATTCAGATACATCTGGGCAATCTTCATTCCCAGCTCCATCATCCGCTTATTTCCTCTGGGAGCAAAGAAGAAATTATACAGATTGCACTCATGCATTACATTGTTATAAACCATAGAAACACCCTCATTCCCAATATCCATGGGACTGTGGCACGAAACCAAATCATGAATATTGATCTGTTTCATATCACAGTCCCTATCGTTTTATAGTTGCTTCTATTTTATCAGAGAAAGAGTCTAAAATACGTCTGATTATTTCAAAAATCCGCTGATGATCTGCTCTTCTGCCTCTTCCTCGGTCAGTCCCAACGTCATCAGCTTAATGATCTGTTCCCCGGCGATCTTTCCGATAGCTGCCTCATGAATCAGGGCTGCATCGGAATTATTGGCAGTGATTTCCGGAATGGAGCTGATCTTGGCGTTGCCTACGATAATGGCGTCACACTCTGTATGGCCGCTGCATTTGGCATTTCCGTTTAATACAGACTGAAATAACTGGTAGGAATCATCCCTTGCAACAGAACGGGAAATGATGTTGGCTCCTGAATCCTCTCCGTTCATATCTACGATAAAACGGCTCTCTGCCTTCTGGGTACCATGGGTCATCAGTCTTTCCATAACCTTAATGCTGGCGTGGTCCGCCAGTTTTGCGGTGGTCTTACGGATAGTAGAGTCCACACCTTTAATCTGAGCAGTGTCCATTTCCATATAGCTGTTTTCGCCCACTTCAATGATAGTCTCCGGATTCATGATCCTCTGACCTTTTCCGTCGCCGGTTCCGTAATGCTTCTCCACATATTTTACTCTGGAATTTTTTCCGATAAAGAAGCTGTGGATACCGTCATGCTGGCTTCCGTCATCGGTACCGCAGTGGATACCGCATCCTGCAATAATGGTCACGTCACAGTCGTCACCAATATAAAAATCATTGTAAACCGTCTCTTTCAGGCCTGCCTGGGACAGCACTACGGGAATATGCACACTTTCATTTTTTGTTCCCGGTTTGATCTTGATGATAATGCCGTCTCCGCTTTCTCTTGGCAGAATCTCAATATGTTCTGTGCTGTTTCTGGCCTCCGTCTTGCCGTTTGTACGGATATTATAGGCTCCCACCGGAATCTCATGGAGTCCGGAAACCGCCTCTAAAAGTTCTTTCTGTATTGTATCCATCAGTTCAGTCCTCCTTTTTTCCAAATGGCGCAGTTTGCAGTATCTTCCGGAGCATCTGCCGCATTTAACAGTCCCGGCAGCACTTCGTCTCTGGTTCCTCTCTTCACCAGCTTACCTTCTGCGATCACAAGGATTTCATCTGCTGTATTCAGGATCCTTTCCTGATGAGAGATGATCAGAATGGAACCATGTTTTTCTTTGTGAAGATTTTCAAACACATGGATCAGATTCTGGAAGCTCCAAAGGTCGATCCCTGCCTCCGGCTCGTCAAAAACAGATAATTTAGTATTTCTGGCCATAACGGTGGCGATCTCAATACGTTTCATCTCGCCTCCGGAAAGACTGGAATTTACTTCTCTGTTAATATAATCTTTCGCACAAAGCCCTACCTCAGAAAGGTACTGACAGGCTCCTGAAAGGGAAATCTCTTTTCCTGCAGCCAGATTGATCAGGTCAAAGACCGTCACTCCTTTAAACCGCACCGGCTGCTGAAAAGCATAGCTGATACCGGCTTTGGCTCTGTCTGTAACGCTCCAGTCTGTAATGTCTTCTCCGTCAAAGAAGATCTTTCCTTCCGTGGGCTTCTGGATACCGGCGATGATCTTGGCCATAGTGGACTTTCCGCCCCCGTTCGGTCCTGTAATGGCAACAAACTTATTGTCCTCCAGGGTAAAGCTTACATGCTCCAGGATATCCTTCTCCTTGTCCTTTTCGTCGTCTACACGAAAAGAAACATCTCTTAATTCAAGCATTGTTTTTCCTCCATTTATATATGAATATAGATATTTTTTGTCCGGTTTCTATTATATACGCCTGTCCGGCTCTTGTAAACTCTATTTTTACTTTTCTTTCCATAAGAAAACAGAGCTATCTTAGAATATAGATTGACAGACCCGCAGTCAGATGATATATATAAGACAGTTTCGGAGCATTCGCCTGGCATGGGGCTGACACAGCCATTCTTTAAACGGCACCATTGAAATCAGGAGGTGATAAAATTGAAAAAATCAAATACTTTTTATATCGCATTATTTCTTTTCCATGCTGTTTTTTATTTCACAGCCTTTTATTTGAGATTATTTACTTTCAGTGGATACAGCAGAGATTATCTTCTGACCACTCCCTTTACCTGGTTTTATGGTCTTTGGGGACTGTGGATTGTCCTTAACCTTTTTGTCCTTATACTTTTGATCCGTAAGAAAAAACATCACTGTAACTTTTTTATCCTTGAAATCATTTTTACATCTGTTTCCTTTGGACTATTACTGCTTTCCCTGATTTTGTACGACTTTGGTTCTTTATCCGTTATAGTCAGCGGCTGAACATGAAGAGGGCATAAAAAGCTTTGTTACTTCTTTTCTAATCTAAGCTTTTTATGCCCTCTATGATTTTCTAATATCTTTTATATAAGCCTATAGAGATTCCAGCATATCCACTATAAACACCAGTCTTCTGTCAGGTATCCCATCTATCAACTCCATAATACGCTCTTTATTATTATACACAAATATCCTGTCTTATGCTATACTAAGATATCAGAAAATAATCCGCCGATATATCGGCTTTACTAAGTTTCAAGGAGTTACTTATGAACGTTAAAAATCTAAATCTCAATGTAGAAGAACTAAAAATTCTGGCGGAAAACGGCCAGAGAGATTTTATTTATGGAGTAGGCTATTACTATGAAAACGGAATCCGCACCTCTGTAGATCTGGCCCAGGCCGCCGTCTGGTATGAGAAAGCGGCAAAAAAGGGGCAAGCTGAAGCCGCCATGCACCTGGCTCTTATGTATTTCCAGGGAAAAGGCGTGGAAAAAGATGAGCGGAAAGGCCTCCGGTATATGGAACAAGCGGCCAAAGACGGAAATGTCAACGCCCAGTTTAATATGGGACGGTGCTATGAGGAAGGCCTGGGAACAAAACCGGATCTTTCCAAGGCCTTTGACTGGTACAAAAAAGCAGCAGGCCAGGGAGATTTCCGGGCTATGTGCTGTATGGGAGGCTTTTATCTCTCCGGACAGCCTGTTCCCTACGATCCGACAAAAGCTTTCCAGCTATTTGAAAAAGCTGCCAATGCCAATATCCCTGCTGCCCAGTACAACCTCTCTGTACTCTACCGTTACGGAGAAGGAGTGGAAAAAGATGAGGAAAAGGCAGATTTCTGGCGGATGAAGGCCGCCCAGAACGGTTTTAAGCTTGCCATAAAAGAGCTGGAAAATCCGGATAAAGATCCGGAGGAACTGGCGTGAAAACTATAGACAACAAAGGTGAAGAATAATGGAATAAAGGACGCTGTCGTTGTGGAAACACCACTTTCCATAACGACAGCTTTCAAGAGGGCGTAAAATTTTCTGTGTCTATGGGGAAAATCTTCTTTGATAAGAACCAGATATGTATAATTGTATTGTCCAAATTTCTGGTTTTCTGCTGTC
>CASEXH010000010.1 GCA_949291945.1 uncultured Bacillota bacterium | reverse complement strand
AAAAAGTCGAGGATTACACCCGCTTATGTATAGCATGTATAACCCTCGATAAAATATAGTCTTTTTATACTTTTAAAATTCTTTCATGAAACAACCCTGATATGTTTGAAAGAAGGAAAGGTATAATCTGTTTCCTATGGGAAATCTTAACTTTAAAAGAACACGGGAGACAGAAAATGGATTCAATATGGAGCAAAACCTGTAAGCGAGAGAAGAGACCTGCCTTGGCGGGAGAGACCCGGGCAGATGTGGCTGTGATCGGCGGAGGCATAACAGGAATCCTTACGGCATGGCAGCTGGAACAGGCTGGGATACACACGGTCATTCTGGAAGCAGATCAGATCGGCGGAGGCCAGACTAAGAATACTACGGCAAAGATCACATCCCAGCATGGAATGTTCTGCAATAGATTTCTGGAGAAAAAAGGCGAAGAAAAGGCGAAAAATTATGTACAGGCTAATCAGGAGGCAGTGGAAGAGTACAAAAGAATTGTCCGGGAAGAAGGGATTGATTGTGACCTGACAGAGTGTGATTCTTACGTTTATTCTTCGGATAAAGAAAAACTGAGAAAGGAGACAGAAGCAGCCAGGAAACTGGGGATCAATGCATCCTTTGAGGAGCATATTGAAAGCCCGGTTTCCTGCGCAGGGGCGGTGATGTTTCCTCATCAGGCTGCATTCCATCCTCTGAAGTTTCTGGAGGCGCTTGCCCGGGATCTGACGGTATATGAAGATACCCTGGTGACAGAAGTCAGAGGACATCAGGTGAAAACTTCCTGTGGAAGTGTGAAAGCGGACAAAATTATCTTTGCCGCACATTTTCCCTTTATAAATTTTCCGGGTATGTACTTTGCCAGAATGCATCAGGAACGTTCTTATGTGATCGCCTTGGAGACAGAGGAAAGGCTGAAAGGTATATATATAGGGGATGGAAAGGAGACGTTTTCTTTCCGGCAGTATGATAAGTATCTCCTTCTTGGCGGCCAGGCACACCGGACTGGTGAGAACCCTACGGGAGGACAGTATGAGAAGCTAAAAAAAGCGGCAGAAGAAATATATTCCCAAAGTCAGGTGACAGCCTGCTGGTCAGCCCAGGACTGTATAACAGCAGACGGGATTCCTTTTATTGGCCGATATTCGGAAGAACGGCCGGACTGGTATGTGGCAACAGGTTTTCAGAAATGGGGGATGAGTTCCGCCATGGTGTCCGCTATGCTCCTTAGGGATATGATCTGTGGAAGGGAGAATCCTTATACAGATGTATTTGCACCTTCCAGATTTTCGGCAGAAGAATTTCCCCAGATCATAAAAGACAGTGGAAAAGCAGTAAAGGGACTGGCAAAACGATTCTTCCATATGCCGGAAGAAACGGCAGACAGGCTTTTACGGGGCCATGGTGCAGTGGCAGATACCCCACAGGGAAAAGCCGGGGTGTATAAGACAGAAGAAGGAAAGCTTTGCCAGGTGAATATTGTCTGTCCTCATATGGGCTGTGAACTGAACTGGAATCCGGAGGAGCTTACCTGGGACTGTCCCTGCCATGGATCCAGATTCGACCGGGAGGGAAATCTGATAGACGGACCGGCAAAGGAGGGTATTTGTCATGGATAATTATTTTTACGGCTGGTATTTCCGATGTCAGGGAAAAGAGGAAACTGTGGCGGTAATTCCGGCAGTTCATCTGTCGGCGGGAAAAGGATCCTGTTCTGTTCAGGTGATCACCCCAAAAGAAAGCCTATACCGGGAATTCCCACTCTCACAGTTTCGGATCAACCGGACAAAGGGGATTATGCAGATTGGGGACAATCTGTTTTCCAGGAAGGGAATCCGGATGAGTATGGAAGCATTTCGATTTGAAGACGGCTCCAGGGGACCTGGTACCAGTGCCGGGAGAGAAAGAACAGATAGAAATAAAGTATCTGTCAGAGGGGATCTGCGCTTCAATAATTTTGCAGCACCGAAATATGATATTATGGGTCCTTTTATCTGCATTCCTGGAATGCAGTGCAGACATTCTGTTTACAGTATGAAGCATGCAGTAAAAGGCTGGCTGAGTCTGGATCAGGAGAAGATTGTTTTTCAAAAAGGTCTGGGATATATGGAAGGAGACAGCGGAACTTCCTTCCCGGATAAATATATCTGGACTCAACATTTCCTTCCGGGAGGATCCATCATGATCGCAGCGGCATCCATTCCCCTGGCTGGAATGCACTTTACCGGGTGTGTGGGATTTCTTTACAGAAATAAGAAAGAATACCGATTTGCAACCTATCTGGGAGCTTCGGTAAAAAGAATGGGAGAGAATGAACTGTTAATCCGACAGGGACGTTACAGACTCCATGTAAAATTTCAAAAGTCCGGGGGAAATATCCTCCATGCTCCCGATAACGGGAAAATGATAAGAACAGTCCGGGAAGATGTCGCCTGCCAGGCGGAGTATACTCTCACATATGGGAAGTATACACTGCTTCATGTGACTACTGATAAAGCTGCTGCCGAATATGCAACCAGATAGAAAAAATTGCTTGTTATTATATAGGTCCATATAGAATGTACGGTCCGAATACCAAAAAGTTGATTCCTAACCGTATAGTTGCCTGAAAAAGTACGGTTCAGAATCCCAAAACTTGATTTCCGACCGTACAGCAGCCTGAAAAAGTACGGTTCAAAATCCAGAAAGCTGATTCTGAACCGTACAACTGTCACGAATGTTATATATTTATACTGTCAAAACAACTTTTTAAGTATCCTGTCAACGGATCCCGCTGAATTTTCCAAATTCTTTTTTCATCTTTCCGTTCTGGCTGATGGTTCCCTGTGAGGTAACGGTGATGGTTTCGTAGTGCTCTGGATTTTCATAGTCTTTGCTGTATCCATCGTCATCGTACAGCTCATAGACTGCTTCCTCTGTTACATATCCCAGGAGATCCAGATGCTCAAAATCCATTTCTGCCACGCTCTTTGCGCTTTTTGCTACAGGGATCACATGATTTTTCCGGATGAAGAAGATCAGCTCCTCCATAGCGGCGGGTACATAGTGATGGCCTTTTTCCATAGGCTGGACATCATAGTCTTCAGGACTTCTCATAGTTACCAGCATCATATCCTCCGGAAGATATACATAGCGGCCGGTGGCGTTCTGCTCATGGACGGGAGCGGCCATAATGCTGTCTCCGATCATCAGCTGATCTTCCACCTGGTCTGCAAAAGGATCCTCCGGATAATCAAAGGCCAGGGGACGGAACATCATTTCATCTCTCAGAGCTGCCTTCATGTATTCGCTGTATAAATAAGGCAGGAGGCTGTAACGGATCTTTACCATGTTGCCGCAGGCCTCGCTGTTTGAAAACTGATAAAGCTCCTGCTCACGGGTGCCAAGGGCGGCATGATTCCGCATCAGAGGGGTAAACAGGCCGAACTGCATCCAGCGAAGCACCAGGTCCTCTGTAGTGTCTGCGCCGAAGCCTCCCAGATCTGCACCGGTATACAGGAATCCGCACATGTTCAGGGAAGGCATCATTTTGATGTTCAGCAGCAGATGAGACCACCAGGACAGGTTGTCACCCTGCCAGATCCCGCCGTAGCGGTGCATGCCGATGTAGGAAGAACGAGAGAACATGAGGATCCTCTTGTCCGGCTCCAGTTCTTCAAAGGCTTCTCCTGCGGCACGGGTCATATTGTAGCCGTAGAGATTGTGGACTTTGTCGTGGCGGATCAGAGTGCCTTCTCCATTGAAATTATGATAAAAGCTCCGGTAATCTTCCGGATTATTGGCAAGGCCTAAGACCAGATCTTTAAAATGAAAATGGGTCATCAGATCCTGGTTCTTTCCACGGAAGGTTTCCAGTTCATCGAACACTTTCTCCAGGCGGTTTTCAGAGTAAAAGATAGCTGGTTCATTCATATCATTCCAGAATCCGTCGATTCCCTGCTCCAAGAGAAATTTATATTTCAGTCCAAACCAGCGACGGGCTTCCGGGTTCAGCATGTCTGGGAAATGTACCCTTCCCGGCCATACAGCGGCCACAAAATCTTTTCCATCTTTTTCTTTACAGAAGTAGCCTTTTTCTACACCTTCTTCGTAGACCGGATACCCCTCTTCAATTTTTACTCCCGCATCGATGATCGGTACCAGGTGGATATGCTTTTCCTGCATTTCTTTTACAAATTCAGGAAAATCCGGGAAAGTTTCATCATTCAGGGTAAAGTCTTTAAAGCGCTCCATATAGTCGATATCCAGATAAATGCTGTCCAGAGGAATATCCAGTTCCCGGTATCTCTGTTCAACTTCCCGGATGTCTTCTTCCGATTGATATCCCCAGCGGCTTTGACCGAATCCAAAAGCCCACTTGGGAGGAATATAGCTGCGGCCGACCATATGACGGAACTGTTTTACGATATCTTTCAGATCCTTTCCGTCAATATAGTACAGATCCATATCCCAGCTGTCCATGGTGATCACGGCTATATCCTGCTGGGTGTAGCCGATGTCAAAGGTTACTTTTCCCGGATTGTCCAGGAAGAGGCCGAAAGGCTCTGCCTCAGCAAAGACCAGAAAATTGTGGGCTCCATAAAGAGAGTGGGTATCCTCCCGGTGATTGGGATCGTCGGTACAGTTGCTGGTATAGATCCAGCCTCTTTTGTTAATGCCACGGACCTGTTCCCCAAGGCCGTAGACCGGTGCGCCCTTGGTCATGATAAAGGAGATTTTTTCTCCTTCTTTAACTTCTATACAGGGGATTTCTCCTTTATCTATAGGGTACTCTTTTACCACTGCCTCTGTATTCAGCGGATTCCCAAAGTGGTATTTACGAATCATATTTATCTCCTTTCACCTGTTTAAAAACATAATGTCTTATGTTATCATTATAGCGGCAGCAGAAGGGGAAATCTTGCATATTTCCAGCTTTTTCTAACACAATCCTGCTGTCAAAGGAGATTATTTATGAATCAGAATCCGAATTTGCTTGAAGGAGTGAGACATGGATCTGCCATGTTCCCCCTGGAATATTACCACTGTGTTTTTCCCTTGGGAATCAGTAATCTGCCGGTTCATTGGCATAAAGACTTTGAGATTACACTGGTAGAGAAAGGCTCCTGCACTTATCAGATTGACCTTCAGACTTATAAGATCAGAGAGGGAGACGTTCTGCTGCTCCCTCCGGAGATGCTCCACGGCACTGGGGAAGAGCCTAAAGAGGAATTTATTACGGACAGTTTTGTCTTCTGCTTAGATATGCTGGAGAGCCAGAGAACGGATTCCTGCACCACGGAGTTTTTTGTCCCCCTGTCCAAAGGAATTCTCCGTTTCCCGGTATATCTTCCGGCTGCAGATTCCATGGCTCGGCTACTAGGGAAATCCTTTGAGAAAATCAGGCAGACCTATCTGGAAAAGCCTCCTGGCTATGAACTGGAGATCAAAGCAGAGCTTTTCCATTTATTTTTTCTGCTGTACCGCCAGGCACCATATCAGCGGAGTGATCAGGAACACACGGAGATCACAGATAAGCTGAAGGTGGTGCTGCAGTTTATCCAGGATCATTATCAGCAGGGGATTACAGTACGGGAGCTGGCAGATCTCTGTCATTTCAGTGAGTATCATTTCATGCGTTTCTTTAAACGTCATATGAACATGACCAGTATTGAGTATCTGAATCAGTACCGTCTGGAAATGGCATCCCGCCAGCTTGCGGAAACAAATCTCTCGGTGACCAGCATTGCCCTTGAGTCGGGGTTTAATAATATTTCATACTTTAACCGGGTTTTTAAGAGGAAATTCGGAATCACACCTATGGAATACCGTTCTTACAGTAAGAACAGCTAAAACAAATGGATATCCGCCACTTCACTGTTGGTCCCGATCCTGACCGGAAGCTGGAAGAATCCGGCCCCGGAGGAGATAATGGCATGGGTTTTGCCAAACGTTTCATGCCCGTAGAAATAGTGCCTGCCATTGGCCCATTTTGTGAAAAGGGTTACCGGGAAAAACTGCCCTTTATGTGTGTGGCCGCATAATACCAGGTCAGCTCCAAAACGGACTGCTTCCGGTATTCCCTGGGGATCATGGTCTAAAAGGATCAGAGGCCTGGAGGGGTCTGTCTGTTTCAGCAGCTCTTTCAGGGACGCCCGGTAATTGCTGCGGGAATCTGTCCGTCCGACAATGTTTAGTCCTGAGATCCGGATGACTTTATTGTGCAAAAGGCAGATCTGGGAATGGCGGAGAAAGTCTGTAAATCTCTGATCTTCAATATTGGGATCATGATTGCCCAGCACGGCAAATACCCCGTCTTTGGCCTGTATTTTCCTGAATTCCCTGCTTATTTCAGCCAGAGCATGATCGTCAGATAAAATCCGGTGATCCACGTCAATAATGTCGCCGGCGATCAGGACCAGATCCGGAGCCAGGGCATTTATTTTGTCAACGATCCGCCGGACCTGCTTTTTTCTCACAAAGGCCCCCAGGTGGATATCGCTGATAAGGAGGATATGATAGTCCTTATTTCCCAGACCAAGGTCCAGGGAATAAGAAACGGATTTTATGTTTTTGGCATGGAGATAGCCCCAGGCTACAACGACTGTAGAAAGAAGAGCGGTTCCTGCAGCGCCGGCGGCCCGGACAGAGCGGGCAGCATGAAACAAACCTGTCAGGATCTCCCAGATAAGGAGAAAGAAAAAATCATAAATGAAAAAACAGGTGGCAAATCCCAGCAAAAGATCTATGTTCCTGTCTGCCATTTTGGCACTGATCTTTCTTTGACCTGTGATAAGGATACCTGCCGCCAGGTAAAAAACACAGACAGCGCCTGACAGCCAGGGGCTGTCTGTAAGTACCTGGACGGCAGAGCCTTTTGCACAGGCCATAAAGACGGTGCCTGCCAGCAGAAAAAGAAGGAACAGTTTGTCAAAGAATTTTCCGCTGACAAATTTTCCAAATGCTGTATTCATAGGAATCCCTTTCTTCAGAGTCACATTCTGAGATTACTTATGCCCAGCACCAGTTGATCAATACCGGTGAGGAGCAGGTAACACCCGATGATATATCCCACAGAAAAAAGCGAGAGGACCGGATCGAAGATCATGAAGAAGCCCAGTACCAGCCCCAGGATATTGACGATCAGTGAAAAATAGTAGTAGCCTGTTCCAGAAGTCAGCCGGATGACGGGCAGATGAGTCAGCCGTGAAATACAATGGGCGATGAACCACAGAGGGAACAGGACCGCCATAGCCCAGCTTCCGGTACCGGGGTTGAACAGCAGCAAGATACCTGCAAGAAGACTTAAAATGCCAGTTACCAGGGAAACCGCAGGGCCGAAGCCGGTGCGCTGTTCAACTTTTACATAGAAGAGGATATCTGCAATACCGGTTATTACGGCAAGGATTCCATAAACAAAAACAATTCCGGTCAGCGCCTTATAAGGACGTATAAAAGTGAAGATACCCAGCAGGAACAGTACAATTCCGATTATCAATTCTGACCATCCAAATGCAGATCTTTTTTTCATCAAAGTAAGACCTCCTAAAATAAAATTCTTTCTTTTTTTGTCCCAGATATAGGATAGCAAAAACTTCAAAGAAGGAACACTTACAGTTTGTTCCATTTATTCTTACAAAACCGGAGATGTGTCAATTTTTATGACACTTAGGGAAATTTGTCTATACACATGGGGAAAATTATAAGTGGGAAGCCTGGCAGGGCCTGGTATAAAATTTACTTTAGATGTATCTCGGATAGGAGGAATAAGTTATGAAAACAGCGGTTGTGGACGTAGGGGGAGGACTTCGGGGAATTTATGCGGCAGGCGTATTTGACCGGTGTCTGGAAGAGAATATCCGGTTTTATGCAGGAGTGGGAGTATCTGCCGGAAGCGCCAACATTGCTTCCTATATTGCAGAACAAAAAGGCAGAAACTATCATTTTTACACAGAGTACTCTTTCAGGAAAGACTACATGAGCTTCCACAATTTTCTGGTAAAGAAAAGCTATATCGATATGGACTATTTATACGGAAAGCTCAGCAACAGCCAGGGGGAAAATCCTTTGGACTATCCTTCCTTTAAGGACAGTCCGGTGAAATTTACTGCCGTGGCTACCAATGCCTGGACCGGAGAAGCCAGATATTTTGACAAAACGGATATGAGACTGGACGACTATGGAGTTTTAAAAGCTTCCTGTTCCATTCCCTTTGTATGTCAGCCATATATGGTGGAAGGAATTCCTTATTATGACGGCGCCATCAGTGATCCGGTCCCTATAGAGAAGGCTTTTTCACTGGGGGCTGACAAAGTGGTGCTGATCCTTACAAAGCCCAGGGATTTTCAACGGACGCCTGAAAAGGATAAAAGACTGGCAGCCCATATCAGAAAGAAATATCCCCTTGCCGCAGCAGGTCTGGAAAAACGTGCGGAAAACTATAATCGGAAAGTCGCTCTGGCGAAGGAGTTAGAAAAGCAGGGAAAACTGCTGCTCATTGCGCCGGACGATACCTGCGGCATCGATACCCTGACCAGAGATAAAAAGGCTATGGAGCGCTTTTATGAAAAAGGATTTCAGGATGGGGAGAAGATAGGGGCTTTTTGTCATTGTGAGAATTGAAAAGGATCCCATTTTTCATGTATAATAAACAGGCAGGAGAATCTGTTTAAAGGAGGGCGTGATTTATGGCTTATAAGGATGAGTGGCTTCTGCTAGAGGCAGATGATGATATAGATGAGATGGAGCACCGGGAGCCCACAGAGGAATTTTTATTCTACCGGGCTGTGGCCAGCGGAGACGTAGAGCAGGTAAAGAAAAACTGTGAACAAGGTCGATTTGTGGAAGAGGAAGGTGTAGGCGTTTTATCCAAAGACCCCGTGATAAATCTGAAATATCACTTCGTGATCACAACGGCTATGATCACCCGTCTGTGCAGGCAAAATGGCATGGAGCTGGAACAGGCTTTCAGGCTTAGCGACTTTTATATTCAGAAACTGGACG
This sequence comes from uncultured Bacillota bacterium, assembly GCA_949291945.1. Classification (GTDB taxonomy): domain Bacteria; phylum Bacillota; class Clostridia; order Lachnospirales; family Lachnospiraceae; genus Blautia. The sequence continues at coordinate 125,690 of CASEXH010000010.1, read as the reverse complement.
ATATTTCCACAAAAGAACAGGTCCAGAAGCTTCATGACGAGATGGTCATGGATTATACGGAAAAAATGCGAAAATATTTCCGCAGCGATACCAATTCCAGACATATTAATGTCTGCAAAGAGTATATATATTCCCATATTAAGGAGCGGATCACCATTGAAGATCTGGCTGATGAGCTGGGGGTTTCTGCCAGCTATCTTTCCAGGCTGTTTAAAAAAGAGACTGGAGAATCCGTCAGCGCATATATACGAAAACAAAAAATTGAAATGGCAAAGAACATGCTGAGATACAGTGATTATTCCATGATAGAAATTGCAAACCGTCTGGCTTTTTCTTCCCAGAGCCATTTTATCCAGCAGTTCCGTGAGGTAGTTGGAATGACTCCGAAAAAGTACCGGGACGAATATTATATGGTACAGTGGGATATTACAAAAGAAACAGAGTCTGAACCATAAGAAGTGGAAACAGCACCGGATAAGGCTTTCTGTGCAGGCCTTATCCGGTGCTGTTTTTTAAAGGATCAGAGTGATTTCATTTTCATCCAGAAGCAATTTTTCCGGGATATAGTTATCCTCCAGTTCTTTGCCGTTTAAGAGCAGTTTTACACATCCGGATTCATGACCGGAAGGATTCTCTACAGAAATATGCAGTTTCCTTCCACGGAAATCTTTGTGGATCTCAAAATGATCCCAGTCCTTCGGAACAGAAGGGGAGATCCGGATACCCTCCAGATCGGGACGGAGTCCTAAAATACCTTCTACACATCCGACCATAACCGTTGAGGCGGTACCTGTGAGCCAGTGGACATGAGACCGGCCAAAGTGGCTGCTGGCCCGGCCCTCTGTAAACTGACCGTAGCAGTAGGGCTCCAGACGGCGGATCTCTGCCTGGTCATTCTGGGCTGCCGGAGCATTTTCCAGGAAATATTCAAATGCCCGTTCTCCATGTCCCTTCAGCGCCTCTGCCAGGATCAGCCATCCCTGAGATTGAGAAAAGATACCGGCATTTTCTTTCACACCCTGATTATAGATCACCGCCAGAGCGCCGTCGAAGGCGTTGCTGTGATAGGGAGGATCCATAAGGATGGCTCCGTATTGGGTATTGAGACGTTTATGGACATTTTCCATGATAAGATTTCCCTGCTCTTCGGTAGCCAGGCCGCTGATCACTGCCCAGCTCTGAGGATTTAGCCAGAAGTTAGCCTCCGGATCTTCGGCGGCGCCGATCCGGTCTCCGGATTCGGTATATCCCCGGATAAAGCGGTCTTCATCCCAGCACAGAGCCTGGATCTTTTCTCCCATGTTTTTCTGAGTCTCTTCCAGAAAACGGAGATACTGGTCATCTTTTTTATGAAGAGCAAATGTCTTCATTAAGGTCAGCGCATAGTAAAACTGCAGGGCAACAAAAGAAGATTCTCCCTGGGCGCCCAGACGGAGACAGTCATTCCAGTCTGCATACAATCCTGCCGGCATGCCATGAGGCCCCAGATGATCCAGAGAGAACCGGATCGCCCGTTTCAGATGTTCATAGACGCTGCCCTCCTCTTTATTGGCAAAGGGGATGACTTCATCCAGAAAGCCGGTATTTCCTGTCTCGGAAATATATTTATAGACCGTAGGGAACAGCCATAGGGCATCGTCTGCCCGGTATGCAGGATGTCCCGTAGCCTGCACATAGGAAGGATCGTCAGGAGTATCCTCATGTCCCGGGTTATGGGTGAACTTCACAAGAGGAAGTCCTCCCCCGTTGTTTACCTGGGCAGACAGCATGAAACGTATTTTTTCAGCCGCCATTTCCGGTGAAAGATGGATGATCCCCTGGATATCCTGTACTGTGTCACGGTAGCCGTATCCGTTGCGCAGACCGCAGTAGATGAAAGAGGCAGCCCGGGACCAGATGAAAGTTATGAAACAGTTATAGGCATTCCAGGTATTGATCATAGTGTTAAAGGCAGGACTGGGTGTCTTTACCTGGAGATGATCCAGTCTGCCGTTCCAGTCTGCTTTCAGCGTTTCAATCTCCTGGAGGATCTGTTCCTGTGGATTTTTGTAGGAAGCCAGAATTTCTGCACATTTTTCAGAGGAATCCATTCCCAGGACAAAGAGAATAGTTTTAGATTCTCCCGGCTGTAATGTCACGATGCAGGAGAGAGCGCCGCAGGAGTTTTCGTTATAACTGGTAACATTTCCCAGATCTCCGGACACTATACCCTGGGGATTTCCATATCCGTGATATTTTCCAAGGAAAACATCCTTGTCTCCGCAGTAGGAAGAAACCTTCTCCCCTGCCAGACCGAAAAACCGTTCTGTGACATTTTTTTCATCTACAAGCCTGTCCTCCGGCTGGGCATCCAGGTTTCCGTGTATCTGCTGGATAATGGAATTATTCCGGAACAGGGTCCTGGTTATAAAAAGAGAGTACTGAAGATTGACCTGATCCTGCTCGTAATTGCTGTGATTGGTAAATTCTCCGTATCCGGTTAAAGTAAGTTCCCGGGACTCAGAAGACTCATTGGCCACTGTAAGCCCCCATACTTCATAGGTTTTTCCAAGAGGAACATAATAGAGAGCTTCGGAACGGATCCCGGCATAGGAAGCAGTCATTTTTGTATAGCCCAGACCATGACGGCACTGGCTGTCATATCTGTCCAGATCTTTTCCTACCGGCTGCCAGGAAGCAGACCAGTAATCCTTTGACTGGTTATCCCGGATATAGAGGTATCGTCCCGGCTGATCGAAATTATTGAATACATACCGGAGGATCCTTCCATTAGCGCCTGATTTGGCGAAACTGTATCCTCCTGCATTGTTGGAGATGATAGCTCCATATTCAGGAGAACCCAGATAATTCACCCAGGGAGCCGGGGTATCCGGCCGTTCAATTACATATTCTCGGTTTTTATCATCAAAATATCCGTATTTCATTATGAATACCTGCCTTTCGGTTTTTATTTAAATAAGTTTTATGGTGACAGAATGGATTCCATCTTCCAGACTATCCAGTATCTTTCTGGAGAGGATTCCATAAGAACCTTCTGCAATGGGAAGTTCCCTGTCTTCACAGACAGCGGAAGCAAGGGTATAATCTCCATAATTTTTTCTGTCTGCATTCTCGAAGATGACCTCTAAAGTTTTGTTGGCAAAAGCAATCTGGATGGAAGCTTTTCCCTGGCTGTCAAACTGTTCAGCCAGAAGTTTGGGAGCGATGATCAGATCCCCGCCTTCTCCCCGGACGCCGAAGACCTGGGTGACCATAGTCAGCATATACCAGCTGGCGGCTCCTGTAAGATAGTGGTACATGCCCCGGCCGTCAGAACGGAAATATTCGGGAATCCCGGGATAGATCCGGCTGGTGTTAAAATCCAGAGCCGTATCAGACAGAGACTTCAGGACTTTCCAGCCTTCCTTTGCATAGCCCCGGCGATATAAGGCATTTCCATACATGACAGCCATATGAGAAAATACAGCTCCGTTTTCCTTTTCCCCATAGGCAAATCCAAACATCCGGCCAAGGTCAAATTTTAATTCATGGAAATCTGTATTCAGCCGGTATCCTCCGATTTCCTTTTCATATAAGTAATGATCGGCGCTTTTTATAATGCTTCTGATCTGAGGGTCCTCGGCTACTTTTCCCATAATGGCGAAAACCTGCCCTGTAAGCATCATACGTACCTGATCTTCCCGGATACCTTCCACAGCCTGGCCGTGATCGTCATAGTAACTGTTGAACCAGCCTTCTCCCTGAACACCCTGGATCCATTCCTGTTTCCGGATGTGCCCGGACAGCCATTGGGCTTTGTGCTCAAGATTTTCAGCAAGAGACAAGAGAGAAAATGCTTTTCGCCTGCCGCTGACATGATGGCGGCACAGGGAAGTAAAACGGGCCAGGATCTGCTGCTTTTCGCTGATATTATCGTAAAGTTCTTTATCATCCTTAAGTAAAACTTCCAGTTCTTCCAGCAGGTCTGTGGTTTTGATGGATCCGGTGTCTGCTAAAGCACGGATCAGCTCAGCCAGTTCCCGGAGATTTCCTGCATAGGCGCAGGTGAAAGCTACGCTTTCTCCCCTCTCCGGAGCCATATCTAAGGCATCATTCCAGTCTGCCCCCCGGAGCCGGCAGATATTGTGTTCTCCTACTTCATAAAAAGCGGTAAGCTGCTGAATCAGCAGATGCTCCAGGATACTTCCGGTGTAGATCTGTTCCTGGCCGGTCATTTGAAGGTTTCCCTGGCTTTCTGTCCAAAGGGTATCCAGCTCCGTTCCTCTCCGGGCCTGTCCGTCTTTAAAATAAGGAACCTGCCTTGCGAGAATCTGGATATCCCCCGTCTGATCAATATAAAGCTTGGTGGTCATCTGAGGCCAGAGACCATGGTCCATCCATACCCGGGAGATCCCGTTTCGGTCTGCGATAAAGTTTCCGTCTCCGGCTCCTATGATGGTAGCGTTAGTGCCGTCAATGCGGACTCCGGAGAAATTTTTCTCAATCATTCTTCCTACGTCTTTAGGATCCATTAACAGAAGAGAGAGGCAGTCCTGCCACAGATCCCGCCATCCCCGGCCCCCTCTTCCATAATCATGGTGAGGAAGGAAAGAACAGCCGAAGAGGCGGCGGAGAAATGGCTGAAAACATACCCATTTCATATAATTGTCAAAATCCCTGTCTCCTGTATGGAAGCCCACATTTACCTTTTTCTGCCAGTAAGCTTTTGTTTCTTCCAGGAGAGCTTCTGTTTTATCAGCAGTATTGCATTTTTCAAAGACCTGTTCGATTTCCTCTTCCTGATCGGCAACGCCAAGCATAAGGATATAGCTGGCCTTTTCTCCGGGATCCAGGATTAATGTAGGAAAACGGAAAGCGCCCATGGCCTCCCGTCCATCGATCCTTGTAAATGGTGAACAGCCGGAGGCCCCTTCGTAGACAGCCCGGGGATGGGTGAAACTGCCGCCTTCGCCCAGGAAAGCCTCTGTTGTGGGATAAAAACTTTCAGGTAATTCTCCCTTTCCACTGCAGCCTTTCACATAATAAATTTTGTGATTAGGCTGATGGCCCCGCTCATCAAAGGACATGGTGGGGCATACAAGAATACCGGATTCGTCGGTTCTGATACGGTGGAGAAGAGATGTTACATGCCGGTGATCCCGTATATTGTCGGCGCTGCGTCCGTAAACAGGAACTGCGGCATAAGGGAGCAGCTCCTGCTTTTCTTCAGAAAGATTCTTTACAGTTACATACATGATTTCCCCATTACAATCCTTTGGAATAAAAGAAGTAACGGTGGACTCCAGAAGCAGTGATCTGGAAGTGCGTTTTACAGACTGCCACATAAAGCCGGCAGTCAGTTCACTGTCATCCTGGAGAGAAGAAAATTTCCGGCTCTCCTGTTCGCTGGAGGCGCCTGCTGCAGAGTAAACGCCGGAATCCTTTACTGCAAACCAGAAATTCCGGCAGGAACGGTTATTATGAAGGTTTTCCGCACTTACCGGTTCCAGTAGAAAGGTATCCTGGTCTATTTTGGAGTCTCCTCCCAGATTGGGAGTAACGGCGCTTTTTAATCCGGTTTCTGAGGCCAGGGGAAAATACAGATAACTGATGTTTTCCGGCTGCCGTACAGTAAAAGTGCCTTTGTCATCAATGAAATATAAAGGTTTCAATATTCGGTCTCCTTTCTTTTTCAGATTTGTTTAGGGGAATTATATAAGAATTTATTTTCTACAAAAATCAGATATCTGAGAAAAATATCAGAATCATGACATAGAATGTGTTTTTTTGCAAAACGGGTCATGAATCTGACATTTTGTTGAAATTTTTAATATAACCCAAAATGAAAAGCGTCTATAATCTGGTCATGTTCAATGAGAGGGCCATCTCACAGAAAAAATAATGAACAGGAGGTTATATGTAATGAAAAAGAAAGTGGTTGCAATGCTTTTAGCAGGCATTATGGCGGCCGGCGTTCTGGCAGGCTGCGGCGGTTCTTCTGATTCAGGACAGGGAGGATCCGGAAACACAGAAGAAGGAAAGGTTATCAACATCTATACCTGGAATGATGAGTTCCGTACCCGTGTAGAGGCGGTTTATCCTGAAGTAGAAGAGACTTCCGCAGACGGAACCGTTACAACATTAAAGGATGGAACGGAAATCCACTGGATCGTAAACCCAAACCAGGACGGTGTGTATCAGCAGAAGCTGGATGAGGCCCTGATGAATCAGGCGGACGCAGCAGCAGATGACAAAGTGGACATCTTCTTATCTGAAACAGACTATGTGTATAAGTACACAGACGCTGAGGCAGATGTGGCAATGCCTCTGACAGACCTGGGAATCGATCCGGAGAAAGATCTGGCAGATCAGTATGAATTTACGAAAGTAACAGCTTCTGACCAGGACGGGGTACAGAGAGGTTCCACCTGGCAGTGCTGTCCGGGACTTCTGGTATACCGCAGAGATATTGCCAAAGATGTATTTGGCACAGATGATCCTGCAGCAGTAGGAGAGAAAGTAAAGGACTGGGATACACTGAAGACTACGGCTGAAGAATTAAAGGCAAAAGGCTACTATACCTTTTCTTCTTATGCAGATACTTTCCGTCTTTATGGAAACAGTATTTCTCAGCCTTGGGTAGCAGAGGGTGAAACAACTCTTAAAGTAGATCCTCAGATCATGGAGTGGGTGGAAACCTCCAAGGAATGGCTGGATGCCGGATATTATGATAAGACGGTAAAAGGCCAGTTTAATGACGACTGGAATAAGGCGATGGGTTCCGCTTCTAAAGTTTTTGCATTCCTTCTTCCGCCTTGGGGAATTGATTTTACTTTAAGTCCTAACTGGGACGGCGAAGCAGGCGCCTGGGCAGTTACCAATCCTCCTCAGGAATATAACTGGGGCGGTTCTTATATCCATGCCTGCACAGGAACAGACAATCCGGAACATGTAAAAGATATTATCCTGGCACTCTCAGCAGATAAGGATAATCTGCTGCAGATCTCCAAAGACTATCTGGATTTCACCAACACAAAGAGCGGTATGTCTGAAGCGGCAGAAGATGACGCCAACTTCTCTTCTGAATTCCTCGGGGGACAAAATGCTTATAAATATTATGTGCCGGTAGCAGAAAACATTGAGATCGCTCCTCTTTCTGCTTACGACCAGGGATGTGTGGAACTGATTCAGAATGCTTTCAGCGATTACTTCCAGGGAAATGTTGACTTCGAGAGAGCAAAAGAAAACTTTGAAACTGCAATTAAAGAACGTTACCCGGATATTACAGAAATACAGTGGCCGGAATAAAGGGTAAAGTGCTGCCGCACAGAAGGTGCGGCAGCCTTCTGACAGAAAGGAACGATGTTTTATGAAAAAAAAGAGTAAAAGCATCAGCTATGCAAAATGGGGATATCTTTTTATTCTTCCGTTTTTTGTCTGCTTTTTGATTTTTTCTCTGATTCCGCTGGTAGATACCATCCGGTACAGTTTCTTTGAATACTATCGTTCAGGAATCAAAGAAGTGGGGCCGAATTTCATAGGCCTGGAGAATTATATCAGCCTTCTGAAATCTGATATGTTTAAATATGGAGGAAATACCTTGATCCTGTGGATGATCGGATTTATTCCCCAGATCGTTATTGCCCTTCTTCTTGCCAGCTGGTTTACAGATATCCGTCTGAAAATCCATGGAAAACAGGCTTTTAAGGTGATTATTTACCTCCCGAACCTGATCATGGCCTCAGCTTTTGCCATGTTGTTCTTCGCCATGTTTTCCACAAACGGACCCATCAATTCCATTTTAACCTCACTGGGATGGATTAAAGAACCTATTGATTTTATGGGATCGGTTTTCGGTACCAGATCTTTGATTGGATTGATGAACTTCCTTATGTGGTTCGGAAATACCACCATTATGCTTATGGCGGCTATCATGGGGATTAGTCCGGATATTTTTGAAGCCTCAGAACTGGACGGCTGTGGCGGTCTGAAAAGATTTTTCTATATCACTCTGCCTCTGATCAGGCCGATCCTGGCTTATACATTGATCACTTCCATTATCGGAGGTCTGCAGATGTTTGATGTTCCTCAGATCCTGACCAACGGACAGGGTAATCCGGACAGAACATCTATGACATTGATCATGTTCCTGAACAGCCACTTAAAGAGCAAAAACTATGGTATGGCAGGTGCCCTGTCTGTATACCTGTTTATTATCAGCGGTATTTTGTGCTTTATTGTATATAGGATGACCAATGATTCAGACCCGGACGGATCGAAAGCTGCTGCAAAGAGAAAAGCAAAAGAAGCGAGAAGGAGGAGATAAGTTATGAAATCAAAAGCAGCACAGAGAGCATGGGGCATTTTTGTCCATGTGATTCTTATTGCACTTTCATTTTTGTGCCTGTTTTTCTTCTATATCCTGATCGTCAATGCTACCCGCTCTCATGCTGAGCTTCAGAGAGGATTTTCGGCACTGCCGGGAAAATATTTCCTGGAAAATTTAAAAAATGTTGCAAATGACGGTACATTTCCCATGTTTCAGGGAATTATCAACAGCCTGGTAGTTTCCGCCTGCTCAGCGGCTTTATGTACATATTTTTCTTCATTGACGGCATATGGACTTTATGCCTATGACTTTAAGATGAAGAAAGCTGCTTTTACCTTTATCATGGCGATTCTGGTAATGCCTACCCAGGTAACAGCTATGGGATTTCTGCGGTTGATCACAAATATGGGAATGTATGACTCTCTTCTCCCGTTAATCATACCTTCCATTGCCTCACCGTCAGTATTCTATTTTATGTACAGCTATCTGGAATCTTCCCTGCCTCTTTCGCTGGTGGAAGCGGCAAGAATCGACGGTTCCGGAGAATTCAAAACTTTTAATAAGATCGTCCTTCCGATCATGAAACCGGCTATTGCTGTTCAGGCGATCTTTACTTTTGTGGGATCCTGGAATAATTACTTCGTTCCCGCATTAGTTATCCAGTCAAAGGACAAAATGACAGTTCCTATTTTGATCGCAACCCTTCGTGGAGCGGACTACATGAACTTTGATATGGGAAAAATATACATGATGATCACAGTGGCCATTGTTCCGATCATTCTTGTATACCTGATCTTATCCAAATACATTATCGAAGGTGTAACCTTAGGCGGTGTAAAAGGATAAAGAACTAAAAACATATGAAAAACGCCATAGGACATTCCCCTTATGCTGTATCAGGAAAACTATGGCGTTTTTCTTCTATTACTATTATCAAAAGAGAGAGGAAAACTATGACAGCAGGAAATTGGACACACAGCGGGATCATGGATCATAAGCCTTCAAAGAGAGAAAAGAAACACCGGATATTGGCGAGAAAAGCTGCAGAGAAAGGAATTGTTCTTCTGAAAAATCAGGGGATCCTTCCTTTATCCCCTTCTTTGCCGGTAGCTCTTCTTGGAAGAGGAGGAGAAAAGACGGTAAAAGGGGGAACCGGCTCCGGAGATGTGAACAACCGGGAAAATATTTCTATTCTCAGAGCCCTGGAAGAGGCCGGGGTGACTATCACCAGTACAGACTGGCTCCGGGATTATCATAACCGCTATGAAAATGCCAGACTTACCTGGAAAGAAAAAGTCCTGGAAGACGCCAAAAAGGCAGAGAATCCTTTTGACGCCTATGCAGAAAATCCATTTGCAATGCCGGAAGGGCGCCTTATATCCGATAAGGACCTCCAGGGAGCCAAAGCAGTGATCTATGTGATCAGCCGTATATCCGGAGAAGGAAAGGACCGGCGCAGGGAAAAAGGGGACTATTACCTGAGCCAGAATGAGGAAGAGGATCTTCTTTATCTTCATGAAAAACAGGTTCCCGTAATTCTGATCCTGAATTCCGGAGGGCCTGTGGAACTGACGGATATTCTGGAGAAAGCAGAAAATATCCAGGCTGTTTTGTATATTTCCCAGCTAGGACAGGAAGGGGGCTATGCAGTTGCAGATATCCTTTTGGGAAAGGCGGTGCCGGAAGGCAAGCTGACCTCAACCTGGGCGAGAAGATATGAAGACTATCCCTCAGCCCGGACTTTCGGCTATCTGAATGGAGATCTGGAAAAAGATGAATACAGAGAAGGCATTTACGTAGGCTATCGGTATTTTGACACTTTTTCTGTACGGCCCTTGTTTCCTTTTGGATATGGACTGTCCTATACTTCTTTTTCCATAGGATTTCAAGGTCTGGAAATCGGAGAAAAAAACATAGAGCTGACTGTTTCTGTAAAGAATACCGGAGAATGCTACAGCGGAAGAGAAGTGGTGCAGGTTTATATCACAGCGCCTCAGAACGGGGAAGGGAAAGAATACAAAAGACTGGCAGGTTTTGCAAAGACCGGGCTTCTTCAACCGGGACAGGAGCAGGAGATCAAGATCCGGATAGAGCAGAAGGAGCTGGCCAGCTTTAGGGAAGAATCCCATCAGTGGGTCATTGACAAAGGAAGTTACGGACTTTGGATAGGAAACAGCGGGGCCTCCCTTACACTGGCGGCCAAGATCACTGTGTCTGAGACAAAAGTCATTGAGAAAACCTACAGGGTCTGCCCGAAACGGAGGGACTTTTCCGATTTACAGCCTCCTGCAGCCGGTGGCGACGAAATGGGACTATGGAAAGAAGAGAAAAGTAATCTTGTTCCTTCCTGCCGGTTTATGCCTATGGAGGAAGAGAAGAAAATTTATGTGGCGCCGCTGGCCCAGGATCATCCTGCGGAAGACCTGATCTCTCTTTTGTATGGAAATATTACCTGGGGAGCCAGCAACCTGGGATCTGCGGGAACCAGAGTGCCGGGCTCTGCAGGAGAAACTACCCGGGCCCTGGAAGAAAAATATGGGATCCCTTCCATGATCATGGCAGACGGTCCGGCAGGGATCCGTCTGAGACAGAGCTACCAGGTGGAACGTAAGACCGGGGAAGTTTACGGGATCGGCGTGCTGGGGGCTTTGGAGAATGGCTTTTTAGAGCCGGAAAAGCATCATCAGAATGCAGATGTATATTATCAGTACTGTACGGCTTTTCCTGTAGGAACTGCCCTGGCCCAGACCTGGGACCTGGAATTGATGAAGGAATTTGGAGAGACTATTGGAAAAGAAATGGAGGAATTCCATATCAATCTTTGGCTGGCTCCGGGGATGAATATCCAGAGAAATCCTCTGTGTGGACGAAACTTTGAATATTATTCAGAAGATCCCTTTCTGTCCGGAAAACTGGCGGCAGCAGTGACTTTGGGAGTTCAGAGCCGAAAAGGCTGCGGTGTGACCATTAAACACTTTGCCTGCAATAATCAGGAGGATAATCGGATGGGAGTGGACGCCTGCGTTTCAGAACGGGCTCTCCGAGAAATCTATTTCCGGGGATTTGAGATTGCCATAAAAGAAAGTAATCCGGTGGCCATCATGAGCTCCTATAACCTGATCAATGGCGTTCATGCAGCCAACAGCAGAGATTTATGCACGGTTCTGGCAAGAGAAGAATGGGGCTTTGGCGGTGTGATCATGAGCGACTGGAATACTACAGTTCCTGAAGACGGAAGCATACCATGGGAATGTGCAGCCGCAGGAAATGACATTATCATGCCGGGAAATGCAGAAGATGACAAAAATATCCGGGAGGCTTATGCAAAAGGAATGCTGTCAGAACAGACTATCCGGGAATGTGCCGGCAGGATATTGCATATGATAAAAAGATTAAGCTGAGATCCCACAGACTCTTTCTTGACATCCATGCTTAGATATTGTATTTATAAATCATGCATACCCTCAGTGTACAAGGGGTTCTTGTACGCTGGGGGTATTTACGAGAAAGGGACCAGAGGAAAAACAGCCATGAACAGAATTACAAAAAACGGGATGGAGATTGAATTCGATAAAGAGACCTTGAGATTTTCTTTTCAGAAAGATGACGGATGCCGGTGGAGATGGGACAGGAGCTATGCGCCATATATGGAATGCGAAAATGGAAAGGTATTTTTTCATGACGCAGGGGAGATCACCCATGAATTGCTACAGACCGGAGTGGGAGAAGGGATATTAAGTACCTACGGTGGATTTGAAAAAGAGGGAAAGACCGTGCCTTATAAATTCCAGACCCTGGTCTGGGTGGAAGGAGCTACAGGAGATGTGTACTGCGAATGGATACCTCTTCAAGAGGAAGGGCTGGAAGTGAAGAAAGTCTTCTGGCCGGGTCCTATGGAATTTGAAGAGAAAAAAGAGAGCTGGTATACCCTTCTGACCCATCAGCAGGGAATCTTGATCCCCAATACCTGGGAAGCGGAGTTTCAGACTCCGGCATTTGACGGGATGTTCGGAACAGCAGGGGCTTATATGCCCTGGTTTGCCCAGGTCCGGGACAGGGAAGGGTATCTGGCAGTATGTGCCACTCCGTGGAATGGAGGATACCAGGCAGAACATCCGGCAGGCGGGCCCTATACAAAGGTTTCCATGCGTTTTGAACCCAGTCTTGGGAAGATGGACTACCGCCGCATTGTAAAGTATACATTTCTGAAATACTGCGACCACAATGTCATCTGCAAGACATACAGAAATTATGCGGAGGAACAGGGAAAGCTCCGGACTCTGGCAGAAAAAGCCATAAGGAATCCATCAATAGACCGGCTTATCGGCTGTGCCTTTTTACATAAAGGGATCAAGACATTTGTACAGCCGGATTCTGACTTTTATGACCCTGAGAAACCGGAGAAGAATAACCGCCTGACAACCTTTGCCCGGCGGGAGCAGGAGATCAGGCAGCTCCACGAGATGGGAGTAGAGAAGCTGTATCTCCACTTAGACGGCTGGGCAGAGCCGGGATATGATAACCGCCACCCGGATTACAGCCCTGCATGTGAAGAGGCAGGGGGATGGGAAGGAATGAAATCTCTGGTGGACACTATGCACGAATACGGATATTTATTCGGTATTCATGACCAGTATAGAGATTACTATCTGTCAGCCCCCAGTTTTGATGAAAATTTTGCCTGCCGTCTGCCAGACGGAACAATTCCACGGCACAAACGGTGGGCGGGAGGCCCCCAGTCTTATCTTTGCGCTACCCAGGCCCCATACTATGTAAAAAGAAATTTTAAAGATCTGGAAGATCACGGGATCCGGCTGGACTGCGCATATCTGGACGTATTTACCTGCAATGAAGGAGATGAATGCGGTAATCCGCTGCACCGTATGACAAGAAAGGAATGCTATGAGCATCGTGCCCTGTGTTTCCAGTATCTTCTGAAAAAGGGGATCCTTCCAAGTTCGGAAGAGGTCAACGACTGGGCGGTCCAAAGCCAGGTGTTCTGCCATTATGCGCCCTATGATTTTATGATGTGTGCCCCTGGTACGCCTAAGCAGGGGATACCGGTGCCTCTTTATAATCTGGTTTATCATGACTGCGTGATCCAGCCATGGATGATGGAGAAAGTAAGTAAAAAGGAAGATTATATGCTTTATGCCCTGCTAAACGGCGGAGCACCCTATCTGGTGAGAGAGGGGGCTTATCCCAATACAGACGGAGCTTTTGAGGACAGGGTGGAAATGACGTTAGAAGAATGTATCTCCAGAGCAAAGGTTGTTTCAGATCTTCATGAAAAGGTGGGAAAATGTGAGATGGTAAGACATGAATTTGTTGAAGGGAATCCCCAGATACAGAAGACAGTTTTCTCCAATGGAATTTCTGTCCAGGTGGACTTTCAAAAGCAGACCTATGAAATCAGGAATGAATGGATAGGTTATCAGCAGAAACAAAAATGTTCAGGATCGGGATACCTGTAAAAGATCCCGATCCTGAACAGAAAATACAGATCCGGATGTCCAAGGGGAAGGAGTTTTACTTCCGTGGTTCTACCTGTGCATTGATCTCTTCAAAGAGTTCCCGGATAACTCCCTGGATTTCCGCCACTGCATTTCCTAAGTCTATGAGCTTGGAAATCCCTTTGTCTCTGGTTACTAATTCCAGCTGGCCGTTTTTCAGGTTTTTGGGCCCTACCACCACACGGACCGGAACACCCAAAAGGTCTGCGTCGGCAAACATGGCCCCTGCCCGGATGTCACGGTCATCATAGATCACTTCCACACCGGCTTTCTGCAAATCTTCATATAAGTTGTCTGCGGCAGTTTTGCAGGCTTCCTGGTCCACACGCATACAGCACAGATGCACCTGCCATGGAGCGATGGAAACAGGCCAGATGGGGCCGTTGTCATCATGTCTTGCCTCACATACAGAGGCTGCCAGACGGCCTACGCCGATACCGTAGCAGCCCATGACCGGATATTTTACAGAGCCGTCGGCGTCTGTATAGGTCATATTCATGGACTTGGTATATTTAGTGCCAAGCTGGAAGATATTTCCCACCTCGATACCACGTTTTACCTGAATGGTCTTTTTGCCGCAGCAGGGGCAGATCCCTCCTGTTTTGATCTTGGACACATCTACATATTCTATCTCTCCCAGGTCTCTTGGGATATTTAAACCTTTATAGTGATAATTTTCCTCATTTGCGCCGCAGGTCAGATACTGGATCCCTTCCAGAGAAGAGTCGTAGATCACCTGACAGTCGGCTTTGAGCTGATAAGGACCGGTAAATCCGGCGGCAATTCCGCTTTCTGCAGTGATCTCGGCAGGATGGACTTTCTCTCCCAGGTAATTGGTCAGCTTTGTCTCATTGACTTCATAATCCCCTCTCAGGAATACGATCACATATTCGTCATTTGAGTTTTTCTGATACATTACGGCTTTGCAGGAATATTCCACAGGAACGCCCAGGAAGTCTACCACTTCTTCAATAGTCTTGCAGTGAGGGGTGTAGACTTTCTCCAGTTCTCCCATTTCCAGGCCGCCTTCATTTACTACTTTATTTGGAGCTGCTTCCATATTGGAACGGTAGCCGCATTCCGGACAGATCACAATGGAATCCTCTCCGGCGTCTGCCAGGAGCATATATTCATGGGAAACACTGCCGCCCATCATGCCGGAATCAGACTGTACTGCGATAACTTCCGGAACTCCTGCCCGCTGGAAGATACGGTTATAGGTATGATAGAAAGTATCATAGCAGCGGTCCAGATCCTCCTGGGAGGTATGGAAGGAATAGGCGTCTTTCATGGTAAATTCCCGGACACGGATCAGGCCGGCTCTGGGACGGGCCTCGTCACGGAATTTGGTCTGGATCTGATAGATCATAAAGGGATATTTAGTGTATGTCTGGCCATACTCTCTTACCAGCTGGACAGAGGCTTCCTCATGGGTCATACCCAGGACCATCTGGCTGCCGTTCCGGTCTTTAAAACGGAGAAGTTCCTCGCCAACACTTTCAAAACGGCCGGATTCCTCCCAGAGGCTCCCGGGAAGGGCGACAGGGAAGAGTACTTCCTGACCGCCGATAGCATCCATTTCTTCCCGGATAATCTCCTCGATCTTTCTGGTGATCCTCTTCATAGGAGGATACAGGGAATAGATACCATTTGCCACATATTTGATATAGCCGCCCCGGATGGTAAAGGCATGGCTGTCGATCACGCAGTCAGCAGGGCGCTCTTTAAAACGGTCGCCAACAAGATTTCTAAGTTTCATAATGCTCTCCTTTTCATTTGTCCTTTCTGCGGCTAGTATACCGCAAAGCAGAGAGACAGGCAAGCATTTCCGTTTATTCCCGCAAGCAACGAGCTAAACCGGCGTGTTTGCATGTCCATTTGGCGACGGCTTATGTTATAAAGGGAAGAGTCGGAAAAGGACTTATATATTGCAAATAATTCTTGAACAGAAACCGGCCTGGTGCTAAGCTTAATACATACGACTGCTGACAGGAGACAAACATGAGCGAGAATATAAAAACACTGAAAAAAGCCTTTCTTTGTGCCTTTCCCCATACCATACCTATCTTTGCAGGATTCTGGTTTCTGGGCATGACTTACGGCATTTACATGAATGTTTCGGGATTCAGTTTCTGGTATCCCATGGTCATGAGCCTGACTATCTTTGCAGGCTCTATAGAATTCGTAGCGGTAAATATGCTTCTGGGAGCTTTTAATCCCCTTCAGGCCCTGGTAATGACTCTGATGATCAACGCCAGACATTTATTTTACGGGATTTCCATGCTGGATAAATTCCGGGGAATGGGATGGAAGAAAATTTATCTGATCTTTGGTATGTGTGATGAGACTTTTTCCATTAATTACACCGCTGAAGTCCCGCCGGATGTAGACCGGGGCTGGTTTATGTTTTTTGTTACTCTGCTGAATCATTTTTACTGGTTTTTCGGAGCCACCCTGGGAGGAATCTGCGGAGGGATGATCCATTTCAGCACAGAGGGACTGGACTTTGTAGTGACTGCCATGTTTGTGGTGATCTTCCTGGAGCAATGGCTGAAAGAAAAAAATCACACCAGCGCCTTGGCCGGCCTGGGAATTTCCCTTCTCTGCCTGGCCGCTTTTGGAGCAGAGAGTTTTATCCTTCCGGCTATGGCAGGAATCCTTCTGGCACTTTCCTTCCTTCGGAAACCCTTGGAGAAAGGAGGAATGCCCTTATGACTTTATCACAGGAGATCATTACTATAGGAATGGTAGTTCTGGGGACCGCCCTTACCAGATATCTGCCCTTTCTTCTCTTTCCGGCAGGAAAGCCAACCCCCAAATATATACAATATCTGGGAAAAGTGCTCCCCGGGGCGGTGTTTGGCCTGCTGGTGATCTACAGTCTGCGCAATGTCAGTCCGCTTTCCGGGAGCCATGGCATACCGGAACTGCTGGCTGTTCTGGCTGTGGTCCTTCTCCATTTGTGGAAACGGCAGATGCTGCTGTCGATTGCGGGAGGAACGGCTCTTTATATGCTTTTGGTACAGATGGTCTTTTAAAACGGTGTAAAGAAAAATTTAACGGATAAGGAGGAAGAATATGGAGATTAAAGACTGGACTTATGAAGACTTTCCGGAATTTGACCAGCCTGTGGAAGGAGCGGAGGTTCTTTCCACTACAGGAGATGAAGTCGGATTTGCTTATTTTCATGATGTGGAATACGCCAACGTGGATGGGATCCCCCTTCATCTTCAGATCATAAAGCCTTTTACCAGAAACGAACCGGAGAAAATCTACCCCTGTATAGTGTTTGTCCAAGGGTCTGCCTGGATGAAACAGGATGTTTATGCCAAGATTCCTATGCTGGCCCGGTTGGCGGGAAAGGGTTATGTGATCGCTGTGGTGGAGTACCGGCATTCGGGACAGGCCTCTTTCCCGGCCCAGGCTCTGGACGCCAGGAACGCTGTCCGCTTTATGCGGAAAAACAGCAAAAATTATCAGATCGATCCGGAGAAGATTGTAATAGGAGGGGATTCCTCCGGAGGCCATACAGCTATGTTTGCAGGAATCCTTCAGGATGATGATCAGGCAACCAATTTGTATCCGGGAATATCAGCCTCAGCGAAGGGGATTTTAAACTATTATGGTTCTGTCAGTGTTATGCTGAAAGACAGTAATCCCACTACCATCAATCATCATATGCCGGACAGCCCTGAGGGCATGGAAATGGGGGGCGTGAATCTGAAGGAACGGCCGGATCTGTGCCGGAAACTGTCTGTGGAATGCAATATTACAGAAGACACGGACCTTCCTCCGGTGTTGATCTTCCATGGGACCAAGGACCGGATCGTGAATACCCGCCAGAGTGTAAATTTGTATAGAAGACTGAAAGAAACGGGAAAAGAAGCCTGCCTGTACCTGATCCGGGGAGCGGATCACGGAGGCGCTGAATTCTGGACAGAGGAGGTCTGCGGGATCGCAGATAGATTTATAAAGAAATGTCTGTCATAAAAATGCCGCTGCACCACAGCATGAAAAGGCGTGGTGCAGCGGTATTTTGTGCGATACGCCGGTCGGACGACCAACCTGTTTGCACGAGCGGGCATCCGACCGGCAACGGACAGCGAACAGCAATGCCGTGAGCTGGCCGAGATAATAGGCAGAGAAGAAGCCAATGCTAGCGGCAGCTTCTGATAAAAGCCTTCATAGAGACACTGTAGGAGATGATCCCTGTGACTGCCACGATCCCCACTGCGATCCCCCACAGAAGAGGAAGTGGAAGAATGAGCAGATCCAGTGGATCTATATCCAGAAAAAGATACAGGATATAGGCAGCTGCTGCCAGTAAAACAAAAACGATATAGAAGATCGTAGAAATATTGATATTTCCAACAAAAGATACCATCACATTGATCAGCGTCATAAATAAAGCGATCAGAAGGCCGCCTGCAAAGATCCCCAGATAGACAGCAGGACTGTAGGTCCTGTATATAAGGAAATGCAGCACAAGGAAAAGAATCATAACCCCGATGCCGTAAAGCTGATACAGGCAGCAGGAAAGGTATCTGGAAAGGACCAGTTCTCTTTTGGAAAATGGAAAGGTCATGGAAAGCATCCGGCCTTTATAGCTGGAGTCCGCCTCTTTTAATGTAATCGGAATGATAGAGGTCTGGGTAGGGAGATAGAGAAGAACGATGGTCATCGGACTGAATCTATATTTTCCTAACAGTACGAGAAACATAAAGAAAAACAGTATGTCCGGTATAATATTTCCAAGAAAAGAACGGCGGATCTGGGTAATGATATCCCGATAAATTAATCCTGACATGGTAATACCCCCTTTGTGGAAAATAACATAAAATCTTCTAATGTGGCCCGTTCCATGACCAGATCCTGAAACCGGCCAAGAAGGGCCTGCTTGTTTCTGATCAGTACTTTGCAGGAAAAATCCTCCGGCATATAGGACTCATAGTCTTCCGGAGAGAGAACCTGGAGAAAGTCTTTCCGGCAGTGAAGGACCCCATAGTTGTTCTCAATTTCTTCCATGGAGCGGAAAAACTGAAGTTTTCCCTGATGGAGAAAAAGAATATAGTCTGCAATCTTATCCAGGTCGCTGGTGATATGGGAAGAGATCAGCACAGAGTGATCTTCATCCATGACAAATTCCTGGAGAAGTTCCAGGATCTCATCCCGCATAACAGGATCCAGCCCTGAAGTAGCTTCATCTAAGATCAAAAGCTCAGGGTGATAGGACAGAGCCAGGGCAAAATTCAGCTTTACCAGCATGCCCTTTGAAGAGCTTTTGATTTTTTTGTTTAGTGGAAGAGAAAAACGTTTCAGATACTGATAGAATAATCTGCTGTCCCAGTTTTTGTAGACTCTTTTGTAGATATTTTCCAGATCTTTGCAGTAGAGACGGGGATTTTGATTTAGTCCGTCCATGACAAGGCCTACTTTCTGGAGATTTTCTTTCCGGTTTTCCCGCCAGTTTCTGCCAAAAAGACGGATCTGGCCGCTGTCCGGAGAGATCATTTCAAAAACAGACATCAGAGTAGTGGTTTTCCCGGCGCCGTTTTCTCCGATCATTCCCACGATCATACCTCTGGGAATCTGAAAGCTTATGTGATCCAGAGTGAAATCTTTGTATTTTTTTGTAAGCTGATCCACTGACAAAATTGGTTCCATATTATTCCTCCTCATAAAACATCTGAAGAATCTGGATCATCTGGTCGCAGGAAATATGATATTCTTTCCCGATATTGGCCACCTCCATCAGCTTCTTTTCTGCTATACGGAGATGTTCCTCCCGGATAAAATCCTGATTCTGAGCGGCGACAAAGGTTCCTTTGCCTGCCACGGTTTCAATAAAACCATCTCTTTGAAGGTCCTCGTAAGCATGCTGGGCGGTAATAACGCTGACATGGAGGCTTTTGGCCAGACCCCGGATAGAGGGGAGAGGATCTTTTGGCTTTAATTCGCCGCTCATGATCATGGCCTTGATCTGAGTGACGATCTGCTCGTAGATGGGCTGACTGTTGCTGCTGCTTAAAATAATGTTCATCTTTTCACCTCGGTGTACTTACTGTATATATACTGTTCTTATTTGATAAGTACAGTATATATACAGCAGTTGTACTTGTCAATAGGTTTGGCGAAAAATATAGAAATTTTTTCAAGATCTGTTCTGCTGCGGAATCTCATGGAAAACAGAAGGCCAGTGTGGTAAAATGGGAAAGAACATTCAGTGTTTGACAGGAGGAAAAAGAGATGGAGAAACAGTTAAAGTACCTAGTCTTAGGAGCGGGAGGAACCGGAGGCCCTATAGGAGGCTATCTTACAAGAGCCGGAAAAGATGTGACGCTGATTGCCAGAGGCAGACATCTGGAAGCTATGAAATCTAGCGGCTTGGAGATCCAGCTGGGGGAAGAAGATTTTCTGGCTCCGATAAAGGCCTGTTCCATGGAAGAATACCGGGAAGTTCCGGACGTGGTTTTTGTATGCGTAAAAGGATATTCTCTTGAGGAGGCTGCGGATTTTATAAAAAGGATTGCAGATGATCATACAGTGGTGATCCCTATCTTAAATATTTACGGGACCGGCGGAAAACTCCAGGAAAGGCTGCCGGACATGACAGTCACAGATGGCTGTATCTACATTGCCTCCCAGATCAAAGAACCGGGAAAGATCCTGATGTCAGGAAAGATCTTCCGTGTGGTCTATGGGCTGAGAAAAGGAACTCCAGAGGAAACGGTGAAAAACGTTATGCCTGTGCTGAAAAAAATAGAGGCAGATCTGAAAGAGTCCCAGATCCTTCCGGTGCTGTCTTCCAATATAGAACGGGATGCCCTTGAAAAATTCTCGTTTGTTTCCCCAATGGCCGCCGTAGGAGCCTGCTGGGAGGTTTCCTCTGAAGCGATGCAGCCGGGAGGAGAGAAGAGAGAAACTTTTATAGAGCTGATAAAAGAAATCCAGAGGATCGCTTCTGCTATGGGTGTGGAACTTCCAAAAAATATGGTAGAAATTAATCTGAAGATCATGGACGATCTGGCGCCTACAGCTACTGCCTCCATGCAGCGGGATATAGCGGCAGGAAAACAGTCGGAGGTAGACGGACTGATTTATCAGGTGGTCCGGCTGGGAGAAGAGTATCAGGTAGAAGTGCCGGTGTATAAAGAAATCGGGGAAAAGCTGAGGGACAAACTTGGAAATTAAAGATAAATACATGAAAAAGGCAGATACAGAAAAGCAGCAGTTTTCCTGTCTTCTGCAAGAGCAGGGCTGCGGAGGCTGTCCCATGCTTACCCTGCCCTATGAGGAGCAGCTTCGGAAAAAACAGAAAAAAATAAAGAAACTCCTGGGAAACTTCGGAAAGCCCCAGCCTATTATCGGCATGGAAAATCCATGGCATTACCGGAATAAAGCAATCTCTACCTTTACTTATACTCAAGGCAGACAGGTGAAAAGCGGAATCTATGCCCAGGGATCCCATTGGGTGATTCCTGTAGAGACCTGTCTCTTACATCAGCCGGCTCTGGATGAGGCCATAGAAGCTGTGCGAAAGGCTGTACGGGAATTTAAGTATCCGGTCTATGATGAAGATAAAAAGACAGGACTGGTCCGCCATATCCTGGTCCGCCATAGTCTTGCGGAGGATCAGGTCCTGGCCGTACTGGTAACAGCTTCTCCGGTCCTTCCCGGAGCAAAAGCCTTTGGAAAAAGGGTGCGGCAGCTGTGCCCCAAGATCGCTACCCTTGTCCAGAATATCAATGACCGGTCTACCAGCGCCGTTCTGGGATATAAGGAAAAGATCCTATATGGCAAGGGTTACATCCGGGATACTCTCTGTGGCATTCAGTTTCGGATTTCCGGATCCAGCTTTTACCAGATCAACCCGGTGCAGACAGAAATCCTTTATAAAACTGCCATAGAGGCGGCGGGCCTGGATAAAAGCCAGACAGTGTTAGACGCCTACTGCGGGGTAGGAACCATCGGTCTGTCTGCAGCATCCATGGCTAAAAAGGTGATGGGGGTGGAACGGAACAACAGCGCTGTGAAATGCGCCTGGGAAAATGCAAAAGAAAACGGGATCCAGAATGCCCGGTTTCTCTGCGCCGACGCCACGGATTTTATAGGAAAGATGGCTGCCAGGGGAGAAAGGGTTGACGTAGTATTTATGGATCCGCCCCGGGCCGGGAGCACGCCGGAATTTTTGCAGGCAGTGTCCGCCATGAAGCCGGAAAAGATCGTATACGTGTCCTGCAATCCGGAAACCCAGAAAAGAGATCTGGAATTGCTCATAAAAGAAGGGTGGCAGGTAAAACTGATTCAGGGAGTGGATATGTTTCCTCACACGGAGGGGATAGAGACAGTTGTCTTGCTTTCCAAGGGAGAAATTGACTCGAAGAAAGTGCGTGTGGAGTTCTCACTGGAAGATATGGATATGTCCGGATTCCAGAAGGGCGCCACATACGGTCAGATCAAAGAACATGTGTTGTAGCAGACCGGCTTAAAGGTTTCCTCTCTTTACATCGCCCAGATTAAACAGAAATATGGCATTATTGAGCGCAAGAACTACAACAGGTCGAAGTCTAAGAACGCCAGACAGCCGAAATGCCCGCCGGAAAAGGAAACAGCAATTACAGAAGCACTGAAGTATTTTGGTATGATTTAAGGCTCATCTCTGTTCAGTTCTCTTGGGAAATACTAATAATACGCTCATCTGCGAGAAATCTTTTTCGGATGGGCGTTTTCTTTTTGAATATTCGCAAGAAGTTGCGAAAAAATGCTTATTAATTATTGAATTATCTTGATTTCTAAAGCGATAATACATATAATAGATCTTGAGAGAGTCAAAATGTGGATTTAGAAAAAGTGTGCTATGAAAATAAGTTATAAAAAGTTATGGATACGCTTAATTGAGAATGAAATTTCTCCGGCTACACTCCGAAAAGATTTGAATATCGCTACAGGAACCATGACGAAGCTGCGCAGAAATGAGGAAGTGGCTCTTTCGGTTTTGTTGCGTATTTGTGAATATTTGGATTGTAACATCGGAGATATTTGCGATGCTGTAAAATCAGATAGCGATTAAAGGGGAATGGATATGGAGATTAGGGAAATTAAATATCTGGCTTCTCGTTTTCGTCGTGGAATAGAAATAGCGCATGAGAACCGACTATTCCAGAAACAACCGTTTTCGGATTTCCCAAATGCTTGTTGTGGAGATACTCCTGAGTTGTTGGCACAATACTTGATGGATAATGTTTCAGAGCAAAGCATTAGCTGTAGATGTGTGTATGGTACATACCGATATGATGGTTTTGAGAATATTTTCGGTCATTCGTGGCTTGTTGTTGATGATTTATATATTGTGGATATAACCGCAGACCAACGACAATTCAAAAATGATAGGATTTTTCCGCAGGATGCTGTTCAACCGTGTTATGTAGGAACAAGTAGTGATTTCCATTCGAGGTTTGAGATTGAGCCACTCCAATGCCGACAGTTTTATGGGCTAAGGAACTTAGGTGAGTGTTCATATCAGCGAATGAAAGAACTATATGATGTAATCTTGGACTGTATAGGTAAAAATAAACTGTAATGGTGATGGAGGAATATCGGTGGCGTTTTGTACTAACTGCGGACAAGAACTTCTCGAAGACGCAAAATTCTGTCAGAAGTGTGGTTGCCCAGTGACAGATGAAAATACAGGATATATGCAACGAAAACAGGAGTTTGCAGGAAAACTGTACAAATGTCCTAATTGCGGTGAAGTCCTAAAGGCATTTGAATTAAATTGTCCCGCATGTGGTTATGAATTGCGAGGAGCAAAAGCATCCAGTGTGGTAAAGGAATTTGCTTTGAAACTTGAGGCTATTGAATCAAGGCGGGAATATGAAAAACCTCGTGGCATTTGGGCAGCAGCAGAAGCACAGCAAAGGATATCCAAAACAGATGAGCAAAAAATTAGTTTAATAAAAAGTTTTTCCGTTCCTAGCACGAAAGAAGATATGCTTGAATTTATGATTCTTGCAACCTCAAACATGAATATGCGGACATATGACTCTGCTAACACCGATGTATCTAAGAGTGAAAAAGAAGTAAACGCCGCTTGGTTTTCAAAAGTTCAGCAGGTATATGAAAAGGCCAAAAGAAGTTACTCCGCAGATAACGTATTTACGGAAATTCAGGCGCTTTATGATAGTTGTAACGTAGAGATCAAAAAATCAAAGAAAAAAGGCATTATTAAGTGGGTACTCATGCTTGGCTGGGTACCTGTAGTATGGATTGTCATTCTTGTTTCACTTGCGATAACTGAACCAAAAAAGGAAGAAAAAGAAATTGAGCGATTAGATAACATTGTTCTAGATGTTCGACAAGCATTGGATCATGGTGAATATGCGCATGCCTTGAGGATTGCTGATTCTATAGACTATCAGCGTTATGATGTGGAGATGGAGCGAAAATGGGATATCGAACGGGAATACTGGGTGGAAAAGATACTTGAGGAAGCTGGGAAAAATGGGGTAGATATAGAGTTCACGCCAACTCCAGATATTGATAAAGCAAATGATGAACCGTCTGATAGTGAAGATAACGATAATGGGGTTGGCAAGGGCTTTAAAGAGGGTGTGCAATCTGGATTAGATGCTGCTAAGGAAAACATTAATGAATTCAATCGTATATTGAATGGAGAAGAACCAGACAGTAGTAGTGCAACAGAATAGGAGGAGTTCCGATATGGGATTGTTTGATAAAAATAACCGCAAGGGCGGTTTGATGGACGAGATACGTTGTGATGAACCATCATATCTGATTTGGAAGTGGCATCCATCTGGCGTTCAGGAAGGAAGCAGACAGCGAGAAAACTCGATTCGCTGGGGGTCTTCCCTGCGGGTTAAAGACGGAGAAGTTGCAGTTTTTGTTTACAAACAGAAAGATGGTGTGATGCAGGATTTCATCGAAGGCCCCTTTGATCAGAACATCAAAACAGCCAATCTCCCTGTTCTGTCTAGCATTATTGGACTTGCATATGAAGGGGGAACACCATTTCAGGCTGAGGTTTACTTTATCAACCTTACCCGCATCATTCAAGTGAAATTTGGTGTACCATTCTTTGATGTATATGATCCTAGGTTTTCCGATTTTGGTGTTCCTCTTGCTGTCAGAGGTACTATTAGTTTTCAAATTAGGGACTACCGTGAGTTCATCAAGCTTAACCGGCTAAATACATTTGATCTGAATGATTTTCAAAAGCAGATTCGAGATACAGTATATCGATATGTAAAAGATGCGGTCGCCAATGCTCCCGCCGCCAACAACATTCCGGTCATTCAGATTGAAACCAAAACAGCACAAATTAATGATGTTGTGGAGTATGATATCAGCGAACGACTGAAAGAAACCTTCGGTGTTTTGGTGTCAGGGGTGGATATTGGTGCCATCGAGATTGACAAATCCAGTGAAGGTTACCGTCAGCTTATGGCGGTTACAAAGGACATTGCGGCAGCAAGAATCGAGGCTGAGACACAGGATTATGTGGAGCGCCTTCGTATCCAGCGTGAGGAAGGCCAGTATGCTATGCACAAGCAAACACAAACCGCCAATATTGGTGCTTTCCAAGTTGAAAAACAGGCAGAGGTCGGTGTTGCTGGCGCACAGGCTTTTGGACAGATGGGGGCAAATGGTGCGGGTGATGTAAATCTGAGTGGCAGTGGAGAGGGCTTTAATATGGCAGCTATGATGGCAAGTATGGCCGTTGGCGGCGCCGTGGGCCAGAACATTGCGGGTGCTATGAACAATATGATGAGTGGCATCAATCAGCAGACAACGCCCGGTGCTATACCTCCTCCAATTCCTACTGTAGCATATCATGTAGCGGTCAACGGACAAGCGACTGGACCGTTTAACATTTCTGTGTTGGCACAGATGGCAACCGCAGGACAGCTTACCGCTGATAGCTTGGTATGGAAACATGGTATGGCACAGTGGGAAAAAGCTGGAACTATTGATGAACTTAATATTTTATTTGGTGAAGTGCCGCCGGTTTCGCAGGAATAAATCATTTTGAGAGGTGGATAATGATAAAATGATTGGTACAAACGGCACTTTTTGTTGCGATATTAGTGGGAACTTTGTCTGCTTGCGGTTCTGATTCTACTGATTATGCAAATGATAAATCCGTTGAAACAGAGAATAGTGTCGGATTGGACTTGGTAGACACTTCAACAGAAGAATAGTTTCCATCTCAATCGGAAATGAGTTCTGGAAAACTCTGTGCTGCTGATGGCTTTTCAGACAATGCTAATTTTATTTGCATCTGTTCCTTTCCCGGCAAAATAAAAGCAGCCATACACCGAAATGTAAATGTATGACTGCGATGTAACGGGAATTATCTTCCTCATAGATAAAATTCTATAACTTAGATTCTGACATATCCGGTAGCCGGTCCCGAACCTACTTTGGCAATGTAACCACTCTTAACTAAATCCGTCAGAGTACGTTCTACCGTCGTTTTGCTGATGTCAGGGCAGGCATCCAGGATTTCCTTTTTTGTGATTTTTCCAACCTTCTGGTCGATCATAGCTCTGATTCGCTCTGGCTTGGAAAGTGTGCGGTTTTTCAAATGCTCCACACGACTTTCAAATTCATTGTATGCTTTCAGCGTAATGCCAAGATAATATTTCACAAAAGGTTCGTAGCTATTCTCATTTTCATGCCAGCCGGCTGAACTTGCCTGCAACGCTTCATAATAGGTTTCTTTAGTTTTTTCAATCAGCATTTCCATACTGATGTACTTCCCGACAATATATCCGGCTTTATAGAACAACAAAAGGGTCAGCAGGCGGCTCATGCGTCCATTCCCGTCATTAAAGGGATGGATACAGAGAAAATCTAGAATAAACATGGGAATCAGAAGAAGTTTATCAATATGGTCAGCTTCCCAGGCTTCCCAGAATTCCCTGCAAAGTTCCTCCATCGCTTCTGCAGTCTGAAATGCCGGAACCGGAACGAATCGTGCCTTTTGATGTCCTTCTGCATCTGTTTCAGCAATGACATTATCCGCATTTTTATAACTCCCGCCAGTAGCTTTCTGAGAGTAAGAATACAAATCCCGATGTAGCTGTAAAATCAGGTTGGGGCGGGGAACAATGTATTCGTAACTTTCGTGAATGGTAGCAAGCACTTCCCGATAGCCTGCAATTTCTTGTTCGGAACGGTTTCTAGGTTCTGCCTTCTGGCTTACCAGTTCCTCCAGTCGCTTATCCGTTGTATAAATACCTTCGATACGGTTGGAAGCACCCGTACTTTGAATCAATGCAACTTCAAGAAGGGTTTTCAATTCATCAATATTGGCCTCCAGAAATAATTCTTGTTTCCCTTTGTGTTCATGGATGATGGAAACCATCTGTACGATCTCCGGTGTCAAAAGTTTTTTCGGTTCCTTTTTATAATCAAATAACCGCATATTATCTACCTCATTTCCGATTTATCTCCGTCATTTTACTCTAAAATGACGGAGATTTCAATATAATGATGGAGATAAACGCTCTCATGTTTTTATTATGAGAAAGTATCAGGAAAATTATCTTCAACTTCCTGTTCCCGTGAATGGGACGGAAGTGAAAGAATTGCCCTTGAAAATCAGCGGCTTTTAAGAACCGAGTATCTCATAAAGATCAAAATGATTTCTCTTTGTTTTCAGCAGCCCCGCTTTCTGCAGCTTTGACAGTTCTACAGACATGGCGGCTCTTTCCACGCAGAGATAGTCCGCCAGCTGTTGTCTGTCATAGGGAATATCAAAGGAAAGTTTTCCCTGCTTTATAGACTCTGAGGAAAGATAGGATAAAAGCTTTTCTCTGGTAGTCCTCTTACTCATATGGGTGATTTTTTCGTTAAAGAGCAATACCTTACCTGCCAGCACAGCCACCAGGTTCCGGATCAGTTTATTGTGGTGCTCGCAGGCGGTAGGGCATACGGACAGGAGCCGGTTGATGTTCAGCAACATGATCTCACAGTGGCTGCAGGCGATTACATTGATGTTCAGAACAGAGCCGGGAGTGGCAGCGTAAGGCTCTGCGAAAAAATCACCTTCTTCTATTTTAGACATGATATTTCGATGTCCCCACAGATCTTCCTGTACTACCAGAACAGAACCTTTCAGTACAAGGCCCATGGCCGTGGTGCTGTCTCCGGCACGTAATATATATTCATTGGCTTCTTTGCAGAGTACTTTTGCGTCTATACAATTCAGGATAGAAAGAATCTCTTCTTCTGACATTCCCGAGAAAAAAGGACAGTTCTTCAGTATAAATAAATATTTTTTCAAAAAATCATCTCCTTGTTTGAAAACAAACATACATGTTGTGCTTAAAATACTATAATAAGGCCGTAAAGTCAAGGGAGATACAGAAGTAAAATGTGATCACTGCGATTTTTTATAGCCTACAATGATAAACTCAGCTGTGTACAATGGTGCCAGTATGCCAGACAGTGCGTAGGAGATGAGATGTATGAGAAAATGCAGCAGATCAGTCAGCATAACAGAGAAAAGAGGGAGAGCGCAGTATGAAGAGAAGGATCATTCACATAGACGAAGAAAAATGTAACGGCTGCGGCCTTTGCGCCGATGCCTGCCATGAAGGCGCTATCGGCATGATAGAGGGAAAGGCAAAACTTCTCCGGGAGGATTACTGTGACGGTCTGGGAGACTGTCTGCCGGCTTGCCCCGCAGGAGCTATTTCCTTTGAAGAAAGGGAGGCGGCCCCTTATGATGAAAAGGCGGTTATGGAAAATAAGCAGAAAATCCAGGCGGAATTTCAGAAAAAGAACCAGAGCCAGGGTATGGAGATGCCTAAGGGATGTCCCGTAAGCCAGTCCAGAGCCATCCAGCCCAAAGGAGAGAGCAATGTACGGGAAGCAGGAGCCGCTCCAGCCATTTCCCAGCTCAGACAGTGGCCGGTCCAGATCAAGCTGGCTCCTGTAAATGCACCGTACTTTCAGGGGGCAAAGCTGCTGATCGCAGCGGATTGTACAGCTTATGCTTATGGGGCTTTTCATGAACATTTTATGAAAGACCATATAACCCTGATTGGCTGTCCAAAACTGGATAGTGTGGATTATTCTCAGAAACTTACAGAGATTATCAGGAACAATGAGATTAAAAGCGTGAAGATCGTCCGGATGGAAGTTCCCTGCTGCGGGGGACTGGAACATGCGGTAAAGACAGCTTTAAAAGACAGCGGAAAATTTATCCCCTGGAGTGTAGCGGTGATTTCCACTGACGGAAATATTATAGAGGAATAAGAAAAAGGAGAAAGAACAAATGGAAAACAAAATGTTTTGCTTTCAGTGTGAACAGACAGCAGGCTGCACTGCCTGTACGGGAAATGCAGGAGTCTGCGGGAAAAAGTCAGACACAGCGGCTCTTCAGGATGAACTGACAGGAGCTTTAGTGGGACTGGCCAGAGCTGCCAGAGGAGACACAGAACCGGATGAAAACACTTACAAGATACTCATTGAAGGCCTGTTTACCACAGTGACAAATGTAAGTTTTGATGATGAGGCTATTCAGAGACAGATCCAAGCGGTGAAAAAAGAAAAAGAAAGACTGGTGCCTCAGTGCAGCAGCTGCGGGGCACCCTGGGGCAAGACCGATGATTTTGATATGAAAGAAATCTGGGAAGCCCAGGAAAATATCCGTTCCTTAAAATCTCTGATCCTTTTCGGGATCCGGGGAATGGCTGCATACGCCTACCATGCCAGAGTTCTGGGATACCAGGACCGGGAAGTGGATGAGTTTTTCTGTGAGGCATTGTTCAGAATGGGCTATGAAGATACCGTGGAAAAACTCCTTCCGGTAGTTCTGAAGGTGGGGGAGATCAATCTGAAGTGTATGGCCCTGCTGGATAGGGCAAACACAGAATCCTATGGAGATCCTGCGCCTGCCAAAGTATCCATGAAAGTGGAAAAAGGTCCTTTTATTGTTGTGACAGGCCATGATCTGAAAGATCTGAAGCTGCTTCTGGAGCAGACAAAGGATAAGGGGATCAATATCTATACTCATGGAGAAATGCTTCCTGCTCACGGCTATCCGGAGCTGAAAAAGTATTCCCATCTGAAAGGAAATTTCGGCACTGCATGGCAGAACCAGAAAAAAGAGTTTGACAATCTTCCCGGAGCGATTCTCTTTACCACCAACTGCCTCATGCCTCCCAAAGACAGTTACCGGGACCGGGTGTTTACCACAGAGATGGTAGGATTTCCGGGAACCGTCCATATAGGAGAGGACAAAGACTTTACACCGGTGATCCAGAAAGCTCTGGAGCTGGGAGGATTCCCGGAAGACAGAGAATTTACAGGTATAAACGGAGGAAAAACAGTTACTACCGGCTTTGGACACAATGCCCTCCTTTCCCAGGCGGAAGCGATCGTAAATGCTGTAAAAGCCGGAAAGATCCGTCACTTTTTCCTGGTGGCAGGCTGCGACGGTGCCAGACCGGGAAGAAATTATTATACAGAATTTGTAAAACAGACGCCGGCGGATACAGTGGTATTAACACTGGCCTGTGGAAAATACCGGTTTAACGATCTGGATCTGGGAGACATTGACGGTATCCCCCGTCTGATCGATATGGGACAGTGTAATGACGCTTACGGTGCCATCCAGATTGCTGTGGCCCTGTCCCAGGCCTTTGGCTGTTCGGTCAATGAACTTCCTCTGTCCTTTGTACTGTCCTGGTATGAACAGAAAGCCGTATGTATCCTGCTGACTCTTCTTCATCTGGGAATTAAGAACATCCGCCTGGGCCCAACCCTTCCGGCGTTCCTTTCTCAGGATATCCTGAACTATCTGGTGGAAAATTATCAGATAGGACCTGTAACTACACCGGAAGAGGATATGAAAGCTCTTCTGAAACAGGAGTAAAAATTCTTTACCCCTGCCGATAATTGTGATAGACTGTCTATAGATGAAGCAGCCCGGTTTATCTGTTCTGACCAAGAGCCGGGCTGCTGCATAAATACGACAGGAAAGGAGGAGCTTATGGCAGAGGGTGAATTATTGACAGCAATCGCAGGCATGCTGGACGAGAAGTTAAAACCTGTCACACAGAAATTAACGGGCCTGGAAAACAGAATGACAGGAATGGAAGACAAAATGTCAGGCCTGGAAAGCAGAATATTGGGCTTGGAAGACAAAACCTCAGGCATAGAAGGAAAAGTGACAGGCCTGGAAGAAAAAGTGTCTGCGATACAAAAGATAAGTGCAGAGACCCAGAAAGAACTGACTGAGGTTAAGATGCACATAGAAAACGTTACAGATAAAAACATTACGTTATTGGCGGAAAATTACTGCAACCTAGTAAACAAGCTTGATGAAAACAATAAAGTCACAGATGTCCAGCTGGCATATCAGATAAAAGTCAACTTTCTTATTGATGATATGGAGAAGATGAAAAAAGAGATTGCCGAGCTGAAAAGCCACATAGCATAATGATCAGATATACAAAAGATAATCCGAAAATGATCAGAAGAAGATCAGAGATTGAACATAAGAAAACTGCACCGGGGAAAAGGCGGGATCCGTTGTGAGGGCCAACCGATTTCCTTCCGGTGCAGTTTTTTGCGTATAAAAAAGGAGGGCCAGGGATTTCTCCCTGGCATATGAAAAAGAAAAAAGTCTATCTATATAAAAAAGGTAACTGCCTTTGTTTGATTATTACTATACCGTGGATTTGTGAAAAAAGTGTGTTGAAATTTCAAAAGAATTGTGAAGAAGTTATGAATAAACAGAAAAGGTTCTTGACTTGATTAATATAATAGTTATAATAATCTTCCGGAGTTTATAAGGGTGCCGGATATAACGGAATATTATTTTGCCGGAATGTTTGAAAGAGCAGTAGAAGAAAAATGGAGGACAAAACTATGACAGAGAAAGAATTAATGTTATCAGAGCAGCTCTATATTGCCAATGACCCGGAACTGGGAGCAGACAATCAGAAAGCAAGACGGCTTACCTGGCTGATCAACACAGCTTCAACAGCTTCCAGAGAGGACAGGGAACAGATCCGGGGATATTTCCAGGAACTGCTGAAAAAGACCGGAGAAAATTTCTGGATCGAGCCCCCTTTCCGCTGCGACTACGGCTGTCACATTTCAGTAGGTGAAAATTTTTACGCCAATTATGACTGTATCATTCTGGATGTCTGTGAGGTAAATATCGGCAACAATGTGTTTTTCGGCCCAAGGGTTTCTGTCTATACTGCAGGACATCCTGTAGATGCGGAAGTACGGAATACCCAGCTGGAATACGGAAAGAAGATCCGGATCGGCAGCAGCGTGTGGGTAGGAGGAAATACTGTGATCAACCCGGGAGTTACTATTGGAAACAATGTAGTTATCGGTTCCGGATCTGTGGTGACGAAAGATATCCCCTCCGGCGTAGTAGCGGCAGGAAATCCCTGCAGAGTGATCCGCCCCATCACAGATAAGGATCATGCTTACTGGAAAGCACAGGAAGCACAGTATAAGAAGAACAAAAGTTTATAAAAAAAGAAGACAGAGCAAACAGGCGGCAGAGAGCCTGAAAGGAGAGAGAACTTTGGAATTTAAAAAAGAAAATCTGATCTGGACAAGAGAACCAAAAAACTATGAGATAAAGGATGGAGAAATACGGATCACCACAGAACCGGGAACCGATCTTTGGCAGAGGACTTATTACGGGTTTCAGAATGATAATGCCCCGGTGCTTCAGATGAAGACCAGTGAAAAATATTTTTCCTTTGTGGTAAAAACCCGGTTTCCCAGCAAACATCGTTTTGATCAGTGCGGCGTGGTGCTCTACCAGAACAGTGAAAACTGGCTGAAAGCTTCCGTGGAATATGAAAATGAAGAATATCAGAGACTGGGCAGTGTAGTGACAAATCACGGGTATTCTGACTGGGCCACTACAGACATTGACGCTTCCATAAAGACCATGTGGTACCGTCTGAGCAGAAGAGAGTCTGACTACTGTGTAGAATGTTCCGGCGACGGAGAGAATTTTAAGCAGATGCGGATCTGCCATCTGGAAGAAGGGGCAGGGGAGATTTCCTTCGGGATCTATGCCTGCAGCCCTGAAGATTCTTCCTTTGAGGCAGTTTTTACAGAGATGAAAATTACAGAGTGTATGTGGAAAGCTCACGTATAATGATAAAGAAAAGGCGCCAAAAAGCTGTTTTGTGACAGTTTTTGGACGCCTTTTCTGGTATACTGAGAACATAACAGGAAGATACCTTTTGGACACGGAGAATATGAAAATTTTATACGCAGGAAGAGGAGGCGGATCATGGAATTAAAAGAAAGCTTACAAAAAAGAGTGGAAGAATTTAAAAATACCTATCCGGTGGAGGGGCAGGCAAAATCCCGGGTTACCAGGCCTTCTATGGCCTTTTACGGAACAGAGATCTTAAACCGGGCGGTGACAGCTCTTCTGGAGGGGGAGAACCTTCTTCTCTGCGGGGATAAGGCCACGGGGAAAAATGTGCTGGCGGAAAATTTGGCCTGGATCTTCGGGAGACCCATTTATGACATTTCTTTTCATGTAAATACAGACAGCAGCAGCCTTATCGGAACGGACACCTTTGTAGATAATGAGGTAAAGCTCCGGGAAGGCCCTATTTATCAGTGCGCCAGATGGGGCGGCTTCGGGATCCTGGACGAGATCAATATGGCGAAAAGCGATGCAGTTTCTGTACTCCATCAGGTTCTGGATTTCCGCAGAACCCTGGACGTCCCCGGGTATGACAGGATTTCTCTCCACCCTGCCGCCAGATTTATTGCCACCATGAATTACGGATAC
Source organism: uncultured Bacillota bacterium (assembly GCA_949291945.1). GTDB lineage: Bacteria > Bacillota > Clostridia > Lachnospirales > Lachnospiraceae > Blautia. Next base: position 92,050 of record CASEXH010000010.1, on the reverse strand, counting down.
GCCGGGACCAAGGAATTAAATGAGGCCCTGGTATCCAGGTTTATGGTGATCCATATGCCTTCCCTCACGATGGAACGGATGTATCAGATTCTGGAAAACCTTTTCCCGGGGATCCACAGGGAGGCCAGGGAGCAGTTTGCAGGTCTTTTCCTGGATCTTCAGCTGAAGGCCCAGAATGGAGAGATATCCACAAAGGCAGTGGATATGAGAGGACTGATCGGCGCCCTCCGTCTGGTACGGGGAGGCCTGACGCCTCGGGAAGCCATTGATATGGGGATTACCAACAAGACCTTTGATACCTTTGAAAGAGAGCTGATCGGGGATCTGGTCATGACCAGGATACCCGGAACCTGGGACAGGGGCGATGTGTTTGATGAATGAAAGAAAAACAGGAGAAAATGGGGTATTTGATATCCAGAGCCGGGTGGAGAACCTGCTCTGGGCAGTAAGCGGGGATTATGAACTGGATATGGCGGCGGACGTAAAAGCCTGGGAAAAGTCTCCTTATATAGCCCTTTATGAGGCTGTAGCCCAGGGAATCTTCCGGAAATATTTTGATACAGAGAAGTATCAGACCTTTTTTGCCCAAAAAGTCTATCAGGGTATGATCCCTTCTGTGCTGGAAGCTCTGGGTGGTCTCTGTATTGACAGCGCTGTGTGGAAAAAGGCGGTGAGGGAGCGGCCCGGGGTGGAGAACCTGAGAAAAACAGCCTTTCAGGATACCCTGGAAAAGGACAGCCTCCGCCTTACTCATACAGACTGGGGTTATCTGGAAAACTGCTATCTGAGGAAAGCTCTCTATGGAGAAAAGTTCCAGGGAAGACCGGAGAAGATCTTGGATAGGATCGCCGCCATAGAGGATACAGATTCTGTGGAGGATATTTGTCAATGTCTGGAAGAGATCTACTGGGAAGCTTATGAAAACAGACTGGCCCAGGATTTCAAAGGCCTGGACCGGGAACTGAAGAGTTCAGACCAGGATATGAAGGAATATACAGATAAGGAAAAAGCCCGGGAAGAGGAGCGGGAAGCAGAGGAAGAAGCGCCGGTAAATATCTTCAGCGGCCATGTAGATCCTCAGGACAATGGGAAGAGAGAAAAGCCCAGATCTTCTATGATCCTTCTGGACAGGGAGTCTTCTGATAAAATGGAGGAATATATTATCCGCAGTTATGGAGAAAGCTGCATCCCTGCCAGAGCTCTGCGGGAACTTCAGCAGCAGGTCTGCACAGGGACACACAAGGACTGCCGCCTTCACATCACCAGGGGAATCCTGCATGGATATGGAAAAGACAGCACAAGAGGAGAGTATGTGAAAAAGGTACGAAGAGAAAATCTCCGGGTCCTGGAGAGCACAAAGCTGATCACCAGGCAGAATATCCAGACCCTGGCTAATACGCTGAAGCGGGCTCTTCTTACCAGATCGGAAAAAGAGACTCTTTCCAGTGAATACGGACGTATCCAGGTGAACAAACTGTGGAATCTGGGCAGGACACGGAACCGGAAGCTTTTTTCCAGAGAGATCCGGAGAGAAGATACGGACTTTGCTGTGGAGATTCTGATCGATGCCAGCGGTTCCCAGCAGGGCAGACAGAGTCAGGTGGCTCTTCAGGGCTATATCTTAAGCGCAGCTCTCAGCATTGCCGGGATCCCCCATCAGGTCACCGGGTTCTGCACCCTGGGGGCTTATACAGTATTGACTCTTTTCCGGGACTTTGACGAAGACCGGGAGCTGGACCAGAGGATCTTTGAATTTTACGGTTCCGCCAACAACCGGGACGGACTGGCGATAAAGGCTGCCGCCGCAGGGCTGGACCAGAGAAAGGAAGAAAATAAGATCCTGATCCTTTTAAGCGACGGCAGGCCCAACGATATTATGGCAGGAAGCCAGAATCCCGGCTATACTCTTCCCGGGGCAAAAAAACCGGAGAAAGAACCATACTGTCTGGACTTTGCCCTTCGGGATACCGCAGGGGAAGTCCGAAAGCTGAGAAACCGGAAGATCGCCGTGCTAGGTGTCTTTGCCGGGGAAGAGGAGGATCTGGCTGCAGAGAAAAAGATTTTCGGGAAGGACTTTGCCTATATCCGGGATCTCTCCAACTTTGCCAATGTGGTAGGCCGCTACTTAAAAAAGCAGATTTTAGAACTGCTGTAGTTTTCTTTATAAAGCCTTATCCCCCAATAGCCGTATTTACAGCCAGAACCAGCAGACACAGAGCGGTGAAGCCGTAGATGTCATTGATCACCATGGCGATCTGCATGACTTTGTTTTTTACCTTGCCTTTAACATAAGCCACAGTGGTAAATACTGCGGAGAAGATCATAAAGGCGGCGTAGCTGTAAACAATGATCTCCGCTGCCGGAGACTGAAGAGCCCAGGGATTGGTCCGCAGGGGAAAAATGGTCCAGGGCAGGAAGACCATTACCAGACTGACAAAAGTAATTATTTTTTTCATAAAAGATTACCTCCTTTCTGATCTGCCGAAACACAGGCAGGATAGGATCAGGCACACAAGAGTTACAGCCACAGCTACGGGAACCAGGGGACACAGGTCTATAGACAGGTTATACACCTGTGTCTGAGGCTGTTCCAGCAGCTGGGCCATGATGTAATAGGGATAGCACATAGGGTAGGCAAACCAGAGCTTTGAGTTGATGAAAAGCACGGTGGGCACAATGGTTGCCAGGCCGATCCCTACAGAAAATACAGAAGTCCGGATACATACGGCAATAAGCCAGTAAAAGGACGCCATAGGTATGGAGCTGATATAGATGACCAGAGTCTCATACAGCACTGTGGACAGAGGAAGGATAAAGTCATAGCCGGCGCTGTGGGAAGCTATAGCTGCCGCAGGATAATACAGGGCTGCCATGCAAACCATCTGAAAAGCGGACAAAAGCAGCAGGACCAGAAACTTGCCCAGACACAGCTCAGCAGCAGATACCGGCAGAGACAGCATTTTCAAGATACCCTGATTGGTCCGCTCCAGCTGGTTCAGCATGACGGTGATTACTACCAGGCTGGCGGGATACAGAAACCAGGACATGCCCAGATACATCTGAAAGAAAAAATTCATTTCCGGGGAAAGTCCGGCGGCGTTGGAAAAGTTAGAGTCAACGTTTAATACAGCAGGAATCCATAATAAAATCAGCGGGATCAGCAGGACCCAGACAATATGGGTCCTGCGTATTTTTTTCAGTTCTATGGAAAAAATGGTAAGTAAATTCATACAGGCTGCCTCCTGATCTTAATGAGAAAAAGTTTTATAACTGCGAAAATTACGGTCTCTGCGGCGCAGATCCCCAGGATCTGAAAAATATCTTCTGCCCGGGCAGAAGAGGTCAGGCACCGGTAGGGCAGGCAGAAGGTATAGACTTTGGAGAACAGAGCATCATAAGATACGGTCATCTGCCCCAGAAACATACCGATGACTCCGATCCCAAGGGAGATCCACATGTTTTTCGCCAGTGAAGCGATCAGTGTGGACAAAACCAGGACCGGAAGGATGGCTGCCAAGGAAAAAGCCGTATTTCTAAGAAGTATTTCCACACCTGGGTCTTTTCCGGGAAACCAGTGCCATGCACAGAAGAGGAAAAAAAAGTCTTCAATAAGGAATACCGGAAGAAACAGCAGCAGGAGAAGCAGGTTCTTACAGAAGAAGACTTTTCCCTGGTTTACCGGCAGCATGTAAAGTTTTTCTATGGCCCGGTTGGCAAATTCAGTGTGGTAAAGGATACAGGCCCCTAATATGGCCAGGAAACAGTGGAAAGTAGCTGCCATATCCCAGTTTCCATTGAGAAGAATGTCCACAGGGGGTAGGTCCTGGCTGATAAACAGATCTGTCCGGAAGGCCATATTGATCACCGGAAAGGCTGAGACAGCCAGAGCTCCGGCGAGAAAAGCAGGCAAAAGACCGGTGCGTTTTATTTTTTTCCTTTCTAATGCAAGGATCATTTTCTGTCACCTCGTTTCAGATTGTCTTCCTGGATCATAGCCAGGAAAGTGTCTTCCAGATTGTCTGTGGGGTAGCCCATCTGGGCGGCCTGCTCTTTCAGTTCCGGAAGGGTTCCTTCAAAGAGGAGGCGGCCATGGTTCAGGATCCCGATATCATCAGCCATCAGTTCGATCTCTGAGAGAAGATGAGAAGAGACCAGCACCGTACAGTTATACTTTTGAGGCAGGGACCGGATCAGGGTACGGATCTCATGTATCCCTGCCGGGTCCAGGCCGTTGGTGGGCTCATCCAGGATCAGTACAGGGGGCCTTCCCAGGAGAGCTTCCGCCAGCCCCAGCCGCTGTTTCATACCCAGGGAATATTTACTGGCCAGCCGTTTCCGGAATTCATAGAGACCAGTAAGCTCCAGAGCGTCCCGGACGCTGGCTTTTGGCAGCTTCAGGATCCTGCGGATAATCTCCAGATTTTCTTCTCCGGTGAGATTTCCGTAGAAGGTGGGAGATTCAATGAAAGCTCCCGTCTGTCTCAGGATCTCCATCCGGTCTTTGGGATAGGAAAGGCCTTTTATCTGAAAATCCCCGCTGGTGGGACGGGTAAGTCCCAGGAACATTTTCATGGTGGTGGATTTTCCCGCTCCGTTTGGACCGAGAAATCCGTAGACCTGGCTCTTCTTCACATGCATATTCAGCTTATTTACTGCGGTAAAATCCCGGTATCTTTTTGTGAGATTATGGGTTTCGATAATATTCATTTCTTTTGCTCCTTTCGTTTGCTGATTCTCAGTATAAAACAGCAACCTTACGGCAACATTCTCCCTGCCTTACATTTACCTTACATTTTAACCGGAAGAGATACACAGGTGCAAGATATGTGGTACTATATAAGAGGCTTCCCGGGGCTGTACGCTGTCCCAATACATTTTATGCGAATTTGTCGAGCATAGCTTTGAGACTATAGGCTCAAAGCGGCGCAGACTGAGCAATAAAATGTATAAATATTCTCGATTTTGACTGATGGGACAGAGCCCAGAGAATTATGGAAGCAATGAGGAGAATTTATGGATCTGGAATATTTAAAGAATAAAAAGATACTTTTGGTAGATGATGAGCCGGAATTGCTGTCTATGGTAGAGGGGATCCTGGTCAAAGAAGGGTACCGGAATATACGCAGAGCGGCTTCAGTAAAGGAGGCTCTGGAAGTTTTTCAGGAATGGACGCCGGAAATGGCGGTGCTGGATGTGATGCTGCCTGATGGGGACGGGTTTGGGCTTTTTGAGAAGATTCGGGAAGGATCAGACATTCCTGTGCTGTTTCTAACCGCAAGAGGGGAGGAGGAAGATAAATTTCTGGGGCTGGGCCTGGGAGCGGATGACTATATTGTAAAACCTTTTCTACCAAAGGAACTGACCCTTCGTATAGGAGTAATCCTCAGGAGGTGTTATAAGGAAGAACAGCCTGTGGTTCGGCTGGCAGGATGCAGTATTGATTTTGAGCGAGCCCAGGTGATCAAAGGAGAGGAACAGCTGCCTCTTACGGCAAAGGAATTTGCCCTTCTGTCGGCTCTTTACCGGAACGGAGGAAAGATCGTGACCATAGATATGCTGTGCCAGGCTGTGTGGGGAGATAATCCCTATGGATATGAAAACTCTCTTATGGCCCATATTCGCCGGATACGGGAGAAGATTGAAGAAAACCCATCGAAACCGGTGTCCCTGATCACGGTAAAGGGGCTGGGATATAAACTGATGGTAAAGGAGTAGGAAATGAACAGCACCACAAAACTGATCCGGAAATTCTGTTCTATATTGATCATTTCGATTGTTCTTGGAGTCCTGCTGAACCTGTTATTTTTGATGATCATAACCTGGAATCAGGGGCGGGATTCCAGCGGATGGCTGCAGGCGGAGGAGGTTGCAGCAGCTCTCAGTCTTTCTGAGGATGGAAGCTATGTTCTTTCCGAGGAAGGAGAGAAGGTTCTGGAACAGGCGGGAGCCTGGGGGATCCTGGTGGAGAATAATACAGGAAATGTGATCTGGTCCACTCCGGACCTGCCTCAGGAGATCCCGAGGCATTACACCCTGGGAGAAATATCCTGGGCAGTCCGGGGATATATCCAGGATTATCCCACCACAGTATCCCCTCAGGGAGAGAACCTTCTGTTCCTTGGATTTCCAAAGGACCGATATTTTAAGCTCATGTGGCCCACTTTTGACTATGAGCTGATCCGGAATTTCGGCTATATGATTCTGGAATTCCTGGCTTTTAACCTGGTCTTTATCATTATTGTCTATGCAGTGGCAACCTCCGGTATTATCCGTTCCGTAAAGCCCATTGTCCAGGGAATTGAGGCCCTGGGGGAACAGAAGGAAGTGTATATTCCGGAAAAAGGTCTCATGTCTCAGCTGGCGGCTTCTATTAACCGGGTGTCAGAAAAGCTCAAGACCCAGAATTACGCCCTGCGGAAGAAAGAAACAGCCAGAGCCAACTGGATCGCCGGAGTATCCCACGATATCCGGACGCCGCTTTCTATGGTCATGGGTCACGCCAGTACTCTGGAGGAAGACACCGGTCTCCCTGAAGAAGCCAGACAAAAGGCCGGGATCATCCGGCAGCAGAGTATACGGATGAAAAATCTCATCAATGATCTGAATCTGGCCTCCAAACTGGAATATAATGTCCAGCCTGTAAAGCGGCAGAGGACAGATCTGGTGGCTCTTGCCAGAACAGTGGCGGTAGATTTTCTGAACCTGGACAATGCGGCGGATTACCCTATTGTCTGGAACACGGAGGAGGATACAGGGCCTATGATGATAGACGGGGACCCGGACCTTCTGAAACGGGCCATATCCAATCTGATCACCAACGCTCAGGTACACAATCCCAGGGGCTGTACCATTGGAGTGGAAGTAAAAGAAGAGGCGCAAATGTATGCCCTGATCGTCTCAGACGATGGGGTGGGGGTTACTGAAGAAGAACTCCGGTCTATACGGAGTGCGCCTCACTATATGGTCTGTGACAGCAGCACCGGGGAGCAGCGCCACGGCCTGGGACTGCTGATCGTAAGGCAGATCGCCCAGGCCCATGGAGGAAAGGTGGTGTTGGATCACTCTCCCCGGGGAGGATTTCTGGTGAAGATTTTGCTTCCGAAAGATGGGGAGGAAATCTAACATTTTTGCAAGGTTGGAAATTTATATCGAAATTTTTCTGTAAACAGGTTACAATATTGCCAGGTGATGAATATGAAAATCTTACTTGTAGAAGACGACCTGACCCTGGCGGAAGAAATAGTGAGGCTTTGCCGGAAATGGGGCTTTGATGCAGAATATCTGGAAGAATTTCAGGCTGTGGACAGAGAATTCAGGAAAAGGCAGGCAGATCTGATCCTTATGGATATCAACCTGCCTTTTTATGATGGATTTTACTGGGCAAAGGAGATCCGGAAGCTGTCCCGGGTGCCCATCCTTTTCCTTTCCAGCAGAGATCAGAACAGCGATAAGGTCATGGCTATGGTGTCAGGGGGAGATGATTATGTGGAAAAACCTTTTGACGGAGAGCTGCTTTTGGTGAAAATACGGTCCCTGCTGCGAAGGGCCTATGAATATACAGCTATCGACCGGGAATATCTGGCGGAAGGGCTTCTGTATGACCGGGGACAGGGCAATCTGGCATATCAGGGGCAGACGGCAGAACTGACCAGATCGGAGAACAAGATCCTGGGACTGCTGGCAGATAACCGGGGAAAAATTGTGGAAAGAGAGCAGCTTATGGAGTACCTCTGGAGCACAGATGAGTATGTGACAGATGCTTCTCTTACGGTGCTGGTATCCAGGCTTCGGGCAAAGATCGCTGATTTTGCACCGGGGATTTCCTGTATCCATACAAAGAAGGGAAAGGGGTATTATCTGGAATGAAAGACTATTTAAAAGACAGGGCAGGAATCTTTCTGATCCTGCTTTTTCTGTGGTGCTTTATGGATTTTTATCTGGCTTTTTTATGTGCCTCCTACCTTTATTTTCAGGATCTTCTGTACCTGAACCTGCTCCTTTTAGCGGGAGCTTTCGGAGGCTTTTTATGGGACTTTTTCCGCTGGAAAAAGGCAGGGGACTACCTGGAAGGAAGGATTTCTCTGACGTTTGAAGAACAGGAAAAACTCTTTGGAAAAAGAACAGCCGCATATATAAAAGAAAAGGAAGAAGAGCACCAAAAGGAAACCCGGAGGTTGCTCAGGGAACAGGAGGATCTGACCGATTATATCGGGAAATGGACCCATGAGGCGAAGCTTCCCCTGGCGGCTTTAAAGCTGGTCAATGAACGGAATCAGGACCGGGAAGCCAGCCGCCAGATGAAGGACAGCATTGCCAGGTTGGAAAGCCTGATCCATACAGTGGTGCTTGGAAGCAAGCTTCACCGTCCGGAACATGACGTCCGTTTCGAAAAGATTTTTCTGAAAGAAGCCTTGGGAGAAGCCCTGAAAAATCAGTCCTATTTTCTCATACATCATAATTTTCAGATAGAGGAAGAAGTAGGGAAAATCCAGGTATATACAGATAAAAGATGGCTGGTCTATCTTCTGGATCAGCTGATACAAAACGGGGTAAAATACCGGAGTCAGTATCCCATCCTTGCTTTTAAAGCTATACAGGAAGAACAGGGATGCGCCGTTTTGTATGTGAAGGATAATGGACTGGGGATTGCTTCTCAGGATCTGCCTTATATTTTCCAGAAAGGCTTTGTGGGAAGAAATCACCGGAAAGGGGATTACCGTTCTACAGGAATGGGTCTGTATTTTGTTAAAGAAATCTGCGAACTCCTTCATATAGAGATCAGGGTCATTTCCGAACCGGGGATGGGGAGCCGGTTTGAGCTTCGGTTTCAGGATCTTTCAGAGCACTTGTTTTTATAAAGGTATCTTTCAGAAATGTTAGAAAGGGTCAGAAACTGTCAGGCAGATGTAAGGATTTTTAGCGGCCTCTCTGCTATTCTGATATACAGACAGGAGGTAATATAGAAATGAACAAAATATTGGAAATCCGAAATCTATCAAAAAGCTACGGCCGCAGAGGTTACCAGACCTGGGTGCTGCGGGATATCAGCCTGGACATTTTCCAGGGGGATTTTATCGGGATCATGGGTCCCAGCGGCGCAGGAAAAACCACTCTACTGAACATGCTTTCCACCCTGGATAAACCTTCCAGAGGAGAGATCCTTCTGGAGGGAGAGAATATTGTAGATATGAAAAACAAGGAGCTTTCTCAGGTGAGAAGAGACAAGATCGGCTTTATTTTCCAGGATTATAATCTGCTGGATAATATGACGCTCCAGGATAACATCGCCCTTCCTCTGTCCCTTAACGGAGTAAAGACAGGAGAAATCTTAAAGCGGGTGAGAGAAACTGCTGCAGTCTTCGGCCTGGAGTCCCATCTGGGAAAATATCCTTACCAGCTTTCCGGCGGACAGAAGCAGCGGGCGGCCAGCGCCAGAGCATTGATCACTAATCCCAGGATCCTCTTTGCCGACGAGCCTACCGGGGCTTTGGACTCTAAATCCGGGCGGGATCTGCTCTGCTGTCTCAAGGCTGCCAACGAGGCGGGAAAGGCCACTATCGTCATGGTAACCCACGATGCCTACTGCGCCAGCTATGCCAAACAGGTGTATTTTCTCAAAGACGGCAGGATCCAGTGCTGTCTCAACCGTCAGGAGAACAGGAAAGGATTTTATGATGAGATCATGGCTATGCTGGCCTCTATGGGAGGTGATCAGGAATGAGTCTTTTCCGGCTGGCAATGGGGAATTTTAAGAGAAGTGTGCGGGAATTCGGGGTATTGGTCCTGTCTTTGTCCTTCTCTGTGTTTATTTTCTTTAACTTTCAGAATGTTATCTATTCCCAGGCTATGGATGTGCTGATGGAATTCCGGAAGGATCTGATCGATACTGTAATCCAGGCAGCTTCCGTGGTGTTTGCAGTCTTTCTTTTCTTCTTTATCTGGTATGCCACCAATGTGTTTTTGAACCAGAGGAAAAAAGAGATCGGCATTTATATTTTTATAGGACTGGACAATAAACGGATCAGCAGGATGTATGCCCTGGAATCCGCTATGGTAGGACTGTTTTCACTGATCTTTGGGCTGGTCTTCGGCATTTTATTTTCAAAATTGTTTCAGATGCTGTTGTTAAAACTGTCAGAGATCAGCGTTGATGTGGAGTTTTCTTTCTCTCTTCAGCCGGTACTGAATACAGGAGGAATGTTCCTGATCATTTATGGATTTATGATCCTGAAAGGCTGCCATACCCTTAAAAACAGCAGCGTGCTGAATCTGCTGTCAGGAGCCAGACAAAAAGAAATTCGTCAGGAAAATAAAGTGATCACTGCTCTCAGGATACTGGCTGGAACAGCAGCTCTCATTATGGGATATCTGGCCGCCCTGGACACAGGGGGACCTCAGGGACTTGTGCGTATGATACAGGCGGTAGTCCTGGTCATATTAGGGGTTTATCTCCTCTATTCCGGGCTGATACCGGCGATCCTCAGACTCCTTACCAGAAGTAAAAAATTCCTTTACCGGAAAGAAAGAACACTGTGGATCAATAATCTGGCTTTCCGGATAAAAAAGAACTATCGGACTTATGCTATGGTGACTGTTTTGATGATCTGTTCCGTGACTTTAATGGCCCTGTCTATTGCTCTGAAACAGCGGTACGACAGAATGGAGAATTTTGATCAGGTCTATTCCTGTCAGGTAGTGAACTATGACGGGACGCTGGACGGGGAGGAAATTTTACAGGGGATTGAAGAGGAAAATCCTGTGGAATACTGGAATGAATATACCCTTTTAAACCTGCCTTCAGAAATGTTTCACACAAAATATAACCAGACAATGTATGTTCTGGCTCCTTACTCCCAGGTGAAAGAAGGCGCCGAGAGAGCCGGGCTGGAATTCCCATATAAGGAACTGGAAGATGACCAGGTGGTTGGTCTTTCCCATGAGATTCTTTTCAGCCTGGCAGGCACCAATGAACCTGCAGATGTAAATATCGGAGAGAAAACCTATGAGGAGGTGGACGTTACCACAACTCCGTATCTTGGAAAGCTCCAGACCTATGCAGAGGCCTATATAGTGTCGGACACAACCTTCGAGGAACTGAAAAGCCAGGGCAGTCTGCTCTATATCTATAATTATCGTCTGGAAAACCCCAGCAATATAGATGCCTCCAGACCCTGGCTCCAGGAGCTTGTCCAGCAGGGAGAAGAGGGCATGACGGGAGTCAGCTATACGGAGGATTCCTTAAATGAAGACAGCTATATCCGTGTGACCTATTCTCTGTGTATCTTCATGTTTGTTACGTTGATGCTGGCGGCGGGGAGCATTATTTTCCTGAAGATCGGGAATGAAGCCTATGAGGACAGGGAAAGATACGAGATTTTGGAGAAAATGGGGATATCCCGGAAAACATTGGGAAAGGCTGTGAGAAATGAAATCTGTTTTGCTTATTATTGCCCCTTCCTGCTGATGACCATATCCTCCTACTTTTCCGTCAGGGCATTGGGAGAAGTTATGCAGGAGGATTTGATCCGGATAAATGTGTGGAGCGCCCTGTTTGTACTGGTACTTTTTGCAGCTATCTGCTTCTTCTCGGTAAGTCGGGCAAAGAAAAAAATCTTTGCCCGTATCGTTAAAACAGAGAGATGACAGACTGACGTTCTACCAGTTCTACTCCAACGATAATCTTGGAAGGCGTACTTGTCGTTCCGGTTTTTATTTTTTCAAGAAGAAGCTGGGTACATTGGCGGGCTTTCCGGTCAAGATGCTGAGAGATCGTAGTCAGCTTGGGTGTCGTATACTGACAGATAGGCAGATCATCATAGCCCATGACGGACAGATCCACAGGTATTCGGTATCCGCCAAGCCTGGCACCTTCCATAACTCCAATCGCAGCTATATCGGCAGTGGTCACCGCTGCCGTTATTTCATTTTCGGACAGAGCAATGGCCTTTCCTGCTTCAATACCACCTTCATAGGTGGGGGAATAGGGATAAATATATTCCGGGCGGAAAGGAATGCCGCATTCTTTCAGAGCGGCACGGTATCCTTCAAATCTTCTTGAGATCAGAGGATTATTTTCCGGATCGGATACAAAGGCGATATGTGTATGACCATGGCTGATCATATATCTTGTAGCCAGATACAGGCCATGCCAGTCATCTGTAGAAACATTGATAATATCAGGAACTTTCAGATCGCAGTCAAAAATCGCAATAGGACATTTCAGCAGCTCTTTAAAAGACTGGATATATTCCATAGCCTCAGGATAGAGGAAGATGATCCCATCCACATTCCAGTTTTTGATCAGGGAAAGTATATCGGACTTATTTGTAACAGAACGGAGCATGGTAAAATATCCGTTTTTGCGTAATTCCATCTCAATGGTCCCCAACATGGCGCTGATATATGGATTTTCCAGGTGATTGATTTCTTCGCCGCCGTGGAAAGGCGATATGATGATTCCGATAATATGGGAAACTTTATTAGTTAAAGAACGAGCGCTTAAATTTGGCATATAACCATACTCTTCTATAAGAGCATTGACCTTGGCGATGGTTTTGGCAGACACACGGTCATGTTTTCCATTGATCACATTGGAAACGGTCATAATGCTTACACCGGCTTTTTCCGCAATATCTTTTAATCGCACTTCGCTCATTTATTCACCAACTTTCTGAAAAAAATTACCTGTAAGGTTTAATAAAACTTAAAGATAAACACAGGCATTTTTTTGTTCATGATTTTTCATTCTTTAATTTTAACAAAGGGAATAGAAAAATCAATCTGGCAAATAAACGAAAAAATAAAAGTGATGTACAAAACATACAAAATAACTAAGAAAAACATGTGAAATATATAAAAAATGCAAAATAATATTGACTCAAGTAGAAAAAAGGTATAAAATCTTAGCAGATTTAGCGCTAAACTAAACAAGGAGGAGCTATTTGCATGACTAAGACTTGGTGGAAAGAAAGTGTCGTTTATCAGATTTATCCAAGGTCCTTCTGTGACAGTGACGGAGATGGTATCGGCGACCTGAAAGGCATCCGCTCCAAGCTGGATTATCTGAAGGAACTGGGAATTAATGTAATCTGGCTCAGTCCGGTTTATAAATCTCCGAATGATGACAATGGCTATGATATTTCTGATTATCAGGATATTATGACAGAATTTGGCACCATGAAGGATTTTGATGAACTTCTGGAAGCTGCCCATGACCGGGGAATCCGAATTGTGATGGATCTGGTAGTAAACCATACTTCTGATGAGCATCCATGGTTTATTGAGAGCCGTTCTTCCAGAGATAACCCGAAAAGAGATTATTATATCTGGAGGGATGCAGTAGATGGCCATGAACCAAATAATTGGGGAAGCTCTTTTTCAGGCTCTGCCTGGCAGTGGGATGAGGAGACACAGATGTATTATCTCCACTGTTTTTCCAAAAAGCAGCCGGATCTGAACTGGGAAAACCCCAAAGTCCGGGATGATATATTTGCCATGATGGACTGGTGGTGCCAAAAAGGAATCGATGGATTCCGTATGGATGTAATTTCTATGATCTCAAAAAAAGAGGGACTCCCTGATGTACCTACAGACGGCGGCTTATATGGAAACTGTATGTATGGTACCTGCAATGGCCCCCATGTTCACGAATATCTTCAGGAAATGAACCAGAGAGTATTATCCAAATACGATCTGATGACCGTAGGAGAATGTGCGGGGGTAACCATTGAAGAAGCCAAAAAATATGCCAATGCAGAAAACACAGAGCTGAATATGGTATTCCAGTTTGAGCATACTTCTCTGGATGCCGGTCCGTCAGATAAGTGGTGTAAGAGAAGGATCTCACTGCCGGAGCTTAAAGAAAATCTCAGCAAGTGGGAGAGGGAACTGGAAGATATTGCCTGGAATTCTCTCTACTTCTGCAACCATGATCAGCCAAGAATCGTTTCAAGACTGGGAGATGATTCTCCGCTGTCTGCAAAATGTATCGGGACGATCCTGCATATGATGCAGGGAACCCCTTACGTATATCAGGGAGAGGAACTGGGAATGACCAACTGCCCCTTCGGACCTATTGAAAATTATCGGGATCTGGAAAGTATCAATGCTTATCATGAGCTTACAGAGGCGGGACTTCGCCAGCCGGAAGAGCTGCTGGAATGTATTGCCTACAAGAGCAGGGACAATGCCCGTACTCCTATGCAGTGGAATGATAAGAAAAATGCAGGATTTACAGAGGGAACTCCCTGGATCATGGTAAATCCCAATTATACAGAGATCAATGCGGAAAAAGAAATGGCAGATCCGGATTCCGTGTTCCATTATTACCGGAAGCTGATTGCCCTGCGCAGATCCAGTGAATGGTCGGATCTTATTGTATATGGGCATTATGAGCTGCTGGCACCGGAGGATCCCTATGTGTTTGCCTATATAAGAGAGTACGAAGGACAAAAACTTCTCGTTATATGCAATGTGTCTGATGAAAAAGTGCCGTTCCAGGTGCCGGAATCAGTTTCCTGGCAGAAATCTGAAAGACTGATCGGAAATTATGAAAAACAGGAACTGGCCAGAAAAATGGAGATGAAACCCTGGGAAGCCATGGTTTGGTCCATTTGATAAAACAAAAAGTGTAAAGAAAGGAAGGGAAAAGTATGAAGAAATTATTAGCACTTTTACTGACAGGAACAATGGTACTGTCACTGGGAGCCTGCGGCGGAGGCGGCTCTGACAGCGGAAGCAGCGATTCCGGAAGCTCAGATTCCGGATCTTCCAGCGGAACAACACTTCGTCTGGTAAACGGAAAGATTGAGGTAGACGAGCAGTTAAAGAAACTGGCTTCTGTTTATGAAGAAGAAACCGGCGTGAAAGTGGAGATCGAGTCCATGGGCGGCGGCGTTGATATCCAGGGTACGCTGAAAGGTTATTATCAGGGCGGCAATATGCCGGATATCTTTGTAAATGGAAGTATTCCTGATTTTGAAAACTGGGAAGGTATGCTGGTAGATATGAGCGATCAGGCATGGGTTTCTGATACAGACCAGGCATATGTGGATGAAGAGTATGGAACCATCGGATTCCCATATACAGTAGAAGCTATCGGCTTGAGCTATAACAAGAACATTCTGGATCAGGCCGGCATTGACCCGGCTTCTATCACAGGTCCGGATTCCCTGAGACAGGCCTTTGAAACATTGGAAGCAAAGAAAGATGAACTGGGACTTACCGCAGTAGTGGGTTATTGCGCTGAGGTTGCTTCCCTGTATTGGTCTACAGGAAACCACCTTTTTGCAAACTACCTGGATGCAGGTCTTGACCGGGACGATACAACCTATATTGATATGTTGAATGACGGCGGACAGATTGATACAGACCGTATGACAGACTTTGCTGAGATGGTACAGCTTTTCCAGGAGTATTCAGATCCGTCTCTGCTGGTATCCGGTACATACGATCAGCAGATCCTGAACTTTGCTTCCGGCAAATATGCTTTTGTTACCCAGGGTTCCTGGATCGGAGCTACTATGACTTCCGCCGATGCAGATGCTTATGAAGCAGCCGGAAACTTTGAAGTCGGCATGATTCCGTATACTTTTGAGGAAGGAATTGATACGATCCTGACAAACGCTCCGTCCTGGTGGTCCATCTACAGTGAAAGCGAAAATGTAGATGCTGCTCTTGATTTTATTCAGTGGTGTTCTGAGTCTACAGCTCAGCAGATTCTGGTTGAAGAGGCTGGCTTTATCAGCCCATTCAAATCCTGCGAATATGTGGCAAGCGATCCGTTTGCACAGACAATTACAGATTACCAGAATGCAGAAAAAACTTCTGCATGGCATTGGCTGGAGATGACAGAAGGTCTGGCACAGAACTACACAGGACAGGTATTCGGTGACTTTGCAGCAGGGAACCTGGATGTAGACGGATTTGTATCTACAATGCAGCAGGTACTGCAGAGTGCATATGCAGGCTGATAGATAAAACTATACCAGGTAAAAGAAAAAACGGGTGGCGGTCTTCATCCGCTGCCCGTTCTTTCTCTATCTTGACCTTGATTTGAGAAAGGAGGAGTAGTGCATGAGTACTCAAAGCACTGCAGGCAGGAGGATTTTATCTCTGATTCTTCTGATTGGCGGCGTTTGTCTTCTGGTGGGAGCATTGATCCTGGATTTTACAGGAAGCCCATTGACATTCCGCGGACCTATGCTGATTATTGGAGCGGTAGCTATTATTGTCGGGGCATATCTCTATCCGACTGTGAAAAATCACAGAAAGATTATTAATGTATTGTTTTTGTTCCCGCTTTTATTTACTTTTGCTGTAACAGTGATCATTCCGCTGGTTTTAGGTGTTTTCTATTCTCTTACGGATTGGAATGGTATTCGCTTTAATAAATTTATCGGCTTGGAGAATTATACCACTATGTTTAATGAGCCGAGTTTTATCTGGTCAATCCTGATTACGATTCTCTTTGTGGTATTTAATATGATCCTGGTGAATGTTGTGGGATTTCTTCTGGCCCTTCTGTGTACTTCAAATTTGAAAGGTCTGGGATTCTTCAGGGCTTCCTATTTCCTGCCAAACTTGATCGGCGGTATTGTTCTCGGTTACATCTGGCAATTTGTATTTAATAACGTTCTTACCGAAATTACAGAGAAAATATCCGGAAACCAGGCATCGATCCTGTCTACTACAAGCACTGCTTTTGCAGGTATCATCGTAGTTTACATCTGGCAGTATGCAGGTTACATCATGCTGATTTACATTACCGGCCTTACACAGGTGCCAAAAGATGTGCTGGAAGCTTCGCAGATAGATGGTGCTAACCGGATTCAAACCTTGTTTAAGATTAAAATTCCAATGATCGCATCAACCATTACCATCTGTACCTTCCTGACGCTGACATCGGCCTTCAAGCAGTTCGATGTGAATATGGCTTTGACAAATGGTTCCGGCTCTGTTGCCGACTTTATGGGAAGTTATCTGACCAACGGTACCCAGATGCTGGCGCTGAACATTTATAACACGGCTATATCCAAGGACAATTATGCTATGGGTCAGGCCAAAGCAGTGTTCTTCTTTATCATTCTTGCAGTAGTATCTCTGGTGCAGGTACGTATATCAAATAAGAAGGAGGTTGAAATGTAATGAAGAAGAAAACAGTGATTTCTGTCGTAATTACAGTAGTTGCGATTTTTGTTGCAGTCTACACTTTGTTTCCTTTCTATCTGGTATTAATGAACTCCTTCAAAAATGCCAATGATATTGTTGCAAGTCCGATTTCTTTTATCGGAGCAAGTTTTTCACAGTGGACCACGAACCTGTCCAATGTAATCAATAACTCAAACTTTAATTTCTGGTATGCTTTTGGAACTTCACTGGCTATTACTGTGATTTCTCTGGTTCTTCTGGCATTATTCGGAAGTATGGCCGCCTGGGTCATCTGCCGGAATAAGACAAAATGGTCCACGGCAATTTATATGGTATTTATTGCTTCTATGATTATTCCTTTCCAGGTAGTTATGCTGCCTCTGATCTCTACTTTCCGTGACGTGGGAGAGTTTATCGGAGTTTCCATGCTCCAGTCTATACCTGGAATTGTATTTGCATACTGTGGATTCGGCGGTGCCATGACGGTGTTTATCCTCACCGGTTTTATTAAGAATATCCCATATGAGCTGGAAGAGGCTGCCAATATTGACGGCTGTTCTCCGGAGGGAATCTTCTTCAGAATCATCTTCCCTCTGCTGAAACCGGTTATCACCACAGTCACCATTCTGAACGGTATGTGGATCTGGAACGATTATCTGCTGCCTTCCCTTATGCTGGGGCAGAATGGAAGAGTGAAAACTCTTCCCGTTGCAGTGCAGGCATTTGTAGGTTCCTATGTAAAACAATGGGATCTGATCCTGACAGCAGCACTGCTGGCTATCATTCCTATGGTCATTATCTTCCTGTTTGCACAGAAACAGATCATGCATGGTATGGTAGAGGGAGCTATTAAATAAGATGATACCAGGAGACCGGATCAACGGTCATACTTTCCATAGAAAGTATGCTGGTATCATGAGTGTCCTGCAAAATAAATAAAAACAAAGGAAATCCCCCGGATAAAGTTTCCAGCCTTTATCCGGGGGATTTTCCTGATTTTCGTTTTACAGTTAATCGTTCTGATAGATGCCGTTAATGGTCACCTCAAAAAGGGCATCCTGTCCCTGAAGATCTTCGGAAGAATAGTCATCCGGGAAGGTAACGTTTACTTCCACGGTATCTCCCGGATGGGATCCGATGAGCTGCTCTTCAAAGTCGTCAATATAAAGTCCGGAGCCGATGGTCAGATCTGTGCCCTGTCCATTAGTGCTGCCGCCGTCAAACTCTACTCCGTCAATGGAACCTACATAGTCGATGTTGACAGTATCTCCGTCCTCCACAGTCAGGGAGGTATCTGTAGAAAGGGTGGAGGTGCCGGAAGTATCGCTTTCCTGGGAGTCTTCTGTGCTGCTGTCTTCGGAACTGCTATCCTCTGAACTGGTATCAGAAGTACTCTCGGTGCTTTCCGTTTCCTGAGAATCCTCAGAACCGGAATTTCTTACGGCATCTGCCACCAGAACAATGACCAGAAGAAGGATCAGAATGCTTGGAATAAACCAGGCCAGAAATTTTTTCAATTTTCTTACCTTTTCCTGTTTTTTCCTTTCCTGGGCCCGGCGCTGCTGGGCAAGTTTTCGATTTTCTTTTTTCATGTCTGTAACTCTCCTCAAAATGATGTTTCTTAGATTTTACAATATAAATGTGGAAAATTTGTGTTTTTCATGAAAAAAGAATAAAAGAAGACTTAATTTTCAGATGGCTGCCTTAGATGGGAAGCCTTTTCCATGGCTTCTCTGGCTTCCTGACGGGCTTCTCTGGGAGTACAGCCGTATATTTCCCGGAAAAGCTTGTGAAAAAGTTTGTAATTAGTAAAACCGTTCCGGTCTATGATTTCCATAATAGGATCTTCAGTGGATACCAGTTCATGATGGATATGAGATATCCGTACCTGATTTACGTGCCGGGTAAAGTTGATTCCCATCTGCTGTTTGAAAAAGCGGCAGAAGTACTCCCGGTTCAGACCGAATTCTCCTGCGATATCTTCCAGAAGAATGGGATGTTGATAGTTTTCTTCTACATATAAAAGGATTTCCTGAAGTCGTTCCTGGTTTTTGGCAGTACCTGGTATCTGAGAGACTGGCTGAGGATGGGTGAAGTAATTGAGCAGATGAAAAAGAATTTCCATAACAATCGCATCACTGCCAAGCCCCATGGCAGTAGGATGCTGGATATACATGGGAACCAGTTTTTTGAACAGACTGCATATTTCCAAATAATAAGGAAGCTGTTCCTTTTTTAAAGTGTCACGCATACAGTCAATCCCAGGAAGAACAGGTTCTTCTATATAGGACTCCAGGAAATCTCTGGACACATGGACGTCCACTACCATAGAGGCCAGGGCGCACTGGGACTCATGAATCTGATTAGAATCTATTACAATAAATTCTCCGGGGACAAGAGTATGTTTCACGCCTCCCACAAGAATCTCCGCTGTACCGTTGAGGATATAGATCAGTTCAATAGCAGGATGCCAGTGGGCAGGAAAATAGGAGCCTCTGTTGGTGTAATAGTGAATGGCAATATTGGTATTTTCCAAATCATAGAGGTGCTCGTAAATGGCCTGTTTCATAGAAAAAACTCCTTTAAATGTCAATTTTGACCTAAAAACTGTCAATATACTATCTAAAAATAACCCTGTTTACATGATAGCATATGGTTGTAACAAAGAAAACAGCAGATTTGGAAAAGGAGATAAGAATTATGAAAAAAATGATGAATGACAATAATGTAACAAAGAAACTTTCTTTTATCGAGCGTCTTGCAAAATATGTGGAAGATAACGCAGAGTATTTTGCAAACCTGCATTGCGTTTGCTCCGGCGATTTTCATTCAAGATTTTAATTTGATGGAAACGGCGGAATACTAAGATGCAGAAAAAAGAACAAGAGAATAAAAACCAGCTAAAAAAGAACCGAGGTATGAAGCGGTAGATTCCTTTCATATCCCGGTTCTTTCTTTTTGCCGGCTGATTAGCGTTCCATCATGCTGATGGATTCAATACCTACGCTTCCGCCCCGGACAACTTCAATGGTTTTAAATTCTTCTTTGATCAGCTTGATAACAGCATCATTTTTGGTTGCAGTCTGGACAAATTCCAGAAGGAGACTGTCCTTTCCGTAATCTATGACTCTGGCTTTAAAGGTTTCTGCAATCTGGAAAAGCTCCACCTTGTCTGCAGGGGTGCATTTTTTTACCTTGATATAGAGGATTTCCTTCATCCGGATAAAAATATCGGTAAAATCAATGACTTTGATAACCTCTACCATACGGTTTAACTGCTTTTTAATCTGTTCAAAGGTCTCGTCATCGCTGACAGTGGCAATAGTCATACGGGAGACGGTAGGATCTTCTGTGGTACCTACTGTCAGACTGTCCAGGTTATAGCTCTTTCCGGCAAAAAGCCCGGAAATTTTGGACAGCACACCTACCTGATTTTCTACATATAAAGAGATCCATCTTTTTTTCATTCCTTTTTCCATTTTCCCGTCCTCCTAACAATCCATAATCATATCTTCTAAGGTTCCGCCCGGTTTGATCATAGGATATACCATTTCCTCCGGGTCGATGATAAATTCAATGATGGTAGGCGCCTTGGTGTTCTTTTTCGCTTCTTCAAAAGCCGGGGCGATCTCTTCCTTATTCATTACCCGGATGCCTTTGGCTCCATAGCTCTCTGCCAGCTTCACAAAATCAGGGACATATTCTGATGGAAATTCTTCCCCGTTTGTGCGGCGGGAAAGGGCGCCTGACTTCAGATTTGTCATGGAGTATCGTTTACCGTAAAACAGTTTCTGCCACTGGCGCACCATACCCAGATATTCATTGTTAAAGATGCACAGTATTACAGGAAGCTCCTCCAGAACTGCAGTAGCCATTTCCTGGATATTCATCTGCATGCCGCCGTCGCCGGAAATAGCGATTACCGGAATGTCAGGATTTCCGATTTTGGCCCCGATGGCTCCCGGAAGTCCGTATCCCATAGTTCCCAGGCCCCCGGAGGTAACCAGATGCTTTTTATTATTAAGCTCTGCGTACTGAGTTACCAACATCTGATGCTGACCAACATCCGTGACAATGATGGCTTCCTCAAACTGCCGGTTGATTTCACTTATAATATCCAGAGGGCTCATAAGTTTCCGGTCTTTCATATTCAGTGGATGTTCTTCCTTCCAGGCCTGGATCTGCCCCAGCCATTTATCTGTATTCTGCTCAGTTACATATTCCGCCATTTTTGTGATCGCCTCTTTTGCGTCGGCTACAATAGGGATATCCACCTGGATATTTCTGGAGATAGAGGCTGTATCAATATCGATATGGATGATCTGAGCATTTGGAGCAAAAGCATGAAGCTTTCCGGTGATACGGTCATTAAATCTGGTTCCGATAGAAAAGAGTACATCGCAGTTGCTTACGGCCATATTGGCAGCATAGGCTCCATGCATTCCCAGATTTCCTACAAAAAGAGGATGGTCAGTGGGAATGGCTCCCCGGCCCATAATTGTCGTTACTACAGGCACCTGGGTCTTTTCTACTACCTGGGTGAAAATTTCATCTGCTCTGGCGATATTTACTCCGCCGCCTGCCAGAAACAGAGGACGTTTTGCTTTCTGCAGGACCTTAATGGCTTTTTTCAGCTGTCCGATGTGAACGCTGGTGTTAGGCTTATACCCACGGATATTTACGGTTTTGGGATATTCCGGGCTTCCCAGTTCACACATCACATCTTTGGGGAGATCAACAAGAACCGGACCGGGACGGCCAGTGCGGGCGATGTAGAAGGCCTCTTTGATAATACGTCCCAGATCTTCACGTCTTCTTACAGTTACTCCATATTTGGTAATGCTTCTGGTAATGCCTACGATATCCACTTCTTGGAAAGCGTCGTTTCCAA
This sequence comes from uncultured Bacillota bacterium, assembly GCA_949291945.1. GTDB lineage: Bacteria > Bacillota > Clostridia > Lachnospirales > Lachnospiraceae > Blautia. The sequence continues at coordinate 70,011 of CASEXH010000010.1, read as the reverse complement.
TCAGGTATCTGGCTACCTGGCCGGTAAAGCATACAAGAGGCACGCTGTCATAGTTGGCAGTAGCCAATCCGGTAACTACATTGGTAGCTCCGGGGCCGCTGGTAACAAGACATACGCCTACCTTTCCCGTAGTCCTTGCATAAGCGTCTGCTTCATGGACCAGAGCCTGCTCATGGCGGGGAAGGACGATATCGATATTATTCTGCTTATACAGTTCATCACTGATGTCAATCGTGGTCGCTCCCGGATAGCCGAAAAGAACTTCTACCCCTTCTTCCTTCAAGGCTTTTACGAACAATTTGTTTCCTGTGATCTGTTTCATATGAGATACCTCCTGTCTCTTTTTTCAAGAACGCCTTCTGCTATTTATCCTATAGGAAAACCCGAAAAAATTTCCTTCAGAATAAAAATGCCCTAAGCATAAAGCTTAGGGCGAATTGATCCGTGTTACCACCTAATTTCAGAGAATCACTCTCTGCACTCAGCCAGTACAGAAGAAACTATACTGCTTTCCTGTAACGTGGAAATTACGTTGGAGTCTACTGCATGATACTTGGTATATCATGGTTCGGTCCACTGCTCGAAGGCTACCTTCCATAATCCCTTCACAAAGACTTTCACCAGCCGTCTCTTCTCTGGACATCCGGCGATTATGTACTCCTCCTTGTCACTGCATTTTATACATGTGAAAAAGTTATTAAAAGTATTATATGTGCAAAAACACCAGTTTGTCAACAAAAATAAAAGAAAATTAGGAACTTTTTGCTTTGGCGGGAAAAAGCTTGACAGTAAGGTAGGGGAATGTTATGGTTATAAACGACAAATTCATAATTTGGCCACATATGCCAGAGGAAAAGTTCCAGAGATGGATTAAATGGGAATTCGGTGAGAATCCGAAACGATCCCGTCACTGTGATTGTGAGCAGACCGTATGATGTCACTGAGGTTCAGGCCTTGGGAAGGCACGGCGAGCGTTGAGCATAAGTCAGGAGACCTGCTTATCCTTTTACCTTGAGCTTCTTACGGACGATGGGAGTGCTCATTAATAAACCGGCATCAGGGAATTTATACGCTTTTGTACTTTTCTATCTCTGCTGCTTTTTATGTGATATCCTGCCGACCGTAACATATAGTTACGGTCTTTTTTATTCTATAGGAAAGTTCTTCGAACTGTCCCGCAGAATAAAATTTTGAGTGCGAGAGGTAGGGCAGAGAACCGCCAGATTGAATGAAATTGCAAAAGAAAGAAGAGGTAAAAAGTATGAAAGCGAAAAAAGTATTTTCATTACTGCTGTCCTCCCTGCTGATCGCCGCCAGTATGACCGGATGCTGGGGAGAAAGTACAGAATCTGCAAGCACCGCCGGAACTGGTTCGGGAAACCGGGAGGATGAAGTGAACCAGGAAGCCTATGAGACAGAACAGGACAGTTCCGGGGGCAGGTCGATGACCTTTGGGATACAGAACTACAGCGGCGGCGGTCTTGATCCTGCCGCAGAAATAAATTGTGCCTGGAATCTTTCCCGCTATGGGGTGGGAGAGTGTCTGTTTAAATTCGACAACTCTATGAATGTGGTCAATACCCTGTGCGATACTTATACAGTTAATGATGATCATACAGAATGGGTGTTTCATATCCGGGAAGGCGTGAAGTTTTCTGACGGCTGCGACCTGACTCCGGAAGCTGTGAAAGCAAGTTTTGAACGGTTATTTGAAGAAGGCCCCAATGGCTCATCGGCTCCCCAGGTTTATCTGGAAACAGATGCAGAGATCATTGCCGACAATGAGACGGGAAATCTGACCATCCGGACCACAACCCCGTATGTGGATCTGACCAAAAATCTGGCTTATCCGGTTATGGCTATTCTGGACGTGGAACATACCACAGATTATGATCACAGCCCCATCGGAACCGGCCCTTATGTGGCTGCTGATTTTCAGGAAGAGGTGGGCTATACCATGGCAGCAAATGAATATTACTGGGACGGTGAGGTGCCTTTTGAATCTGTTGAGCTGCTGTATATGGGAGATGCCTCTGCAAAGGCTATGGCCCTTCAGTCCGGCCAGCTGGATCTGGCTGAAAACGTGACAAATATCAGTGACCTGAATACTCTTCGGGAGAACCCTGAATTTACCGTTACCATTGCCAGCAGTGTCCGCACCGGCCTGGCTCACATGAATATGTCTGAGGGCAGGCTGCTGTCTAATAAGACTCTCCGTGAAGCAGTGCTGATGGCTCTGGACGACGAGACAATGTGTTCTGTTACAGTAGGCGGATTGTATACTTCCGGCTATTCGGTCCTGCCTTCCAATCTGGACTATGGGTATGAGAATCTGACGGATCCTTATCCCTATGACCAGGAGGCGGCAATACAGCTTCTGGACGAAGCGGGAATTGTGGATACTAACGGTGACGGAACCCGGGAACTGGACGGACAGGAAGTGGTCCTTCATTATGTGACCTATTCCAACCGCTGCCTGGATGATTTTGCAGAAGCCATTCAACAGCAGCTTGCGGAAATCGGCATCGGGGTTGATCTGGAACTGGGAGATTCTGCCCGTCAGTGGGACAGCTACCAGTCCGGTGATTTTGACTTAAACGGATCCAACTGGACCACCGTAGGCACCGGAGATCCTACAGAATATCTGGCTGCATGGTGTTCTGACTCAGGCTCTGATTACTGCGGCTATCAGAATGATGAATATGATGAATTATACAATCAGCTGAGCACTACTTTTGATGAAGATGAGCGCCGTGACATTATCCAGAGGATGCAGCAGATCCTTCTTGATGATGCGGCTGTGGTTGTTCACGGCTATTATAACAGCTCTATGATCTCCAGAAACGCTACTATCGGCGGCGCAGCGATCCATACGGCAGATTATTACTGGCTTACCAATGAAATATATCCTGCGGCCCAGTCCTGATAAGGTGATCACAGTTTTCCTGGAAAAGCCATGCTTTTCCGGGAAATGCAGATTGCCCTTTCCAGGAACTGCCTGTGCAGAAAGGAGAGAAAATTTTGACTGCAAAATACTTAGGAAAAAGACTGATCCAGATGATCCTTGTAGCCGTGGGAATCAGTTTTTTGTCATTTTTGATCACTTACCTGGCACCTGGCGATCCGGTGCGTACCATGTATGCGGCTTCCGGAGTTGTACCAAGCGAAGAGGTCATCCAGCAGACACGGGAGGCTATGGGTCTGAACCGGCCTGTATTGGTCCAGTATTTTGACTGGCTGACAGGATGTCTTCATGGAGATTTCGGCACATCTTATGCCTATAACAACTCTGTTTCCACTTTACTTTTGAATCGGCTCTGGCCTACGCTGAAGCTGTCCATTTTTTCTATGATCCTGATGCTTTTGATAGCCGTACCTCTCGGTATGATACAGGCCACTCACAAAAATAGTCTTGTGGATTACGGTCTGCGGGGCCTCACGTTTTTTGGTGTATCCATGCCGAATTTCTGGGTAGGTCTGCTGCTGATGCTGTTTTTCTGCGTTCGTTTGAAGCTTCTGCCTGTAGTCTGTTCGGGAGGGGACTTTCAAAGTATGATACTTCCGGCAGTCACCCTTGCGTTTGCCATGTCTGCCAAGTATACCCGTCAGGTGCGGACTGCAATTCTGGAGGAGCTGAGCCAGGATTATGTTGTGGGAGCAAGAGCCAGGGGAGTGAAGGAGTGGAAGATCCTGTGGCTCAATGTATTCCCCAATTCCCTGCTGCCTCTGCTGACTATGCTGGGACTGTCCCTCGGCTCTCTATTGGGGGGAACCGCTGTGGTGGAGGTTATCTTTACCTATCCCGGCCTGGGAAATCTGGCGGTATCTGCCATAACCGCATACGATTATCCCCTGATTCAGGGGTATGTCTTATGGATTTCTCTGATCTATATGGTGGTTAATCTGCTGGTGGATATTTCCTATAACCTGGTTGACCCAAGAATGAAAGAAAGGTGGTAGAGAAGAATGAAAATCAGAAATTTTATCATAAAAAACAAGTCCTTTTGTTTCTTTGCTTTCCTCGCCTTTTTGATCATCCTTACGGCTGTTTTTGCCCCGGTCATCACAGGAGGGGTCAGCCCTTCAGAGGCTGTGCTGGGGGACGCTCTAAAGCCTCCCGGCAGAGAGCATATTTTCGGAACTGACAAACTGGGGCGTGACATTTTTACCCGGGTGATATATGGAGCCCGGACCAGTCTTGTGGCGGCTTTCTCTGTAGTGATCCTTATTTTTGTGCTGGGAACAGTCCTGGGTGTTCTGGCCGGCTATTTCGGCGGCTGGATAGATACTGTGATCATGCGTATCGCAGACCTGATGGTATCTTTCCCGGGGATGGTTTTCGCTATGGCCATTGCCGGCGTCCTGGGAGCCAGCATTAGGAATGCGGTGATCGCAGTGGCCTTGGTAAGCTGGACAAAATATGCCAGACTTGCCCGGAGCCTGGTGCTGAAGATCCGGAACCGGGATTATGTGGCCGCCGCCGTGATCACAGGTTCCAGGACTCTTTATATACTGCGGAAATATATGATCCCCAACGTTATCCCCACTTTGGTCATTACCGCCGCCACAGATATCGGAGGTATGATGCTGGAACTGGCAGGGCTTTCCTTCCTTGGCTTCGGCGCTAAGGCGCCTACGCCTGAATGGGGCCTGATGCTCAACGAAGGCCGCCAGTATATCCAGAATGCTTCCTGGATGATGATTTTTCCGGGAGCGGCGATTTTCATTGTAGTAGTTGTCTTTAATCTTCTGGGAGACGCCCTTCGGGATGTCCTGGATCCAAAAGATGAGTAGGAGGGGATTTTATGCTTGAGATAAAAAATGTTACCATATCCTACGGAGACCGCCCTACGGTTAATAATTTCAGTATGACCCTCAAAAAAGGCGAGATTGCCTCTATCGTAGGCGAGTCCGGCTCAGGGAAAACCACCGTGATCCGGGCAGTGCTCGGCCTGCTGCCGGGAGGGGGAAAGATTACAGGGGGAGACATCCTATTTGAAGGAAAATCCCTGCTGGACAACACAGCGGAAGAGTGGAGAAATCTCCGGGGTACAGACATGTCTATGATCTTTCAGGATTCCGGCGCTATGCTGAATCCTATCAGAAAAATCGGCAGTGTCTTTGTGGAATATATCCGCACTCACGAAAAGATCAGCAGGAAAGCGGCTTGGGAGAAAGGGCGGGAAATGCTCGACCGTATGCGCTTGCCAAGCAGCGACAATATTATGAAATCTTATCCCTTCCAGCTTTCCGGCGGTATGCGGCAGCGGGTGGGCATTGCCATGGCTATGACCTTTCAGCCAAAGCTATTGCTGGCAGATGAGCCTACTTCTGCGCTGGACGTGACTACCCAGGCCCAGATCGTAAGACAGATGATAGAACTGCGGGAGGAGTGGGGGACAAGTATTATTATGGTTACTCACAATTTAGGAGTTGCAGCCTATATGTCCGATCAGATCCTGGTGATGAAAGAGGGACAGATCGCAGATACCGGCAGTCGGGATCAGATCCTGAAAGGTGGCCGCAGCATTTATACACAGGAACTTTTAGAGGCGGTTCCTTCTCTGGGAGGTGAGCGTTATGTTTGATGAAAAGGACTTGCTGCTGGAGGCAAGACATGTGACCCGCCGTTTTCCTGCTTCAGGGGGCAGAGTGCTGACCGCCTGCAACGACGTTAATCTGAAATTTTACAAAGGGAAAACTTTGGGGCTGATCGGAGAGTCCGGCTGCGGAAAATCTACATTTATGCGTCTTGTGGTCCGGCTGGACATTCCCACAGAGGGAGAGATTCTCTTCAGGGGAAAGGACCTGACAAAAATGAAAGGGGAGGAACTGCGCCAGACCCGTCAGCATATCCAGATGGTCTTCCAGGATCCTAACGGGTCTTTTAATCCTAAGATGCGCATCCGGGATATTTTATGCGAACCCCTTATGAACTTTGGCCGGATCAAAGCTTCCGAGAAGGAGGAGAAGGCCCGGGAGCTTCTGGAAGCAGTGGACCTTCCCGGAGATTTCGCAGACCGCTTTCCCCACAGCATGTCTGGCGGACAGCGCCAAAGGATCGCCATTGCCCGGGCTATTGCTCTGGAACCGGAACTGATCATCATGGATGAAGCCACCTGTGCCTTAGATGTGTCTGTGCAGAAAACCATTATCCAACTGGTCTGCAGGCTGCAGAAAGAAAATAATATTGCCATCGGATTCATTGCCCATGATCTGGGACTGATCCACTCCTTTGCCCATCAGATCGCCGTCATGTATCTGGGAAATATTGTGGAGATCATTCCCGGAGGGGAAGTGGAAAAGGCAAAACACCCTTATACACGTACTTTGATTGATTCCATTTTTGATCCGAAGATGGACTTTTATAAAAAGATAGAGCCAATGGACAGCGAGATTCCCAGCCCTCTGGATATGCCTCCGGGCTGTCCTTTCCAGACCCGCTGCGAATCTTGCAGGGAATTGTGCAGGAAAGAACGTCCTGTACGGAAGACCATCGGAGAGGGGCATGAAGTAGCCTGCCATCTGTTTGACGGATCAGGAAAGAGGGAGGGAAGTATGCCCCAGGCGGAAACCAAAAAGAATTGCTTTTTTTACAGGAATCCCCTATAATGTAACGGAAACGGAACCAGCCCCAAGCGGGCAGTTCACAAAAAAAGGAAAAGGGGTAAATTTATGCTGAAAGGTAAAACAGTTGTGCTGGCAGTGACAGGAAGCATTGCCGCATACAAGATCGCTTCCCTTGCCAGCGCCCTGAAAAAGCTTCATGCAGACGTACACGTGCTGATGACAAAAAACGCAGAGAACTTCATTAATCCCATTACTTTTGAGACTCTGACGGGAAATAAGTGCCTGATCGATACTTTCGACAGGAACTTTCAGTACAATGTGGAACATGTGGCACTGGCAAAAAAAGCAGATGTGGTTATGGTGGCTCCGGCTTCGGCCAATATAATCGGGAAGATCGCCCATGGCATTGCCGATGACATGCTGACCACCACAGTGATGGCCTGCCGCTGCAAAATAATCTTTGCGCCGGCTATGAACACCCAGATGTACGAGAATCCCATCGTTCAGGATAATCTGAAGACACTGGAGCACTATGGCTGTGAGGTGATCAGTCCGGCTTCCGGTTATCTGGCCTGCGGAGATACCGGTCAGGGCAAAATGCCGGAACCGGAGCTGCTTCTCCAGTATATCTTAAAGGAGATTGCTTTCCCGAAAAATCTGGAGGGAAAGAAGGTTCTGGTCACTGCAGGACCTACTCAGGAACCCATAGATCCGGTGCGGTACATTACCAATCATTCATCCGGGAAAATGGGCTATGCTCTGGCAAAGATGGCCATGCTGAGAGGGGCTCAGGTTACCCTGGTGTCGGGTCCTGCAGCGATTACGCCGCCGGAATTTGTAGAAGTGGTTCCTGTGGTAACTGCAGAGGATATGTTCCAGGAAGTGACCAGCCGTGCAGGAGAACAGGATATTATCATCAAAGCAGCGGCAGTGGCGGACTACCGGCCCAAAACTGTCAGCCAGGAAAAGGTGAAGAAACAGGGAGAGGATATTTCCCTGGAGATGGAAAGGACCAGGGATATTCTCAAATATCTGGGAGAGCATAAGAAACAGGGACAGTTTCTCTGCGGATTTTCTATGGAGACAGAGAATATGCTGGAAAATTCCAGGAAAAAACTGAAAAACAAAAATCTGGACATGATCGTGGCCAACAATCTCAAGGTAGAAGGAGCAGGATTTGCCGGAAATACCAATGTGATCACCATGATCACAGAAAATGAGGAAGTTTCACTTGAAAAAATGTTAAAGGAGGAGGCAGCCTTAAAAATTCTGGACCAGATTTTAAAGAACATGGCACAGGCGTAAAATCAGGCCTGAACCTTAAAGAACAAGAGCAGAAAGAGATTTCTGTGCCAAAAGTATTGTATCTCAAAAAAGAACGATAACAAGGAGGCAATTATGAATCATTATCAGAACACAGCAGCCAGGCGGACGCCTGGAGATAACAGACGACAGATCAGAAGTATGGTGCAGACCGCCATTTTCGGGGCGATCATTGTGATCATGGCTTTTACCCCTTTTCTCGGATATATCCCTCTGGGATTTACAAGAGCCACGATTATCCACATCCCCGTTATACTGGCATCTCTGCTTCTGGGACCAAAGAAAGGAGCGGGTCTGGGATTTCTTTTCGGCCTTACCAGCTTCATTAACAACACGATGAACCCTACCGTCACATCTTTTGTTTTTACACCCTTTTATAATCTTGGAGAGTTCAGCGGCGGGATCGGAAGCATCCTTATCTGCTTCGTTCCCAGGATATTGGTAGGAGTGGTTCCCTACTTTGTCTACAAGGGAGTGAAAAAGTTCGGGACAAGCAAGGGAGTTTCCAATCTGGGACTGATCCTGGCGGGAATTTCAGGCGCACTGGTGAATACTTTGCTGGTCATGAACATGATCTTTCTGTTTTTCAGAGAAGCTTATGCGGCGGCCAATGAGGTGGCTGTCCAGGCTGTATACGGATTCATCTTATCTATTATTGGAATCAATGGAGTTCCTGAAGCCATTGTGGCAGGGATCCTTACCTTCTTTATCGGCCGTGTGCTGATGAAAAAGAATATCAGGGAAAGATTAGGTTTTACTTATGATTTTAGCGATTGATATCGGAAATACAAATATTGTCATTGGCTGTATCCAGAAGGGAGAATGTCTGTTTGTGGAGCGCCTTTCCACTGTCCATACCAAGACAGAACTGGAATATGCCATTGATATCAAAAATGTTTTGGACATTTACCATATCCGGCAGGAACAGCTGGAAGGAGGGATTATTTCCTCTGTGGTTCCCCAGGTGACCAGGGCGGCAAAGCTGGCAGTAGAAAAAATACTGAAAAAGGAAGTCCTGATCGTGGGAGCGGGTATTAAGACAGGCTTGAATATCCGGATTGACAACCCGGCTCAGCTGGGAAGTGATCTGGTGGTGGACTCTGTGGCGGGGATTGCCGAATATCCGGTGCCTTTGCTGATTTTTGACCTGGGTACCGCCAATACGGTATGTGTTATTGACCGGAATAAAAACTATATTGGCGGTATGATTTATCCGGGTATCGGAGTATCTTTGGATTCTCTGACGGCCCATGCTTCCCAGCTTGGCGGCATCAGCCTGGAGGCTCCGGAACACATTATTGGAAAGAACACAACAGAATGTATGAAAAGCGGTGTGATCTACAGTGCAGCGGCAGCTATGGACGGAATCATTGACCGGCTGGAGGAAGAACTGGGAGAGACGGCTACAGTCGTCGCTACTGGCGGACTGGCTAAAAGGATCGTTCCTCATTGCCGGAGAAAAGTGATTTTAGATGATAACCTGCTGCTGAAGGGACTGTATATCATCTATCAGAAAAACCGGAAATAACCGGATATATATTTTGGGACAGGTACTGCCGCCGGGAATTGTATTAGTAAATTTCCGGCGGTATTTTTTGCAGCCCAAAGCCCCGGCAGATGGCCAGAATTATTTTTTCCTATAGGTCAGCAGCAGGCTGGAGTTTATGATCACCAGCACAGATCCTGCATTGTGGACGAGAGCGCCTACTACGGGGTTCAGGATCCCCGTAATCGCCAGTATGATGGCTGCAAAATTCAAAGTCATGGAGAATGCCAGATTGCATTTGATCGTAGTCATCATCTTTCTGGACAGAGAAACCAGATGTGGAAGCTCCTTGATGTCATCATTTACCAGAGCAATGTCGGCTGCGTCTACAGCAATATCACTTCCCACTCCGCCCATGGCAATGCTCACATGGGCTTTTTTCAGTGCAGGAGCATCGTTGATGCCATCTCCGATCATACATACCATTTCTTTTTTTCCCTGGGAAGAGGCTATGTAATTGAGCTTATCCTCCGGGAGACAGCCGGCATGGACTTTATCAATATGCAGCTGATCAGCAATGGTCCTGGCAGCATTTTCATGATCCCCGGTCATAAGTACGGGAGTGAGGCCAAGCTGTTTCAGCCTGCTGATCATTTCAGGAGCAGTTTCCCTCAGGGTATCCCAAAGGGCCGCAAATCCTCCGAACCTTTTTTCAATTCCCAGATAAATAAGAGTGCAGCCCTTTTGTATATAGCCTGCTGCAGAATCCAGGGCTTTTTGAGGTATGGAAATCTGATTCTCCTCCAGGAGAGAGGGATTGCCTGCCAGCACCTCCACGTGATCTGCCATGGCTTTTACGCCTTTGCCCGGGAGCATGGAAAAGGATTGGGGAGCTTCAGGTGCGGTTTCAGGATAAGACTGCTTGTATCCCTGGACTACTGCTTTGCCAAGGGGGTGTTCTGAACGAAGCTCAGCTTCGGCGGCAAGACGGTATAGTTTTTCAGAGGAAATATCCGGTGAGAAACTTTCTACAGCCGCTACCTGAGGTTTTCCATAAGTGAGGGTTCCTGTCTTGTCAAAGGCAACTTGAGAGACCTGAGCCAGGCGCTCCAGAGCGTCGCCTTCTCTTACCAGGAAACCATGCTTTGTAGCATTTCCGATGGCCGCCATGATGGCGGTGGGAGTGGCCAGTACCAGGGCACAGGGACAGAAGACTACCAGTATGGTCACAGCCCGGATGATCTGGCCGGATATCAGCCAGGTAAGAGCTGCGGCAGTCAGAGCGATGACCACGATCCAGGTGGCCCACCGGTCTGCCAGCCTTACGATCTTGGCCTTTCCGGCATCAGCAGACTGGACCAGACGGATCATCCGCCAGATAGAGCTGTCTTCCCCTACTCTGGAAGCTTTCATATCAAAAGAACCGAACTGGTTGACCGTTCCGCTGGATACCTCGTCTCCCGGACCTTTGTCCACCGGAAGAGATTCTCCTGTCATAACGGCCTGATCCACGGAGGTCTCTCCGGATAGGATTACCCCGTCTACAGGGATAGTCTCTCCCGGAAGAACCCGGAGTACATCATTGACAGCCACCTCTTTAGCCGGCAGGATGATTTCTTTGCCGTTTAGGATCTTTCGTGCAGTTAAAGGGGTAAGGTGTACCAGCTTTTCAATACCAGCCCTTGCCTTGGCTACAGTAAGTTCTTCTAAAAGAGAACCGATCTGCATGATAAAAGCCACTTCGCCGGCAGCAAAGATCTCTCCAATGATCACTGAAGCGATCAGAGCCAGAGATACTAATACGTCTGCTTTAATGTCAAACCGTGTGACAAGGCCTTCTATGGCTTCTTTGATGATTGGGATCCCGCAGAGAAGAATGGCGATCCAGGCTGTGTTAAAAAGAATACCTTCCGGCTCCAGAAAACTGATCAGCAGAGAGAGACCGGAGATCACAAGAAATAAAATGCTTCTTTTTGTTTCATTGAGAAACAAGTCTTTCATAGATGAAATCATAGCGCTCCTTCTTTCTTAAAATATACATATGGGGGTATATGTATAATATACCCATAGGGGTATACAGGTCAAGAGGATTTTGGGCGAAATCAAAGGGATATATGGAAACTGAGGAATAAGTTTCCGACGCTTTTTAGACTTTGCAGAGGTACTTATTTTATGATATAGTATTTTACATATGAAAGTACGAGAATGTATTAGAGATTGCAGCGGGAAGTCAGGGTGAAAGCATGAATACAGAATACACATCTCAGAGAGGAGAACAGAAATGGCAACATGACGTAGAAGTCTGGCTTATGGGTACTCCTGCGGTTCGGCATAAAGGCGAGGAGGTTAGTTTTCCCTATCAAAAGGTTGAAGGCCTGTTCTATTACCTGTGTGTAAATAATCAGATAACCAGGACCCAGGCTATTGGAGTTTTATGGGCAGATTCCAGCGAAACTACTGCAAGAAAGAACTTAAGAGATGCTCTTTATAATATACGAAAGGTTTTGGGACAGGATATTCTTATTATAGAGGGAAACAGCAGGATCGCATTGAACAGGGAAAGAGATATCAGCATTGATATTGAACAGGATACAAGAGAAAACTTGCTGGAAAAAGTCAGAGGAGAATTTCTGCAGTTTTTTTATGTGAAAAACTGCTATGAATTTGAGGATTGGGCAGAGGGCGAAAGACTCAGGCGCAGACGGGATTATATAAAAGCTCTGCAGCTGAAGATCATGGAGTTGAAACCAGGAGAAGAACCGGAATTTCTGGAAGAAAGCGGACGGATATTCTTGCAGCAGGAATGGATGGACGAGGAGATCTACCGCTGCATTATGAAGAAAATGGCAGAAGCCGGCAGATATTCGGTTGCTGTAGAGCTTTATCAGAAACTGAGAGAGTTTTTGAAAAAAGAAGTGGGAGAAGAGCCGGAAGAAGAGACAAAAAATCTTTTTGAGAAGATTTCAGGCATGAAGAAGAGTCTGAAACTTCCTGATCTAAAGACAAAAGATTATTTTTTCGGAAGGACAGATATCCTCTATGATATTTATTTCAAGGTCTTTGCTAATGAAGAAAGTGATGAAAGAAGCCAGGTATCTTACCTGATAACCGGTGAGCCGGGTATTGGGAAAAGTATGCTGCTGGAGCAGATCCACAGGATGTTTGAAAAGTCAGATTATCTGGTCTTTTCCTGGAACTGCTGCGAGACAGAAAAAGAGCTCTATTTGATGGCCTGGTACGGCATTATGGAAGCTGTGGCAGAATACTGCAAAATAAATGGACTGACGGTAGACTCCCCCATTGATATACTTCAGAATCACACAGATACGGATCTTCGTTTTCTGATGACCAGGTTTGAAGTTTTAACAGAGTCGGTTTTCCGATATTTATCTAAAAATTTCCGGAATAAGAAGATTCTTCTGCTCATTGACGATATCCAGTGGATGGATCCAATGAGCGTACGTCTTATGAGTAATCTTTTATTTCGTATGGGCCATGGAAATCTTCTGGTCATGGCCGCATACAGAGAAGAGGATGGAGATGCTATAAAAAATTTCAAGATCCCTCTGATCGGCAGGGGCCTTTTAAAAGAAATCATCCTGAAGCCTTTTACTTTTGCGGAAACACAGGAAATCATCAGCCAGTCAGGAAGCGGCCTGGAGAAAGATCCTGTACTGGCCCGGGAAATATATGAAAAGACCCAGGGAAATCCTTTGTTTTTTATGGAATCTCTGCGGCTTTTTGATGAAGGGGATGCCTGGGAAGGCTTTACTGACAAAACCTCCAATGTGCTCCAAAGCCGTCTTCTCAGATTGTCCAGACGGGAGCGTACACTACTGGATATTCTGTCTATTTTTTCTCTTCCGGCGTCTCTTCAGGAGATCAACCAGATTTTCGGCCTGGAAGACGGACAGCTGCGGCAGATCCTGGAGCCATTGCTGGAGAAAAAGATCCTCTGTGAAAAATGGTCAAAAGGAGAAATTCGGTATGGATTCCGCCATCAGATCCTTCATGAGTATGTATACAAATCTCTGTCTGAAGAAAAAAGGAATATGTATCATGCTTATATCGCACGGTTTTATGAAGAAAGATACAGAGAAACTCCGGATCTGGAAATCTGTTCTCTGGTTTTGTATCATTATGAACAGTGCGGAAATTTATATAAAACATATGAGTATAAAGTCAAATACCTGGAACCTTTTTATACTATTACATATGCTCTATATCCTATGCTGGCGAGAAAAGCTGTCTTCAGCGGAAATATAGACGGTTATTATGCCCGTGAGGATGAACTGGTACTTCTGGCAGAGGAAATCAAAGAACAGCAGGAGGAGAAGCCAGAGCTTGCCCCCATACGTATGCGCATAGAGTATCTGCTGGGAAGATATGAAATGTTTGTAGCAGACAGCAGCCAGGGAAAGAAACATGTGGAAAAAAGCCTGGAACTGGCAAGAGAACTGCAGGACAGAGACTATATGTTTTATAATTATCTGCAGCTGATTTTGTACGGAGATCTGACCGGACAGAATGGCTTTATGCAGGATGTTATCGATACCTGCATGATATTTATGAAAGACTGCACCCATCATCACATAGAAGAGGAATGTATGCTGCTGCGCTATCTGGCAACTTCCAAGGTAAAGAACGGTGAGTATGCAGAAGCGGAAAAACTTTACCAGGAGGCTATTAATTACCTGGGCGGCAGAGAGGAAAAAAAGGCGAAATATTTAAAGGAGCTTTCTGCTTGTTATCACAATATGGGACTGTGCTATATACGGCAAAAAAAATGGCAGGAGGCCTGCGGATATCTGGAACAGGCCATCCATCTGGGAGAGGAATACAAAATATACGGAGAGACAGGGATTTTTTACTCAGATATGAGCTTTGCTCTGTATCATCTGGGAGAGTTTGAAAAAGCGGAGCAATATGCATATATAGCTAAAGAATATTTTGCAAAAGTAGGCTCTGTCTGGGGAGAGGCGAAAGCAGAGCGGTGTATCGGAATTGTTCTGGAAGCCGCAGGAGATGCAGAAGAGGGGGCAAAACATAGAGAAATTTCTGAGAAGCTAGCAAAAAGGCTTGGCAGTGATTTCCTGAGAGAAGAGCTGAAAAGATTAGAAGAATAAAAAATAAAAAGGCTGATGCAGTTTATGCACCAGTCTTTTTTTGGGAAAAAGGCTGCTTCCTTTTTCTCAGGATAAAAAATCCTTCCGGTCAGACAGTTTTCCGACAAGAACCTGATAAAAATATAGTAAAGACATTGACAGAAAAAATGAAAGGAGTCTTGTAAGATGAAAAAAGAAGTATTTACCCCTAAAGGAATGAAAGTTTTTGGCGGTCCGGTGGCAGAGGTAGCTATAGCAGGGGGATTTGCTTTTGTTTCGGGTCAGATCGCCCTGGATCCTGAAACGGGAGAAATCATCCATGGAACCATCCAGGAAGAAACAAGGAGAGCCCTTGGCAATCTGAAATTGATTGTGGAAGAGCTGGGAGCTTCTATGGAGGATGTGGTGAAATGCGATGTGTTTTTGTCTACCATGAAAGACTTTGACGCTATGAATGAAATTTACGAAGAGTTTTTCGGAACAGAATGCCCTCCGGCCAGAAGCGGCGTTGCCCTGGAACTGTGGGGAGGTATGAAAATAGAAGTAGGAGCCATTGTGAAATTATAGAAAAATTTTACAGGAGGTAATCAAATGGAGCTTACACAACATCAGCAGGATATGCTGGACGGAAAATATGGAAAAGGAACTGCCTATGCTATGAAGATCCAGGTGGCCATCGGAGAATCCTTCGGTGCAGAGCGGATGGTGCCTATCACCAGAGCTCATGTTGCACTTTCAAATCAGGAAGCAGATCTGTGGTTTGCAGAAAAAATGCTGGAAGGGGGCGCCAGATGTCGTGTGACTCCTACAGTGAATCCGGGATTTTGTCTGGAATTTTTTAAAAACAGAAATATGGTCGCACCGGAATTTGCAGACTTGATGCAGCGCACCCACAATGCCTATAAAGCTCTGGGGGCTCAGCTTAGTTACAACTGTACGCCCTACATAGATACAAATGTGCCAAATTATAAAGAGGTGATCGCTTTTTCAGAATCCAGCGCAACGCCCTACGCAAATGCTGTCTGGGGGGCCAGGACCAACCGGGAAGGGGCAAACAGCGCTCTGTGTGCGGCTATAACCGGATATGTGCCGGAATACGGGCTGCTTCTGGACGAAAACAGAAGAGGAACTGTCCTGGTAGAGATACAGGCCGATGTAAAAACCCCCTTCGACTATCATATGATTGGTATGCTGGGGAAGAAGATCGGCGAGGGAGTTCCGGTGTTTACCGGTTTTCCAAAGGAAACTATTACAAAAGAGGCTCTGAGAAATCTGGGAGCTCAGTTAAATACTTCAGGTGCCTATGGAATGTATCATATCGTAGGCTATACTCCGGAAGCACCGGATCTTGAGACGGCTTTCGGGGGGAAAGAACCTGTACGAAAAGTAGTGATCACCAATGAGGATAAAGAAGAAATCCTGAAAGAAATTTCACTGGAAGGAAACCGGGAAATTGATTTTGCAATGTTTGGCTGTCCTCATTTTACTCTGGAAGAAGTGAAATATATTGCGGAACGAGTAGAAGGGAAAACGTTGAAAAAAGAAATGTGGATCCTGACCTCCAGTCATGTGAAAGAGATGGCAGTCCGGATGGGGCTGGATGAGATCATTACTGATGCAGGAGGATTTATCGTGCCGGACAGCTGCCCGGATCAGCCTTGCTGGAGACATCTTACAGGAAAGGTGGGTATCACAGAATCACCGAAATGCGCCTACTATCCTCAGCGGAGAGGTATCCATTTTGTTATACGGGACCTTGATACATGTATACAGGCAGCACTTACAGGGGAGGTAAAATAAGATGGGAAAAGTATTTCAATGTCATAAGATTTCAGAGGGACGAGCGGAAGCAGAGGCAGTTGTGTCAAAAGACAATATCATGTTTTATCTCATAGATCCGGCTACAGGAAAGGTTATAGAGAAAGCCCATGATCTGGAAGGAAAATCCGTAGCCCATAAAGTATTGATTTTTCCCGGAGGCAAGGGAAGCTCTGTAGTACAGGCAGACGGACTTTATCAGTTAAACCAGAAAAACAATTCTCCGGCTGCCATGATCATCCAGTATCCGGAAACTGTACTGGTATCCAGCGCTATCATCATGGAAATTCCTATGGTAGATCGGGTGGATCCCGCCTTCTATGAGGAGGTAAAAGACGGCGACAGAATTCTGGTGGATGCCGACAGGGGACTGATAGAAATCCTGGACAGTGCAGAGGAAAAATAGAAGCTGAGGGAGGGATGTACAGGATATGACAGTGACCGTAGAAATAGAAGAAATAAAAGAACTAATGACAAAGTCTCTGGAGATTCGAGGGATCTGCGGAGAATATGCAGATTTTATGGTGTCAGATTATCTGGAGTCTGAGCTGGAAGGACATAAGACCCATGGGATATCTAAATTTCTGACTGTGGATGCAGGACTTTCCAGAAGAACGGGAGATATGAAGTTGCTCAGGAAAAACGGTTGTTATGCCCAGATAGACGGCAATGGAGAACTGGGACATATTGCTGCTTTATATGGGACCAATCTTGCCATTGAGGCTGCAAAAGAGTACGGCGTAGGAATTGTAGCTCTGAAAAATGTAAGCAGGTATTCACGAGTAACTCCTTATGCCAGAAAAATTGCCCAGGAAGGTCTGGTGGGAATGATTACGAATAATGGGGGACCTGCATGTGTTGCGCCTTATGGAGGAGCCAGAGGTATATTCGGGACGAATCCCTTATGCTTTTCTTTCCCAAGCGGCAGAGGAAAACCGTATATCTTTGACTTTGCTACATCCCAGAAAGTCTGGGGAGAGGTGCGGCAGGCAATGGTAGAGAACCGTCCTTTGCCGGAAAATGCCTTCATAGATAAAGCGGGGAATTTTACCACAGGTCCAAAGCGGGCAGAAGCGGGAGTGCCCTTTGGAGGCCCAAAAGGCTATGCCTTATGCTACGCTCTGGAGATCCTGACAGGCGCTTTTGTAGGAGCAAAGATGGGAAGAGCCGGAAAAGATGAGTATGATCTGGGATATCTGTTCCTTGCCTTTTCAACAGAAATGTTTACGGATCTGGAAGATTTTAAAGAGCAGGTGGACCATCTTGCCCAGGAAGTAAGAGAATGTCCTCCTATAAAACCAGGCGGACAGGTTTATGTGCCCGGGGAAATTTTCGGGAATAAGCCTGTCGATGAAAGAAATCAGAATGTTACAGAGCTTGAAGAGGATGTTTATCAACGCTTAAAGCGTATGAGCGTTTCCCTGGAAGGGGGTTATGAAAACAACAGACTGCTGAATTGATTGGAGATTGGAAATGAAGACTGTAATTTTGGAAGAAAAGAACACACTGGAACAGGTGATAAAGGTAGCAAGACATCACGCAAAAGTGGAGTTTTCTCAGGAATATAAGGACAGAGTCAGCCGGTGCAGGACCCATGTAGAACGGTTCAGCCGGGAAGGAAAGGCAATTTATGGAATTACCACAGGGCTTGGAGACAACTGCAGAAAATTTGTTCCGGAAGAAGAAAGGGTAAAGATCCAGAAAAATCATATCCTGGCCCATACGGTATCTGTAGGAGAACCTCTTGAAGAAGAAGGGGTAAGAGCTATGATGTTTATTATGCTGCTCCATTTTGGAAGCGGCCATACTGGATTTCGGCTGGAAACTCTGGAACTTCTGCGGGAATGTCTGAACCGGGGAATCTTTCCAAGAGTTCCCAAACACGGATCGGTGGGCTACATTGGACTGGAAGCTCATATCGGTATGGTGCTGATCGGGGAGGGAAAGGCATGGTACAAAGGGGAGCTTTGCCCCGGAAAAGAGGCTCTGGAAAAGGCCGGCTTAAAGCCGGTTGTCCTTGGGGCAAAAGAAGGTCTTACCCTTGTGTCAGGAACTACATCTGTAACGGCGCTGGCATGTCTGGCTTACTATGATGCTGTAATCCTTGCAAAAACAGCAGATATTGCAGGAGCCTTTTCTCTGGAAATGCTGAAAGGAACAGTTATGGCCATGGATGAGAGACTTATGCTGGCAAGGCCTCATCCAGGACAGATAAAAACAGCAGAAAATATCCGGAATCTCCTGAAGGGAAGCCAGATTATCGAAAAGTATAAAGACTATCGGGTGCAGGACGCACTGTCCCTGCGCTGTATCCCGCAGCTTCACGGCGCTGTGAAGAAAGCTCTTTCTGACGGCCTGTCAACTATCGATATCGAACTGAATTCTTCTGTGGATAATCCTCTTATCTTTGAAGAAAATGGACAGGCAGAGGCAGTTATGGGATGCAATGCAGACGGAAGCTATCTGGGAATGGCTTCAGATTTTCTGTGCATTGCCCTTACAGACCTGGCAAAAATGTCGGAGAGAAGGACAGACCGTCTGGTAAACCGTCATGTCAGCGAATTACCTCCTTTTCTGAATGCTGATGCGGATTTTAATGACGGCCTGATGATGATTCAGTACACTTCTGCCGGTCTGATCGGAGAAATGCGGCTTCTGTCTGCCCCGGCAGTAGTAGACAATGTTGTGACCTGCGCAAATCAGGAAGACTATGTAAGTATGGGGTATAATGCGGCCAAAAAAGCATATGACTGTGTTCAGCTTGGACAATATATCCTTGCCATAGAACTGATCTGCGCTGCCCAGGCAAAGGAATTTTATCCGGAGATGAAATCTTCTCCTGCTCTGGAGGCCGTATATAAGAAAATCCGCCAGGTTATGCCGGCATTGAAAGAAGATGTGGCTTTAGAACCGTACATAGAAGCTGTTCGGGAACTGCTTCTGGAAGGAGAGCTTTTGAAAGCTGCTGAGAGCACAGGAATATCATTAAAGCTATAAGTGGGATGGGGAATTTTTGTGAAAATAGAGAGATAGAATGCTTAATTAAGAAAATATTATTATAAAAATTAAATTGACAGAAGGCATTGAATGTGATATGTTGAATTTAAATAAAGGGTTTTTGCTGCTGACGTATAAAATGGAGTACCATGATGTGGCAAGAGCTGATAGAGAAGCCGGACGTCTGGGCGACATTTATCGGATAAGCGATAAATGCCGCCCTTTTTTATCAGAAGAGAGGAGGAATCTTTCATTGAGCAGATTAAGTATTATTACACAGAACAAAGCCCAGGCGACAGTAGAAGAACTGTATAAAGACCTGGAAAGACGGATCAGCGCCAGTCCTCCCGGACTATGTCCTGTGGATCTGGCCTCGTCTTTTTTGAAACTTTGTCATGCCCAGTCCTGTGGAAAGTGTGTGCCCTGCAGGGTAGGACTGGGTCAGCTCCAGAAGCTGATGGAGCAGGTCCTGGACGGACAGGCGGACCTTTCCGTGATCGATCTTATCGAAAAAACTGCACGGAATATTTTTTATTCCGCAGACTGCGCCATCGGCTATGAAGCTGCCAGAATGGTTTTAAAAGGAATCCGCGGATTCAGAGATGATTTTGAGGAACATGTTTTAAGAGGAAGATGTAAATTTGAGCTGAACCAGCCGGTTCCCTGTGTATCCCAATGTCCGGCGGGAGTGGATATTCCCGGTTATGTAGCTTTGGTAGCAGAGGGCCGATACGGGGATGCGGTGCGGCTGATCCGAAAAGATAATCCCCTTCCTGCAGTCTGCGGCCTGATCTGTGAACATCCCTGCGAGGTACGGTGCCGCAGGACCATGGTAGATGATCCGGTTAATATCCGTGGACTGAAACGATTTGCAGTAGATCATGCAGGCGATGTTCCCCTTCCTGTACCGGCGGTGGCTACAGGAAAGAAGGTAGCTGTTATAGGCGGTGGCCCGGGAGGTATCAGTGCGGCTTATTATCTCACCCTTATGGGACACGAGGTGACGATCTTTGAGCAGAGAAAGAAACTGGGCGGTATGCTCCGCTATGGAATCCCCAATTACCGTCTGCCAAGAGAGGAACTGGACCGGGAGATCAACCATCTCTTAAGTCTGGGTATTCATGTAAAGACAGAGGTAACAGTGGGAGAGGATCCAAATATCGCAGATTTAAGAGAAGAGTATGATGCAGTTTATATTGCCATTGGAGCACATATTGACAGAAAGATTGGCATTGAAGGGGAAGAAGCCCAAGGCGTCATCTCCGCTGTGGAACTTCTCCGGGAAATCGGAGACGACGAGATGCCGGATTTCACAGGAAAGGAAATCGTCGTTATAGGTGGCGGAAACGTAGCCATGGATGTAGCCCGGTCTGCGGTGCGCCTGGGAGCAAAACGGGTGCGGATCGCTTATCGGAGACGTCGGGTAGACATGACTGCTATGGAAGAGGAGATCGAAGGAGCCATTGAAGAGGGCTGTGAACTTTTGGATCTTCATGCACCATTAAGGATTGAAGTAGATGACCAGGGCCGAGCGTCAGCTTTGTGGGTGCAGCCTCAGATCATCGGCCCCATGAAACATGGAAGACCGGTTCCTATGGTATCTACAAAAGCTCCTGTGCGTCTTGGCTGTGATATTGTGATCGTAGCCATTGGTCAGGGCATTGAATCAAAAGAATTTGAAAAACAGGGAATTCCGGTGAAACGGGGGGTTATCGAGGCTATGAGCTGGAGCGGCGTAAAGACCAAAGATATTACCGGCGTCTTTGCAGGAGGCGACTGTGTTACCGGACCGGCCACAGTCATCCGGGCAATCGCCGCAGGCAAGGTGGCAGCAGCCAATATCGATGAATTCCTGGGATACAACCATGTGATCTCCACAGATGTGGAAATCCCCAGAGTACGTCTGGATGATAACCGCAGCTGCGCCAGAGTAAATATGAAGGTCCGTCAGGCTTCTGAGAGGATCAAGGACTTTGAACTGATTGAAGAAGGAATGACCTGCGAGGAGGCCTGTCAGGAAGCCAGAAGATGTATCCGCTGTGACCACTTTGGATTTGGTATTCTGAAAGGAGGCAGGATTGAAAAATGGTAAAACTGACGATAAACGGAAAAAACGTGGAAGTAAAGGAAGGAACCACTATTTTAGACGCTGCGTCCCAGGCCGGGATCCGGATTCCAACCCTGTGCTTTCTGAAAGATATTAATGAAATCGGCGCCTGCCGTGTCTGTGTGGTAGAGGTAAAGAACTGCGCAAAGCTGGTGACTGCCTGCAACAATGAAGTGTGGGATGGTATGGAAGTGTTTACCAACAGTCCCAAAGTCCGGGAGAGCCGGAGAAATAACGTGGAACTGATTCTGTCACAGCATGACTGCAAATGCGCCACCTGTGTGCGGAGCGGCAACTGCAGCCTTCAGACCATTTCCAATGATCTGGGGATCCTGGATCTGCCCTTTGAGATTGAACTGCCCAGGTCCCGGTGGCCTATGGAATTTCCTCTGATCCGTGATGCGGGAAAATGTATCAAGTGTATGCGCTGTGTGCAGGTCTGTGATAAGATACAAAACCTGAATATCTGGGATGTGGCAGGAACCGGATCCAGGACAACGGTAGATGTTTCCAGAAACAGGAAGATTGATGAATCAGACTGTGCTCTCTGCGGCCAGTGCATTACCCATTGCCCGGTAGGAGCATTAAGGGAAAGAGATGACCGGCGTAAGGTCCTGGATGCCCTGGCAGATCCAGAAAAAATCACAGTGGTTCAGCTTGCTCCGGCAGTCCGCACTTCCTGGGGAGAGTCTTTCGGCCTGTCCCGGGAGTTTGCAACCGTTAAAAGACTGGTAGCTGCTCTGCGGCAGATCGGGTTTGATTATATTTTCGATACCAATTTCAGCGCAGACCTGACCATCATGGAAGAGGGCAGTGAATTTTTGGAAAGATTGAAAAAAGGCGATCTGGAAAGATATCCCATGTTTACATCCTGCTGCCCCGGCTGGGTAAGATTTATGAAATCCCAGTATCCGGATATGGTGGACCAGCTGTCCAGCGCAAAATCTCCCCAGCAGATGTTTGGGGCAGTGGCAAAATCCTATTATGCCCAGCTTTTGGGAGTGGATCCCTCCAGGATCTTTTCCCTGTCTATCATGCCCTGCATTGCGAAAAAACAGGAATGTGATATTCCGGTGATGAATGACGCTGGCGCCGGGCAGGATGTAGATGCAGTGCTGACTACCAGAGAGGTTGTCCGCCTGATCCGTTCTGAACACATTGATCCTTCCAGACTGGAAGAGGAAGAATTCGATACCCCTCTGGGAACCGGAACAGGGGCAGGTGTTATTTTCGGAGCTACCGGCGGTGTCATGGAAGCAGCTCTGCGTACTGCTTATTATCTGGTGACAGGAAGAAACCCGGATCCGGACTCTTTTAAAAAGGTCAGGGGAATGGAAGGATGGAAAGAGGCAGAATTCAATCTGGCAGGACAGACCATCCGGGTAGCGGTGGCCAGCGGACTGGGCAATACAAGGAAGCTGATGAAGGCCATCCGCAAAGGAAAGGTGAAATATGACTTTGTGGAGATCATGGCCTGTCCCGGGGGCTGCACTGGCGGCGGAGGGCAGCCTATCAAGGATGGAGAAGAATTGTCTGAAGTGAGAAACACGGTGCTTTACGGGCTGGATAAAGTAAACAATCTGCGTTTTTCACATGAGAATCCTTCCGTGACCAAATGCTACCAGGATTACCTGGAAGCCCCCCTTTCTGAAATAGCCCACCATCTCCTTCATACAGATCACCATGCATGGAAGATGCCCGGGGAAGAATGAGAGAGTGCGCAGCACGTAGCAATCCGTAGGTATCATAGTTGGGGGCTTTTGCCCCCAACATCATATAATAAGAAAAGCCTCTGAAAAGAGTTTTGTGCCGACTCTTTTCGGAGACTTTTTCCGTACGTCTATAAAAACGTTTATCAGGACGGGATTAGGACATTCGGGAGAAATGCTCGATGGCCTTGGCAAATTCTGCGATAGTTTTGTCTGCATCGCCATGTTCGATACCGTCCCGGACGCAGTGGTTTAAATGGCCTTCCAGGACTACCTGCCCTACCTTGTGCAGGGCACTTTTTGCGGCGTTTATCTGTATCAGGATATCTTCACAGGGAACATCCTCATCGATCATTTTGTCTATAGCATTTAACTGTCCCATGATTTTCTTCATGCGCCGGTGAAGGTTGGGAGCGTCCATGCATTGTTTCATAATCGGTTACCTGCCTTTCTTAATGTATAGTGCAATTATAGCACCTGGCGGGCAATAAGAAAAGTGAGATGAATGGAAAGAAAGTATAATTCGTGGGATAGCGGTGAGGAAGATACAGTATGGGAATTTGCAGCACAAGAAGGTGTTGATTTATGATCTATAGTATGATACCTTAAGATGCCGATAAAGTAATTAATAAAAGGCAGGGCACAGTCCAGTTTGGCTGTGTCTTACTTCTTTTGTAAGAAAATCCTTGACTTAGAGCCGGCTACAGGTTATATCCTTATATCAGAAGTATTCAAAAGAAAGGATGAAGACTTATGACTATAGCGGAAGTCAGTAAGAAATATGATATTTCACAGGACACTCTTCGGTATTATGAGAGAATCGGACTGATTCCCCCGGTGCCCAGGACGAAAAGTGGGATCCGCAATTATGACGAAGCTTCCTGCGGCTGGGTGGAGTTGATGAAGTGTATGAGAAAGGCCGGGGTACAGATTGAGGCCCTTATCGAGTATGTGGATCTTTTCCAACAGGGGGATGCAACCCTGGAAGCCAGAAAAAATATTCTGGTGGATCAGAGAGACCAGCTAATATCACGGATGGAAGAAATGCAGGAATCTTTGGACCGGCTGAATCAGAAAATTGAAAATTATGACCGTGATATGAGAAAAGCAGAAGAACATTTAAGGAATTTGGAAGAAAAAAGGCAGGGTGCATAGAGTGCCGATACCATAAATTAAAAACGCTAAGGAGAAATGTATGGAGAGCCTGAAAGAGATCTGCAGCCGTATCGAACTGCAGAAAGAAGTAGAAGAAGCTGTTTTGGCAATGGAAGAAAAACAGGAATTTTCCCGGGCAGATAAGGATATCCGGAAACTTACGGAGGCAGAAAACTGGGAAAAAGCCAGGGAAAATCTGAAGAGATCCATAGGAGAGGATCCCCGGGGACTGAAGATCCTTTACTGTATGTTAAAGGCTGCTGTGATATCCTGGGGAAAGTATCTGGAACAGGGGATCGAAGGGAAAATCTTTGAGGATACCATGAAATGCTTTACCAGATTTGTGGAAGAGCATAAGGCCAGCTACGGCGTTTATGGTTTTGACCGGGACTTCTGGACCGGAAGACAGCTTTCTCTCCAGCTTTTCCGCCTGGGAGAACTGGAATATGAAAAAGTGGAAGAGAAGAATGGTGAAAGGTATATATCCATCCACATTCCCTCTGATGCAATCCTGGATTCGGAGAAGATCAAAGGGTCTCTTTCCAGTGCAAAAACATTTTTTGAAAAACAGGTCCCATCCTGGGATAAGGTTCCTTATAAGTGCTGTTCCTGGCTGCTGAGCCCGGCATTAAAAGAACTTCTGGGGGAAAATTCCAGGATCCTGAAATTTCAGGAAATGTTTACTGTGGAAGAGGTCTATAAGGACAGCAGGGAGTTTATGGAATGGGTGTTTAAAAGAAGAGACATTCCTTTGGAAGACCTTCCGGAGGAAACATCCCTTCAGAAAAATATGAAAGCCCACCTTCTCTCCGGCGGCTGGGTAGGAGAAGGAATGGGCTGTCTGAAGGCAGGATATTAAGAGCAGAATATATCCATCCATATTTTTGATACCGGGTCACTCCTGGAAATTTTTCAGGGCAGCGGCCACAGAGCGGGACATTTCAAGAGAAAAATCTGCCTGATATTTCCGTTTGCAGAACCGTTCCATCCAGGAATCAAAATCCTCTCCTTTTAAATCTGCGATGCTTTCACGGATTTCTTCCGGAGAAAACCGGGGATAGGTATTTTCATGTACAATAAAGTCAAGGGGAGTTCTCCTTGGCTTTTCTCTTTCCTGCTGCTGAGGTGTGGGATAACCGAATACCAGCATAAGAGCAGGGAATACAAATTCCGGCAGGTTAAGGAGCTCTTTATGGATTTCATAGTTTTCCATGATATCGCCAATATAGCAGGAGCCGATTCCAAGGCTTTGGGCTGCGGTTACGGCATTCTGGGCAGCGATGGCAGCATCTTCTACTGCAAGAAGAAAATCTCCGGGGCCGGGTTTTCTGGGATTGCAGCCGGCGATAGAAAAGGCCTGGTACCATTTCTGAAAGTCTGCGCAGAAGATCAGGACCATTTTTCCTTTCGCAATAAAGGGCTGGTTATCGCAGGTAACGGAAAGACGCTCTTTCAGCTCCTGACTGGTGATATCTAAAATGGTATACATCTGTTGATTCCCTGCAGTGGGCGCTTCCATAGCGGCACGGAGAATCTCCTCTTTGCACTGAGGAGAGATTTCCTGGTTTGTGTAGGAACGTATGGATTTCCTTGCAAATAAACTTTTTATGATTTCGTTCAAAGTAGTGATCCTCCTGTTGACTCATAGTGTTCCGGATCTCGAGCAGATATAGTTCTGCAGATAATACGGATCTGTAGATCCAGACTTATCCATTATAAGAAAGAATGGGAGCTTTGTCCATTAGCTGATGGTTTTTTCTTGAACCGGACATAGAAAATGCTTATAATAGAGACAAACGCAAAAAGGAGGGTTTTTCTATGAAGGATAATAATTGTGCATATTGTATGGGAGGAGAACTGCTGGATAAGTTCGGGATCAAGATCTGTGATCTGGATGTAAGTCAGCTTATCCTGTTTAAAGAGCAGAGCAAACCGGGAAGATGTATTGTGGCTTATAAAGACCATGTAAGCGAGATCGTGGATATCAGTGATGAAGAAAGAAACCGCTTTATGGCAGACGTGACAAAGGCGGCGAGAGCCCTTCATAAGGCTTTTCATCCAGATAAAGTAAATTATGGGGCGTATGGAGACACCGGCTGCCATCTTCATATGCATCTGGTGCCGAAATATCAGGGGCAGGATGAATGGGGCGGAGTGTTTCAGATGAATCCTGATAAGAAATATCTCAGCCAGGAAGAATACGCTGAGATGATCGAGAAGATCAAAGCCTGCCTGTAAAAACGGAAAAGACTGCCCGAATATACAGTAAATGAAATCCGTCGAATAACAGCCCCCAGGAACCAAGATGAAAACAAGCTTTCTATGGAATTCCCGGAGGCTGTTTTTCCGTTAAATAAATATAAGGCAGAGGGTCCGGGCAGGTGTTTGCCCGGTTTGCATGTCGGCCCCCTGCCGGTTCAGCAATCTACAGAGCGGCATATACATCTGCCAGCAGCTTCAGAAGAAATTCCTGATCAAAACGGCTGGTATCTATGCACATCTGATAGTTGGACAGATCTTTCCATTTTTCATCAGTAAAGAATTCATAGTAGGATCTTCTGGTTTTATCCATTTTCTTTACCAGGGCCCGGGCACTTTTCTCTTCACGGCCCAGACGTTCCATAATGGACTGAACCCGGTATTCAAAAGGCGCATAGACAAACAGGCTGAAGCATTTGTCGCCTAACACATAATTGGCGCATCTGCCTACAATGATACAGTCTTCTTTCTGGGCCAGTTCCTGGATCACCTGGCTCTGAGTTTCAAATAGGACATCGTTCATGGGATGAAAATGGTATTGAGGTTCCATCTGCATCTGTTCCTTAACGGGCAGCCGCCACTGGCTGGCCTTTTTTTCATCTACCTTTTCCAGTTCCTGATAGGGAATCTGATTCTTTTCACTTGCCAGTCGGATCAGCTCCTTATCATAAAAACCGATCCCCAGCTTCTCGGCAAGGGCTTTTCCCAAAAGCCGTCCTCCGCTTCCATACATTCTGTTAATTGTGATTATACGATGTGCCATAGAAATACCCCCTTTCCGCATACACCATATATACAGTTCTATAATTTAATTATAGCACAGATTCAGAAAATGCTCCATGAAAAAGCGGACCGGCAGAAGTGGAATTTTGGAAAATATAGGAATAATCCGGGAAAATATCGGATATGGTTGCTTTTTCAAGAAAATTATATTATATTAAAGAATGAAATGCCCAAAATAGGGGCAAAAATAGGAACAAATTCTATATAAAATATGGAAAAAGGAGCAGTGAGATGGAGAATAGAAACCATGATAAAACCACAAAATCGGTGAAAAAGAGAAAAAAACGGATTAACCGTGCTTTTCGTACTGTGGGTAAATTCCTGGTGCTTATACAGTTGCTTCTGACCCTGGTTTTTCTTGCCTTTATATGGAGACTGGGTATGATTCCAGTGAAATATGTGGCAGGTCTGGGAGCAATCCTCCTGGTATTTGCAGTACTTTTATTTACACTTCAGGCGATTTCCAGGGGAAAGGCGATCATCAGCAAGCTGGTCAGTCTGGTTATGTCAGCAGTGCTGATCTTTGGTTCTGTATATTTGTACCGGACCCATGATGCGGTTCTGGATATCAGCGGCGATACTCTGGGAACTCAGATAAACAGTATGCTGGTTGCTGTAAGAAGCGATGATCCGGCAGAAAAGGTATCAGACACTTCAGATTATATATATGGTTTACAGCATGCAGAGGATGGCAGTGATGTGGACAAAGCCATGGAGAAAGTCAATGAAGAGGCCGGGACCGAGGTCATGACTGCTGAATATGGAACTTTAAATGAGCAGGCAGGAGCCCTTTTGGATGGCAGTGTCCAGGCAATTGTCTATAATGAAGGATACGGCGGGATCCTGGATGAGGTTTACGAGAATTTCCAGAGCCAGATAAAGATCATTGCCCAGTACAGTATTGAAAATGATGACGACGCAGATGCTGCGATTCTGGGAAAGGCGGCGGAAGTAAATGTAGCGGATGAAAGCTTCAATATATACATCAGCGGTATTGATGTATATGGACCGGTAAGCACAAAGAGCCGCAGCGATGTGAATATTATCGCTACAGTGAATCCTACAACAAAGCAGATCCTCCTTTCTAATACGCCCCGTGACTACTATGTGACGATACCTGGAATAAGTGGAGACAGTAAAGACAAGCTGACTCATGCAGGTATTTATGGAGTAGATAAGTCTATGGCTACGCTGGAGAATCTTTATGACATAGATATCCCATTCTACGCAAGAGTGAATTTTACGTCCCTGATCACCTTGGTAGATGCTATGGGAGGAGTTGACGTAAATTCAGAGTATGCCTTTACTACAAATGGTGACGGCGGCGTTGTGATTAATGTTCAGGAAGGAATAAACCATTTCGATGGACAGCAGGCTCTGGCTTTTTCAAGGGAACGCTACAGTCTGGCAGGCGGTGACAACCAGAGAGGAAAGAATCAGATGGCAGTGATCCAGGCCATGATCCAGAAGATGATGACACCGGAAATGCTTCTGAAGGCGCCGGATCTGATTTCTCAGGTAAGCGACAGCGTAGAGACCAATATGTCCATGGATCAGATTCAGGAACTGATCCAGAGTCAGTTGAATACCGGAGGAAGCTGGACCATTAAATCTATGGCAGCGGAGGGAACCGGCGACAGTCAGTACTGCTATTCCATGCCAGGCACTGCGTTATATGTCATGCAGCCGAATCAGGCAAGCGTAGACGCTATCAAGAACGAGATGCAGGCTGTGGAAAACGGAGAGATCCTTACAGAATAATATATATTGAAAAACCGCATCCGGTATTAGGATGCGGTTTTCTAACGGGATAAAATCAATCAATGATTCCTCTGAAAACAGAAGGAAAATTCAGGGCCTCAGATAGGCACGCATATTTTTTAGGGCATGTTTTTCCAGACGGCTTACCTGTGCTTGGGAAATGCCGATTTCCCGGGCTACTTCCATCTGGGTCTTTCCCTGATAAAAACGCATTTCTATGATGTTTCGTTCCCGTTCATCAAGACGCTTTAAAGCCTCTTTCAAGGAGATATCCTCCACCCAACTTTCTTCTTTGTTCTTTTTGTCACTGATCTGGTCCATAACATACAGAGTATCGCCTCCTTCTGTGTATACAGGCTCATAGAGACTCACCGGGCTCTGTATGGCATCCAGGGCATAGACAATCTCCTCTTTTTCAATGCCGATCTCACTGGCGATTTCATTAATAGTTGGTTCCTTCAGATTTTGTTTCATATAATTTTCTTTTGCATAGATAGCTTTATAGGCTGTGTCTCGTAAAGAGCGGCTGACCCGGATAGAATTGTTGTCCCTGAGATACCGGCGGATCTCTCCGATGATCATAGGGACTGCATAAGTAGAGAATTTTACATTTAAGGTAGTGTCAAAGTTATCGATAGCTTTTATGAGGCCGATGCAGCCGATCTGAAATAAATCATCGGGATTTTCACTGCTGCTGGAAAAGCGTTTGATCACACTCAGTACCAGACGGAGATTCCCTTTGATATACTGTTCTCTCGCTTCCATGTCACCTTGTTTTATCCGTTCAAACAACACCTCTTTTTCATCATTTGTAAGAATGGGAAGTCGTGAAGTGTTCACCCCGCAGATTTCAACTTTATTAAGTGCCATAGCAAGAATCCTCCTGTCGCATAATAGAAATCCTGTAAATGCAGATGTTCTCTTTAAGATGATTCTCACAGGAAGCAAACAATATACGGCACAGGGGAAAATTTAATAAAGTTTTGGCCCTTGACAAAAATGAAAAAAGAGACGGTAGCCTGTTGTGAATGAAAAATGAAAAATTTTGAAAAAAAGTGTTGACATTTCGTTGAATTATATTATATAATAGCAAAGCAGTCGGCGGTAAAGTCGAATGAGAACGGGATCTTAGCTCAGCTGGGAGAGCATCTGCCTTACAAGCAGAGGGTCATAGGTTCGAGCCCTATAGGTCCCATTCTTTTGCAAAAAAGCAAAAGAAACATGGCGAGATAGCTCAGTTGGCTAGAGCATACGGTTCATACCCGTAGTGTCGAGGGTTCGAATCCCCCTCTCGCTATTTGCCGGAAGGCAAGAAAATGAAATGGGATCTTAGCTCAGCTGGGAGAGCATCTGCCTTACAAGCAGAGGGTCATAGGTTCGAGCCCTATAGGTCCCATTCTTTTGCAAAAAAGTAAAGAAGTATGGCGAGATAGCTCAGTTGGCTAGAGCATACGGTTCATACCCGTAGTGTCGAGGGTTCGAATCCCCCTCTCGCTATTAAGAAATAGGCTGTCCTTGAAAGGGCAGCCTATTTTGTATAAATAGAACCGCAGAGCGGTATTACAGTTTTCTGGTTTTTGCGATGCAGGCCCGGACAGCATCCATTACTGCACTTCGCATACCTTCTTTTTCCAGGACATTTACTCCTTCTATGGTAGTGCCGCCGGGGGAGCATACCATATCTTTTAAGGCTCCCGGATGAAGTCCGGTCTCCAGGACCATTTTGGCGCTTCCCAGTACGGACTGGGCGGCAAATTCATAGGCCTGTTTCCGGGCCATTCCTTCAGCGACGGCGCCGTCTGCCAGTGCTTCTATAAACATGAACACAAAAGCCGGAGAACTTCCGCTGACAGCTCCTACGATATCCAGGATAGGCTCTGTAACCACAGCGGCTTTTCCAAAAGAGCCAAGGAGGGTGAGAACCTGGGTGATCTCTTCTTCTGTCACCAGGTTGTCAGGGCATACGCCGGTGATCCCTTCTCCTACCAGGGCGGGGGTGTTAGGCATGGTGCGGATGATCTTCTGATCCTTTCCGAATTTTTCCTTCAGCCATGCAAGAGTTTTTCCGGCGGCTATAGATACCAGGATCTGTCCCTCTTTCCGGCTTTGGCTGATCTGAGAAGCTACTTCCTCACAGAACTGGGGCTTTACAGCCAAAAAAAGATAATCTGCCTGGGCGGCTACGGCCAGATTGTCCGTGGTACAGGAAATGCCCAGAGTATCCTGTACCTTTCTGGCAGAAGCTTCTGTTTTTACAGAGGCCAGAAGCTCTTCTTTTGTAAAAATTCCTTTTTTCAGTCCGCCGTTTATGATTGCGGAAGCCATGTTTCCACAGCCGATAAATCCAAATTTCATTTGCAAGACCTCCTATCGATTTTACTAGCTTTTTTTATTATGAAGGGCATGGGGAAATTTTGCAAGAAAAATTCCTGATGTGGTGAGGAATCCTACCGGATCATGTATGAGAAATCTGTTTTTTGCTATACTGGTAATAACAGAAAAATCACAGGAGGATCTTTTGGAAAAAGAAGTGTTAAAGAAATTTACTCTGGGAGGGATCCTGTGGACCCTGGTAATCGGCACATCGAGCCACTTTTTCTATCAGTGGTCTGGTGAAAACTTTTTTGTCGGCCTGGTGTCACCGGTAAATGAGACGGTATGGGAACACCTGAAGCTGCTGTTTTTTCCTGCCCTGTTATATATGCTGTGGGAAAAGGTCTGGCTGGACGAAAGATACCCGGAAAGTTTCTGCAGAAATCTCCGGGGACTGTGGGCGGGGCTGGCTGTAATGCCGATACTGTATTATGGCTATACCTTGTTTACGGGAAAAGATTATCTCTGGGCAGATATCGGGATTTTTATTGTAAGTGTATTAACTGCTTTTCTGGTGTCGGTTTCTTTTATGAGATGAATAAAATCTGCTTCCAGACTGCCACTTGTAACTGATGGTGATCTGTGCTATCCTAAAAGTCAGCATCCCGGTTTTATCCCGGCAGCCTGCAGGGAAGACGCCGACGATCGCCGGGAAGAAAAAAGAGGAGAAGGTAACCTATGAGCAAAGAAGTATTCAGTGTATATCACTGCAAGTCCTGCAATAAGATCGAGGTGACTCAGTATATTTCCAGAGAGCAGATGGAGGAGCTTGGCTTCACCGAAGAAGAGTTAAGGCCCATCTGCCCTGTGACAGGAAGTTCAGATCTGGTGGAACTGGGTCAGATGACAGAAAATGAACTGCGCCATTTTGCCTACAGTGATGTAGAGGGAGTCAGAAAATACATAGAGGACAGAAAAAATCCGGGTCCCCGTCTGTGACCTTTTGGCTCTGCAATCATATCTTATTAGTATACCCCGCACCCGATAACCGGCTGCGGGGCTTTTCTTTCTGAAAGAAAAGAAAGAGAGCAGGAAGGGAGAAAAGTATGAAAAAGATCGTTGCCTTCCTCTGGGCCGGAGTACTGGCTCTGGGGCTTCTGATTACAGGCTGTGCCGGAGAAAAAGAGGAAAAAGAAACAGGGGCAGAAGCGTCCCAAAGAGAGGAATTGCAGAAGGTTACACTGAATGAAGTAGCTCATTCTATTTTCTATGCGCCTCAGTATGTGGCTATAGAAGAAGGCTACTTTGTGGAAGAGGGGATCAAGCTGGAGGTGGTCACCGGATTTGGCGCTGATAAGGTTATGGCTTCTGTTCTTTCCGGAGAATCAGACATTGGCTTTATGGGCTCAGAATCATCTATCTATGCTTACCAGCAGGGAGCAAATGATCCGGTGGTCAATTTTGCCCAGCTTACCCAGAGAGCCGGCAATTTTATTGTTGCCAGAGAAGAAATGCCAGACTTTCAGTGGACGGATCTTGTGGGAAAAGACGTTCTGGGAGGAAGGAAAAGCGGCATGCCGGAGATGGTCTTTGAATATATTCTGAAACAGAAGGGCATTGACCCGGATCAGGATCTGAATATTGACCGGAGTATTGACTTTGGCTCCACGGCGGCGGCTTTTGCAGGCGGGCAGGGAGAATTCAGCGTGGAATTTGAGCCTTCTGCCACAGCCCTGGAGCAGGAAGGGGTCGGATATGTGGTGGCTTCCTGCGGTGTGGAATCCGGCTATGTGCCTTACACTGCCTACAGCGCCAAGGAAAGCTATATGGAAGAGAATCCGGAGATCATCCAGGGATTTGTAAATGCCCTCCAGAAAGGTATGGACTATGTAAATTCCCACACGCCGGAAGAGATTGCCGGAATCATTCAGCCCCAGTTTAAGGAAAATGATCTGGAAACCATCACTGCCATTGTAAAGCGATATCAGGAGCAGGACACATGGAAAGAAAATCTGGTCTTTGAGCAGGACAGTTTTGAGTTGCTCCAGGATATTCTGGACAGTGCAGGAGAACTGGAAGAAAGAGTGCCTTATGAAAAACTGGTAGATACCACCTATGCTGAAAAGGCCTGGGAAAATTAATCGGGTCTGAGATAAAAAAGGCAGCCGGAGAGGGAAAGCTTCAAAGCGAAAGCTTTTGCAATTCTCCGGCTGCCACAAAACACAGAAAGAATATCAGGATTTCTGGGAGAGAGTTTTACCTGAAAGAGTGCTGTTGTGATAGGCGCTTGAAAATGTCACATCTTCTCCGAACCATGCAGGAGGGACAAAAGCGTTAGCCTCTTCTTCTGTAGGAAATTCCACTTCTGCCAGCCAGAGTCCCTGGTAAGGAGAATCAAAGACGTCCAGTTCAATAGTAAGGGTGTCTGTAAGGGGCAGGAGATACCGGGTTTTGGACAGGACAATGCCGTCTGCTTTTTTCAGCAGGTGCTGGTAAGCGTCTTTGTTCAGCGGAAGATTATATTCCTCCCGGACCATCAGTCCTCCTCCTTTGTAGGTGAGATAATAGTCCTGGTCCTGGCGGCGGATGCGGACTACCGGATTAGTGCAGAGATAGGCCTGCTGAATTTTCCTGCAGGGATAAGTTTCCAGATCCTCAGGCAGTTTGTGGATCAGATATTTTCTTTCGATTTCCATGAGAAAAAGCCTCCTTGTCTTTTCTACAGTTATAACACAGAAGGAGAAAAAAGCAAAGGGCCGGGGATTTCTTTATAAAAATTTTAAATAAGAACCGGATAAAGTATGATACAATACCCAATAGAGGTTATGATTTTCCGAAAAAATACCTCTTTTGACGGAAGTATGGAAGATCATGGAAAATACAAAAAAGCGAGGGTAAGACGATGGCAAATGTATATGTATTTACGGCAGACGGATTTGAAGAGATTGAAGGGCTGACAGTGGTGGATCTGATGAGAAGGGCCGGCGCCAAGGTGCAGATGGTTTCTATCAGTGATGGCTTGGCTGTAAAGGGCAGTCATGGAATAGAAATCAAGGCAGATATATTCTTTGATGATGCAGATTATGGACAGGCAGATCTTCTGGTGCTTCCGGGCGGCATGCCGGGCACCCTTCATCTGGGAGAACATCAGGGGCTGACAAAACTCCTTGAGGAGTTTAACGTTCAGGGAAAAAGGATCGCAGCCATCTGCGCAGCACCCAGCGTACTGGGAGACCTCGGACTGCTGAAAGGGAAGAAGGCAGTGTGCTATCCGGGATTTGAAGACAAGCTTACGGGGGCAGCGGTAGAGAAGAAAGAAGTAGTCACAGATGGCAATATCACTACCAGCAGAGGTTTGGGGACAGCTATTCCTTTTGCACTGGAACTGATTTCTCTCCTTTTTGGAGAAGAAAAGGCGGAAGAGATCAGAAAATCTGTGATATACCGGGAAAATCAGTAATTCTAAGGAGATTTTATAGAAAAAACACTGGCGTTTTCGTCTTCCTTGTGATATACTGTGTTAATGACTGTAAGTATGAGAAAAAACGCTGTTCTACAAAAGCGTATTTACAGAACAGAATGTATATAGAAATTCAAGGAGGAATCATTAACAATGAGTGTACAGGTAGAAAACTTAGAAAAGAATATGGCAAAGCTGACAGTGGAAGTCAGCCCGGAGGATTTTGAAAAAGCAGTACAGGCTGCATACATGAAAAACAAGAACCGCATTACAATCCCCGGATTCCGTAAAGGAAAAGCCCCCCGTATCATGATTGAAAAAATGTACGGTACTGGTATTTTCTATGAAGATGCTGCAAATGCACTGATCCAGGAAGAATATCCAAAGGCTGCTGAGGAAAGCAAGCTGGATATCGTATCTCAGCCGGAGATCGACATTGTTCAGATCGAAAAGGGCAAACCTTTTATTTTCACTGCGGAAGTTGCTGTGAAGCCGGAAGTAACTCTGGGCGAGTACAAAGGAGTAGAGGTAGAGGTTTCTCCTGTAGAAGTAACAGAGGAAGAAGTTGCCGCTGAATTAAAGAGAGAGCAGGAAAACAATTCCAGAACTATTGATGTAGACGACAGAGCTGTTGAGCAGGGCGATATGATCACTCTGGATTTTGAAGGTTTTGTTGACGGAGAAGCATTTGAAGGCGGAAAAGGAACAGATTATCCTCTGACTATCGGCTCCAATTCCTTTATCCCGGGATTTGAGGATCAGCTGGTAGGCGCCAAGATCGGAGAAGAGAAAGAAGTAAACGTGACTTTCCCTGAAAGCTATCACGCAAATGATCTGGCCGGAAAACCTGCTGTATTTAAATGCACAGTAAAATCCATTAAGGTGAAAGAGTTGCCTGAACTGGATGATGAATTTGCAAAAGATGTTTCTGAGTTTGATACTCTGGATGAGTACAAGGCAGACATCGAGAAAAATCTGAAAGAGCGCAAGGAAGAAGTTGCTAAGAGAGAAAAAGAAGATAAGGCAGTAGATGCGGTTATCGCAAACGCACAGATGGATATTCCTGAACCGATGATCCAGAACCAGATCAACCAGCTTATGCAGGATTTCATCAGAAGAATGCAGGCACAGGGACTGTCTATCGACCAGTACTATCAGTTCACAGGTCTTGATAATGCCAAGATCCAGGAGCAGATGAGACCTCAGGCGCTGAAGAGAATCCAGAGCCGTCTGGTACTGGAGAAGATCGCTGAAGTAGAGAATATTCAGATCTCCGATGAAAAATTTGAAGAAGAAGTAAAGAGAATGGCTGACATGTATAAGATGGAAGCCGACAAACTGAAAGAAATGATGGGTGACTATGAGAAAGAGCAGATCAAGATGGATATGGCTGTTCAGGAAGCCGTTACCCTGGTTGCAGATGCTGCAAAGACAGTAGAGAAAAAGGAAGAAGAAAAAGCTGAGTAATCAAACTTCCTTTGACAGATAAATTAGGAGGATTTTCATGAGCTTAGTACCATATGTCATTGAACAGACCAGCCGTGGAGAGAGAAGCTACGACATTTATTCCAGATTGTTAAAAGACAGGATTATTTTCCTTGGTGAGGAAGTGACAGATGTGTCCGCAAATCTTATTGTGGCACAGCTTCTTTTCCTGGAATCCGAAGATCCGGGAAAGGATATTCACTTATATATCAACAGCCCGGGAGGATCTGTCAGCGCAGGCATGGCAATCTATGATACCATGCAGTATATCAAGTGCGATGTGTCCACCATCTGTATGGGACTGGCAGCCAGTATGGGAGCCTTTCTTCTGGCAGGGGGCACCAAAGGAAAACGTATGGCTCTTCCCAATGCGGAAATTATGATACATCAGCCTTCCGGCGGCGCCAAAGGTCAGGCAACGGAGATTGAGATTGTGGCAGAGCAGATTCTGAAGACTAAGCACAGACTGAATTCTATTCTGGCACAGAACACAGGCCAGACCCTGGAGACAATTGCGCAAGATACCGAGAGAGATAACTATATGACTGCCCAGGAGGCAAAGGATTATGGTTTGATCGACATGGTTATCGAGCATAGATAGTGACTGAAGATAAGACTCCTGCAGATTTATGCGGGGGTCTTTCCGCTTTCAGGACAATTTTGGGTAAAACAGAAAGGAAAGAAGAATAGCAATGAAGGGAAATGATATCAAGATCAGATGCTCCTTTTGCGGTAAAACAGATGACCAGGTAAAAAAGTTGATCGCAGGGCCTAACGGCACCTATATCTGTGATGAATGTGTGGGAATCTGCGCAGAGATTATTGATGAAGAACTGGGAGCAGATTTTGAAAGTGAAATGTCTGACGAAATTAATCTGCTGAAACCTCAGGAGATCAAGAAATTTTTAGACGAATATGTGATCGGTCAGGAAGAGGCAAAGAAGGTTCTTTCTGTAGCCGTATACAATCATTATAAAAGAGTATTGGCAGGCAGCAGTTCAGAAGTGGAACTCCAGAAAAGCAACATTCTTATGCTTGGACCTACAGGTTCGGGAAAGACTCTTCTGGCCCAGACTCTGGCAAGACTTCTGAATGTGCCTTTCGCTATTGCAGACGCTACTACACTGACAGAGGCCGGATACGTGGGCGAAGATGTGGAGAATATCCTTCTGAAGCTGATCCAGGCTGCAGATTATGATATTGAACGGGCACAGTACGGTATTATTTATATAGATGAGATTGATAAGATCACCCGGAAGTCGGAGAACGCTTCCATTACCAGGGACGTATCCGGAGAAGGAGTTCAGCAGGCTCTGCTGAAGATAGTAGAGGGTACTGTAGCCAATGTGCCTCCCCAGGGAGGAAGAAAACATCCTCAGCAGGAGTTTATCCAGATTGACACCACAAATATACTTTTTATCTGCGGCGGTGCTTTTGAAGGACTGGATAAGATCATTGAGACGAGAAAAGATACAAAATCCATTGGCTTTAATACGGTTATCACATCTCCTCAGGAGAGAAATGTAGGAGAACTGCTGAAAGAGGTCATGCCCCAGGATCTGGTACGTTTCGGCCTGATCCCAGAATTTGTGGGACGTGTGCCGGTAGTGGTTTCCCTGAATGCCCTGGACCGCCAGGCCCTGGTGAAGATTTTGACAGAACCAAAGAATTCTCTGGTACGCCAGTATCAGGCGATGTTTGAGCTGGACGGGATCGAACTGAAATTTGAAGATGAAGCCCTGGAAGCGATCGCAGAAAAATCCATGGAAAGAAAGACCGGAGCCAGAGGATTGCGGGCCATTATGGAAAGCGTACTCATGGATATTATGTATACATCTCCTTCTGATGAGAGCATCAGTTCCTGCACCATTACAAAAGAAGTTGTAGATGGGAAGGAACCCCCCGTGCTGGAGCACAGGGAGCTCCCTGCTCCTTCCAGAAGAAGCAAGAACAGCACAAGAAAGAAGAAAGAAGCCCCTGAGATTGCATAAGAGGACACAAAAGCAAAAGGAGGAGCGAGTATGAGTGATACCATACAATATTTACCGGCCATCGCTCTGAGAGGAACCACCATCCTTCCCGGAATGATCGTTCATTTTGACGTGAGTAGAAAAAAGTCCGTAAAGGCTTTGGAAAAGGCTATGGTGGAGGACCAGAGAGTTTTCCTCATTACCCAGAAGGTCCCCCAGACAGAGGAACCGGGGCAGGAGGATTTATATAGAATCGGTACCATTGCAGTGATCAAACAGTTGGTAAAAACGAAAAACGGCATCATCCAGGTTCTTGTAGAAGGGAAAGAACGGGGAGAGCTTCTTCATTTGGACGAAGAAGGATTCTATCTGGAGGCAGAGGTGGCGGCTTTTGATCCCTCTGCTGCAGAGCCTCTGGATGAAAATGTGAGAGAAGCCATGCTCAGAGGTATGAAAGAGATCTTTATCCGGTACTGCAATGAAAATCCCAAACTGAGCAAGGATCTGGCAGGTCAGATCTTAGAATTAAATGATGTAGAAAAAGTGATAGATCAAATCGCTGTAAATCTTCCTATGAAGTATGAAGATAAACAGAAGATCCTGGAGGCAGTTTCTCTGGAAGATCGGTACGAAGTACTGGGCATGATACTGACCAATGAAATACAGATCATGGAAATCCGCATGGAACTTAATAAAAAGGTAAAAGAGCGGGTGGATAAAAATCAGCGGGATTATATCCTCAGAGAGCAGATGAAGGTAATTCAGGAAGAACTGGGGGATGGAGATACAGTTTCTGAGGCAGATCAGTTCCGGGAACAGGCGGAAAAGCTGAAGGCTTCCAAGGAAGTAAAAGAGCGGATCTGCAAGGAAATCGACAGATTTAAAAAATCTGCAGCAGTCCAGGCAGAGGCGGGAGTCATGCGCAGTTACATTGAGACCTTGCTGTCTCTTCCCTGGGATAAGACTTCCAGAGACAGCCGGAATTTAAAAGAGGCTAACCGGATCCTGGAGGAGGACCACTACGGTCTGGAAAAAGTGAAAGAAAGGATCATGGAATTCCTGGCAGTCCGTGCTCTGACGAAAAAAGGAGAAAGCCCCATTTTATGTCTGGTAGGCCCTCCTGGTACCGGTAAGACCTCTATTGCCCGGTCCGTAGCCAGAGCTCTTCATAAAGAATATGTCAGGATTTCTCTGGGAGGAGTCCGGGACGAAGCAGAGATCCGGGGACACAGGAGAACTTATATCGGTGCCATGCCGGGCAGGATTGCCAACGGACTGATCCAGGCCAAAGTGAAGAATCCTTTAATGCTCCTGGATGAGATCGACAAGGTAAGCAGCGATTATAAGGGAGATACTTCTTCCGCACTTCTGGAGGTCCTTGACTCGGAACAGAATGTAAAATTCCGGGATAATTATGTAGAGATCCCTCTGGATTTGTCGGAAGTCCTGTTTATTGCTACTGCAAACGATCTTCAGACCATACCAAGACCTCTTCTGGACAGAATGGAGATCATAGAGATCAGCAGCTATACAGAAAATGAAAAATGGCATATTGGCTGGGAGCATCTGATTCCAAAGCAGATCAAGGCCCATGGACTGAAAGAAAAACAGTTGAAGATCCGGGAAGATGCCTTAAGAGAGATCATCAGCGGCTATACAAAAGAGGCAGGAGTCCGGAATCTGGAGAGAAAGATTGGAGATATCTGCAGAAAAGCCGCCAGGAAGATCATGGAAGAAAAGGCGGAAGAGGTAGTGGTTACTACGGAGAACCTGGAAGACTTTCTGGGAAGAGTCAGATATACCCGGCAGAAAAAGAATCAGACCGACGAAGTGGGCATTGTCCGGGGACTGGCCTGGACCAGCGTAGGAGGAGATACTCTTCAGATTGAAGTCAATCTCATGCCGGGCAAGGGAGAGTTTCTTCTTACCGGACAGCTGGGAGATGTGATGAAAGAATCTGCCCAGGCAGGAATCAGCTATATCCGGTCTGTGGCAGATCAGTATAACATAGATCCGGAATTTTTCCAGAAACATGATCTACATATCCATATTCCAGAGGGAGCTGTTCCAAAAGATGGGCCTTCCGCTGGAATTACCATGGCTACAGCTATGCTTTCCGCTATCACAGGAACTCCGGTAAAGGCAAATGTAGCCATGACAGGAGAGATCACCCTGAGAGGAAGAGTCCTTCCTATCGGGGGTCTGAAGGAAAAACTTCTGGCTGCTAAAAGTGCGGGTATTGAAAAAGTGCTGATACCTTCTGAGAACCAGGCCGATGTAGCGGAAATGGATAAAGAGATCACCCAGGGTCTGGAGATTGTACCTGTGAACACTATGGAAGAAGTGCTGAAACACGCATTGGCAGCCAAACAGAACTCTTAGATATGGAGGAAATTACATGGTCATAAAACACGTAGCACTGGATACTGTGTGCGGGATCACCAGTATTCTGCCGGAAAATCAGGTGCCGGAAATCGCCTTTGCGGGGAAATCCAACGTTGGAAAATCCTCATTGATTAATGCGCTGATGAACCGGAAATCCCTGGCCCGTACCAGCGCCTCGCCTGGAAAGACCCAGACCATCAATTTTTATAATATCAATCATGAAATGTATTTGGTGGATCTTCCCGGATACGGCTACGCAAAAGTCTCTCAGTCTGTGAAGGAACAGTGGGGAAAACTCATCGAGAGATATCTCCACCATTCTAAACAGCTGAAAGCAGTATTTTTATTGGTGGATATCCGTCATAAACCTTCGGAAAACGACAAACTTATGTATGACTGGATCGTTCATAACGGGTATGCGCCTAT
The DNA here is from genome assembly GCA_949291945.1 of uncultured Bacillota bacterium. Lineage (GTDB taxonomy): Bacteria > Bacillota > Clostridia > Lachnospirales > Lachnospiraceae > Blautia. The sequence goes on along the minus strand of CASEXH010000010.1, from coordinate 28,899 downwards.
CATTATTGCCACAAAGGCGGATAAACTGAAAAGAAGCCAGCTCCAGAAACATATCAGTGAAGTGAGAAAAGGACTGGACCTCCCTTCTGAAACAGCAGTGATTCCTTTTTCCGCCCTGTCCAAGCAGGGAAGAGAAGAGATATGGGATTTGATTGAAGAACTTATGCCTCAGTCTTCCGATATTTAGAAAAGAAGGTAAAATATGTTAAAGGGAATAATTTTTGATATGGATGGCGTTCTGATCAACAGCGAACCCTTTCATTACAGAGTCTGGAAAGAGACCCTCAGAGAAAGAGGCGTAGATCTGGACTATGAGGTTTATAAAGACTGTATTGGTTCAACTATCGGGTTTCTAATGCAGATCCTTCATGATCACTATGGGATTTCCCCCGAGGACACATCTCTGAGGGAGGAGATGAGCAAGAAAAAGGAGGAACTGATTAGAAAAGAAGGTTATCCGCCCCTTATCCCTTACGTAAAAGAACTCCTGGAAAAACTTTACGCAGGAGGCTACGGACTGGCTGTGGCTTCCTCTTCACCTTTTTCTTACATTGAGAAAGTGACAGAACACTGGGGGATCCGGAAGTATTTTCGCAGGCTGATCAGCGGAGAATCTGTAAGAAATCCCAAGCCTGCGCCGGACATTTTTTGGAAGGCAGCATGGAAGCTTGGCTTTTCACCTGAGGAGTGCATAATTATAGAAGATTCCGAAAATGGATGCCTGGCGGCAAAAAATGCAGGGATTACCTGCATCGGCTTCCAGAACCCGGATTCGGGAAAACAGGATCTGGGAAGGGCCTATATGATCATCGAAGGTTATGAGGAGATCGACTGTGGGTATATGGAAAAGATTTACTGTCATAGCCATCATCTCCCGGCGGTGGTCTGTGAGACTAGCCGTCTTCTGATCCGGGAAATGAAGAAAGAGGACATTCCCAGACTGATGGAAATCTGTGGACAGGAAACTTCCAGAGACGCCTGCGAGGGAGTGGCCAAACCCCTTTCAGAGGAACTGGAAGGTTTCGACTCCTATCGTACCTATATGTATGAACTCTGTGACATGGGCTACTGGTCTGTATTGAAAAAAGATACAGGAGAGATCATTGGCAGAGCAGGAGTAGAGCCGAAGTTCTGGAACAATACTAAAACGGTTGTAGAACTGGGATATATTATTGATGAAAAGTATCGGCGGCAGGGCTATGCCTATGAAGCCTGCCAGGGAATTATACGTGAGTCTGCCAAAAGAGGGGCAGTATATCTTCACTGCCGTATTAAAAGCGGAAATAAGGCCTCTGTAAACCTGGCCCAAAAGCTGGGATTTCAGAAGATTAATTATCGCCTGGAGGATGATGGCGACGATATGGAGGTCTGGCGTTATACCTGTTAATGGAAGAGGGAGAAACAAAGGACTATGGAAATCATAAAATCCAGAAAGTTAAAGTATGATTATTTAAAATATGATGAGAATGGTCAGGCCAGCGAAAGCCAGACAGCTGTGGAGGATGTGGATCTGGATATCCAGCCGGGACAGTTTATTTCCATACTGGGACATAATGGATCCGGAAAATCCACCCTGGCAAAGCATATGAACGCACTGCTGATCCCTACGGAGGGTACCATCTGGGTGGACGGTATGGATACGGCTATGGAGCCGGAACTGTGGAAGATCCGGCAGAAAGCTGGTATGGTCTTTCAGAATCCGGATAACCAGATCATCGGAACCGTAGTGGAAGAAGACGTAGGATTTGGACCGGAGAATCTGGGAATTCCTACAGAAGGTATCTGGAGCAGAGTGAACAAGAGTCTGGAAGCCGTGGGAATGACAGCCTTCCGTCATCGCTCGCCGAATAAACTTTCCGGCGGCCAGAAGCAGAGGGTAGCCATTGCCGGCGTTATGGCCATGCAGCCAAAATGTATTATCATGGATGAACCTACCGCCATGCTGGACCCAAACGGCAGGAAAGAAGTGCTGGAGGCAGTTCATGAGCTGAACAGACGGGAAGGGATTACGGTGATCCTCATTACCCACTATATGGAAGAAGTCATTGATTCCGACAGGGTTTTTGTCATGGATCAGGGCCATGTGGTAATGCAGGGAACTCCCAGGGAGATTTTCTCCAGGGTGGAGGAACTGAAGGCATACCGGCTGGATGTGCCTCAGGTAACCCTCCTGGCATACGAACTGAAAAAAGCAGGAATCCCTCTTCCTGACGGGATACTGACTATAAAGGAATTGGTGGATGCGCTATGTCATTGAAATTAGAACACGTTACCTATACTTATAATCCGGGGACGGCCTATGAGACCCATGCTTTAAAGGATGTATCCCTGGAGATCCCCCAGGGACAGTTTGTGGGTGTGATCGGCCACACTGGAAGCGGAAAATCTACGCTGATCCAGCATTTTAACGGGCTGATGCGTCCTACCTCCGGGACAGTGTTTTATAATAAGGAGGATATCTGGCAGGAAGGTTACTCTCTGAAAAGACTGAGAAGCAAAGTCGGACTGGTCTTTCAGTATCCGGAACACCAGCTTTTTGAAGCAGATGTGCTGTCGGATGTGTGCTTTGGCCCGAAAAACCAAGGCCTATCTCAGGAAGAGGCATTGGAGCGGGCCAGGACCGCACTGAAACAGGTTGGATTGAAGGAAAAATATTATTCAGCTTCTCCTTTTGAACTATCCGGCGGCCAGAAGCGCCGGGTGGCCATTGCCGGGGTGCTGGCTATGGAACCGGAGGTGCTGATTCTGGACGAGCCAACAGCAGGCCTGGATCCTAAAGGAAGAGATGAGATACTGGACCAGATCGCCTGGCTCCATGAAGAGAGAAAAATCTCCGTGCTTCTGGTTTCCCACAGCATGGAGGATATTGCCAGATATGTGGAACGGATTCTGGTGATGAATCAGGGAGAAAAAGTTTTCGACGGAGCGCCCAAGGAGGTCTTTTCTCATTATAAAGAGCTGGAAGCCATAGGTCTGGCTGCTCCGCAGATCACTTATATCATGCATGCCCTGAGGAAAAACGGCCTTTGGACGGATCTTACAGCCATTACCGTAGAAGAAGCAAAAAACAGCATTTTAAAAGCACTGGGGAGAGGAGAAAAATGATCAGAGATATTACAATAGGACAATATTATCCCGCAGATTCTTCTCTGCACCGCCTGGATCCCAGAGTGAAATTTATCGGAACCTTTCTGTTCCTGATTTCTCTGTTTGTGGCCAACTCTTTCTGGGGTTATCTTCTGGCTACCTGTTTTCTGGGGGCCATTATCTTTCTTTCTAAGGTGCCGGTGAAATTTATGGTAAAGGGGTTAAAACCCCTGTTTATCATTCTTCTGATAACAGTATTGTTCAACCTTTTTCTGATACCGGGAACAGAGGTCTGGAGCCTGGGTTTTTTGACTATTACAGTGGAAGGAATCCAGCAGGCGGTAAAGATCGGTATACGGCTGATTTATCTGGTCATCGGTTCTTCTATTATGACCCTTACTACCACGCCTAACCAGCTTACAGACGGCCTGGAAAGGATCCTGCAGCCTTTAAACAGGATCGGAGTGCCGGTTCATGAGATATCCATGATGATGTCCATTGCTCTTCGGTTTATCCCTATCCTGATGGAAGAAACAGATAAGATTATGAAAGCTCAGATTGCCAGGGGAGCAGACTTTGAAACGGGAAATCTGATCCAGAAGGCCAAGAATATGATCCCTCTTCTGGTACCGCTGTTCATCTCTGCATTCCGGAGAGCCGACGACCTTGCTATGGCCATGGAAGCCAGATGCTATCATGGAGGAGATCACAGGACACAGATGAAGCCTCTGATTTACCAGAGAAAAGATTATGTGGCTTACGGGATTGTTCTGGTATACCTGGGGGCAGATATTCTGATCCGGGTACTTTTATGATCGAACGAGAATGGATTGGGAAAGAAAAAGGAGTTTTTGGGGAATGAAGAGAGTCAGACTGACCATAGCCTATGACGGGACCAATTACTGCGGCTGGCAGATACAGCCAAACGGAATTACTATCCAGGAGGTACTGGAAAACTGCCTGGAAGATCTTACCGGAAAAAAGACCCCGATCATGGGGGCCAGCAGAACAGATACCGGGGTCCATGCCCTGGGAAATGTGGCGGTCTTCGATACGGATATGCGAATGCCGGGAGAAAAGTTTTCTTTTGCCCTGAATCAGAGATTGCCGGAAGATATCCGGATCCAGAAATCTGAGGAAGTGCCTCTGGATTTTCATCCCAGATACCGGGAAAGTGAGAAGACCTATGAATATAAGATCCTGAACCGGCAGTTTCCCATCCCCACCCAAAGGTTATATACCCATTTTACCTATGTGCCTCTGGATATTGAAAAAATGAGAGAGGCGGGAAAATACCTGGTGGGAGAACATGACTTTAAAAGTTTCTGTGGTGCAGGAGCTCAGGTAAAGACAACGGTAAGAAAGATCCAGGAAATCTGTATCAGTCGTGAAGATTCGCTGATCACCATAAAGATACGGGGAAAAGGATTTCTGTATAATATGGTCCGGATCATAGCCGGGAGCCTTATGGAGATCGGACAGGGAATGTATCCTCCGGAACATATGAAAGAGATACTGGAGGCAAAAGACCGGCAGGCAGCCGGCCCTACCGCCCCCGCCAGAGGACTGACTCTGGTGGGAATCCAGTATCTGGAAGAGAAGCCCATAGAGGCAGAAGGGGAAAAGGTTACCTGGGCTTAAAGCCTTCCCCAACCACTTCATTGGATTCTACAATAATGATAAAGGCCTTAGGGTCGATTTTTTTTACAGAGCTGCGGATACTGTACATCTGCTTATTATTGCAGGCGCACATGACCACAGCTTTTTCTTCTTTTGAAAAGCTTCCTTCGCCTTTCAGGAAAGTACAGCCTCTTCCGGTGACCTGGTCGATCATACCGGCGATCTCCTGGGCGTGATCAGTGACAATCAGAGTCATTTTCCCTGCATCAATACCGTACATAACCTTATCTACCACAACGGACAGGAGAAAGGTGATGATCATACCGTAAATCAGGCTGTCAATATCTCTGGATACCATCAAAGTTCCCAGAAATACGATCACACCATCCATGACAAAGGCAATTTTTCCAAGAGACAGATGAGGCCTCAACGCCTTGACGGAAAGCATGATAAAGTCGGCTCCTCCGGTAGAGGACTCCCGCATATAGATCAGAGCGTATCCTAAGCCTGACAGGACTCCGGCACAGATGGCGGCCAGCATCCGGTCTCCGCTATAGACAGGAAATAAAGGGGCCAGATAATCCATGATTACGGAAGTAATGAAGATCGTTCGGATGGAGCGGAGAAAATACTGTCTGCCAAGTATGGGGAAACAGATCAGGGCAATAGGAATATTCAGGAGCAGGGCCGTACGACCGATAGGAAAGCCGAAAAGATGGTAGAAGATCAAAGCAATTCCGTTAAGTCCGGCCATAGGAAATTGAGCCAGGGAGGCAAAATTGTAGGTTCCCAGGGCGATCAGAATCCCTCCCAGAATATCCACAAGTATGTCCAGGCTCCACTTCTTTATATAGAAGGATTTGTGATTTAATAATTTTTGCATAGATACCCTCCTTTGACAGTAATTGAACGAAAAAGAGCATTTGCGAACTTCCCTATAATTCGCAAACGCTCTTTTCCAAGATCTAGTATACATGGTCTGTGACCAAAAGGTCAAGGGGAAAATATCATAAAACCATTAGATGATCTTACGGGAAGGTTTGACATTCACGGACACCTGGGGTATGATAGGAAAAGAAAAAAGAAAGGAATGAGAGATATGGGATTTAGAGAAGTTCCGATTGAGTCCATAGAATTTAATCCTTTTGATAGAATCGGAAAACAGTGGATGCTGGTCACAGCAGGAGACCAGGAAAAATTTAATACTATGACGGCCAGTTGGGGCGCAGCAGGGGTAATGTGGGATAAGAAGGCGGTTACCGTTTATATCCGTCCCCAGAGATATACCAAGGAGTTTATTGACACGAAAGATACCTTTACACTTTCCTTCTATAAGGAAGAATTCAGAAAAACCTTAAGTTTTCTGGGAAGCGTTTCAGGCAGAGATCAGGACAAGGTAAAAGAGGCGGGACTTACCCCTGTGTCGGTAGATGACACCATGGCTTTTGAAGAGGCTGATCTGGTTCTGGTATGCAGAAAGATGTATCATGCGCCTATGCCTCCGGAAAATTTTGACGATAAGAGCAATGATGAGAAATGGTATCCTCAGAAAGATTACCATGTGATGTATATTGCAGAGATCACAAAAGTTCTTGTGAAAGAATAGTGACATAAGGAGATATTTATGAGTCAGCAGAAAGTAGACAGATATAAAAAACAGAAGAACAACCGGGAGAAGATCCAGAGAAGAGAAAAATGGGAGCTGCGTCTGGAAAAGCTTGCCATCGCTGTGGTATGTATCGCCATGGTAGGGTGGATCGGATATTCCGCTTATGATCTGGTGACCAGAGAGGATCCGGATGCAGAACAGGAAGTGGTTACCACAGAGATGGATGTGACCGCCCTGACCGATTATCTCAGCAGCCTTTCCCAGACAGAGACAGAGTAAAGCAGACAGAGTATCTGTCGGGAAGTTGAAAATCAGACAAAGAAAAGGAGGCAGCTTTCTATGCACTGCCTCCTTTTTCTTTCCCCCAAAACAGAATTATAATTTATTTACATTGGCTGCCTGCATGCCCCGGGCGCCCTCTGTCAGGTCATAAGTTACGGCCTGGCCTTCCTCTAAAGACTTAAAGCCTTCGCCGTTGATCGCAGAAAAGTGAACGAATACATCCTGTCCGTCTTCACCTGTGATAAATCCGTATCCTTTTTCAGCGTTGAACCATTTCACAGTTCCCTTGTTCATAGTGTTACCTCCATAAAATAAAAAGAATAAACATGGATATATCCGGATAAAAAAATTAAATGGTCTTTAGAGATAATATTGTGTATAAAAATGATAATACAATCTCTAAAAACCATTTAATATTTATATCCAATATACCTTTTCACACCTCTAGTATATTCTGTATAATATCAAAAGTCAAGGGAAAAGTGGAATTGACGAAAGAAAATGTGTATGTTACTATAAGGTTGTTGATTAAGCCTGTATCTAAGGAGAAAGGACGTGCTTCAAAATGAAGATATTGATTAAAAACGGCCGAATGATAAATCCCTCGGATAAGACTGATGAAATCGGAGACCTTTATATTGAGGACGGCGTGATCAAGGAAAAAGGACCTTCCCTGGATCCTTCCGGTCAGCCGGACAAAGTGATAGATGCCCGGGGCTGCTATGTGATGCCGGGACTCATTGATCTTCACGTACATCTGCGTGATCCGGGACTTACCCATAAAGAAGATGTGGCCAGTGGTTCCAGAGCGGCTGCCAGAGGGGGATTTACTACCATCCTGGCTATGCCAAATACAAAACCAGTCATTGACAGCCCGGACCGGGTGCTGTACGTGACCAACAAGGCCCAGGAGCTGGCCCCTATCCATGTGCTGCAGATCGGAGCAGTGACCAGACAGCAGAAGGGAGAAGAGCTGGCGGATATCCAAGGTATGATCCAGGCAGGGATCCCTGCCATTAGTGAGGACGGCAAGTCTGTGATGAACGTGAAGCTTTATAAAAAGGCTATGGAAATCGCAGCAGAGCATCATATTCCGGTTTTTGCCCACTGTGAGGATCAGAACCTGGTAAACGGAGGCTGCGTAAACGAGGACCAGCATTCCAGAGAACAGGGACTTCCGGGGATCAGCAATGCAGTGGAAGACGTGATCGCAGCCAGAGATATTGTCCTGGCTAAGGAGACCGGCGCCAGACTTCATCTGTGCCATTGTTCTACGGAAGACAGTGTGGAGATGATAAGGCTGGCTAAAGAAGAAGGGCTTCCCGTAACCGGAGAAGTATGCCCTCATCATTTTACTCTGACTTCCGATGACATGGTTCCGGGAGATACGAATTTTAAGATGAATCCGCCTCTGCGCACACCGAAAGACCGCCAGGCGCTGCTGGACGGACTAAGAAATGATATTATCGATGTGATCAGTACAGACCATGCTCCTCACAGCCGGGAAGAGAAACAGCAATCTATGCAGAAAGCGCCTTTCGGTATTGTAGGACTGGAGACATCTGTGGCTTTGACGATTACAGAGCTGGTAGACAAGGGAATCCTGACGCCCATGCAGATGGCTGAGAAAATGAGTTATAATCCGGCCAGGATCATCGGCTCCGACAGAGGAACTCTGGATATCGGTAAGCCGGCAGACGTAACAGTAATTGACCCGGAGAGGGAATATGTAATCGACTCTATGACATTTCTCTCAAAAGGAAAGAATACACCTTTCAACGGCTGGAAGGTAAAGGGAATGGTAAAAGCGACCATCTGTGACGGAAAAGTCGTGTACCAGAGCGAGTCAAAGACCCCGATGCAAGCATACGGGGCATCAAGCTAGCAGCGCTGCAAGCATCGGGGTATTAGACCCTTGCAGCAGTCGCCAAATGGCCATGCAAGCATGCCGCTTGGCTCGTTGCTCGCAGGAATAAAAGAGATTTAAAACAGCAGGGCAGACATAAAACAGACTTTCCGGGTCTGGTCTGCCCTGTTTGCTGAGAAAAAGAATACCTGGAGGAAGAAAAATGATCAATAAACTTACCGCAAAAATACAGAAAACAAATGCGCCTATCGTCGTAGGACTGGATCCTATGCTGAACTATATCCCAAAGCATATTCAGGAAAAGGCTTTTGAGGAATACGGGGAGACCCTGGAAGGGGCAGCAGAGGCCATCTGGCAGTTTAATAAGGAGATCGTGGACAAGACTTACGACCTGATTCCTGCTGTAAAGCCTCAGATCGCCATGTACGAGCAGTTTGGCATTCCCGGACTTATGGCTTATAAGAAAACTGTAGATTACTGCAAGAGCAAAGATCTGGTGGTGATCGGAGATATTAAAAGAGGAGATATCGGCTCCACCTCTGCAGCCTATGCAGTAGGACATCTGGGAAAGGTACAGGTAGGAGAAAATAAGATCGCCGCTTTTGACGAAGATTTTGCCACAGTGAATCCTTATCTGGGATCTGACGGAGTCAAGCCTTTTATCGATGTGTGCAAGGAAGAAAAGAAAGGAATCTTTGTTCTGGTAAAGACCTCCAATCCTTCCAGCGGAGAGTTTCAGGACAGACTCATTGACGGAAGACCTCTCTATGAACTGGTAGGGGAAAAGGTTGCTCAGTGGGGAGAAGACTGTATGGGAGATTCCTACAGCTATGTAGGGGCTGTAGTAGGCGCCACCTATCCGGAAATGGGAAAAGTCCTGAGAAAGATCATGCCTAAGGCTTACATTCTGGTGCCGGGATATGGAGCCCAGGGAGGCCAGGGAAAGGATCTGGTACATTTCTTTAATGAAGACGGACTGGGCGCTATCGTCAATTCTTCCAGAGGTATCATTGCCGCCTATAAGCAGGAAAAATACGGAAAATTCGGGGAAGAGAATTTCGGCGACGCTTCCAGAGCAGCGGTGGAAGATATGATCGCTGACATTGACGGAGCCCTGAAAGCGGCAAAATAAGGAGGAGACCATGGCAAAGTTAAAAATGACCAGCAGGATCATCAGCCAGGAGATGATCAGCCCGGATATCTACAGCATGTGGCTGTCAGCAAAAGAAATTGCAGAGCAGGCGGCACCGGGACAGTTTATCTCTCTGTACTGTGAAGATTCCGGCAGGATCCTGCCAAGACCGATCAGTATCTGTGAGATTGATAAAGAGAAAGGAGCCCTGCGCATTGTATATAGGATTGCAGGAGCAGGAACCACGGAATTTTCCAAAAAACAGCCGGGAGAGACCATCGATATCCTAGGACCTCTGGGAAACGGTTTTCCTATGGAAGAGACCAGAGGAAAAAAAGTATTTCTTATGGGAGGCGGCATTGGGATCCCTCCCATGCTGGAAACAGCGAAACAGTGCCAGGGAGAGGTGACGGCTATTGCCGGATACCGGGATAAAAATGTTTTCCTTCAGGAAGAGTTTGAAAAGGCGGGAAAATTTGTGATTGCTACAGAAGACGGCAGCCTGGGGACAAAAGGAAATGTGATGGACGCTATCCGGGAAAACCACCTGGAAGCAGACCTGATCTTTGCCTGCGGGCCAGCTCCCATGCTGCGGGCCATTAAGGCCTATGCACAGGAACAGGAGATTCCCTGCTACATTTCCATGGAGGAGCGGATGGCCTGCGGTATCGGCGCCTGTCTGGCCTGTGTCTGCAAGTCAAAAGAGGTGGACGCCCATTCCCAGGTACACAATAAGCGGATCTGCAAGGACGGTCCTGTATTCTTAAGTACGGAGGTGGAGCTTTGATGAATATGAAAGTAAAAATCGGGGGAGTGGAATTAAAGAACCCGGTTATGACAGCCTCCGGAACCTTCGGTTCAGGAGCAGAGTACAGTGAATTTGTAGATTTAAACAAGCTGGGAGCAGTGGTCACCAAGGGCGTGGCAGATGTTCCCTGGACAGGGAATCCTACCCCTCGTATTGCAGAAGTCCACAGCGGGATGATGAACGCCATCGGCCTCCAGAATCCGGGAGTTGAGGTGTTCTGCAAAAGGGACATTCCCTATCTTCAGCAGTTTGATACAAAGGTAATCGTTAATGTCTGCGGACATGCCCCTGAAGAATATCTGGCAGTAGTGGAAAGACTGGCTCAGGAGCCGGTGGATATGCTGGAGATCAATATTTCCTGTCCGAATGTAAATGCCAATTTCCTGGCCTTCGGACAGGATCCCAAACATGTGGAGGAGCTGACGGCTCAAATCAAAAAGATCGCAAAGCAGCCGGTGATCATGAAACTGACCCCTAACGTGACAGACATCGCCGAGATTGCCAAAGCGGCAGAGGCAGGAGGAGCAGACGCAGTTTCTCTTATCAATACTCTTACGGGAATGAAAATTGACGTAAATAGAAGGACCTTTGCTCTGGCCAATAAGACCGGGGGAGTTTCCGGTCCCTGTATTAAGCCTATAGCAGTGCGTATGGTCTACCAGACTGCCCAGGCAGTAAATATCCCGGTAATCGGCATGGGCGGTATCCAGAATGCAGAGGACGCTTTGGAATTTATCCTTGCAGGAGCTTCCGCAGTGGCAGTGGGAACAGCCAACTTCATAAACCCCTACGCCACACTGGAAATCATTGACGGAATCCGGGAATATATGGAGAAAAATCAGATTGAAGACATTTACCAGCTGATCGGGGCGGTAAAATAGCAAGAAGGTAAAAAGAAAACTCTACGTGGATGGGGATACCATTTGCGTAGAGTTTTTCTTTAGTGAAACTGGGGATCCCCCGAATCTGCTGCTTCTGATTACCCTAAAAGTTAAAGGAGTGGAGCTTTCTCGGGCTTTCTGGCAAAAGGCCCTGGAAGAGGACGGATTTCTCTTTTCTCCCCAAAGTAATCCTGATCAAAGAGAATTTCACTGCCATCGGGATTTTCAAATTTCTGCTCCGGTTCAAAGGCTTCTCCCAGAAGTTCTGTACTGATCATAGAAGTTTCTATTTCCGGAAGAAATTCATATAAGTTGGTGTCTAATATATAGGCACCGTCTTTTTCCATAAGAGATAAGTTGATCTTGTGATCTTCCTCTTCCACAAAATCTTTCTCTCCGTCATAAGGCTTAGCTCCGTTAAAGTAAACGTTGCCCCCGGCATACACAGGCAGGTGGTCATAGAAGTTGACCTTAAATATGTTACCCCGGTACAGGAACAGCGGCTTTTTGACGGGGTGCCTTTATACAGAAAAAGACCGGAGCATGGGGAAATTCTGGAAAAACTGAAAAAAGGAATTGCCCTGAGTCTGGAAGAGGGACCTTTTTATGAACTTCGTCTCAGAAGTCTTTTCTCGGATCTCTGGGAAACTATCTATACCTGGGCTATGGATGAAAGAATGAATCAGGGAGTCTATGATCCCAGAGAAGACGAAAGGATTAAGAAGATCTTAGCCTATATACAGGAGAGCTATGGGGAAAAGATCACCGTAGAGGACATGGCCCAAAAAGCTCACATCAGCCAGAGAGAATGCTACCGTCTTTTTCAGAAAGGATTAGATATGAGCCCAGTGGAATATGTCATATCCTATCGTCTCCAAAAGGCTCAGGAACAGCTTTTAGAATCGGATAAAAGTATTCTGGATATTGCTGTGGAAACAGGATTTGGCACCAGCAGTTACTTTGGAAAAATATTCCGGCAAAGTTACGGTATAACGCCAAAAGAATATCGGAAGCTGTACCGAAGGGGGCAGGAAAGAAATTATCCGTAGAGATGTTTTTCTAGATGAATCATGATATACTAGATAATATGGACGCAGCTGTTGAATGATGAGTGCCAAGATCTAAAAAAGAGGAGGGATATTATGTATGATAACAGTTTGTTTATAGGCTTGCTGATCTTTGCTACAGTTCTGGCTGTTGCGGGATTAGTGCTGGTCTTTCTTCAAAAGAAAGGAATTATAAGATCCTTTACAACAGTGACACAGTCAGGTCCAGACTATGTAAGTGTAGGAAAAGCCTTTATTGTCCCTGTGTTCCTGGGCGTACTTCTGCTTTACCGGTATTCCCTTTTATGGGCTGTTTTGTATGGGGTGATCTTTATTGTGGCTTACATACTGATCCAGGTGTTAGTAAAATGAAAAATTTTGATTTATAACTATATACTTAAAGAAAAAGGAAGAAGAAAATGAAGATTTTGCATTGCATAGAGAAAGAAATATGGGAAAAGATGGAGGGGGAGAAGTACCCTGGAAAGGATTTGCTGGAAAAGAATCCGTTTATCCATTGCTCTTCTATAGAATTTTTCTGGAGAGTTTCCCCTCATTTCGATAAAGATAAAAAGGAGAGAGTTCTGCTGGTTATTGAAACGGACTTGCTGGATGCTCCGGTAAAATGGGAGGATCTGGAAGGGTGCGGACGGACATACCCACATATTTACGGTCCTATGAAATCCGAGGCAATTGTAGAGGTACTTCCCTATTTAAGAGCAGAGGATGGAAGCTGGATAAAAAATCCGGAATTGTCAGGAATCGAAAATAAATAGCGCTTAATGTAATTATTGACATTACAACGAAAGGGTGTTATGATCTCTTGCAGATGTAATATAAAATGTTACAATAAAAACAAGCAGAGTATACACATCAAATAGTTTTTAATAACACAGGAAAGAGGTTGAATTTGTAATGATCAATAAAAAACAGGAAGAGAGACTGGATTATCTGCTGGAGGCGTTTAAGAAAGATTCTCTTTGGTACAAGGATCTGGAGGTTGGAGAGGATTATCAGGAGAAGCGGAGAACTCTCCGATCCCTGATGAACATCCGTATGCCGGGAGCTATGGCCCCTGAGGTCCTGGAGGTACAGGATGAATTTCTCCGGGAGGAAGCAGCGGAGAAAGGAATCGTAACTTTGGAAGAGATTCCCACAGCGGTCCGGCAGTATGGAAGCCGGAAGCCTTTTGGGGATAAGATATCTATCTGGCAGGGAGATATTACCAGACTGCAGGTGGGAGCTATTGTGAACGCAGCCAATTCTCAGATGCTGGGCTGCTTTCATCCTTGTCACGGCTGTATTGACAACGCAATCCACAGTGCAGCAGGAATTGAACTGAGAGAGGCATGCAGCCAGTATATGGAACACCGAAAGGTCCAATATGGCAAGGAGTATGAGGAGCCTACAGGCCGGGCAGTACTGACAGAAGGATATAATCTTCCGGCAGAATATGTGATCCATACAGTAGGCCCTATTGTGTATGGAAATCTTACCGAGAAGCTGAAGGAAGATTTAAGAAACTGCTATAAAAATATCCTGAAATGCTGTGTGGAGCATGGGATCCGTTCCGTTGCTTTCTGCTGTATCAGCACGGGAGAGTTTCATTTTCCAAATGACGAGGCAGCCAGGATCGCAGTGGCAGAAGTGAGGAAGTATCTGGAAAAACACCAGGAAGATTTTGACAGGGTTATTTTTAATGTATTTAAAGATGTAGACAGAGAATTATATGAGGACCTTGTATAAATGAAAACAGCAATGATGGAGCTGTCCCATTGATCAAAAATGATTAGTGGGCGGCTCCTTTTCTGTTGGAAGAAATCCTATATCCGGCGAAATCTGGATCTGAATCTGAAAATATTTTGAAAATTCCTATTGACAGTGAGAATAAGAATGGATATAATGTGCTTGCTCAATAAGCACACTTGAAAGGGGCGAATAAGAGTACATGCAGATTATTATCAGCAATAATGCAGATAAACCAATCTATGAGCAGATCACATCTCAGATCAAGGCCATGATCATGAGCGGCGAGCTTCAGGGGGGAGATACCATACCCTCCGTGAGGGCCCTGGCAAAATCTCTCCATGTCAGTGTGATCACTGTGCGAAAAGCCTACGAGGAACTGCAGAGGGATGGGTTTATAGACACTGCCGTAGGACGGGGAAGTTTTGTGGCAGAGAGAAACCGGGAGTTTTACATGGAGGAGCAGCAGCGGCTGGCAGAGGAACATTTGCGCCAGGCAGCTGAGATCGGCAGAGTCCACCATATCCCACTGGAAACTTTACAGGATATATTGAAGATATTTTATACCGAGGAGGAATAACATGGACTATGCTTTAGAAGTAAAGAATCTGTCAAAAACCTATAAAAGATCAGGTTTTACCCTGGACAATGTTTCTTTTAGGGTACCTAAAGGCACTATCATGGGTTTTGTAGGAGAAAACGGTGCCGGCAAGTCAACCACAATCGGCTGTATATTAAATACTTTATTCCGGGATAAAGGAGAAATATATGTCCTGGGAAAAGAAATGAGGGACCAGGATACCAAGCTGCGCCAGCGGATCGGGGTGGTTTATGACGGAGATAACTTTCCCGGCTATTATACGGCAGAACAGGTAGGGGAAGTGATGAGAAGGATTTACCGGAAGTGGGACGATGGATTATTTGAAGAATATCTGGACAGATTCGGTCTGGAGAAAAAGCAGAAGATCAGGACCTATTCCCGGGGAATGACCATGAAACTGGCCATTGGAGCAGCCCTGGCTCACAAACCGGAGTTGCTTATCCTGGATGAGGCAACTTCAGGACTGGACCCAGTTATGCGGGAAGAAATGCTGGAGGTGTTTCTGGAATTTATAGAAGATGAGAATCACTCCATACTCCTTTCCTCCCACATTACCAGTGATCTGGAGAAGATTGCAGATTATATCACTTTTCTCCATGAGGGAAAGGTGATCTTAACAGCAGAGAAAGACGAGATACGGTACAATTATGGGATCATGCGGTGCAGGGACAGAGAGTTTGCAGCATTGGAGGAGGAAGACTGGATCGCATGGAGAAAAGGAGACTATCAGATCGATGTGCTGGTGCCGGACCGGGAAAAGGCGGCCAGAAAATATAAAGGCGCCGTGATAGACCATGCATCTGTAGATGAGGTTATGCTGCTTATGGTAAAGGGGGAAAAAAGATGAAGGGATTGTTAAAAAGCTGCTTTTTCGGGATCAAAGGGAACCTTCGTGTAATAGGAGCGGCGGCTTTGCTTTTAGGAGGCATATGTCTGATTATGGGAGATCCTTCTGCAGTCAGTATTTTCCCGTTTCTTCCTGCGCCGGTCCTAGGGGCAGCGGCAGTTGCCTGTCTCAGAAGAGAGAGCGCTTCCAGATGGAGCAGATATAAGATCACTCTCCCGGTGAGGAGAAGAGACATTGTAAAAAGCCAGTATATTACCCATGGGATCTGTGCTTTGGCAGGGATGGCCTGCGCAGGGATATTCCTGTGCCTGGCTCTTATCATCCATGGGAACATTTATTTTTACTATGGATTCCGTGATGTGCTGACTCTGATCTTAGGGGGAGGGATTCTGGCATTGTTTATGGGAGCCATTGCCTATCCCCTGTATTACTGGTGGGGAGAGGAGAAAACAGAGATCATCATAGCACTGGCTATTTTAGGAGCCGTGGCGGTGATCCTGGCACTTAGCATGGGGATCAATTTCCTGACCGGGGAAGGGGGCGTGACAGATACCCAATATTATATCAGTCTGGCAGTGATCCTTCTTATTGCCGGAGCCGCCTATGCAGGGTCCTGTTTCCTGTCTGCACTGATTTATGAAAAAACAGAGTGGTGAGAACTGTTTTTCAGGCCCACAGGCAGAGAACGAGAGATTTCTGCTGGACTTTGGAAAAGGATTCTGCTAGTATTATCTTCATAATATTTACAGGGGGAGACATGTTATGTATGAGATCATGAGCGCAGATGAGGCGATCCGGCTGATCCGGGACGGAGACTGTATTTGTGTCAATTCTTTTGTGGGGATTGAAAATCCGGTGGAGCTTCATGAAGCCATTTACCGGAGATATATGAGAATGCAGTCGCCCCGGCACCTGACCATCGTTTCCAGCGCAGGCTTTGGTGTCTGGGACGAAGAACATAATGCAGAAGGCTATATCCGGGAAGGAGCAGTGGACCGGCTGATCTGCGGTCATTTCGGAGCAATGCTCAGTACGAAAAAACTGGTGCTGGAAGACCGATTTGAGGCTTATAACCTGCCTCTGGGCTGCATTTCCCACGCTATCCGGGCCCAGGCGGGAGGACTGCCGGGAGCTCTTTCCAAAGTAGGACTGGATATTTTTGTGGATCCCAGAAAAGAAGGACCGGGGATCAACCGGATTTCCATTGATGATTCTCTGGTGAAATATGTAGAGGTGGATGGAGAAGACTTTCTCTATTATAAACTGCCTAAGATTACTGTTGCCCTGATCAAAGGGACGGCGGCGGACCGCAAGGGGAATATTTCCTTTGACGATATGTTTATGTCCGGGGATGCCCTGTCTATCTGCCAGGCGGTTAAGGCAAACCACGGAAAGGTGATCGTTCAGGTGGACCGTCTGGTGAACACTCCTTCCCGTCCCAGAAATGCCATTATCCCGGGATGTCTGGTAGACGCTATCGTAGTGGCAGAGCCGGAGGAGCGGAATGAAGCCTATAAGGCCCTGACAGGAAGTTTTGAGATCCCCTATGAAGACTGGAGCCTGTGGAACGAGAAGATCGATACGGTGTCTGCAAAACAGTCTAATAATAATGTGGTAGGGAACATTATCGGCAGAAGGGCGGCGAAAGAGCTGCGGGTGGACGATATTGTCAATATCGGTATCGGCCTTCCGGAAATGGTTTCCAGACATACCAGAAAAAACGGTATGCTGGATATGGTGACCCTTACTGTGGAGTCAGGAGGCATTGGAGGCTTTCCGGTTTCCGGGGAGGTTTTCGGCGCCATGATCGGGGCGTCCTCTGTCTATGATATGGCCAATCAGTTTGACCTTTACGACAACGGAGGCCTGGATATTTGCTTTATGGGAGCCCTGGAAGTGGACAAAGAAGGAAACGTCAACGCCCACCGGGGACCAGGAGCTTTTGCCGGAATCGGAGGATTTGCCAATATTACGGCAAAGACCCCTACCGTTGTGTTCTGTATGACCTTTAATACAAAAGGGCTTGAAGTTTCCCAGAAAAAGGGAGTTGTGACCATACACAAGGAAGGCTCCATTCCCAAATTTGTGGACAAGGTAGCCAGTGTGAGTTTTTCCGCAAAACGGGCTATTGCCAACGGACAGAAGGTTCTGTATGTAACAGAACGGTGTGTTTTCCGTCTGACGCCCAAAGGTCTGAAACTGATCGAAGTATACCCGGGAGTAGATATGGAAAAGGATATTCTGGACCGGCTGCCCTTTGAGGTGGAAAAATAACTTGTCAGGCTAAACCCGTCCGTCTTTGAAAAATTGCCGGACCATAGTTTGATCCCGTCTTAAAGAAAGGACAGGAACAGGGGAATATGGAGAATAAAAACTATACAGGACATTTCACAGCAGCTTTGACCATCCTTATCTGGGGAACCACTTTTATTTCTACCAAGGTCCTTCTGGAGGATTTTCAGCCTGTGGAAATACTGGTTTTTCGCTTTATACTTGGATTTGTGATCCTGCTGCTGATCAGTCCAAGAAGATTGAAAATCAAAGGAAAGGGAGAAGAGCTGCTGTTTGTGGGAGCCGGTTTATCCGGGATCTGCCTCTATTATCTTCTGGAAAATATTGCCCTGACTTATACTCTGGCCTCTAATGTAGGCGTGATCATTTCTGTAGCGCCCTTTTTCACCGCCATACTGGCCCATTTATTCCTGGGTGCAGCCAGCCAGGAAGAGAAGCTGGGAACCCCGTTTTTTATCGGTTTCTTCCTGGCAATGGCGGGAATCATCATGATCAGTTTTAACGGAGCAGAACTAAAGCTGAATCCTTCAGGAGATCTTCTGGCCCTGCTGGCGGCCTTGGTATGGGCGGTATATTCTATTTTATCCAGAAAGATCAGCAGCCTGGGGTATCCCGTGGTACTGACTACCAGGAGGACTTTTTTCTACGGACTCCTGTTTATGATTCCGGCATCCTTTCTCCTGGATTTCCGGCTGAATGCGGCGCCCCTTTTAAAACCGGTGAATCTGCTGAATATCCTTTATCTGGGAGCCGGAGCCTCAGCTCTTTGCTTTGTGACCTGGAATTTTTCTGTAAAGAAGCTGGGGGCTGTAAACACCAGTATTTATATCTATCTGGTGCCGGTAATCACCGTGGTCACCTCTGTTCTTATTTTACATGAACAGATAGGCATAATGTCGGCTCTGGGTGTTCTGCTTACTTTGGCCGGGCTGGGACTGTCGGAGATAAAATGGAAAAGAAAAAGTTCCCATTAAGCAAAGGAAAGCCTGCTTTGTGCAAAACCAGTACAAGGCAGGCTTTTTTCAGGTTATAGTTGGAAATTTATTGTGTATGCCGGGGAGATTTGCTATTATTTTTATAAAGATAAAAATGTTCAAGAAGTATTTTGAAAGTTGTCTGCAGGAGGGAATATGGATCATAAGGCAGTGCAGGCCATGGGCAAAGTCACTATGGAATATATAAAGACCGTGCTGAAACCGGGAATGGGTCTCAAAGAAGTCCGAAGATTATGTGAGAAGAAAATGCTGGAGCTGGGAGCAGATTCCTTTTGGTATTGGAATGTGGGAGCTTTTGTTTTTTCAGGAAAGGAGACCACTCTTTCTGTTTCCGGCAGGGAATATGAGACTTCTGACAGAGTTCTCCAGGAAGAAGATATTATCACTATTGATCTCAGCCCTCAGCGGGAAGAAATCTGGGGAGACTATGCCAGAACTATTATTCTGGAGAAGGGAAAGGTAGTGGAGAATCTGGACTGTATCCGGAATGAAGAATGGAAGGCAGGCCTGCAGATGGAGCAGAAGCTTCATCGGGAGCTGTATGATTTTGTGACGGCAGAAACTACCTTTGAAGAGTTATTTTATCATATGAATAAGAGGATCATCGACCAGGGATATGTGAATCTTGACTTCCTTGGAAATCTGGGACATTCCATAGAGAAAAGAAGTGAGGACCGGATTTATATAGAGAAGGGTAACCAGAAGAAACTCAGGGAAGTATCCTGCTTTACATTTGAACCCCATATTTCCAGGGAAAATTCCCGGTATGGGTATAAGTGGGAAAATATTTACTATCTGGAAAATGGAAAATTAAAGGAAGTGTAGATATGGTTCGGGAAGCAGTATATGAAGATTTAAAAGCAATATTGGAATTGTATCTGGATCTCCACGAGAAGGCGATCCCTGAAGAGTCGGAACATCTGGAATCTGTATGGAAACAGATCATAACAGACAGAAACCATCATTTTATTGTAAATGTGCAGCAGGACAGAATGGTATCTTCCTGTGTTTGTGTGATCATTCCTAATCTTACCAGGAACGTCAGGCCTTATGCGTTTATTGAAAACGTTGTGACTTTGTCAGCGTTCAGAGGCCGGGGATATGCTACAGAGTGTCTTGATTACGCAAGGAATATTGCGGAGCAAAACGATTGCTATAAGATGATGCTCCTTACAGGAGCAAAAGATCAGAAAACACTGGATTTTTACAAAAATGCAGGGTATAACAGTGAAGATAAGACGGCATTTATCCAGTGGCTGAAACCTTAAAAGAACAGGAGAAGATATTGAACAGGGCCGTACTGATACAATCATTAAAACAAATGTGGGGAATTATTTTATTGGAATACCGATATCATGGAAATCTGCCGGATATAGAGCACTGTCCTGCAGTTCAGTATTCTCTTCCTTTTGAAGGGGAATGGGTGGTCATAAATGGAGGCGTTACAAAAGAAACTTCTCATTCATGGGAGATTCCCACCCAGCGCTATGCCTATGATTTTTTAATATTGGACGAAAAGGGAAGTAGTTTTAAGGGAGAAGAAACCACACCAGAATCTTTTTACTGTTATGGGAAAGATATACTTTCTCCGGCAGAAGGGGTTATTGCGGAAGTCGGTACAGAATGTCCTGATAGCAAAATTACGAAGGAAAGAAAAGCTTCCTGTTCCGGACGTGATATCAGAGGAAATTACATTTTGATTCAACATGCAGAAAAAGTTTTCAGATACAGTCAGGCAAAAGCTTTTATTCCTCATTTGGATTGCCAGTGAGCTTTTCAAATATATACGCAAAGGAAACAGCTGCCTATGAAAAATTTGACGGCAGAAATCTCCAGGAGAAAGGTAAAAGTCTTTTCCCTCCATATATTGGGATTGGGCAAACTGTGGGAAACAAGAATATCCCACCGGGTACTGCGGCGGGTATGGATAGAGATAAAAAAAACAATTTTGGAGGCAGTATGATAATCAAAAATACGTATCTCGATATAGCAGAAAATGATCTGGAATATTTGGAAGCGGTATTAAAAACCGGGAATACATTTTATAACCAATTGGCAGTGCAGTGTCAGCAGATTGCCGAAAAATTTTTAAAGGGATATTTAGAACGGTTGCTGTTAGAGGAAGATGTTTCGGATCTGCTCAGAAAAAATAATATGAGAAAAATTGCAGCCAAGCTTAACGATATAAATCCGGAATTAAATCTGGACATCATAGGCTTGTCTTATCTCACAGATTTTTATTTTGACGCACGTTATCCCAGTGATAATTTTCACACTGTATCTAAAGAAGAATTTGAAAAATGCCTTGCTATTATGTATGACACAGTGAATAAATTAAAATCAATGGATCTGTAGTTGTTATGAATGGATTTTTCTTACTTCTGCCTTTTTTGGCAGTCCGATTTTTACTGCCGCTGATTTTAAATCCCAAGGCGTTGGCCAGGGCGGCCTATTTTGCCCCGGTACAGGGCAGAGAAAAGACTGCCTATTATATTTACCAGATATGTAACATTGCAATATTTTTCTATTTGCTTTTTCTGAAGATCCGGCCAGGAGATTCCTGGCAGTTTTATACAGGATTGATCTGCTATATTTTGGGACTTTGCTTATGTACGGCGGCAATGGTAAATTTTTCTTTCCCGGACGAGACGGGATTTAACAGGAGAGGCCTTTACCGGTTTTCCAGGAATCCCATGTATGTGGCCTATTTTATCTGCTTTGCGGGGATGGCCTTTTTGACCCGGTCCGGGATCCTGCTGGGGCTGGTGACCTTGTTCCAGATTTCTGCCCACTGGATCATCCTTGCAGAGGAAAGATGGTGTATCCGGAAATTTGGGGATCGTTACAGAGAATATATGAAAAGAGTAAGAAGGTATATCTGATGGAGGAAAGTTTTAAAATGGGAGAAAGTGAAGCTGTGAAATCAATCTGCGGCCTGGACTGCTGCGAAGCATGTGGGCGAAGAGAGGACTGCGGCGGTTGCATAAAAACAGAGGGACACCCCTTTGGAGGAAAGTGCATTGCCGCTGAAATTATCAAACAAAGAGGCTTTGCGGCCTTTGAAGAATTTAAGAAAAAACTGACCGATGAATTTAACAGTCTGGAAATAGAAGGCCTGGAAGTAAAAGACCTGAATCTGCTGAATGGATTCTACGTGAATCTGGAGTATCCCCTTGCTAACGGGCAATCGGTAAAACTGTTGGAGGATAATAATATTTACCTGGGAAATCAGATAGAAATCCCCGGAAGGGAACGGTGCTATGGGATTGTGGGAGATCATGAATATCTTCTGGTCTGTTCCTATAAGTGCAATGGAGAAGAACCTCAGATTATCTGCTATAAGAAGCGACAGGAACACTGTTAAAAGGGGGCAAAAATGAACACAAATCCATATCTGATCGAATTCTATAATCATTATGACGAGGACCAGCGGCTGGTGCCCAAACATGGCTCTGTGGAGTTCCTTACTACTATGCGCTATATAGAAAAGTACATACGCCCCGGCGATCGTGTACTGGAGATCGGAGCCGGCACAGGGAGATATTCCCATGCACTGGCACGCCGGGGATATTCTGTGGACGGGGTAGAATTAATACAGCATAATATCGATATTTTCCGGAAAAATACATTGCCGGAGGAAAACATCACCATCCGCCAGGGAAACGCCCTGGATCTGTCTGCATTTCCAGACGACATCTATGACATAACACTGCTCCTTGGGCCTCTTTATCATCTTTACAGCAAAGAAGATAAAGAGCAGGCGATCCGTGAGGCAGTCCGGGTGACTAAACAGGGAGGCATTATTTTTGCTGCTTATGTGATTTCAGATGGCTGCCTTCTTGACGAGGGATTTCATCGGGGAAATATCAGCGTTGCAGACTATGTCCGGGAAGGACTTCTGGACCCTGAAACCTTTGGAGCAAAATCAGAGCCCAAGGATCTGTTTGAACTTGTACGAAAGGAAGATATAGATGAACTGATGTCTGTTTTTCCGGTTACAAGGCTTCATTATGTTGCCACAGACGGATGTGCTCTGCTTCTGAGAGAGAATATAGATTCTATGGATGAGGAAACCTTTCAGCTATATCTGAAATATCATTTTGCTACCTGTGAACGGGAGGATTTAGCGGGAGTTACCAGCCATGCACTGGACATATTTCAAAAGTGATAGGAATATTAGCAGAGACTATGTCTGCTATCCTGTGCAGAGGTGCGTTATGATTGAAAAATTCATTATAAGTGCTTTGACTATATGGTATATAAATTGGAATTGACTGCACTGAAGGAGGAATATGATAATCTGTATTATAATCGATTTCACAATGGCACTGATTTTCTTTTTATTTGGAATAGTTTTTTATAAATCAGAAGGGAAAGCTGTCAAATTCTTGGCGGGTTACAATGAGAAGTCAGAAGATGAGCGAAAAAAATATGATGAAAACGCTATGTGTAAGTCTTATGGTAAAAGAATGATATTTATGTCGCTGCCGTTTCTTCTGGGAATACTCATAGATATTCAATATCCAGGAATCGGTTGCTTGATTTCATGGGCAGTATGGTTTGTTATGTTTATTTTATTACTTGTTGACAGACATAAAAGAGAGAAGTAACTTTCAGTTGGTTAAGCTGATAAATTCCAATTTATCGTGAAGTTGAACAGAGTGATAAATCCTAAATTTGCATAAGGCCTGGGATATTCCTAACAATCGTCGTAATGACAAGTGCAGACAGGATGAAAGAAAACAGCCTGTCTGGCCTAAAACTGCCGTTAAAGTTGATATCCAGTCATACTTTACATAGGGAGCATGACAGGCGGTATAAACTGTGGATGGAACGGGACGCCCGGTTCCTTAGCCAGTTTACAGAACCGCAGTTACAGCAGGTGCAGGACTTTGTGACATTATATAATGTAGACAAGTCAAGCTAATGATAATTTACCGTTTATAATGCAGCAGAAATGTTCTAAAAAGGGAGAGATTACGGCATCCGGACCGTAACCATTCCTCCACTTTCCCAGTTGTTCAATTCTAATTCCCCTGAATGATTTTTTATTACCTGTGCGGCGATCCAGAGCCCCAGCCCTCTGTGACCGTCCAGGCGGCGGCCGGTATCTCCCCGCCACAGCCGTTTGGTGCCGTGGGCCAGAGCTTCTTTCGTAAAGCCGGGCCCCTGGTCGAATACGGTAATCTGCCAGGACTTTTCCGACATGGAACCTTTTAGAAAGACTGTGCCTCCTGAAGGGGTATATTCTATGGCATTATCCAGAAGATTTCCCACAGCCCGAAGAAAATGTTCTTTTTGAAGAGAAGCAGCGCCCTGAAGCTCAGAATCCTTTTTTAAAAGGATTCCTTTGGAAGCTGCAAGGGGAAGGGCATTCTGAAAGGCTTCTTCAAAAATCAGGTTCATGTCACAGCTCTGAAATTCTTCTTCTGCTCCTGCGCAGGCTTCCAGAAGCCCGGCCACGTAGCCTTCCGCCCGGCGGCTGCTGGACACGATCGTCTCTGCCATTTCCCGGCAGTCTTCTGAAAGGTCTTCTTCCAGAAGGAGTTCCCCATTTCCCCTTATCAGCGTAAGAGGGGTTTTCAGATCATGGGCCAGAGCGCCGATTTCCCCTTCCCGTTCCTGCCGGGCAGCCCATTGGGAGAAAAGAGAGTTGTAAAGGGCTTCCCGCATATGCTCCATAGCTTCCAGGGCCTGATCGTATTCCCGTATGCCGGCATGAGGGACTGTAAAGTCCAGTTCTCTGGCTCCGATTTTTTGGCTTACTTCTCCAAAGAGGCGGAGCCTGGAGGCCAAATATCTGCGAAGCCACAGTGTATTCAAAATCATACAGAGAACCAGGACTGCTCCGAGAGAGGCAAACCATAAGTATTCAAAAGGCGGCAGGAGAGTCCGGAGTCCTGGGTCAGTAAATTCCCTCCGGTAATGCCAGCGGAGGACCAGTGTACTCCTATCTTCGTAAGTATACCGGATAATGTGCAAATCCTCAGGTGATGTCTGGTAAAATTCCCGAAGAGAATCCAGTTCCCTGCCTTTTGCATTGGTTTCCAGTACAGTTCCCTCTGTATCAAATAAAGCATATTCCGGAAGAAAATTTTCGTCAGGAGCAACAAAAACAGCCGGCTGGTCTTTCAGCATTTCTTCTGCCTGCTGGTTGGAAACAGAGCCATGATATATAAATCCGGCAGCCTGCAGCCCCGATATCAGGGCCAGCCATAAAAGACTGCATAGCAGCATACAGCCAAGCATAATGACAGTGAAGCGGAGAAGAACAAAAGAAAGAGTCAGAGAAGGTTGTCTTTTCGCCATTTATAGCCCACCCCCCAGACTGTTTCTATCGGATTTAAATCTTCAGCTCTCAGTTTGCTCCGGATGTTCTTAATATGTTCTGCGATCGCAGAGGAATCCCCTTCAGCGTCAAGGCCAAAAACAGATTCATATAACTGCTCTTTGGTAAAAACCTGGCCGGGGTGGAGAGCCAGATATTCGCAGATCCCGTATTCCCCTTTAGTAAAAGACAAGAGATGTTCCTGTGCGGAAATGGTTTTTGCCTGCATGTCAAAGCGGAGACCTCCCCGGTTCAGAGTATGGGTAGGCTGACGTTTTTCTCTTCGCAGATGAGCCGCCACCCGTGCACGGATCTCAGTAAGGCTGAAAGGTTTTTTTATGTAGTCATCGCCTCCCAGACCGAAACCTTCTACAAGGGCCGCCTCTTCTGTTTTTGCAGTGAGAAACAAAATGGGACAGTCTACATCCTGACGGATACGGCGGCAGAAAGAAAAGCCGTTTTCGCCGGGGATCATCACATCTAAGAGTATAAGATCATACTGCCTGCACCGGTCCGGGTGCAGAGGGGCAGGGTCTGTTTCCACATCTACCTGATGACCGTCTTTTTCCAAGGTTTTCCGTATCAGCTTCAGCATATCCGGATCATCATCTATCACTAACAATTTTGCCATAACATTTCCTCCAGTTTGATTTTAAGAATTCAGTATCCCCGAACATTATTTATTCCCGCAAGCAACGAGCCAAGCGGGCATGCTTGCATGTCCATTTGGCGACTGCTGCGAGGGTCTAATACCTCGATGCTTGCATTGGGGTATTTGACTCTTCCAGTATCTTGATAGGCGTGGCTTCTGACACGAAGATCATGCTGTCATAGAGAGTCGCAGGAGGCTGGAACAACCGGTAGCTGGGAGGCAGCAGGCGCATATACCAGATATAGCCCTCTCCGAGATTTCCCTGATAAACATAATCCCTGGATAATTCTCCAAGGGGAGTGCCTGACGGTATTTTGGAAAAGTCCAGCCAGCAGATGTGTAAGCCGGCCTTTTTGGCAGCATTTGCCAGAGGATCGTGGGAATAAAATACCTGATTTGTCCGCTTGCCGGAAGCCTGATCAGGAACATTGCAGCAGGTTTTATAAAAGTCTGTGCCAATGACATAATAACCTTTCCCCATTTTATCTGCAAGGAGCTTTCCCATAGAATCAGAACTTTCCCACCGGGCCACATGTGTATTATGGCCTGTTACAAATATCCGGTCATGTCCGGCCCGGGATTCCTGTGCGGCGATCCAGTTTATGTTTTCTGCTAAAAGCTTATCTCTTAATGTGGCAAGAGCATCTAATACCACTGGATCATCTCGTTCAGCATCCAACTTTCCTTGAAGATCCAGGTATTGCAGCAGCATATCGGCACAGTGGACTGTCTGCTCTGTGTTTTCCTGCTTTTCAAGCTGGGCTTTTATCTGAGATAATATCCGGATCCGGTCCTCATTGCTGTATCCGGCAACCCAGTTTTCGCCATCCATAAGGGACTCCAGACTTTCTGTATCTATTCCGGCTTTCTTGCAGCCTTCTGTTAAAAACTGAAAACTGTATGCATATCTCCGCATATCAAAGCCGTAAAAACGGAGATCTTCTCCCGGGGCAGCGATTTCATTATACTGCCGCATATAGGAGATAAGATCCGCCATCTCTTTGGTGTAGTATATTTTAAAGCCAATGGCCCTGGCAGCTTCCAGAGCGGTTCCCTCTCCGCCATGTATATAACGGTTTACCTGTTCACAGCCTCCATAGTCTCCTTCCAGGGCAAAAGCCCGTACGTCATATTTTTCTACCAGAAGTTTAAATACCTCTAGCTTCAGCTCCTGGAATTCCACATTTCCGTGGGTAGCTTCCCCAAGGGCAATGATCCGGGCTTCTTTTGGTATGGAGATATCCTGTATGCTGACTGCATAAGAAGCAAACTCTTTCGGATCTGCACTTTCTCCTGTACCGAAACCTCCAAAATGCATAAAAACCGAAAGGGCCAGGAGTATTACCGTAAAGAGACATAATAAAACGGTGCGTAAAATTTTGCGTTTTTTCTTCCTCATAATAGTTTCCTTTCTATTTTTGATACCCTCAGTGTACAAGGGACCGTTTGGTTCCTTGTACACTGAGAATATAGAAAGGTTAACATTTAATTTTAAGGTTTTTATAAGGAACGAAAATATTTTCAAAAAATACACAAACCAGCCCTGTCTATTCTCAAAGAGAAGATTCTATTGTATAATACAGTCAAAACTACGATCTGATCAGAGATTTACAGGGGGATATGCAGAAAAAGCAGAGACCGCAACCAGAAGTTGCCGGATTGTCTTCCTTTGAGGCTGGTACAGAAAGATGAAAACTGCTATGCTTTTAGTGAAGAGAAAAGTGGGGTGAGGATATGGAAATTGGGGAACGTCTGCAGCAGTTGAGAAAAGAAAAAGGAATATCCCAGGAAAAGCTTGCGGAGCAGCTCCATGTTACAAGGCAGGCAGTTTCAAAATGGGAAACCGGACAAAGCTATCCGGATTTAGATAACCTTGGAGCGTTGTGTAAATTGTATGGAGTGACCGCAGATTATATTCTATATGGTGAAGATACAAAAACTCAGAAAAACCTATTTCATAAAAAGGTAAAATGGATAATTTTCGGTCTTATGTCAGGAAGCGGAGCAATACTGTGCTGCCTGCTTCCCCTTTTCGCAAGTATGTATCAGCAGTCAGAATTCAGAACCTGGGGAAATTGCTATACAAATGCCAATGATTATATTACAGAATGGCCGGTTTTAGGGATCCTGATCATCGCCTTAGCCCTGCTGTTGATTGGTATAGCAGGAATTTTCCTGAGTTTTCTAATCTCAAAATATGAAAATAGTATTCGTGATTTTATTTCTGACTGGTTCAGCGGTTGGAAACAATAAAAGCGGAGGGAACAATGGATATAAATTATGGGGACATTATAATTCTGAATAGTGAATTAAAAAGAAAAAATCTAAGGTATCATGTAAGTTATAAAAATGAAAAAACAGCCTGTATAGAGCCTCCGGGGGAATGCTGCCAGACAGAAGAATTAAAAGAAAAAACACTGGAGTGCATTCAGGATTATTACAGAAAGAAAAATATCACCGTTCATTTTACTGAAGAGGGGCTGTATTTTTCTGTGAAGGATTATAAGATTGGCAGATAAAGGAGAAACATATGAAGAGAGACTTGAAAATTGAAAATAAAATGTATGAAATCGCTACAGAGTTTATCAAGAAAAGATATCCCACAGGCTGGGGAGGCGCCGCTGTGATACACACCAAACAGGGAAGCTATTTTACGAGCGTTGCCCTGGAAAGCGCCAATTCTTCTGTGTTGCTATGTATAGAAGCAGGGGCTATGTGCGAGGCACACAAATATAATGAGAAGGTGACACATTGTCTGTGTGTGGTAAGAGATGATGAAGATTCTCCCTTTAAGGTCCTGTCACCCTGTGGAGTGTGCCAGGAAAGACTGCGGTACTGGGGAGAAGATGTGCAGGTAGGAGTGACTACGGAAGATAATTCTCTGCTGTTTGTCACTTTGAAGGAAATGCAGCCTCATCACTGGTGCCATGCATATCCTCCGGAGGAACTGGAACATTATGAAGAGGAATAACCGTAAACGAAGAAGGAAATGGTTATTTCTCTTCATAAGGTAGTGTAAAAAACTTTGTGGCTTTGGTAAAAAATGGCTCCTTTTTGGTAAGAATTACAGATATGACAATTCTTATCGAAAAGGAGTTTATTTATG
>CASEXH010000009.1 GCA_949291945.1 uncultured Bacillota bacterium | reverse complement strand
GCATAGGATACAAAATCCTTGAGGAAAATGTGTCAACTAATCTTGACAATATCACAAAATCCTTGAGGAAAATGTGTCAACTAATCTTGACAATATCATATACGGCATTACTGCGGGCAGATATGAGTGAAGCTGTTTTATACGGCAGCTTAAAGGTATTGTCGGAACTTTTGGAAAAGCATTATGGACGGAAAGTGATCCTTTTGATAGATGAGTATGATGTGCCATTCTCAAAAGCTTTTGAACAGGGATATTATGACCAGATGCTCGTACTGATCCGTAATCTGTTTCAGCAGGCATTGAAAACCAATGACAGTCTGGAATTTGCGGTGCTGACCGGCTGCATGCGTATCTCCAAAGAAAGTATTTTTACCGGCTTGAACAATCTGAAGGTTTTATCTGTGGCAGATGTGCGATTTGATGAATATTTTGGATTTACAGACAGCGAAGTAAGAGAACTGTTAGAATATTATGATCTTTCCCGGAATTATGGAGATGTTAAGGAATGGTATGACGGATATCGGTTTGGCAATGTGGAGGTGTATTGTCCATGGGATGTTGTCAACTATTGTGATGAACTCCGTGCCGATAGTAATGCCTTGCCCCAGAACTACTGGTCTAATACCAGCAGTAATGAAGTGGTAAGGAAGTTTATCCAGAGGGCAGACATCGGTACAACAAAGAATGAGATTGAAAGACTTGTTGCAGGAGAGGTTATTAAAAAAGAAATCCATCAGGAACTGACTTATAAAGATATGTACAATTCTATTGACAATATTTGGAGTATTCTTTTTACCACCGGCTACCTTACACAGCGTGGAAAACCGGAAAGAAAAAGCTTTTATCTGGCAATTCCCAATTTGGAGATCCGTGAGATCTTTATAGAACAGATCATGGATTTTTTTAAGGAGAATATCAAAAAGAACGGGGATGCTGTAAAGGCTTTTTGCAATGCTCTTCAAAACGGAGCGGCAGAGGAGGTGGAGCAGAGATTTTCGGACTTTCTGCGAAAGACGATCAGTATCCGGGATACTTTTGTGAAAAAATCAAAGAAGGAAAATTTTTATCATGGTATCCTTCTGGGTCTCCTGGGCTATAAGGATACATGGATCATATCTTCTAATGAAGAATCTGGAGACGGATACAGTGATATTCTTGTGAGGAATGAGGACGAAGAAATCGGCATTGTAATTGAGGTGAAATATGCAGAAAACGGTAAACTGGAGGACGCCTGCCAAGAAGCCTTGCGGCAAATTGAGCGCAAAGGATATCAGGAAGAACTTCAGGAAGAAGGGGTAGAGCATATCCTGAAATATGGTATTGCGTGCTATAAGAAGCGCTGTAAGATTATGCTTGTTGATGACAGCCCTGAGGCAAAGAAATAAGAAATATTTTCTTGAAGTTCCTCCATACAAGGTATATAATATCACGGATTGTACCATCAGAATGGTCTGTTCCATGATACAAACGATGTTTTGTATGCTATTCACAAAATAAGTAGAGAGGTTTTTATGAGAAAACTAGCTTTAAATGATGAAATATTATTAAACATCGAGAAGCCTGCCCGTTACATCGGGAATGAGGTAAACTCGGTGATGAAGGACAAGGAAAAGGTGGAGGTGCGTTTTGTTATGGCGTTCCCGGATGTCTACGAAATCGGCATGTCCCATCTGGGAATCCAGATCCTCTATGACATGTTTAACCAGAGAGAGGATACCTGGTGTGAGAGAGTGTATTCTCCCTGGCCGGATCTGGACAAGGTCATGAGGGAGGAGCAGATCCCTCTTTTTGCCCTGGAGTCTCAGGATCCGGTAAAGGACTTTGATTTCCTGGGAATTACAATTCAGTACGAGATGTGCTACACCAATATCCTCCAGGTGCTGGATTTAAGCCAGATTCCTCTTCGGGCGGCAGACAGGACCAAGGAGCATCCCTTTGTCATGGGAGGAGGTCCCTGTGCCTATAACCCCGAACCTCTTGCCCCCTTTTTTGATATGTTTTATATCGGGGAGGGAGAAACGGTATTCAATGATCTTTTAGACATTTATAAAGAATGGAAAAAATCCGGAAAGTCCAGAAAGGAATTTCTGGAGATGGCGGCGGAAGTGCCGGGGATCTATGTGCCGGTTTTTTATGATGTAGAGTATCATGAAGACGGGACTATTAAAGCCTTTACCCCCAATAACCCTCATGCAAAAGAAAAGATCGAGAAACAGGTAGTCATGGATGTGACTCATACTTATTATCCCAGAAAGCCGGTAGTGCCTTTTATCAAGGCTACCCAGGACAGAGTGGTCCTGGAGATCCAGAGAGGATGTATCCGGGGCTGCAGGTTCTGCCAGGCAGGTATGCTTTACCGTCCTACAAGAGAGCGGGATCTGGAATTTTTAAAGGATACAGCCAGGGCTCTTATAGAAAGCACCGGCCATGAGGAGATTTCTCTCAGCTCTTTAAGTTCCAGCGACTATTCAAAACTGCCGGAGCTGATCGACTACCTGATCGAGGAATGTTCTGCCCGGAAGGTAAATATTTCCCTTCCTTCTTTGCGGATCGACGCCTTTTCCCTGGATGTGATGAGCAAGGTCCAGGATATCAAAAAGAGCAGTCTGACCTTTGCTCCGGAAGCCGGTTCCCAGAGACTCCGGGATGTGATCAACAAAGGCCTTACAGAAGAAGTGATCCTGGAAGGAGCCGCCAGGGCTTTCCAGGGAGGATGGACCAGAGTAAAGCTGTATTTTATGCTGGGACTTCCCACAGAGACAGAAGAAGATATGAAGGGGATCGCTCATCTGGCGGAGGAGATCGCTAAGAAATATTATGAGATACCAAAGGACCAGCGCCACGGCAGATGCCAGATCGTGGTCAGCACTTCCTTCTTTGTGCCTAAGCCTTTCACACCTTTCCAGTGGGCAGGGATGTTCCGGAAAGAGGACTATCTGGATAAGGCAAAAGTAGTAAAAGAAGAGATCCGGGCCCAGTTAAATCAGAAGAGTATTAAATATAATTACCATGAGGCGGATGTCACAGTCCTGGAGGGAATCCTGGCCAGAGGAGACCGGAAAGTAGCGGATGTGCTGGAGGCTGCTTATAAGAAAGGAGCTATCTTTGACTCCTGGTCTGAGTATTTCCGCTATGACCTTTGGATGGAGGCCTTTGAAGAGCTGGGCATTGATCCGGAATTCTATACCTTAAGGGAACGTCCCTTAGATGAGATCTTCCCCTGGGATTTTATTTCCATCGGCGTGACCAAGAATTTCCTGAAGAGAGAGTGGGAAAAGGCTATGAAAGGGGAAGTTACCCCAAACTGCCGACAGCAATGTTCCGGCTGCGGCGCAGGAGCATATAAAGGAGGTGTCTGCGTTGAAGGTAAGAATTAAGTTTGCAAAACAGGGAGCTATGAAGTTTATCGGACACCTGGATATTATGCGGTACTTTCAGAAAGCGGTAAAAAGAGCGGGACTGGACGCTGCCTATTCTGAAGGGTTCAGCCCCCATATGATCATGTCTTTTGCGGCTCCTCTGGGAGTAGGAGTCACCAGCGAGGGTGAATATTTTGATCTGGAGCTGAAGACGCCAATGTCTTCTAAAGAAGCGGTGGAGCGGCTGAACCAGGTTATGGTGGAAGGCATGGAAGTTTTAAGCGTCCGGGAGGTTCCGGAAGGCAAAAAAGGAAAGGCCATGTCTCTGGTGGCTGCGGCAGATTATCTGGTATCCTTCCGGGAAGGCATGGAGCCCGGGAAAGACTGGAAGGAGAAGGTTCCCGCTTTTATGGAGCAGCAGGAGATCCGGATCCTGAAAAAAACCAAGAAAAACGAGAAAGAGGTAGATATTAAACCTTATATATATGAGATGGAGATCCGGGGAGAGAGTATTTTTCTGAAGCTGGCTGCAGGAAGTGTAAAGAACACTAAGCCGGAGCTGGTCATGGAAGCCTTTTTTGCTTTCTGCGGACAGGAGTTTCAGCCTCTGTCGCTTCTGACTCACAGAATGGAAGTTTATGGAGATCTGGGAGAAGAGGGAGAGAGGAAACTGGTATCCCTGGAAGATCTGGGTGAAGAAAGTGAGTAGGCTGATCATTACACATATGGATTTTGGTGGAGAGAATCTTCTGGTCAGCGCAAAAGAGGAAGATGGCCGTATCTGTCAGTTCAATATTGTCCGGGAGGGGGAAGAAAAACTCCTGGGCAATATTTATATCGGCAAGGTGAAAAACATCAAGAAAAATATACACTGCGCTTTTATTGAAATTGTGCCCGGGAAAATGTGCTATTATGACCTGGAAGAAGGAGATTCCCCTCTGTTTACCAATGCGAAAAAGGACAGGGTGATAAAAGAAGGAGACGAGGTAGTGGTTCAGGTATCCCGGGAAGGGATCAAGTCTAAACTTCCCTCTGTTACGGGAAATCTCAACTTTACAGGAAAATATCTGGTCCTGACCAGCCAGAGAAAACAACTGGGTTTTTCCGCAAAGCTTACAAAAGAAGAGAAAACCCGTATCCGGACCATTCTTCAGGAACATGTAACCGGTGAGGAAGGGATCATTGTCCGGACCAACGCCCGGGAGGCTTCTCCTGAAGAACTGACAGAGGAGCTTTTTCGGCTGAGAGACAGATATGGGGAACTGAAACATCGGGCCATGTCCCGGGTGTGTTATACCCTTCTGGAAAAAGGAATGTCAGAACCTCTCAGGATCCTTCAGGGGGTCTATATCCGGGATCTGGAGGAAATTGTGACAGATGATAGTGAAATCTACACACAGATATGCAGAGAGCATACCGGAGGAGAAGATGGAAAAGTGCCGGTACGCTTTTATGAAGATAAATTGCTGCCCCTTTCTAAGCTGTATCGTCTGGAGAAATCCCTGGAGGAAGCTCTGGACCGGAAGGTATGGCTGAGATCCGGGGGATTTCTGGTCATTGAACAGACGGAGGCTTTTGTGAGCATTGATGTGAACTCCGGGAAATTTTCCGATAAGAAAAATACCAGAGAGACCTTCCGGAAGATTAATCTGGAGGCAGCTAGGGAAATCGCTTTTCAGCTCCGGCTGCGGAATTTGTCTGGGATCATTCTTATAGATTTTATCAATATGGAAGAGGAGGAAGACAAGAAGGAACTTTTGAGAGTCCTTCAGAGTTACTTGAAAAAAGATCCTGTAAAAGCAGCGGTGGTGGATATGACTCCTCTGAATATTGTAGAAGTAACCAGAAAAAAGGTGCAGAAATCTCTGGAAGAAGAGATGAAGAAAAGAAAGGACTGGAAAAGATGAAGAAGCCTTCTGTGATGACAACGCTCTGTTATATTGAGAAGGAAGACAGTTACCTGATGCTTCACCGGGTGGTGAAGAAAAATGATGTAAATAAAGATAAGTGGATCGGCGTGGGAGGGCATTTTGAAGAGGGAGAAAGTCCTGAAGAGTGTCTCCTTAGAGAAGTTAAGGAGGAGACAGGACTGACTCTGAAAACTTATGATTTCCGGGGCCTGATCACCTTTAAGCTTACAGATTCTGCAACAGGAAATACTTTGACGGAATATATGTGCCTGTATACGGCGACGGAATATGAAGGAGAACTTTCCTCCTGCAATGAGGGGGTTCTGGAATGGGTGCCCAAAGAAAAGATCCAGGATCTGGAAATATGGGAAGGGGATAAGATCTTTTTCCGTCTTCTGAAAGAAGCCCATCCTTTCTTTTCCCTGAAGCTGTGGTATATAGATAACGAATTAAAAGAGGCGGTATTAGATGGAAGAGCAATGGAATTACGAAGATAAAAGAAAAGAAGGTAAGGTAAACCGGTTGAAACCCATCCACGGGATCCTGCTTTTTATCGTGGTGATGGTTTCTTTCTATACCGTTATCGCCTGGGCCCAGATGAAGTGGGGGATGTATGGGCTGGCGCTGACAGAGTTGTATCTTCTGGCTTTGGCCCTGGGCAGTGCTAAGCTTTTGAAAGCACCCTTCAAAGAGGTCTTTCCGGTGAAAAGCCCCCAGTGGCAGAAAATTTTTGCAGTGCTGCTCTGCTGGATCGCTTCTTACAGCGCTGTTATCCCTCTTACGATGATCGTGGCTTACTTTTTTCCAGAAGAGGTATTTTCTGTCAGCGGAAGTCTGAATGACTTTATGGCAACAGTTCCTCTGGCAGTTTCTGTATTCATAAGCTGCGTCATGCCGGCAGTCTGTGAAGAAGCTGTCCACAGAGGTTTTATCCTGAAAAGTTTTCAGTCCAGGATAAAAGGAAAATGGATCCTGGTTGTGCTGATGGGACTGCTTTTCGGACTTTTCCATGGCAATCTGTGGAGATTCCTGCCTACAGCCCTTCTGGGAGCTGCTCTTACTTATCTGATGGTGGAAACAGAAAACATGATCTATCCGGCGCTGTTTCACTTTATAAACAACTTTTTCCCTACTCTGCTTTCAGGACTGACCGGAGCTGCAGGGGGAGGAACAGATACCCAGGCGGTGACTCAGTCCCTGATGGAAAACGGTCTGCCTTTGTCCTTTTTAGGCGTTTATATCGGTATGGGCTGTGTGGCGCCTTTCTGCTTTTATACTGCCGCATATCTCCTCCGCCGGGGCGTGCCGGGGAAGGAGCAGCGGTATTTTACATCTAACAAGATGCTGGTACTGCTTGTGGTCCTTACAGTGATCCCCATAGTTTTGGGTGGGGCACTGCTTTTCCTGGGTATTTTTGATATGCTGATGAACGGCTCAGGGGAGTCTGTGATCTATCAGAACGACTACCTGATCTGGCAGGCTCTGGAAATTTTTATCCGATAAAAAAATGAAATTTATATATTGACGGAATGAGGGAATGATGGTAATATACTATCGTATGCCGCACAAAGAGGTTGAAGTGTCCCGAAAGGACCACCATATTTGGCGAGTAATGATAATAGGAGGTGCCATATGTACGCAATTATTGCAACAGGTGGTAAACAGTACAAAGTAGCCGAAGGCGATGTTATCAGAGTAGAAAAGCTTGGAGCAGAAGCTGGTGAAACAGTTACTTTTGACCAGGTACTTGCTGTAAGCAACGATGGTTTAAAAGTTGGCGAAGATGTTGCCAATGCAACAGTAACTGCATCTGTAGTTGAAAACGGTAAGGCAAAGAAAGTTATCGTTTACAAGTATAAGAGAAAAACCGGATACCACAAGAAAAACGGTCACAGACAGCAGTTTACGAAAGTAAAAATTGAAAAGATCAATGCTTAATCCCCATGATTAAAGTAACGATTTATCAGAGTTCAGAAGGGGAGATTTCAGGATTTTCCATACAGGGACATGCAGGTTATGCCGAAAGCGGCAGTGATATTGTATGTGCGGCTGTATCGGTACTGGCTCAGAATACAGTGAATTCCATTGAACAGTTTACACAGGATGGTTTTTCTGCTGACGTAGACGAAGAAGAAGGAGGACTGTATCTCAAGATGGAGCCGGGATACTCCAAAGAATCAAAACTGCTTCTGGATTCCCTTATCCTCGGTTTACAGGGGATAGAAGAAGAATATATGGATTATCTAGATGTCATATTCGAGGAGGTGTAAGACATGTTAAAGATGAACCTTCAGTTATTTGCTCATAAAAAGGGAGTTGGTTCTACAAAGAACGGCCGTGATTCCGAGTCCAAGAGACTGGGTGCCAAGAGAGCTGACGGACAGTTTGTAAAAGCTGGAAACATCCTTTACAGACAGCGTGGAACAAAGATCCACCCAGGCGTAAATGTAGGCAGAGGCGGAGACGACACTTTGTTTGCATTAGTAGACGGTGTGGTACGTTTTGAGAGAAAAGGCAGAGACAAAAAACAGGTTTCTGTAGTTCCCGTAACTACGGCTGAGTAATCACGATAACAGGGCGGCTTCAAATCATTTTGGTTTGGAGCCACTTTTTTTCATATGGAAAATCAGACGGAGGAAATTATGTTTGCAGACAGAGCGAAAATCTATATCCGCTCAGGTAAGGGCGGCGACGGACATGTAAGCTTCAGAAGGGAGCTTTTTGTCCCCAGCGGCGGTCCTGACGGCGGAGACGGCGGTAGAGGCGGCGATGTTATTTTTGAGGTGGATAAAGGATTAAACGCCCTGAGCGATTATCGTCATAAAAGAAAATATGCTGCAGGAGACGGAGAGCCGGGGGGCAAGAGAAGATGCCACGGAGCCGATGGCAAAGATATTATCCTGAAAGTTCCTGAAGGAACGGTGATCAAAGACGCAGCCAGCGGGAAGGTCATTGCCGATATGTCCGGAGAGAATACCCGTCAGGTAGTATTAAAAGGGGGAAGAGGAGGAAACGGCAACCAGCACTATGCTACAGCCACCATGCAGGCGCCGAAATATGCCCAGCCGGGACAGGCTGCCCAGGAGCTGGAAGTACAGTTAGAACTGAAAGTGATTGCAGACGTGGGCCTTCTGGGATTCCCAAATGTTGGAAAATCTACCCTTCTTTCCAGAGTGAGCAATGCTCGTCCCCAAATCGCCAATTATCATTTCACCACCATTAATCCCCATCTGGGAGTGGTAGATTTTGAAGGATGCCAGGGATTTGTCATTGCAGATATTCCCGGGCTTATTGAGGGCGCTTCCCAGGGCGTAGGGCTGGGCCATCAGTTCCTGCGTCATATTGAGAGGACAAGGGTGCTGATCCATCTGGTAGACGCAGCTTCTACAGAAGGACGGGATCCGGTAGAGGATATTTACAAGATCAATAAAGAACTGGAGGCCTATGATCCTGAGATGATGAAAAAGCCTCAGGTTATAGCGGCTAATAAGATCGATGCTGTTTATCCCGGGGATGAAGATCCGGTAGAGAGGCTTCGCAAAGAGTTCGAGCCTCAGGGTATCCGGGTGTTTGGCATTTCTGCGGTGAGCGGCAAAGGTCTGAAGGAACTGCTCTATTATGTGAAGCAGCTTCTGGATTCTATTGACAAAGAACCTGTTGTTTTTGAACAGGAATTCTTCCCGGAGGATATGATGATCCGGGAGAATCTGCCTTATATAGTAGAGCGGTCAGAGGATGATGAACACATCTTTATCGTAGAAGGACCAAAGATCGAGAAGATGCTGGGCTATACCAATCTGGATTCAGAAAAGGGATTCCTGTTTTTCCAGAAGTTCCTGAAAGAATCCGGAATCCTGGAAGACCTGGAGAAGGCCGGTATCCAGGAAGGGGATACGGTACGGATGTACGGCTTTGATTTCGATTATTACAAATAGGAGTAAAGTATGACAAGCAAACAGAGAGCTTATTTAAAAAGTCTTGCTATGAAAATGGAACCCATTATCCAGATCGGGAAATCCAGCCTGACTCCGGAGCTGACAAAGGCTGTGGAAGAGGCGCTGGCTGCAAGAGAGCTGATCAAGATCAGCGTGCTCCAGAACTGTATGGATGATCCCAGAAGTCTGGCGGATATGCTGGCGGAAAGAACCCGTTCCCAGGTGGTCCAGGTGATCGGGAAAAAGATTGTCCTTTATAGAGAGGGAAAAGAGGATAAGAAAAAAATACTTCTTCCCTGAGATTCAGGGAGTTTCAGGACAGGCTTTCGAGAGCCTGCCGGGGCATAGAAAGAAAGAGGAGCATCCATGAGTGAAAAGAAGAAGCGGATTGGGATCATGGGAGGTACCTTTGATCCGATCCATATCGGACATTTAATCCTGGGGGAGACTGCATACCATCAGTTTCACTTAGATAATGTGTTATTCATGCCCGCCGGGAACCCTCCCCATAAGCAGGACAGAGAGAACAGAGCCACAGACTCTCAGCGGGTGGAGATGGTCCGTCTGGCCATTGCTTCCAATCCCCATTTTACTCTGTCGATGGAAGAGATGCACAGGGAAGGATACAGTTATACCTATCGGACGCTGGAAAGGCTGAAAAAACGATATCCTGACACAGAATATTATTTTATCCTGGGGGCGGATTCCCTTTATACCTTTGACGAATGGAAAGAACCGGCAAGGATCCTGGGTGCCTGTACGATCCTGGTAGGCACCAGAAACCATACCAGTGATGAAAAACTGGACAGGGTCATTGAACAACTGGAGGAAAAATATCATGGAAAGATTGAAAAGCTGGAGTCCTTAAACATTGATATTTCTTCCAAGATGATACGTTCCTGGATCGAGAAGGGGAGAAGCCTGGCTTATTATGTGCCGGATCAGGTGATCGAATATATTCAGAAAAATAATATTTATAAGGATTGTGATGAAGATGAAGTATAATTTTGCAGAATACGAGAAAAAATTAAAAAAATACCTGGACAAAGACAGATACCGGCATACTCTGGGTGTGATGTATACTGCGGCGGCTTTGGCTATGGCCCACGATGACGATATGGAACAGGCCCAGATGGCAGGACTGCTCCATGACTGTGCCAAATGTATTCCAAACAAAAAGAAACTGAAGATCTGCAAAAAACAGAATATACGGATTTCATCTGTGGAGAAGTCCAATCCGTTCCTTCTCCATGCAAAGCTGGGGGCCTATATTGCAAAGGAAAAATATCAGATCGAGGACGAAGAGATCCTCTCTGCCATCCGCTGGCATACTACGGGCAAAGAAGCCATGAGTGAACTGGAAAAGATCGTCTATATTGCGGATTATATCGAACCTGGCAGAAATAAAGCCCCAAGACTGGCATGGATCCGGAAAGAGGCTTTTGAAGATTTGGACGAAGGCATGTACTACATTTTAAAAGACAGCCTTTCTTATCTGGGAAACAGCAGTAAGGTTCTGGACCCCATGACCCGGAAGGCCTTTGAATATTATGAAACTCTTCACCTGGAAAGAAAGCAGAGAAAGGAAAAACATGGAAAGTAAAGAAATGGTGCGTCTTGCCTGTGAGGCTATGGAAGATAAAAAAGCACAGGATATTAAGATCATTGATATTGAAAAAGTTTCCACTCTGGCAGACTATTTTATCATCGCCAGCGGAACCAACCGGAACCAGGTTCAGGCTATGGCGGACAGTGTCAGTGAAAAACTGGGCAGAGCCGGAGTAGAACCAAAGCAGATGGAAGGATACCAGACCGCTAACTGGATCCTGATGGATTACAGAGATGTGGTGATCCATATTTTTGACGAGGAAAATCGTCTGTTCTATGACCTGGAGAGGATTTGGAGAGACGGAACCCTTGTAAACAGGGAAGCTTTTAACTAAATGCAGAGATAGAGATGCCGCCTGATCATCTATTGCTGATGCTCAGACGGCACTTTTTTTATAAAATTATCTTATTATCTTACCCTTGTACACGGAAAGTAAGAATCTTATCTGTAAAATAAGTTTCTACCGCATAAAACGGAAAACGCCGATCACTTTTCCAAGGATCTG
The DNA here is from genome assembly GCA_949291945.1 of uncultured Bacillota bacterium. Lineage (GTDB taxonomy): Bacteria > Bacillota > Clostridia > Lachnospirales > Lachnospiraceae > Blautia. The sequence goes on along the minus strand of CASEXH010000009.1, from coordinate 80,634 downwards.
GAAGGGACGGTCTGGTTCCACAATGATGGGTTCCATAGAATCGTTTTCCGGCTGCAGGCGGATATATCCATCTTCTTTGTAAAAAGTTTTTACTGTGGCGGAATCATCTATGAGGGCTACAACTTTCTGACCATTTTCTGCAGTGGGCTGCTGTTCCACTATCACATAATCCCCATTGAAAATACCGGCATTGATCATGCTGTCTCCCTGGACTACCAGCATAAAAGTCTTGTTATTTGGCATATACTCGGAAGGTATGGGAAAATAGCCTTCCACATTTTCCACTGCCAGAAGAGGCTGGCCGGCAGCTACCTTTCCGATAATAGGCACGTTGACCGTTTCCCGGCGGACCAGATTGAAATTATCGTCCACAATCTCTATGGCACGGGGCTTTGTGGGATCCCGGCGGATATAGCCGTTTTTCTCCAGGGTTTCCAGATGGGAATGCACGGAAGAAGTGGACTTTAAATTAACAGCTTCACAGATTTCCCGGACAGAAGGGGGAAACCCCCGGTTTAAAATTTCGTTCTTTATATATTCTAAAATTTCAGATTGTTTCTTACTGATCTTACCATACGACATAACAGATACCTCCGATTTCTTTTCATTATCATACCATAAAGCCCCCGGAAATGCAAACAAATATTCCGAAAGTTTGTTCGAAAAACCTTGACAAACATGTGTTCTTGTATTATTATAAATCCAACATAAAAAGAACGTATGTTTGCGAATGTATGTTCGCATAAGATGGCAGGAGGTAAGAATAATGAGAAGAAAAAGAAGACAGAAAAGATTACCATTGGCAGTATTGGTATGTTTTGCAGTTTTTGCAGCACTTGGGGCAAGCTTTGTTATGACAAGTACAGCGGAAGCAGGAACCAGTGAGTCCAGCCGTTATAAATATTATACCAGTATACAGGTAGAGCCTGGCAGCAGTCTGTGGGAAATCGCCCGGGAATATGCTTCCAGTGAGTATGAGGATCTGGATGAATATATCCGGGAAGTACGCCAGATCAATCATCTTGATCAGGATACCATATATGCAGGTTCTTATTTGTGTATTCCCTATTACTCTTCGGAATATAAATAAAGACTGCATAATATTCCCGCTTTACCCGGGATGGCACTAGTACGGCGGAAAATGAGTGCCGCATACATGGAAACGCATACCTGCCCCAGGGGTATATGGGGAAATGCAGGAGCATCCTCTTGTAGGACATGGCTTTCAATGCTAAAATATTGGAAAAACGTGTTGAGGTATGTGTCCGATGAACCGAAAAAATGTTACTTCTACGGATGTGGCCAGGAGAGCAGGCGTTTCCCAGTCTACCGTGTCTATGATCCTGAATAAAAAATACAATGTTTCTTTTTCCAGAGAAACCATTATGAAGGTAGAAGAGGCTGCCAGAGAACTGGGATATTCTATGGAAAAGAAACAGAGAAAAACCAGAATCCAGATGCAGGGAACCATTTTTGTGTTATGTCCCAATCTGACAAATCCCTACTATTTTTCCCTGCTCCAGGGAATTGAAAAGATGGCAAAGAAAAACCGATATGATGTGTTTCTGTGTAATACAGGAAGAGATTATCGGACAGAAGAAAAATATCTGAAAAAAATAGAAAAATTAAATCCATCAGGCATTATCTTTACTTTTATTCCAAGTTTTCCGGAACTGGTTCAGGAAATTTCCGGAAAGATTCCGGTGATCCTGATTGGAGAGAAAGATGCGGTAAGGGGAATGGACATGGTGGAACTGAACAGTGAAAGGATGGGGCAGATCCTTGCGGAACATCTTCTGCAGTTAGGACATCGGAAAGTGGCTTTTCTCTCCACCCCTCTGACTCAGAGACAATCAGCCAGAAGGGCACGGATACGGGGTTTTTGCCAGGCATTCCAAGAAGCCGGATATGGGGAAAGCGTTTATGTGAGAAGCCTTCCTGAAGAAATGGATGTTATGTTTCAGGAGGTAGATATGGAATATAAGACAGGATATGAACTGGCCTCTTCCCTTGTGATGGAGCTTCCGGATATTACAGCGATGGCAGGAACCAATGACATGGTTGCCCTGGGTATAAGGGATGCACTGCTGGACAGACACTACCGTATACCGGAGGATATTTCAGTATTGGGATGTGATAATCTGCTGTTTTCTGGACTTAGAGGGATTGATCTGACTACAGTGGAGCATTTTACTCCTAAGAAAGGGGAAAATGCCTGTGAGATCCTGTTAAAAAAGATAGAAGAGCGGAGACAGAGACAAGATAAGGACAGCCAGGGGATGATCTATCATATTGAGTATGAACCCCGTCTGATCTTAAGAGGCAGCACTTCCTATCCCCGGCAGCTGTAGACCCGGGACAGGAAGATAGGATGATCAGCACAAAAAGGCTTCTTCAAATTTTTTCAGAGGACGGTTTACTTCTTTGGCAACCAGCCCTACCAAAACTGCGGCAGCTATCGTACCCTCCCGTACACCATGGAGTCCGCCCAGAAAAATCAGCGACAGGATACAGGAGATGAGGACAAGAGTTACATCAAAGGCTACCTTCATATAACCGAACTTGATGGGGCATACTTTGCATATTGCAAGGACAACCCCTTCTCCTGCAAGAGTTACCACATTGGCGGCGACTTCAAAGCTCACTCCTATGGCTACCAGAAGGATCCCCAGGATACACAGTATCCATTGCTGCCAGTAAGAGTTATATGTAACTTTATCCAGAGTCCAGACGGCGAAATCTGTGAGATAGCCAAAGAGAAAGGCTACCGGAAGCTGGATCAACTGTATGGGGTCATACCTTTTTCTGAGTATCAGTATTTGGAGCAGGATAAATACACAGTGCATGAGGATCGTAGTATTTCCAACGGAAAGAGGTGTTAAAAGACTGCTGACATAGGGAAGACTGGAAATAGGAGAGGTTCCTAAGCTTGCCTCTATAGAGAAGGCAACTCCAAACGCCATGATACAAAGTCCTGCACACAGAAAAAGATATCGTTTTATCAGACTTGTTGTACTTCTTTTTTCTTTTATCATTTTATTTGTACCTTCTTTCGATATATTCCTTTTTATAAGTCTCTATACCACGCTTTATTATAAGAATTTTGAATTTTGATGTCAAGTTTACACCCTTTTAAGAATTTTCTCCTTTCCATAAAAGAATTTCAGTGATATAATAAAAATAATTTTCCGGTTCGTTCGTATTGGACGAACCGATTTGTTTACGAAAAGAGGAAAAGCTATGGCAATTCAAGTGATCGGGATTCCCAGAGGATTGATGATATACAGGGATGGTATTTTATGGAAGAATTTTTTTGAAAATCTGGGATATCGATGTGTAGTCAGCGGAAAAAGCGACAGAAAAATTTTGGACGAAGGCGTACAGCTTGCAATTGATGAGACCTGCCTTCCTTTCAAAATTTATCTGGGACATATAAAAGAGATGATCGGTAAATGCGATGCGGTTTTTATACCTCGTATGGGAGGATATGAATCCAGGGAACGGATGTGCACCCGGTATCAGTCTTTGCCGGATCTGGTCGGAAATATTTTCAAAGGAAGTTCTCTGCAGATATTAGCGGTCAGTTATGACTGGTATGATCACACAAAGGAAGAAAAAGTCTATCTGGAACTGGGGCTGAGTCTTGGAAAGACCAGAAAAGAGATCAAGAAGGCTTATAATCAGGCAAAAAAAGCACAGGAAAACTGGTTTAGGTCTCAGGAAAAAAAGCAGGATAAGCTCCTGGAGGAAAAGGGAACAAAGATCCTTCTGGCCGGACATCCGTATGTCCTTCATGACGCATATATGGGCAGTGAGATCAGCGAAATACTGAGAAAAATGGGGCATAAGGTTTTATATACAGACTATGTGAATCGAGAAAATGCTCTGAAGAGAAGCTACCATTTTTCAAAAGTAATGCCTTGGATTGTAAACCGGGAAATGACAGGGGCCATGATGCTGCTTAAAGATAAAGTTGATGGAATTGTATTGGTCAGCGCTTATCCATGTGGTCCGGATGCGTTGGTGAATGACATGCTGATAAGAAAGATTAAAGATCTTCCGGTTCTCCAGCTTACCCTGGATGCTCAGGAGGGAATGGCAGGCATAGAGACTCGGATTGAAAGTTTTACAGATATTATCCAATATCAGAAAGCAGGCGGCTATGGAAATTAATTTTGACGACAGAAAAAAGATCGCCTTTCCACGGTTTCATCATTATGATTATGCGATCCGCTATATTGCGGAACAAGCCCTGGGCCTTCGCTATATTCAGCTGCCCCCGGCAACCAGAGCAACCGTGGAGCTGGGCAGTAAATACAGTCCGGATTATGCCTGCGCTCCTTTTAAGCATACTTTAGGAAGTCTGATCGAAGCTTTGGAGGCAGGAGCAGATATCGTAGTAGAGACGGGAGGTCTCTGCAGACTGGACTATTATGGGGAACTGCAAAATGAAATCTTAAAGGAATTGGGATACCACTTTCAGTTTATCAATCTGGCGGAATATATGGGCGGAAAGAAAAAAGAATGGCTGAAGCTGGCAAAGGAATTAAATCCCCGTCTGAAACCTGCCAAATTCATAACAGGAGTTTATGAAGGCATCAAGATGGCAGAATATATGGACGAAATGGAAGCCCTTTATTACCGGAATGCCGGATATGAAGTGGAAAAAGGCAGCTATCGGAAGGTTATGGGCCAATTCTATCTGGATATGCAGATTGCTGAGACAAAAGAAGAGATCAAAAACGGTTATCAGAAAGGGAAATCTGAAATGAGCCGTTTGGAGATCCGTATGCCGGAAAGGCCTATTCGGATCGGTATAGTTGGAGAATATTTTACTGTCATGGATGCTCATGCGAACCAGCATCTTCAGGAGAAATTAAGCAGTCTCGGGGCAGCAGTATATCGCTACATGAGTGTAACCAACTGTCATTTCCGGGCTAAGGAAACGGCTTTGCGGCCCAAAATCCGAGAGTATGTGAAATTTAATATGGGAGCCACGACTACCTGGACGGTAAATACTGCCATGGACTATGCCAAACAGGGATTTGACGGGATTGTTCATGTAAAATCATTTGGCTGTACACCGGAAATTGATGCAGTCCCCATATTGCAGAATATCAGTAAGGATTACCATATCCCCATTTTGTATTTGAGTTACGATACCCAGAACAGTGATACTGGACTGGATACCAGACTGGAGGCATTTTACGATATGTTGGAAAGAAAGAAGAAGGTACTGCGATGAAGAAAAAAGCATATTTAGGAATTGATATAGGATCCATTTCTACCAAAGGGGTGATCATTAATGAAAGTAATGAATTCCTGGCAGAATGCTATCTGTGGACAGAAGGAAATCCCACAGAAGCTACAAAGAAAGTTCTAATCGAACTCCAGAAAAACTTTAATGAGGAGGAATATGAGATCGCAGCTTCCGGGACAACAGGAAGTGCCAGAAAATTAGTAGGATCTATGATAGGTGCTCAGGTGATCAAAAATGAAATTACAGCACATGCAGTAGGAACCACTACCATCCATCCGGATGTGCGGACAATTCTGGAGATCGGAGGTCAGGATTCTAAGATCATCTGCGTGGAAAACGGTGTTGCAGTGGATTATGCTATGAATACTTTATGCGCCGCAGGAACGGGAGCCTTTCTTTCCAGCCAGGCTCACAGACTTGGCGTGGAGGTGGAAGACTTCGGCAAGATAGCCCTTTCGGCCAAAAGAGCTGCCCCTGTGGCAGCCAGATGTACGGTTTTTGCAGAATCCGATCTGGTCCATAAGCTGCAGGTAGGCTATCCCAGAGAAGAGATTATTGCCGGACTGTGCAAAGCAGTCGCCGGCAACTATCTGAACAATGTGGCAAAGGGAAAGAAGATTCTTTCTCCTGTAGTATTTCAGGGAGGCGTGAGCAAAAATGAAGGGGTTGTCAAGATGTTTGAAGAAGAACTTGGGATGCCTGTACTCGTAGATAAAAAAGGTCACCTGATGGGAGCTTTCGGTATTGCGGTTCTGGCAAAGGAGAGCAGGAAAGAGGGTGACTTTGATTTCCATGTGACAGATATGGAATTTAAGACAAGAGAGGTAACCTGCGGGAAATGTGCCAATCACTGTGAAATCATCTGTGTATACCGGGATGGAAAATTAATTGATTCCTGGGGAAACCGCTGCCCAAACGGAGAAATTACTGCAAAAAACAGAGAAAGAGATTATTAATAAATTAAAATATTAATAATAGAGCTAATTGATATTTTGAATCTTTTTTTGACAGCCCAAAAAAACATGCTATAGTTATGTTATAGAGGCAAAACGCCTTTTGAACTTAAGTGGATCAAAACGAAACGAGAGGGCATGATATATGGATTGGAAAGAGTATTTACAGAAAGAAAAGCATTGCAGCTGTGGGAAATCCCACATTTGTGACATTGAAGAAATCATTATTGAAGAGGGTGCTATCAGACACCTGCCACAGGTTTTAGGAAAACATACATATAAAAATCTGTGTGTAGTCAGCGATATCCATACAGAGCAGGCCGCAGGTCTGGCAGTTTATGAGGAGCTTGAGCAGGCAGGGTACTCATTTGAAAAGGTAGTCTATCAGGAAGAAGAACTTGTGCCGGATGAGGAGGCATTGATCTATCTTTTTACCCGGGTGCCGAATGACTGTGATCTGATTATAGCAGTGGGAAGCGGGACGATCAACGACCTCTGCCGTTATGTCAGCTATAAGATGAAGATTGATTACTACATTGTGGGCACGGCTCCTTCTATGGATGGATATGCTTCTAATGTATCTCCTCTTATCATCCGGCATCTGAAGACTACCTATGAAGCCCGGCCTGCCAGGGTGATCATTGGAGACCTGGACATCATATCGAAGGCTCCGCTTCATATGATTGCAGCTGGTGCCGGAGATATTCTGGGAAAATATGTGTGTCTTACGGACTGGCAGCTTGCTCATATTGTCAATGGTGAATATATCTGCACAGAAATCATGGAGCTTGTCCGCAAGTCCATTAAAAAAGTAGCTGAGAATGCCGAAAAAGCGGCGAAAAGAGACAAAGAAGCTATTGGAGCGATCATGGAAGGTCTTGTGTTAAGCGGCATTGCCATGAGTTACATCGGAAATTCAAGACCTGCTTCAGGAAGTGAGCATCATATGTCCCATTACTGGGAAATGATGTTTCTCCTGGATAGACAGCCAGATCCCCTTCATGGTACTAAGGTAGGGATTGGAACAGTCATGTCTATCCGGCTTTACGAAATGCTGAAAGAAAAAAGAGCGACCCTTTTCCCTCTGGCTGCCCCGGCCTTTGCATATGACCAGTGGGCGGAAAAAATAAAGGAGGCCTATGGTCCGGCAGCTCCTGGTGTTCTTGAATTGGAGAAAAAGATAGGAAAAAATTCTGATCAGGAAGTGCTCAGGAGAAGAGAGGCTTTCAAACTTCATGAAGAGGAAATTTTCGAAGTAATAGACGAACTTCCTCGGGCAGAAGAGATCATAGAGATCCTGAAATCTATGGCTGCACCGTATTATCCTGATCAGATTAAAGTGTCAGAGGAAGTGTTCACCAGAGGGATCTATTATGCCAAAGATCTGCGGAACCGGTTCGGACTGCTTCAGATCTTGTTTGATCTGAATCTCCAGGAGGAGTTTACGGACCGGCTGAAACAAGAAATTTATCAGAAAGAAAAAGATTAAGGGAGAGGAGAGAATGGGTATGTATCGGATAGAAAATCAGGAACTGGCAGTTGAAATATCCCCTCTGGGAGCAGAATTGCAGAGCATCTATGACAAAAGGATGGAAAAGGAAGTTCTCTGGCAAGGAGATAAAAAATACTGGGGAAGACGTGCACCCATACTTTTTCCGAATGTAGGAAGACACAACGGGGATTTCTACCTTTGGAAAGGAAAAAGATTTGATACAAAACAGCATGGATTTGCAAGAGACATGGAATTTATCTGCATAACAGAAATGGACCATAAACTGGAGTTTTCTTTAACGGATACGGAAAAGACAAGAGAATATTTTCCCTTTGCCTTTGAACTGAAGATCGGATATACCCTTACCGGCAGTACATTAAAGATAACCTGGGAAGTAAAGAATCAGGATCAGGAGATCATGTATTTTACGATAGGAGGTCATCCGGCTTTCCGGGTGCCTGTACTGGAAAATACAGTGCAGACGGATTATAAGCTGCTGTTTGAGAAGCCTGAGGGCCTGGAATATAAGCTGATCTGTCCGGGGGAAGGTACGGCGGATCCTTCCCGGTCCTATACCCTTTCACTGGAAAAGTTGGGAGAATATTATGGCTGTGATATTGGCACCCATATGTTTGACCAGGACGCCCTGATTTTTGATGAGGGACAGGTTCAGTGGGCGGCATTGGGATATCCGGACGGAAAACCTTATGTTTCCCTGGAGTGCGGGGGTTTTACCAATTTTGGTATCTGGTCAGTTCCGGGAGCGCCCTTTGTCTGTCTGGAACCATGGATGGGCCGCTGTGATGATTACGGCTTTTCCGGAGAAATCTCCCAAAAACCGGGAATCCTGAAGCTGGATCCTTCCGATACGTTCCGGAAGTCGTATGAGATCCGGGTTTTCAGCCGCTAAAGCAGAAACAGGTTGACATATCGCCAAAAGATATGCTATAAAGTATTTATCAGATTAAACCGTTGAAGAAGAGTAAGTACTTTCTGAGTAATAACTGGATACAGCGAGCTGCAGGCGGTGGAAGTGCAGCATCAGCGGCAGAGAGGAATGGACTTCTGAGGGCGAGCAGAACTTACAGTATGCAAGCCGGAGAGAAAACTCCGTTACAAAATCAAGCATATGAAGTATGCGCTAAGCGGATATGAAAATATCAATTTGGGTGGCACCGCAGGATTTAAACTCTTGTCCCATGAAACAGAAAATGTTTCCAGGACAGGAGTTTTTTATTCCCGCAGGCAACGAGCCAGGGGGGTCTGCAGGAGGATGCCGCCTGTAAAAGAAAGGAGAATGCTATTATGGCCAACAGTAAAGAAATTCCCTACAAAATTTATCTGGAAGAAAGTGAAATGCCAAAGCAGTGGTATAATCTCAGAGCAGATATGAAAAACAAACCGGCTCCTCTGCTCAATCCCGGGACGATGAAGCCTATGACCGCAGAGGAATTGGGCCAGGTATTTTGTAAAGAACTGGTAGACCAGGAATTGGATGACACCACACCGTATATTGATATTCCTCAGGAAATCCAGGACTTTTATAAGATGTATCGTCCTTCACCACTGGTAAGGGCTTACTGTCTGGAAAAAAAATTAGGGACTCCGGCGAAGATATATTATAAGTTTGAAGGAAATAATACCAGCGGAAGCCATAAATTGAATTCTGCCATCGCCCAGGCTTATTATGCGAAGAAGCAGGGGCTGAAGGGAGTGACCACGGAAACAGGAGCAGGACAGTGGGGAACGGCTCTTTCTATGGCCTGCGCTTATCTGGATCTTGACTGTCAGGTATATATGGTAAAATGCTCTTATGAGCAGAAGCCTTTCAGAAGAGAGGTTATGAGAACCTATGGAGCCTCTGTGACACCGTCTCCCTCTGACACCACAGAAATCGGCAGGAAGATTTTAAAAGAACATCCGGGAACTTCAGGAAGCCTTGGATGTGCCATTTCGGAAGCTGTGGAGAAAGCCACACATCAGGAAGGCTATCGTTATGTACTGGGAAGCGTTCTTAACCAGGTGCTTCTTCATCAGACTGTGATTGGTCTGGAAACCAAAACGGCCCTTGATAAATACGGAATTGTTCCGGATATGATCATCGGCTGTGCCGGAGGCGGTTCCAATCTGGGCGGACTGATCTCACCCTTTATGGGAGAAAAGCTGAGAGGAGAGCGGGACTATCAGATCATCGCTGTAGAACCGGCTTCCTGCCCGAGTTTTACAAGGGGAAAATTTGCCTATGACTTCTGTGATACCGGTATGGTGACGCCCCTTCAGAAGATGTATACCCTGGGCAGCAATTTTATTCCTTCTGCTAACCATGCAGGAGGTCTCCGCTATCACGGCATGAGTGCTGTTTTGTCTCAGCTTTATCATGACGGCCTGATGGAAGCCAGAGCTGTAGAGCAGACTTCTGTATTTGCAGCGGCAGAAGAGTTCGCCAGAGTAGAGGGCATCCTTCCCGCACCAGAGAGCGCACATGCCATTAAGGTGGCTATAGACGAGGCGAAAAAGTGTAAAGAGACAGGAGAAGAGAAAACCATTGTCTTTGGTCTGACAGGAACCGGTTACTTTGATATGTATGCCTACGAAAGCTTCAATGACGGAAAGATGACCGACTACATTCCTACAGATGAAGATCTGGAAGCTGGTTTTGCAGGACTTCCGAATGTTCCGGAAGATATGATGTAAGAGAACACTGAGAATAAGAAAAACGGTTTAAGTAAAACTTCGGGCTGCAGAGCAGAGGACAGAAAGGCCGTACAGGTTTTTGCAAATTTACCATCTGCCCTCTGCACCCCAGAGTTTTTTTATACCGCATTTCAGCCGGTAATCCCCAGGAGTCATGCCGGTTTCTTTTTTGAAAAGTTTTCCCAGATGACTTTGTGAGGAAAAACCTAAATAGGCGGCTATGATCCTAAAGGCAGACAGAGCAAAAAAAGATTTACTTTTCCCATGGAGATATGCTATACTGAACTTCGTGTGATAAGTAGGATAAATAATCGCAGCTGACAGGACCGAAAGGGGTCAGGTGAGGAAAGTCCGGGCTTCACAGGGCAGGATGCCAGATAACGTCTGGTGGAGGTGACTCCAAGGATAGTGCAACAGAAATGTACCGCCGGAACAATCCGGTAAGGGTGGAAGGGCAGTGTAAGAGACTACCGCCTTCCTGGTAACAGGAAGGGCACATGTAAACCCCATCCGAAGCAAGACCGAATAGAAAACTATGTGGCTGCCCGCCACGTTTTCAGGTGGGTCGCTTGAGCCTGCCGGCGACGGCAGGACTGGATAGATGATTATTCACGACATAACCCGGCTTACAGTCCTGCTTATCACCAAAAAGAAGCTGCCGCATTAGACATATATCAGGAATATTTATACATTTTATATGAATTAAAATATATAAATATTCTCGATGTTGCCTAATGCGGCAGCTTCTTTTGGATTATTGTTCCTGTCCTAAAAGGTAATCGATAAACTGCTGGGCGGTTCTTCCTGAAAGACCTCCGTGGCGGAGTTCCCAGGCATTGGCCTGCTGGAGCAGCTCTTCCTGATCCATTTGAAGACCGTGCCTCTGGGCTAAAGTCAGGACGATCTGCTGGAATTCTTTCTTGCTGGGAGAGCCGAAGTAAATAGTTACGCCGAAACGGTATACCAGGGAAAGTTTTTCCTGGACCGTATCATTGGTGTGCAGGTCATCATCCCGGTCTGCTTTGTCACTGAATTTCTCCCGTACCAGATGGCGGCGGTTGGAAGTGGCGTAGATCAGGATGTTATCCGGTTTCCGTTCCAGTCCTCCTTCGATGACTGCTTTCAGATATTTGTATTCAATCTCAAAATCTTCAAAGGACAGGTCGTCCATATAGATGATAAATTTGTAATGCCGGTTCTTGATCTGTGCGATCACGTCATTCAGGTCTTTGAACTGATGTTTATATACTTCAATAATCCGCAGGCCTCTGTCATAATACTGGTTAAGGATTGCCTTGATACAGGAGGATTTTCCCGTTCCCGCATCCCCGAAAAGCAGGCAGTTGTTTGCCGGCTTTCCATTTAAGAAAGCTTCCGTGTTGTCAATGAGTTTTTTCTTTGCAATCTCATAGCCTACCAGATCATCCAGATGTACATGAGCGATCTTTGTAATGGGAACGATCTTTACCCGTTCATCATTGGGACCGTGTTCCAGACGGAAGGCTTTGTGGAGCCCAAGTTTGCCGACACCGTAATCTTTGTAAAATTCCACCATGTGATCCATAAATTCTTCCGGAGTATCCGAGGAAGCCAGAAGCTGGCTCAAGTTATTTAAGCGGCTGCTGATTCGTTCGTTAAACTGTTTGCTGCTATGACTGTCATTTTCATATTCGTTGATCAGATGGCAGCAGGAGGAAGAACCGTAGAAATTTTCAAAGGCGGAAAAATCCAGGTTAAACAGGTCTTTGAAAATGGCAAAGTCATGTAATGCAAGTTGATTGATGGTCCCTTCCACAGGGCCGGTGATCTCGCAGGCAGTGCTGAAGGCATTTTCATGGTTGGCCAGCAGATAGGTGAGATAGCCGTGCCACAGATTGCCTGTGAAGCCGTAGGTGCTGGCCATTTCCACCAGCCGGTTCATGCAGCTATAGAAGAGAGGCTTTGATTTGCCGGGTTCTTCCGGTTCCAGACAGCAGATCTCCAGTGCTCTGGACATGTCTTCCAGAATGTCCCCCTGCTGAAAGTTCCGGTATAAGATACATTCATCGATATTAAACATTTTCATGATTCCTTTCTAATAATTGCCGTGGATACGGAAATTCCGGGTTTCTGCTTCTAGGCCCTGGAGTGCATTTTTTACAGCGCTGTTGCTTAAATTTCCTTCGAAGTCCACAAAGAAACGGTATTCCCAGTTCCGTCCGTGGATAGGGCGGGATTCGATCTTGGTCATGTTCAGACCATTATAGATAAAATGGGAAAGACTGTTGTAGAGGCTTCCGCTTTCATGAGGAAGTTCATAGCTGACGCTGATCTTTCCGGCATCATGGCAATAGATCTTTTCTTTGGTGACAATGATAAACCTGGTAGAGTTTCCCGCATTGGTATAGATGTTTTCCTTCAGTACCGTCAATCCGAAAAAATCTGCAGCATAGGGGCTGGAAATAGCTGCCTGGGTCTTATCTTTGTCCTCGGCGATTTTCTTTGCGGCTGCCGCAGTATTTCCAAACTCATGGGTGGTCCATTCCCTGTGAGCTTCCAGAAATTTCCGGCACTGCATAAGAGCCTGAGGATGAGAATATACGTCTTTGATCTCTTCAAGAGATGTTCCGGGTAGTCCCACCAGTGCATGCTGACAGGGAATGATTTGTTCCCCTACGATCACATGGTCGTACTTGGTCAGCAGATCATAATTGTCCTGAACAATACCGGCTGTGGAATTCTCTATAGGAAGCACCGCAAAGTCAGCCTCCTGATTTTTTATGGCTTCCATAGCATCCTTCCAGGTATCTACGTGGAAGCTTTTGATATTTTTTCCAAAAAAGGTGTGCATGGCAGCATAACTGTAGGCACCTTCTACTCCCTGGAAAACTACGGTGACTCCTTCTTTTTTCAATGCCGCCACAGGGGTGAATAAAGGCTTTGCAGCTTCCTGCTGCTCACCTATAAGCTGATACTGGCGTTTCCTGCTGATAGACATGATCTGCCGGTATAATTCATAAATGCCCCTGCTGTTGAACTCCCCGGTTGCCTGATGGCTGAGGTTATCCAGCTTATCTTTTTCTCTTATTGGATCAAACACAGGTTTTCCTGCCTTTATTTTAAAACGGGCGACCTTTTCTGACACGGCCATCCTCTCTTCAAAGAGTCTGACAATCTGGTCGTCAATACTGTCAATCTCATCTCTGAGCTGGGTCAGGTCTAGCATTTGTATCTTCCTTCCTTTTCCTAAAGTCATTATGCTTATGATACACCGCCAGATTTTCTCCCGCAAGTCTTTTCTTGCAGAAAAATGGGGATCCTTTTTTCAAAGAGTCGGATGCTGGAAATGTATGAAGCAGAAAAAGCAGGGATATAATAAGGAAAAGAAGGGCTCGCATAGGAATGAAGGAGGACAAGATATGAAGGGAGATTTTCTTCGATGCGGAGCTGCTGGTTGGTGCCTGGAGATATTCTGGACAGGGCTTCATGCAGTTGGGAGGAAAGAATGGAAAATGATGGGCCAGTCTTCTCTGTGGATGTTTCCCATTTATGGTATGGCCGCATGTATTGGACCTATATCCAGAAGCTTGAAAAAGATCCCTGTCGTGCTGCGGGGAGGTTTATATATGACAGGGATCTTTGCGGCAGAATTCAGCACAGGGTTGCTGTTGAAACGCTACGATATGTGTCCCTGGGATTACAGCAGCTATCCTCTGAATTATAAAGGGGTGATCCGTTTGGATTATGCGCCGCTGTGGTTCTGTACGGGACTGCTTTTTGAAAAAATATTGTCTCATGAAGACTGAAAATTCTTGAAATACCCCTGGAACTGGTATATGATAATAAAAAAGTCAAACATATACAGGAGGTAATCTATGAGACACTTAATGAGTCCGTTGGATTTATCCGTAGAGGAATTGGACAAGGTCCTAGATCTGGCCAATGATATCGAAAAAAATCCGGAGAAATACGCTCATAAATGTGACGGAAAAATTCTTGCAACATTGTTTTATGAGCCAAGTACACGTACACGTCTCAGCTTTGAGTCGGCAATGCTCCGTCTGGGGGGAAAGGTTCTGGGATTTTCCAGTGCAAATTCCAGTTCGGCTGCCAAAGGTGAGAGTGTAGCGGATACTCTCCGGATGATTTCATGTTATGCGGACATCTGCGCTATGCGCCATCCGAAGGAAGGTGCGCCTTTGGTAGGTTCCATGGCTTCCCAGATTCCGGTGATCAATGCAGGTGACGGAGGTCATCAGCATCCTACCCAGACCCTGACAGACCTGCTTACCATTCGCTCTATGAAAGGACGCCTGGACCATATTACCATTGGTCTTTGCGGAGATCTGAAGTTTGGAAGAACTGTGCATTCTCTGATCGAAGCTTTGGTAAGATATGAAGGTGTGAAGTTTGTGCTGATCTCTCCGGAAGAACTCCGGATACCGGATTACATCCGGGAAGATGTACTTAAAGCCAGCGGCCATGAATTCCAGGAAGTAGAGCGGCTGGAAGACGCCATTCCGAAGCTGGATCTTTTATATATGACCAGAGTACAGAAAGAAAGATTCTTTAACGAAGAAGATTATGTGAGAATGAAGGACTTCTATATTCTGGATAAGGCAAAGATGGAACTGGCAGGGTCGGATATGCTGGTACTTCATCCTCTTCCAAGAGTGAATGAGATTTCTGTGGAAGTGGACTCTGACCCGAGAGCTGCTTACTTTAAACAGGCCAGATATGGCGTATATGTTCGTATGGCGCTGATTCTGAGCCTGCTGGGAATGGGGGTGGAATTATGTTAAATGTAGGACAGTTAAGTGAAGGTGTGGTACTGGATCATATCAAAGCCGGCAAGAGCATGACTATTTATCATGATCTGGAGCTGGATAAACTGGACTGCTGTGTGGCAATCATCAAAAATGCTAGAAGTAATAAAATGGGAAGAAAGGACATTATTAAAGTAGAATGCCCTATCGATACATTGGACCTGGATATCCTGGGCTTTATTGATCACAACATAACAGTAAATATCATAAAGGATGGAGAGATCGTAGAGAAGAAACAGCTAAGCCTTCCAAAAGAAGTCCACAATGTGATCAAATGTAAAAATCCCCGGTGCATTACCTCCATAGAGCAGGAACTGGAACAGATTTTTATCCTGGCCGATCCTAAAAAAGAGATTTATCGCTGCAAATACTGTGAAGAAAAATACAGAGGAAGCAGAAACAAGTAAAAGAGAACAGTCAATGATAATTACATAAGGCAGAAAACTGCTGGACAAACAAAATCCATTTGCTGGAAACAGATTTTTGGATTTTGCGGTGGTTTTCTGCCTTGCTGTTTATAAAAATAAAAAAACACTGGACATTTGACAGGGAAAAAGCTATTATTTATACAATGCGGAAAAGTATTCTGCCATACGAAAGTAGACTGTAAAGTCCCTAAGGAGGATATGAGATGAAAAAAGTTGTAAAATTCGGGGGCAGCTCTCTGGCTAGTGCGGCCCAGTTTGAAAAAGTGGGAGCGATCATCCGGGAGGATGAGAGCAGAAGGTATGTAGTGCCCTCTGCCCCTGGAAAGCGTTTTTCAGAGGACACAAAGGTGACAGATCTGTTATACGCCTGTTACCGCAGCGTAGGTGATGAAGAAAAATTCAGCAAGATCCTGGCTGAAATCAAGAGCCGTTATCAGGAGATCATAGACGGCCTGAGGCTTTCGCTGTCTCTGGAAGAAGATTTTGCTCTTCTGGAAGATAATTTTAAGAAGCAGATCGGGGAGGAATACGCAGCTTCCAGAGGTGAATATTTGAATGGAAAGATCATGGCTGCTTATCTGGGTTTTGCTTTTGTAGACCCTGCAGATATGATCCGCTTTGACGGCAACGGCCAGTTTGACGGCGAGATCACAGAGAAGCTGGTAGCGAAAAGACTGGATGATCTGGAAAATGCGGTAGTCCCGGGATTTTACGGTGCAAAAGAGGATGGCACGATCAAGACTTTTTCAAGAGGAGGGTCTGATATCACCGGTTCTATTGTGGCAGGAGCCATTGATGCGGATCTTTATGAGAACTGGACGGATGTATCCGGCTTTCTGGTAACAGATCCCCGGATCATTCCCAATCCCAAGCCCATCGACACCATTACTTACCGGGAACTGAGAGAACTGTCCTATATGGGAGCAACTGTTCTTCATGAAGATGCCATCTTTCCGGTGCGCAAAGCCGGTATTCCTATTAACATCCGGAACACCAATGCGCCGGAAGATCCGGGAACCATGATCGTAGAAGATACCTGCAAGAAGCCTCCTTATACCATTACCGGTATTGCAGGAAAGAAAGGCTTTTGTTCTTTATACATTGAAAAGTCTATGATGAACTCAGAGATCGGATTTGGCAGAAAGGTCCTTCAGGTATTGGAAGAGCAGGGGATTGCTTTTGAACACATTCCTTCCGGGATCGATACCATGAGCATTTATATTCACCAGGATGAATTTTCCCAGAAGGAACAGCAGGTGATCGCAGGTATCCACAGGATCGCACATCCGGACTATATGGAACTGGAAACAGATCTTTCTCTCATCGCTGTTGTGGGAAGAGGCATGCGTTCCAACAGAGGTACTGCAGCCAGGATCTTTGCGGCTCTGGCCCATGCTAATGTAAACGTTAAGATGATCGATCAGGGTTCCAGTGAACTGAACGTTATCGTAGGCGTGAAAGACGAGGACTTTGAACCTGCAATCCGGGCAATCTATGATATTTTTGTGGAAACCCAGATCTAAGAGCGTCCAGAAACAGGAGAAACGGATATGAAAACCAGAAAAACATCTTTGCTGAAATGGCTTGCTATGATCGAACTGGTCATAGGTGCTTATAACCTGATGACCGGACTGATGTCTGCTTATGTGCTGATCACAGATCTGGATGGAGTCATGGCTTCCTTTGCAGAAAACGGAATGGAATATTCGGTGGGAGTCCTGGGGGCTTCTGTGGCCATTACCTGTATAGGAGGACTGATTATGGCCCTGGCCGGAGCGATCGGTATGATCTTCGGATCTCTTCCGGGAAAGCAGAAACTTCCGATTTATTGTGGATATGGCCTTTTGGCCTTTGTAATCCTTTCCGATATCGTACAGGTGGCTTTTTTGGGAAGCGGCATCGGTTTGTCTATGCTGTTCCCCTTTGTACTCCACGGCCTTTATCTGTGGGGTGCAATGAAAAATAAAAAAGAGCTGGAAGCAGCGGCATAAGAGGCGACGGACGATGAAATATGAACATAAAACCCAATATTATGAGACGGATCAGATGGGGATCATCCATCATTCTAATTACATCCGGTGGTTTGAGGAAGCCAGGGTTGATTTTATGGATCACTGTGGTTTTTCCTATGCGCAGATGGAGAAAGACGGATTGATCAGTCCGGTGCTTTCTGTGTCCTGCGAGTATAAGACCATGACACACTTTGGAGATACGGTAGAAATTGAGACAGAGATTCTTAAATATAATAGTGTGAAACTGGAACTGTCCTATACCGTTCGGGACAAAGAAACCGGGGAGCTGCGCTGCATAGGAAAGAGCAGTCACTGCTTTCTGGACCGGCAAGGGAATGTAGTTTCCTTAAAAAAGGGCTGGGATAAGTATCACCAGGGATTTTTAAAAGAAAGTGTTAAATAAGTATTACAATCCGGATTTTCTATTGACAAGAGGATCCGGATTTTTTATACTGCAAGTGTACTAAGATACATAGTACACTAAATACACGAAAACATGCAGCCGAGAGGAGAGAAAGGAGGGACCGGTTTGATTGTTATTGATTATCAGAATCGGAAGCCGATCTATGAGCAGATAGTAGAAAAATTCCAGATGCTGATCATTAAAGGTATTCTCAAAGCCGACTCTCAGATGCCTTCTGTCAGGAGCCTTGCCGCAGAGCTTTCCATCAATCCCAATACGATTCAGAAAGCCTACGCTATCCTGGAGCAGCAGGGATATATTTATCCTATCAAAGGCCGTGGAAATTTTGTGTCAGGGGATCAGGCCTTGAAACAGCAGAAGGAAGAATTTTATTTTGGAAAGCTGAGAGAGATCATAAAAGAAGGAAAAGAACTGGGAATTGAAAAAGAGACATGTCTTTCAAAAACGGCTGAATTTTATGAGGAGGATGAACTATGATAAAGACAGAGAAACTTTGTAAGAAATTCGGTTCTATCCAGGCGGTGGACTGTATTTCCCTTACCATAGATGATAACAGTATCTTTGGTCTGGCCGGTACCAACGGAGCCGGGAAAAGTACCTTTCTGCGGATGCTTTCAGGTGTTCTGAAGCCTGACAGCGGGAAGATAGAGGTAGATGAAGAGGCCGTCTATGAAAATCCCAAGATCAAGGGAGAAATCTTTTTCATTCCGGATACGTCTTATTTTTTTCAGAATGCCACAATAGAGGATATGGCAGATTTTTATTCTGTTTATTATCCCCGGTATGACAGGAAACGGATGACAAAGCTTCTTGGAAAAATCAGTCTGGACCCTAAGAGGAAGATCAGCACTTTTTCAAAGGGAATGAAGCGTCAGGCAGGGCTGATCTTGGGAATCTGCGCAGGAACCAGATATCTTTTCTGCGATGAGACCTTTGACGGTCTGGATCCAGTGATGCGCCAGGCAGCCAAGAGCCTGCTGGCTTACGAGGTGGCCAACCGGACTTTTACACCTATCATTGCTTCCCATAATCTGAGAGAATTGGAGGATATATGCGATCATGTAGGGCTTCTTCACAAGGGCGGCGTACTCCTCTCCAAAGATGTGGAAGAGATGAAGGAGAATATGCACAAAGTCCAGTGTGTGATCCCGGATGCCCGGGATGAGGAGACGCTGCTGAAAGAGCTGCAGGTCCTCCAGTATGAAAAACGGCTTTCCCTTTTGACCATGGTAGTCCGGGGAGAACAGGAGGAGATCATGCAAAAGATCCAGGCAAAACATCCTTTGTTTGCAGAGACTCTGCCTCTTACTTTAGAGGAAATCTTTATCAGTGAAACGGAGGTGGCAGGATATGACATCAAGAAATTATTTGTTTAAAAATATTATAGGAAATCTGCGGAGAAATCTCTGGCTGACTATTTTGATCTTCCTTGCCTTTTTCGCCGCAGGCCCGGTCCAGGCATTGGTATCCCTGGATGCCGCAAAACATACTTCAGGCCCCTACCCCAGAGGATTTACCCTGGAGAGATATCTCCAATGGACCTTATGGAGTGACATAAGCCTGACCAATGCTTTGACCATTATCCTGGTCGTGATCTGCGCAGTTCTGGCGGCATTTGCCGGTTTCTTCTACCTGTATTCCCAGGAGAAGACCGATTTCTACCATAGTCTTCCTCAGAAGAGAGAAAAGCTTTTTGTTCTTCAGTACTGCAGCGGCTTTTTTACATTTTTATGTCCTTACCTGCTGAGTGTTTTGATTACTCTTGGAGTGGGAGGTGTTTACGGAGCTTTAAATTCCAGGATCTTTATAGCTGCGGGACTTCAGGTGCTGTTTGCTGTGGTATATTTTCTGGCAGTGTATGGAGCCGGGATACTGGCTGTTTTGCTGACCGGAAATCTTTTTGCCGGGATTCTTGGATTTGTGGCATTCATGGCCTATGGACCAGTTTTGTATCTGACTTATACGCAGCTGAATGACCGGTTTTTTGATACCTTATTTGTACCGGATAGGGCGGACAGCATTGGAGTATTTTTCAGCCCGGTGACTGCATATATCCAGGCCTCCAACTTTTACGGCACAGACAGACCGATAACAGTATACCTGATTTACGGGATCCTTCTTGCCGCAGTACTGCTTCTGGCAGGCATCCTGGTTTACCGACTGCGTCCATCGGAAAGCTTCCACAGGACCATTGCTTTTAAGAAAATGGAGCCGGTGATCAAGGTCTGCGGCCTTCCTCCTTTGGTACTTTTAATCGCTATGTTTTTCAGCAGCCAGATGTATGCAGGATTTTTCTGGCTGGTGGCAGGAGCGCTGGTCCTGACCTTGATCTTTTCGGCAATTTTTGATTTCCTCTGTACCATGGATATTCGGAGCGCATTAAAGCCGAAAGTTTCCACAGGGGTACTCTTGGCAGGATTAATTCTGATCCTGGGAGGATATCAGATGGATATTACAGGGGTGGACCATTACCTGCCCCGTGAGGATCAGGTTGCTTCCATGTCTGTATACTTTAACAGTATTAATGGTCAGTTTGGCTATCCTGAGGGCTACAATGTTGCTGAAGTGTCTGCTTTTTTGAGAGAAAATAAAGTGGAAGATTTTCAGGATATTTATGCCCTGTCTCAAAAGTGCGTAGAATATTATGAACAAGAAGGGCCCTATGACCAACGGGATTCCGTAGAAGCAGGGGATCCTCAGATCCAGGTATCCTGTTACATTGCCTATCACCTGAAATCCGGCCGGGATGTCTACCGGATGTATGATCTGCCGGAGACAGAAGAGCTGGTGGAAAATATCGGCCAGATCTATGATAACTGGGAATACCGGGAAAAGATTCTTCCTACCAGCTATATAGACCCGGCGGATATTGAGAATATCTTTACCAGTAGTTTCCTGGAAACAGGAAAGCAACTGGAATTGTCAAAAGATTCCGGTGACACCCTTATGAAAACTTACAAAGGAGAGCTGGAAAACCTTACCTTTGCCCAAACCCGGGAAGAAAAGATAGTAGGCTATATGGAACTTCAGGAAAAAGCCCAGGCAGATCAGGGATATTATC
Source organism: uncultured Bacillota bacterium (assembly GCA_949291945.1). Taxonomy (GTDB): domain Bacteria; phylum Bacillota; class Clostridia; order Lachnospirales; family Lachnospiraceae; genus Blautia. The sequence continues at coordinate 59,505 of CASEXH010000009.1, read as the reverse complement.
AGTATGATGATTATATCTACAGCTATTACCTTCCGGTGTATGAAAGCTTTGAAAAGACCAGAGATCTTCTAGATAAGATGGGAAATCCCATGCCAGAAGAAATTTCCCTGGAGGAAGTGGGATCTATCCGTCTCGGCAGATATATCAGCACAGATGAGACTGATCTTTACCAGGAAAAGGTCTTCCAGAACCAGGAGGAGATTGAGAAGATTCTGGGACAGATCACATTTACAGAAGGAAGGTTTACTGTGGGAAGCCCTGTAAATTATGACATTAATGCGGAGATCCAGTGGAAGGATCAGGAGAAAGGGTCTGTCTCTCTGTCTCTTATGGAAAATGACAGCTTAACAGACATTTTAGAACAATTATACCAGCAGAATACTGACTAACAAATTCAGATAGAAGAGAAGCCAGGCAGAAATCCTGAAAATAAAGGGTTGTCCTGGCTCCTTTTTCGTTGACAATCGGGAAGGGAAGAGAGTAAAATAGAATAAAATATTTGTTTTAAAACAGCGGAGATGTATAAATGGACAGAAATTTGAGTTTAGTTAATGAAAAAGAACTGACGGCTCTTGGAAAGGCCCTTTCTTCCGAGACCCGCATCCGGATTCTACATTTGCTTGGAAGAGAGCCCTTGTGTGTCAATGAGATTGCAGAACTGCTGGAGATCCCCTCTTCTTCTGCGGCCTTAAATATCCGGGTGCTGGAGGAAGCAGGTCTGATCCGGACGGAACTGAGACCTGCAGCCAGAGGCTCTATGAAGATGTGCATTCCCCAGGAAGGAAAGGTCATCCTGGATTTCCAGCGGCAGACAGAGAAAAAGAAAGAAGAGATCATATCCATGCCTGTGGGAAACTATGTGGACTATAAAATCACCCCTACCTGCGGAATGGTAAATGAAGAGGGATATATTGACGGAGAAGACGAGCCCAGGTGCTTTTATGATCCAAAGAGGACTACAGCAAAGCTGATCTGGTTTTCTTCCGGTTACCTGGAATACCGTTTCCCAAATGCGGCCCTTCAGGAACAGCCGGCCAGAGTCCTGGAGTTTTCTGCGGAACTGTGCTCAGAGGCTCCCGACTATAACCTGGATTATCCTTCGGACATTACTTTGTGGATCAATGGAAAAGAAGCAGGAACCTGGCATTGCCCCTCGGATTTCGGCGGACGCCGGGGAAAGCTGAACCCGGACTGGTGGGAGGATACCAAGAGCCAGTATGGAAATCTGAAAACCTGGAGGCTGGATCATACAGGGTCCTATCTGGATGGAAAAAAGAGCGCTCCCTTTAAGATCCAGGAATACTGTCTGGAAAAGGGCCCCTATATATCCGTGGTCATTGGCATCAAAGACCAGGCGGAACATGTGGGAGGCGTAAACATTTTCGGCAGCTGTTTCGGCGATTATCCCCAGGATTTGGTTATGAAAGTAAAATTTTAAAAAAGGTCTTTACAAACCCATGATCTGTGCTATAATTTCGATAGAAACATAAAAAATGATTAAAAACATAAATAATATTTTAAAAGCGGAAGCATGGAGGTAGAAAAGATGCAGCAGCAATTAGTAAAGAAGTTTCAGGAACTTTTTGGAGATGGAGGAGACATTCGCTTCTATTTTTCTCCAGGCAGGGTAAATCTTATCGGTGAACACACTGATTACAACGGGGGACATGTATTTCCCTGTGCTCTGACCATCGGCACCTACGGAGTTGCAAGGAAAAGAGAGGACAGAAAAATCCGTCTCTATTCTGAGAATTTCAGTAAAATGGGAGTTATCGAGACAAGCCTGGACGATCTTGTATATCGGGACAGTTCTGGATGGACCAATTATCCAAAGGGGATTGTCTGGACCTTTCAGGAAAAAGGATATCCCATTGAAAAAGGTTTTGATATGCTGATGTACGGCAATATACCCAACGGTTCCGGACTTTCTTCTTCTGCCTCTGTGGAACTTCTTATGGGAATTATTCTGAAGGATCTGTTTGGCTATGAAGATCTGACTATGATTAATCTGGCCCTTATAGGCCAGTATGGAGAGAATAATTTTAACGGCATGAACTGCGGGATCATGGACCAGTTTGCCATTGCCATGGGGAAAAAGGATCATGCTATTTTTCTGGATACTCAGAATCTTCAGTATGAATATGCACCTATCCGTATGGATGGATATAAGATTGTGATCGCTGCCAGCAATAAGAAAAGGAGACTGACAGACTCTAAATATAACGAGAGAAGAGCAGAGTGCGAAGAGGCTCTGAAGGATATCCAGAATGTTAAGAAGATCCATGCCCTGGGTGAGCTGACCGAGGAAGAGTTTGAACAGGTAAAAGATACAGTGAAGGATCCTGTCTGCCGCAAAAGAGCAAAACATGCGGTTTATGAAAATCAGAGGACTATAAAAGCTGTAAAAGCCTTAAAGAATAATGATCTGGAGACCTTTGGAAAGCTGATGAATGCATCTCATGTGTCTTTAAGAGACGACTATGAGGTAACAGGAAAAGAGCTGGATGCCCTGGTAGAGGCTGCCTGGAAGCAGGAAGGGGTCGTTGGATCCAGAATGACAGGTGCGGGATTCGGTGGCTGCACAGTAAGCATTGTAAAAGAAGAGGCCGTAGACGCCTTTATAAAAAATGTCGGAGAGATCTATAAGAAAGAAATCGGCTATGAGGCAGATTTCTATGTGGTAGAGATCGGTGACGGAACAAGAAGAATTGCCTGAGGGTGCAAAAGAAAGGGGAAGGGTGAAAAATATGCTGAATAAAAACATCAGAGATCTGGTACAGTATGGAATTGATACAGGATTGGTGCCGGAGTGTGAGAGGATCTATACAACGAATCTTTTACTGGATATCTTCCATGAAGATGAGTACACAGAACCGGAAGACCAGGAGGTCTGTAATAATCTGGAGATTATCTTGAAGGAACTCTTAGACGAAGCTGTAAAACGGGGGATCATTGAGGACAGTATAGGTTACAGGGATCTGCTGGATACCAAGATTATGAACTGCCTGGTTCCAAGACCAGCCCAGGTCCAGGAAAAGTTCTGGAGAGAATATGAGAAGAGTCCGGAGGCCGCTACTGAGTTTTTTTATAAATTCAGCCAGGATACAGACTATATCCGCCGTTACCGTATAAAGAAGGACAGAAGATGGACTGTGGAAAGTCCCTATGGAACCATTGATATCACCATCAACCTTTCCAAACCTGAGAAAGACCCCAAGGCTATCGCAGCGGCAAAGAATGCAAAACAGAGCAGCTATCCAAAATGTCAGCTCTGTATGGAAAACGAAGGGTATGCCGGAAGGCTGAACCATCCCGCCAGAGAAAACCACAGGATCATCCCTATCACCATTAATGACAGCAAATGGGGATTCCAGTATTCCCCATATGTATACTATAATGAACACTGCATTGTCTTTAACGGTGAGCATATCCCTATGAAGATCGAGAGAAATACTTTTGTGAAGCTTTTTGACTTTATCAAACTGTTTCCTCATTATTTCCTTGGCTCTAATGCAGACCTGCCTATCGTAGGCGGCTCCATTTTAAGCCATGATCATTTCCAGGGAGGACATTATACCTTTGCTATGGCAAAGGCTCCTATGGAGGAAAATGTAGTGATCCCAGGCTACGAGGATGTGGAAGCGGGAATTGTGAAATGGCCTCTTTCCGTGCTGAGGATCCGGAGCAAAGATGAGAAAAAGCTGATCGATCTGGCAAGCCATGTGCTGGAAGTATGGAGAGGGTATACAGACGAAGCTGCATTTGTCTTTGCTGAGACTGAAGGAGAGCCCCATAATACCATCACCCCTATCGCCAGAAAGAAGGGGGATATGTTTGAACTGGATCTGACTCTGCGGAATAATATCACTACAGAGGAGAATCCTCTGGGCGTATATCATCCTCATGCCCAGTACCATCATATTAAGAAAGAGAACATCGGTCTTATCGAGGTTATGGGTCTGGCAGTTCTTCCTGCAAGACTGAAAGAGGAGCTGGAGCTTCTGGCCCAATATATCTTGGAAGGAAAAGATCCTTCAGAAAATGAAATGTTGGAAAAACACAGCGACTGGGTAAAGGAATTCCTTCCAAAATATCCCGAGATCACAAAGGACAATGTGATGGATATCCTTCAGGAAGAGGTAGGACAGGTATTTGTCCATGTACTGGAGGACGCCGGCGTTTACAAATGTACGCCGGAAGGAAGAGAAGCTTTCCGCCGTTTTATCAAAGCTTTATAAGAGAAAAAACAGAAATTGTCATGGAAACAAAAAAGATAGGCCCTCCTGCCTGTCTTTTTTGTTTTCTTTATGCTATACTACTGTAAAAAGAGAGAATTATCCAACAATAAGGAGAACAGACATGAAGGAAAAGATCCTGCTCATAGACGGACACAGTATTTTGAACAGAGCTTATTACGGGCTTCCGGAACTGACAAATTCTGAAGGCCTTCATACCAATGCGATATATGGGTTTCTCAACATTTTATTTAAGATGCTGGAGGAGGAGAATCCCGATTACCTTACAGTGGCTTTTGATCTGTCGGCGCCTACCTTCCGTCATAAGATGTATGATGCATATAAAGGGACCAGAAAGCCTATGCCGGGAGAACTGCGGGAGCAGGTGCCGGTGATGAAAGACGTGCTGGAGGCCATGGGAGTGAATATCGTATCCAAGGAAGGCTATGAGGCAGATGATATTCTGGGAACTCTGGCCAGAAAAAGCGAGGCCCAGGAAATGGACGTGACTATTCTTTCCGGAGACCGTGACCTCCTTCAGCTGGCTACAGACCACACCTGTATCCGGATCCCCAAGACAAAGGGGGGGAAGACCACCATTGAAGACTATTACGCAAAAGATGTGGAAGCGGCTTATCAGCTTACGCCTCCACAGATCATAGAACTGAAAGCACTGATGGGAGATTCTGCCGACAATATTCCCGGGCTTCCGGGAGTAGGGGAGAAAACTGCCACAAAGCTGCTCCTGGAATACGGAACTGCGGAAAACGCCTATGCCCATGTGGAGGAGATCAAGCCGAAAAAGGCCCAGAACGCATTTTTAAAACACTATGATCTGGCAGTGCTGAGCCGGAAGCTGGCCACTATCCATACAGACAGTCCGGTGGAGTTGGACCGGGAGAAAGCCAGGGTCCATGATTTTTACACTCAAGAAGCCTATGAATTTTTTAAAGAGTTAGAATTTAAAAACTTTCTTTCCAGATTTCAAGATAAGGGAGAACAGGTGAAGGCAGAAGAGCAGTTCTATACAGTGACGGATCTTGCCCTTGCAGAGGAACTTTTCAAAAAAGCAGAGGGAAAAGAAGGCATAGGCATGGAAGTTCTGGAAGAAGGTGACAGTTTCCTTGGGCTGGGGCTGTCCTATGAGGAAGAAGAAAAGTATCAGGTCTACTGTTTCCTGCCCCAGGGATTTTTGACCAGGGAGTATCTCATGGAGAAGGCCGCTGATTTCTGCGGCCGGGGAAAAATGGTGGCCTCCCTGGACATTAAGGCTATGCTCCGTCACATGGATATCCGGGAGCATACGGCAATGTTTGACGCCGGGATCGCCGCCTATCTTCTGAACCCTTTGAAATCTCAGTATACCTATGATGATATTGCCAAGGAATATCTGGGAGAGATCCTTCCGGCCAAAGAAGATCTGATTGGAAAACTCACTTATCTGAAAGCTGCCAAGGATGAAGCCTATGAGTCGGAAGTTGCCAAAAGTATCTGCTATATGGCTTATGTGGCTTTAAAGTCCAGAAAGCCTCTTCTGGAAGCTTTGGAAGATACAGGCATGAAAAAGCTGTTTACAGAGATTGAGATGCCTCTGCTCTTCACCCTTTCCGATATGGAGAAGGAAGGAATCCGGGTGAACGCAGAGGAGCTGAAGGAATACGGGGAAAAGCTTCAGATCCGTATTGAGGAGCTGGAAAAGAAGATCTGGGAAGAAGCCGGGGAGGAATTTAATATTAATTCTCCCAAGCAGCTGGGAGTGATTCTTTTTGAAAAGATGGAGCTGCCGGGAGGAAAAAAGACCAAGACCGGATATTCTACAGCGGCAGATGTGCTGGAGAAACTGGCCCCGGATCATCAGATCGTTGCGGATATTCTGGAATACCGGCAGCTTGCAAAGCTGAAATCCACCTATGCAGACGGACTTGCCAATTATATAGATGAAGGGGGAAGGATCCATTCCACCTTTAACCAGACTATTACTGCCACGGGAAGGATCAGCAGCACAGAGCCCAACCTTCAGAACATCCCTATCCGGACAGAACTGGGCAGACTGCTGAGAAAAGTCTTTATCCCAAAAGATGGATATGTATTTCTGGATGCAGACTATTCTCAGATTGAGCTTCGTGTGCTGGCCCATATGTCCGGAGATGAGAAGCTGATCCAGGCATACCGGGAGGCCCAGGATATTCACCGGATCACCGCCTCCCAGGTGTTTCATGTGCCTTTTGATCAGGTGACCCCTCTTCAGAGAAGAAACGCCAAGGCAGTAAATTTCGGAATTGTCTACGGGATCAGTTCTTTCGGGTTGAGCCAGGATCTGAGCATTACCAGGAAAGAGGCCGCTCAGTACATTGAGGACTATTTCAAGACCTATCCTAAGATCAAAGGATTTCTGGACGGACTGGTGAAACAGGCAAAGGAACAGGGCTATGTGTCTACCATGTTCGGAAGAAGGCGTCCGGTACCAGAATTAAAATCCAGCAACTTTATGCAGCGTTCCTTTGGAGAGAGGGTGGCCATGAACTCCCCTATCCAGGGAACTGCGGCGGATATTATAAAAATTGCCATGAACCGGGTGAGCAGAAGACTCAGGGAAGAAAATCTCAAATCAAAGCTGATCCTTCAGGTCCATGATGAGCTGCTTATTGAGACAGCCAGAGAGGAAGAACCCAGGGTGGCCGCTATCCTGGAAGAAGAAATGAAGGGAGCTGCGGATCTGTCTGTGGCCCTGGAAGTGGATATGCATACTGGTGAAAACTGGTATGAGGCAAAATAGCGGATGTTACGAAGGAGGGAAAAGTATGAGAGTAATAGGTGTGACAGGAGGAGTAGGATCCGGAAAAAGCGCAGTTTTAAATTATATAGAGGCTCATTTTGATGCCAGGATCGTAAAGGCAGATGAGGTGGGGCATATGCTGATGATGCCCTGGGGAAAATGCTTTGATCCGGTGGTTCAGCTTTTCGGCGACTGGGTGGTAAGAGAAGACGGTTCCCTGGACCGACAGGCCATTGCCCAGATTGTATTTAAAGACTCTGAAATGCTGAAAAAGCTCAATGCCATCATCCATCCGGAAGTAAAAAAATATATTGTAAATGAGATTGAAAGATCCAGAAAAGAAGAGACCGAATTCTTCTTTATCGAGGCTGCTCTTCTTTTAGAAGAAAAATATGATGAAATCTGCGATGAGATATGGTATATTTATTGCGAAAAAGAAGTCCGGATGGAGCGCCTTCGCCGGGACCGGGGATATTCAGATGAACGGATCCGCCAGGTAATGGAAAATCAGCTTCCCGATGAGGAATATGAGGCTCACTGCGACTTCCAATTATATAACGACGAAGATGTGGCCCATACCTATCTTCAGATCGAGCGAAGGATGAGAACATATTATGAATCTGTGTAGTATAGCCAGCGGAAGCAGCGGCAACTGTATTTACGTAGGAAGCGATCACACCAGCCTGCTGGTAGATGTTGGGATCAGCAAGAAGCGCATCGAGGAAGGACTGCGCAGCATTGACCGGAGCTGTCAGGAGTGCGACGGGATTTTGATTACCCATGAACATTCCGACCATATCAAAGGGCTGGGAGTGATCTCCAGAAAACATGAAATACCGGTATACTGTACAAAAGGGACTATGGAGGCGATCCAGAAGATGAACAGCCTGGGAAAATTGCCTCCTGATCTTTTTCACGTCATTGAGGCGGACCGCCCTTTTGAAATCGGGGATCTTCAGGTAAATCCTTTTTCCATCTCCCATGATGCGGCGGAACCGGTGGGATACCGGATCAACCAGGGAAAGAAGTCTGTGGGCATCGCCACAGATCTTGGATATTACGATGAGTACATAGTCCAGAATCTTTCCGGTCTGGATGTGCTTCTTTTAGAGGCAAATCACGACGTGAACATGCTTCAGGTAGGAAGATATCCTTATTACCTGAAACAAAGGATCCTGGGAAACAAAGGACATTTATCTAATGAAACAGCGGGAAGACTGCTTTGCAGGCTTCTCCACGACCGCCTTCAGGCGGTTTTTCTGGGGCATTTAAGCCAGGAAAATAATTACGAGGCACTGGCCTATGAGACCGTGTGCTCAGAGGTAACTATGGGAGAAAATCCCTGGACCTCCTCAGACTTTAAGATTACCGTGGCCCACAGGGACAGAATATCCGACCTGGTCACTATTTAGAAAAGGAGCAGAATCATGAAAAAGACAATTATTACTGTAGTGGGAAAAGATACTGTAGGCATTATCGCAAAGGTATGTACTTACCTGGCAGAGAATAAGGTAAATATCCTGGATATTTCCCAGACCATTGTAGATGGATATTTTAATATGATGATGATCACAGATACCAGCCTGTCCCCGAAAAAGCTGGACACACTTTCCAAGGAACTGGAAGAAGTGGGAAAAGAGATCGGCGTGGCAGTTCATGTGCAGCATGAAGATATTTTTACCAAGATGCATCGTATCTGAGACAGCAGGGAGAAAGGACAGGTAAGACAGCTTATGATAAATATGTATGAGGTCAATGAGACCAATAAAATGATTGAACAGGAAAATCTGGACGTGCGTACCATTACACTGGGTATCAGCCTTCTGGACTGTATTGATTCTGATCTGCAGCAGGTAAACCGGAAAGTATATGAGAAGATCACCACCCTTGCAGGACACCTGGTGGAGACGGGAGATGAGATCTCCAGAGAATTTGGAGTTCCGGTAGTCAACAAGAGAATTTCTGTTACTCCTATTGCTCTCATCGGAGGAGCGGCCTGCAAGTCTTCCGAGGATTTTGTGACCCTGGCCCAGACGCTGGACAAGGCGGCGAAAGAAGTAGGAGTAAACTTTATCGGCGGTTACAGTGCTACTGTGGCAAAGGGAATGACCAAGGCGGATGAACTCCTGATCCGTTCTATCCCTGAGGCCCTGGCCTGCACAGAACGGGTATGCAGCTCTGTAAATCTGGGTTCCACAAAAACCGGCATTAATATGGATGCGGTGCGTCTGATGGGAGATATTGTCCTGGAAACCGCAAAAGCTACTGTAGACCAGGATTCTCTGGGCTGTGCCAAGCTGGTGGTATTCTGTAACGCTCCCGATGACAATCCTTTTATGGCAGGAGCTTTCCACGGCGTCACAGAAGCAGATGCGGTTATTAACGTAGGCGTTTCCGGTCCGGGAGTTGTAAAGACCGCTCTGGAAAGAGTCCGGGGAAAAGATTTTGAGTTGCTGTGCGAGACTATTAAGAAAACCGCTTTTAAAGTAACCAGAGTGGGACAGCTGGTGGCCCAGGAAGCATCCAAACGTCTGGGAATCCCCTTCGGTATCGTGGACCTGTCTCTGGCTCCTACACCGGCTATCGGCGATAGCGTGGCAGATATCCTCCATGAGATCGGGGTAGAATATGCAGGTGCCCCGGGAACCACTGCGGCTCTGGCTCTGCTCAACGACCAGGTAAAGAAAGGCGGAGTTATGGCTTCTTCTTATGTAGGAGGATTAAGCGGAGCCTTTATTCCGGTCAGTGAAGACCAGGGTATGATCGATGCAGTACGGGCCAATGCTCTGACTATAGAAAAACTGGAGGCTATGACCTGTGTCTGCTCCGTAGGACTGGATATGATTGCCATTCCGGGAGACACTAAGGCAACTACTATCGCAGGAATTATTGCAGACGAATGTGCCATCGGCATGGTAAACCAGAAGACTACAGCCGTCCGTCTGATCCCGGTGATCGGAAAAGGAGTGGGAGAAACCGTTGAATTCGGCGGTCTGTTAGGCTATGCGCCGATCATGCCGGTAAATCCCTATTCCTGCGATAACTTCGTAAACCGTGGTGGAAGGATCCCGGCGCCGATCCATAGTTTTAAGAATTAGGGCTGGAAAAGGAGAACTCAGATATGATACATGGACTGGCGGCGGCGATAGCTGTACTCCTCCGTTTTGCCTTTCTCTTTGGAATCTACTATCTGGTAAAAGGCGTGCTTCTGCTGTCGGGAAGGAGACTTCCTCAGCTTATATCCTGGTAGTGGTATTTTGTGTACTGCTGATAATAGGATATGTGAAGAGAGTAAAAAATAATATAAAGTATAGAAAGTGAAAAAAGAAGGAACGATCAGCGAATGAGGATTTTTCCTTCTGATGAATAAAGAGACTATTCTATAAAATCCAGGCTGATATAAAGCTGTGGAATTTTATGGAAGGGTCTCTTTTTTCATAGCATGGAAAAGAGAAAAAAGCTGCTATGAAAGATCCAGCTAAATATTTGATTAAAAGATCTTGACATATATTGGCTTTCGATATACTATATAGTTAATCTATATATAGATAACCAATATAAGGAGGAATGTATATGGCTGCAAATAAGGCCTGGATATCCGGCAGTGTTAAAATGTTGCTGCTGAAGCTTCTGTCGGAAAAAGACATGTATGGCTATGAGATGATCACCACTCTGCGGAAGCGTTCCCAGAATGTGTTTGAACTGAAGGCGGGAACCCTTTATCCTCTGCTCCACGCCATGGAGGAAGAGGAGCTTCTGACTTCTTATGAAGAGGAGGTCCTGGGGAAGACGAGAAAGTATTACCGGATCACGAAAAACGGCGAAAGACTTCTGAAATCTAAGGAAGAGGAGTGGGAGGAATATTCCACAGCCGTAACAGCCGTACTGAAATGGGAGGGCTAGGATATGGAAGAATATTTAAAGACCCTGCTGAAACAGATCCGGTGTAAAAAGGCAAGAAATCTTGTGGAAGAAGAAATACGGGGACATCTGGAAGAACAGATTAAAGAAAATAAAATGGCGGGAATGGATCCAAAGGAAGCAGAAAAAGCCGCTGTGCTGGATATGGGAGATCCGGTTCAGACAGGAATCTCTCTGGACGGGATCCACCGGCCCAGAGTATCCTGGAAACTGGTGATCCTTGTTGGCGTGATTAGTCTGCTGAGCATTCTTATCCAGACAGTTATAGGAATCAGTCAGGATCCAGCCGGAGGCCTGGCTGGCGGACTGAACCACGGTATGTATGTGCTTATGGGATTTGCTCTTATGATTTTTGCCTATCGTCTGGACTACAGTTTTCTGGGGAAAAATGTTCTGTGGATAACCCTGGGATTCTTTCTGACACTGCTTATTTTAAGAAGTCTGTCTATGCCGGTTAACGGGTCCTATGGATGGATTGTTGTAGGAGGCGCCAGCTTTTCCCTGAGGGCTTTGCTTTATTTATGGCCTCCTTTCTACGGAGCCTTGCTGTATAAATATTACGGACAGGGGTATAAGGGGATTCTGAAGTCTTTTCTATGGGTTTTATTTCCGGTATGGTATGCCTATACCTTTCCGGATATATCTTTGGCTTTTAACCTTTTCTTTGCAAGTATGATTCTCCTGTCTCTGGCAGTTTTCTCTGGCTGGTTTCAGATAAAAAAAGGGAGGACCCTGGCTGCTATTTGGGGTGGGGTGCTTCTTTTGCCGGCCTTGGGACTTTTATGGGGTGTTGGCTTTCATAAATTTGCAGATTACCAGATCGCCCGTTTGAACTTCTATTTAAGCGGGGATTTTAATACCACCAGTATGCTGGCAGACAGCCGCTGGATTGGGAAGGGTAAGCCTCTGGACCTGACAATGGATCCAAAGTACAGCAGCGGCTACATGCTGAGCTATCTGAGTGCTTATTACGGAATCCTGGCTGCACTTCTTGTGGCAGCACTGGTTCTTGTATTGATCTTAGCAGCCATAAAAACCTCAGGAAAAGGAAAAAACCGTCTGGGGAAAATGATCGGCTTTGCCAGCAGCCTTTCTCTGCTTTTGCCGGCAGGGATCAATATTCTGGTAAATCTGGGCCTCTTCCCTGCGGTGAATACGTTTTTGCCGTTTTTGTCCAAGGGAAATTCTTATCTGCTGGTATCCTATGTCCTGCTGGGACTGATCTTAAGTGTGTACCGGTATAAGAACATCCTTTCAGATAAAGCCTGCCGAAAGGTAAGGCCGGCGGTAAAATAAGAAAACTAAAGGATCACAGGAGACCTTTGCAGATCGCTGACAAAGGCCTTCTGTGATTTTCCTGTTTTTACAGACTCATACAGATCGGCACAGAACAGATCCTTTTCAAAGCCTCTCCATTGGCTTTCCGGAATCAGTTTCCGGTAGTCTGCCGCCTTTGTGATCACCGGGATCCGGCTGTTGTCCTGAAGTCTGCGCAGAAGTGGAGAGCTTTCTTTTCGGAAGCCCAGAAGCCGTACATAACCGGGAGTCCCCGCCAAGTCCTCCTGAGCGATCTCCAGAAGGATATGGAGAAGAGCCCGGCTGATCCGGGTGTAGGTCATTTCCCTGGTCTTTAAAAGAGAAGCAAACTGGGAGAAAGAAACGAAGCGATTCTGCTCCCGGCCGATCCTTCTTGCCAGGTCAAGGGATACATCGGCAAAATGAGCCAGTTCTTCCGGGCTGCGCAGAAGAAGCTGGTATTTCAGAAGGAGAGAAAAATCCTCCTCTGTTACAGGACGCTGAGAAGATAATAATTCTTCTGTAAAGGCTGCCACAGAATCCGGCTGAGTATGGGACAAAAGCCGGGATAAGGAAAATTCTTTTCCTTCTGCGCCAATAAAGGCCCGGCGCAGAGCAGTAGCGCTGGGCATGGACCGGGAGATCTCTTTTTCATGATAGCCGGCCCCTTCTCTTTTTAGCGTCACTGGAGCAATCTGGCTGTTCAGCCGGGAGAGAGCCTTGCAGTATTCAATTCCCAGGAGATTGTTGGGACTGTCCAGCAGATTGAGCATTTCCGGGATATTGATCTGGCTGCGAACGTTTTCTGAAGGGTAATTTTCCAGGTAAGCAGTTAAAGCTTTCTTTCTTGCTGCAGGGAAAGAAATCCCTTCTTTTAAAAAGGACCGCAGGAAGTTTTGGAATTCTTCCGGTTCCCGGGCCAGGAACCTGCCCAGTTTCTGACAGGCAGCAGCATCCCCGGATTCGCTGCCAAAACAGAGATGATCCACGCAACCCAGAGCGTCCAGTATCCCTACGGCCCCTCTGGCGAAATATTCAGCGCTGCCGCAGGCCCAGCAGGAAGGCAGCTCCAGCACTGCGTCTGCGCCTCCCAGGAGGGCCATACGGGTTCTGGCGTATTTGTCAAAGATGGCAGGAGCGCCTCTCTGGACAAAATCTCCGCTCATGATCACAAGGACATATCGGTCTGCGGTCAGTTCCCGGATCTTTTCTATCTGATATCCGTGGCCTTTGTGAAAGGGATTGTATTCTGCAATGATTCCTGTTATGCCTTCCATAAGCTATTTCCTTCCTTAACATTTTCTTATACATTTTCACAGAAAGTGATTGGGATTGTGATACCACCCAGTATACAGGAACAGCCGGGAATTTGGCAACGGCTTGTTTGGAAAAGAATACAATTTTCCCGGGAAAATCCCCAACACGCTCTTGTATGGCCTTTTAAAACGTTGTATAATATCACTAAATGTGGGGCCTTTTTAAGGGACTGCCCCATTTACCTGACATAGGTTTCATGGGACAGCTTCCTTAAAAAGTCTCCACCTGAGATTATCTAATGATAGCGGAGGAAGAAAAAATGAACGTATTAGTAGTAAACTGCGGAAGTTCATCACTGAAATTCCAGTTGATTAATTCTGAGACAGAAGCGGTAGCAGCCAAGGGACTGTGCGAGCGTATTGGACTTGACGGAAGACTGGTATACCAGCCTACAGGCGGAGAAAAAGAAGTCACAGAGGCAGCTATGCCTACTCACACAGAGGCAATCAAGATGGTCCTGGACGCTCTGGTAAATCCTAAGACAGGTGTGTTAAAGAGTCTGGATGAGGTAGAAGCTATCGGCCACCGTGTACTGCACGGAGGAGCAAAGATCTCTGATTCCTGCATTATCAACGACGAAGTAATTTCTGTTATTGAAGAGTGCTGCGATCTGGGACCTCTTCACAATCCTGCAAACCTTATGGGTATCCGTGCATGTATGGAACTGATGCCTGGCAAGCCAAATGTAGCTGTATTTGATACGGCTTTCCATCAGACCATGCCGGAGAAAGCATATATGTATGCGATCCCATATAAATATTATGACAAATACAAAATCCGTAAATATGGTTTCCACGGAACTTCTCACAGATTTGTTTCCAAAGAGACCATTAAATTCCTGGGCTTAGATCCACACAACTCCAAAGTGATCGTTGCTCATTTAGGAAACGGTTCCTCCATCAGTGCAGTAGTAAATGGCAAATGTGTGGATACCTCTATGGGTCTTACCCCTCTGGAAGGTCTGGTAATGGGAACACGTTCCGGAGACCTGGATCCTGCTGTTCTGGAGTATATCTGCAACAAAGAAAATATCAGCGTATCTGAGATGGTAAGGATTCTGAATAAAGAATCCGGTCTGCTGGGTCTTTCTCAGGGACTTTCCAGCGATTTCCGTGACCTGAGCGAAGCTATGGAAAATGGAAATCCGGATGCAAAACGTGCTATCGACTGCCTGTGCTACAGGATCATTAAATACATCGGTTCTTATGTTGCTGCTATGAACGGCGTTGACGCTATCGCATTCACCGGCGGTATTGGCGAGAATGCAGCTCTTGTACGTAAGACCGTTGTGGATAATCTGTCTTACCTGGGAATCACTCTGGATGAGGAAGCAAATAAAGCAAGAGGCGAGGACAAAGTGATTTCCACGTCTGACTCTAAAGTAATCGTCGCTGTCATTCCAACTAACGAAGAACTGGCTATCTGCCAGGAGACAGCAGCACTGGTAAAAAATCAGAAATAATGGTTGACAAACCTGGAATACCTATGTATAATTGACAAGGTGTGATTAGGAGACTATTATGCTAATTGATTTATCAGAAATTTTATCCCTGGAAGGAAAGACACAGGTTGTGGAAGCACCTGTTTCCATGGATTCCTTTCAAAGCAGACTGGGGAGATTCCCGGTGGCTGAGAAAGAGCCTTTGACTGTGACCATTACCAATACAGGAAAGAAGGTTCTTAAGATAGAAGCCAAGGGTTATATGACCATAAAGATTCCCTGCGACAAGTGCCTGAAGGAAGTTCCTACAGAATTTGCCATTGATATGGAGCAGGAAATAGATATGAAGGCTTCTGGGGAAGACAGGATAAAAGACTTAGATGAAATTAATTATGTCACAGGTTGCAGCCTGGACGTAGAGCAGTTAGTGCATAATGAGATTTTAATCCATTGGCCTTTAAGGGTTCTATGTAGAGAGGACTGCCGTGGTCTGTGCCCGGTATGCGGCAAAGACCTGAATGAAGGTTCTTGTAACTGTGATCAGTCAAGTCCTGATCCACGAATGGCGGCAATCCGTGATATATTTAGCAAATTTAAGGAGGTGTAACCTATGTCCATCTGTCCAAAGAATAAATCTTCCAAAGCAAGAAGAGATAAAAGAAGAGCAAACTGGAAAATGAGCGCTCCCAATTTGGTAAAATGCAGCAAGTGCGGCGCATTAATGATGCCACACAGAGTTTGCCGTGCATGCGGAAGCTACAACAAGAGAGAGATCATCAAAATGGAAGAAGCATAAAACGTGCAGCTTGCAGGTCCTGAGACTTATGTCTCAGGGCCTTATTTATTCCTGCAAACAGCGAGTCAGGCGGACATGCTTGATCGTGGTTTTGGCTTATGAAAAGAAATAATTATTTAATAAAGTTGTAATATTTTTCGGGAAAACCTTGCAGAAGATAGAGAAATAAGGTAAGATATTGATATCCAATGGTTTTTTGAAACTTGCGGCAGCGAGGCTGTCAAGGGAGTATTGCAATAAGGAGGAATGTTACAATGAAAAATAAATGGATAAAAAAATGTCTGATCTTTTTTAGCTCCGGATGTCTGATGTTTGCTATGGCAGGCTGCAGTCAGGTTGATGCGCTTAAGGAGCAGGCCCAGGGGGTAGCAGATCAGATTGTGGGGAACACCAATACCGACCAGGAAGCCCAGGAAGAGGAACAGGAGGAAGAAGCAACCCAGGAACCCCAGGTGGAAGTGGCAGAGCCAGAGCTTACCACGAATCTAAGCGGTTCTGTTACCTATAAAGTAGGAGATACTGCGGAAGCACTGAAAGTAGAGGCTACCACCTCAGATGAGGGCACTATCACTTATCAGTGGTACCAATCCAGCACCAACAAGAACGGAGGCGGTACTCCTATTGAAGGCGCTACGGAAAATACTTATGTTCCTTCTACAGAAGAAGCAGGGAC
Source organism: uncultured Bacillota bacterium (assembly GCA_949291945.1). Classification (GTDB taxonomy): domain Bacteria; phylum Bacillota; class Clostridia; order Lachnospirales; family Lachnospiraceae; genus Blautia. The sequence goes on along the minus strand of CASEXH010000009.1, from coordinate 43,050 downwards.
CATGTATTATTATGTGGTAGCGACCAGTACTATCGGAAACTCTGGCAACGGAGTCACCAGTGATACGGCAGAAGTGATTGTTACTGCTGATGACAGCCAGGAGGGAGAAGGACAGGAACAGGCAGCGGACAACCAAAGTGAAACACAGGAAGAAGAGAATACTCAGGATAATACCCAGGCGGATCAGAACTGATCTTTTTAGGGTTTGTTGATTCAGAAACCGAATAAAAATTTTTCAGTGAGGCTGGCGTCCGGATTTGAAACAGGCGGCGGCCTCTTGCATTTTTTATAGATGTCTAGTACAATCATTGTTAGTATAACAGGAGGATTGACATGGAGAATTTGATCAGAGTGGCAGTAGACGCCATGGGAGGAGACTATGCTCCCGCAGAGGCTGTGAAAGGTGCGGTAGCTGCCGTAAAAGAAAAAGAAAATGTGGAAGTACTGTTGGTGGGCAAGCAGGAAGTGATAGAGAAAGAACTTTCCGTCTGTTCTTATCCAAAAGAAAGGATCCGTGTGGTAAATGCCAGCCAGGTGATTGAAACAGGAGAACCTCCGGTAGCAGCTATCCGTGGAAAAAAGGATTCTTCCATTGTGGTAGGTATGAAAATGGTTAAGCAGCAGGAAGCGGATGCCTTTGTGTCTGCAGGAAGTTCCGGAGCCATTCTGGTGGGAGGGACCACTATCGTCGGCAGGATACGAGGGGTTGAGAGAGCTCCTCTTGCGCCTTTGATCCCTACCAAGAAAGGGGTATCTCTGCTCATTGACTGCGGCGCCAATGTGGATGCCAGGGCTTCTCATCTGGTGCAGTTCGCCAAGATGGGATCCATTTATATGGAACATGTGGTAGGTGTGAAAAAGCCCAGAGTAGGTATTGTAAATATTGGCGTAGAAGAGGAAAAAGGGAATGCTCTGGTAAAGGAAACGTATCCTCTTTTGAGAGAATGCAAAGATATTAACTTTATCGGAAGCATCGAGGCAAGAGAAATTCCTGCCGGAGCGGCAGATGTGATCGTGACAGAAGCCTTTGTGGGAAACGTGATCCTGAAGTTGTACGAGGGACTGGGTGCAACCCTTCTTTCTAAGGTGAAGGAAGGATTGATGTCTTCCCTTCGCAGCAAGATCGGCGCACTTTTGATCAAACCGGCGTTAAAAGCCACCTTGAAAAGCTTTGATGCCAGCCAGTATGGGGGAGCACCTCTTCTGGGGCTTCGTGGTCTGGTAGTGAAGTGCCATGGCAATTCCAGGGAAACCGAATTTAAAAACTCCATTATCCAATGTATTTCCTTTAAAGAGCAGGGGATCAATGAAAAAATCGGAGAGAATCTGAAGGTTTCCAATGAAGAGAAAAAAGAAGGATAAGGAGGGCATGTCATGGAATTGGAAAAATTACAGAAGATAATTGCTGAGGTATTAAACGTAGATGAGGCAGAGGTAACCATGGATACCACCTTTGTAGATGACTTAGGTGCGGATTCTCTGGATGTTTTCCAAATTATGATGGGCATTGAAGAAGAGTTTGACATTGAGATTCCCACAGAAGATGTAGAACAGATTGTTTCTGTGGGAGATGCAGTAGAACAGATTAAAAAATTAGTAGGCTAAGGATCAGGGATGTCTTCAGAGCTGGGGGAATCTTGAACACAGTGAAGACATCCCCTTTCCTTGCAGGGGAGAGATTATGAAAGATACAAGAAAATTTTTGGAGCTGGAAAAGAAGATCGGTTACGAGTTTGAAAATTTTCAGCTTCTCATTACCGCTATGACTCACAGTTCTTATGCTAACGAGCACCATATTCCCTACAGCGGAAATAATGAAAGGCTGGAATTCCTGGGGGACGCCGTGCTGGAGGTTACATCCAGCGAATTTTTATTCCATAAGTTTCAGAACATGCCGGAGGGAGAACTGACAAAAAAAAGAGCCAGCATGGTCTGTGAACCCACACTGGCCCTGTGTGCCAGGGAAATTCCCCTGGGAGATTATCTCCTTTTGGGAAAAGGTGAGGAGGCTACAGGAGGACGGAGAAGAGATTCCATTGTTTCAGACGCTATGGAGGCTTTGATCGGCGCCATCTATCTGGATGGTGGTTTTGCTAATGCAAAAGAGTTTATTCATAAATTTATCTTAAATGATATTGAGAATAAGGAGCTCTTTTATGATAGCAAGACTACACTTCAGGAGATCGTCCAGGGACAATATGAGGAAGATGTCCATTATGTGCTTGTAAGAGAAGAAGGACCGGATCATAATAAGTCTTTCTATGTGGAAGCTATGCTGGGAAGCCGGATCCTGGGAGAGGGCTGCGGCCATACCAAGAAGGCGGCGGAGCAGCAGGCAGCCTACTGTGCCATCAAAAAACTGAAAAATAAAAAGGGTGACTTATGTATTTAAAAAGCATTGATGTGCAGGGATTTAAATCCTTTGCAAATAAAATTACCTTTGAATTTCATAATGGCATCACAGGCATTGTAGGGCCGAATGGAAGCGGAAAGAGTAACGTGGCAGATGCGGTCCGCTGGGTGCTGGGTGAACAGAGCGCAAAGCAGCTTAGAGGTGGAAATATGCAGGATGTTATTTTCTCCGGAACAGAGACCAGAAAACCTCTGGGATTCGCTTATGTGGCCATTACCCTGGACAACAGCGATCATAAACTGCCTATCGACTATCAGGAGGTGACCATTGCCAGAAGGCTTTACCGTTCAGGAGAGAGCGAATATCTTTTAAACGGCACAGCCTGCAGGCTGAAGGATGTCAATGAATTGTTTTATGATACCGGTATTGGTAAGGAAGGATATTCCATCATCGGCCAGGGGCAGATCGACAAGATCTTAAGCGGCAAGCCGGAAGAACGAAGAGAACTTTTCGATGAGGCGGCAGGAATCGTAAAATTTAAAAGAAGAAAGAATACCGCCTTAAAGAAACTGGAAGAAGAACAGCAGAATCTGACCAGAGTCCGGGATATTCTGGGAGAGCTGTCCAGGCAGCTTGCTCCTTTGGAAAAACAGTCTGAGACAGCCAGGATCTATCTGAAAAAGAAAGAAGAACTGAAACAGCTTGATATCCAGATGTTTCTGACAGAGATGGATCGTATCCGAAAACAGATGAAAGAAACGGAAGGAAAGTATCAGATTGTCCAGTCAGATCTGGAGGAAACAGCGAAGGATTTCGAAACCACCAAGACAGAGTATGACCGGCTGGAGAAAGAGCTGGAAAAGCTGGAGGAAGAGATTCAGGCAGCCAGAGAAGAATCTACGGAAAAGGCTTTGAAGAAACAGCAGCTGGAAAACCAGATACATATTCTTAAGGAACAGATCAACTCTGCCCGCCAAAGTGATGTCCAGTATCAGGAACGGCAGGAAAACCTGGAGGGAGAACTGGAGAAACGAAGAGAAGAAGCCAGAGGCTGTCAGAAGGAAAAAGCAGAGCTGGAAGAAAAGATTAAAAATTTTCAGAATTCCTTAGAAGAGACCCAGGGAGCCTTCAAGGATGTTGCTATGGAGATCCATAAGCTGGAAGAGAAGGTAGAAAGGGATAAAAATGAGATCATAGAGATTCTGAACCTCCGGGCGTCCACTAAGGGAAAGCTTCAGCGGTACGACACTATGATGGAGCAGAATTCTCTTCGCAGGACGGAACTGAATCAGAAATATCTTACTTTGAAAAGCGAAGCGGCAAAGCTTCAGGATTCCGGGGAGAAATACAGGGAAGAGAAAAAAGAAATTGAAGAGACTATTGAGAAACTGATCCGTCAGGGTAACCGGTGTGAAGATCAGATAAAGAAATATCAGGCAGAGATCGCCAGAGGAAACCAGCAGTTAGAGGTAGGACAGACTGCCTATCACAGGGAAGCTTCCAGGCTGGAATCTCTTCGGAATATCACGGAGCGCTATGATGGATACGGCAACAGTATCCGCCGGGTTATGGAGCAGAAGAAACGAGTGCCAGGTATCCGGGGAGTTGTGGCAGATATCCTTAAGGTAGATAAAGAATATGAGACAGCCATTGAGACAGCTTTGGGAGGCAGCATTCAGAATATTGTTACAGACAATGAGGAGACAGCCAAAGAGCTGATCAGCTTTCTGAAAAAGAACAAATATGGAAGAGCCACTTTTCTGCCCATTACCAGTATGAACAACAAAAAGCCTCTGGACAATCCCCAGGTTCTGAAAGAGCCGGGAGTTATCGGAATCGCCAGCAACCTGGTAAAGGTGGCTCGGGAGTACCAGGGACTTTCTGTGTATCTTCTGGGACGGACTCTGGTGGTGGATCATATTGACCACGGGATCGCCATTGCCAGAAAGTACCGCTACAGTATCCGGATGGTGACTTTAGAGGGGGAATCTTTGAATCCCGGGGGGTCCCTTACGGGAGGTTCCTTTAAGAATAACAGCAACCTGCTGGGAAGACGAAGAGAAATCGAAGAACTCCAGGATGCGGTGGAAAAGCTGAAAAAAGATATGGAGGATATGCAGAAAAAACTGGAAGAGTACCGGAATAAAAGAAACCAGTGCAGAGACCAGGCAGCCTCTATCCAGGAACAGCTTCAGGAGCAGTATATCCGGGAGAACACCATCCAGGTCAATCTGGATTCTATGGGCGGGAAGAAAGAAGAAATCCGCAGGGAATACGAAAGTCTGAAGCTGGAAAAGGAAGATCTGGAGAAAATGACCAGAGAAATCCGGGAAAATACAGCGTCTATCCAGTTAGAACTGGAGACCAGCGACAGCCAGGAAAAACAGTTAGAGGAAGAAATCAATAAAAATCAGACTCTTCTGGAAGAACAGAAAAAGATAGAAGTGGAGATTTCCGCAAAAATGGAAAAGATCCATCTGGAGTCTGCAGGTTTTACTTCCAGACAGGGATTTATACTGGAAAATCTGAACCGTATCCGGGAGGAAATCTCAAGTTTTGAGAAGCAGAAGGAAGCTCTGAAAGCAAGTATGGATCAGGGAAAAGAGGAAATCCTCCAGAAGGAAAACCAGATCTCCCAGATCGAGGAAACCATAAAGGCCGGGGAAGAGGAAACCAAAAGAGACCAGGAAAAAATGAAGGCAGCCCTGGAAAAGAAAGAGGAGATGACCAGAGATCATAAGGGATTCTTCGCAAAAAGAGATGAGCTGTCTTCCAGAATGAACCTCCTTGACAAGGAGAGTTACCGCCTTCAGGGACAGAAGGAAAAGCTGGAGGAGGAGCAGGAATCCCAGACCAGCTATATGTGGGAAGAGTATGAGATGACCTACGGCCAGGCGAAAGAACAGGCAGTCCGGGAGCCTGGGGAACGGGGAGAAATTAAAAAACAGATCCAGCAGATCAAGACAGAGATTCGCCAGCTAGGCAATGTAAACGTAAATGCCATTGAAGAATATAAGGAAATTTCCCAGCGCCATGATTTCATGAAGACCCAGCATGAAGATCTGGTAAAATCTGAAGAAACCCTTATGGGAATCATCGAGGAGCTGGATACAGGCATGCGCCGCCAGTTTGAAGAAAAATTCGCCCAGATCCGGATAGAATTTGACAAAGCTTTCAAAGAGTTGTTTGGAGGAGGAAAGGGCACTATTGAGCTGGATGAGGAGGAGGATATTCTGGAGGCAGGGATCCGCATCATCTCCCAGCCCCCGGGAAAGAAACTTCAGAATATGATGCAGCTTTCCGGAGGGGAAAAGGCCCTCACCGCCATTGCTTTGCTGTTTGCGATCCAGAATCTGAAGCCCTCGCCCTTCTGTCTGCTGGATGAGATCGAGGCGGCTCTGGATGATTCCAATGTTACCAGGTATGCCCAGTACCTGCATAAGTTGACAAAAAATACACAGTTTATTATTATAACTCATAGACGTGGTACTATGACGGCGGCAGACCGGCTCTATGGTATCACCATGCAGGAAAAAGGAGTGTCTACTCTGGTTTCCGTAGACCTGATCGAACACGATCTGGATAAGTAGGAGGAGATTATGGCAGAAGAGAAAAAAGGCTTTTTTAAGCGGCTGGTAGAGGGACTGTCCAAAACCAGGGAAAATATTGTTTCTGGAATTGATTCTATTTTCAGCGGTTATTCCAGTATAGATGATGATTTTTATGAAGAAATTGAAGAAATCCTGGTTATGGGAGATATCGGGATCAATACCACTACAGCCATCATTGAAAGATTGAAAGAGCAGGTAGCCCAGCAGCATATCAAGGATCCTTCCCAGTGCAAGCAGCTCCTTATGGACAGCATTAAGGAGCAGATGGCTGTGGGAGAAACTGCCTATGAGTTTGAAAACCGGAAGTCCGTGGTCCTGGTCATAGGCGTCAACGGCGTAGGAAAGACCACATCTGTGGGAAAACTGGCAGGAAAACTGAAAAGTCAGGGAAAGAAAGTGATTCTGGCGGCGGCAGATACTTTCCGGGCAGCAGCAGGAGAACAGCTTAGCCAGTGGGCTAACCGGGCAGGAGTTGAGCTTATCGGCGGCCAGGAAGGAGCAGATCCGGCGTCTGTGGTCTATGACGCCATTGCTGCAGCAAAGGCCAGAAATGCAGATGTGCTTCTCTGTGATACAGCGGGAAGGCTTCATAATAAGAAAAACCTTATGGAGGAGCTGAGAAAGATCTATAGAATCATTGCTAAAGAATATCCGGAAGCTTATCTGGAAACTCTGGTGGTCCTGGACGGGACCACGGGACAGAACGCTCTGGCCCAGGCCAGACAGTTTAACGAGGTGGCCAATGTTACGGGAATTATCCTTACAAAGCTGGATGGAACCGCCAAAGGAGGAATTGCCGTGGCCATCCAGTCAGAGCTGGATATCCCGGTAAAATATATCGGCGTAGGAGAGACCATTGATGATCTTCAGAAATTTGATTCTGATGAATTTGTAAACGCCTTGTTTAATACAGGAACATCAAACGAGGAGTAGACACAAACAGAGAAAGAAGGATAGAAGAATGCTCACATTAGACAAGTTTGAAGAGGCTGCAGAAATCGTAAAAAAAGTGACTCAGGAGACAAAGCTGGTATATAGTGACTATTTCAGCAGCCAGACAGGAAACAAAGTTTATTTAAAACCGGAAAATATGCAGGTGACCGGAGCCTATAAGATCCGGGGAGCTTATTACAAGATCAGCACTCTTTCCCAGGAAGAGAGAGAAAAGGGCCTGATCACAGCTTCTGCAGGGAATCATGCCCAGGGTGTTGCTTATGCTGCAAAAGCCTTTGGCGTAAAAGCAGTGATCGTGATGCCTACCACAACACCTCTGATCAAGGTGGAAAGGACCAAAAGTTACGGAGCAGAAGTAGTTCTTTACGGAGATGTGTATGACGAAGCCTGCGACCATGCTTATGAGCTGGCGGAAAAATACGGATATACTTTTATCCATCCTTTTGATGATCCAGCAGTTGCCACCGGGCAGGGAACCATTGCCATGGAGATCATCAAGGAACTTCCTCTGGTAGACTATATCCTGGTTCCAATCGGCGGGGGCGGACTGGCTACTGGGGTCTCCACCCTTGTGAAACTCCTGAATCCCAACATTAAAGTGATTGGTGTAGAGCCCGCAGGAGCCAACTGTATGCAGGCTTCTCTGGAAAAAGGTGAGGTAGTGACCCTTCCTACAGTGAATACCATTGCAGACGGAACTGCGGTAAAACGTCCGGGAGATCATATTTTCCAATATATCCGGAAAAATGTAGACGAGATCATTACAGTGGAAGACGATGAACTGGTGGTTGCTTTCCTGGATATGGTAGAGAACCATAAAATGATCGTAGAGAATTCCGGTCTTCTTACGGTTGCAGCGTTAAAGCATCTGAAATTCCAGAATAAGAAGGTTGTATCGATTTTAAGCGGCGGAAATATGGATGTGATCACTATGGCTTCTGTGGTACAGCATGGATTGATTGCAAGAGACAGGATCTTTACTGTTTCCACCCTTCTTCCGGACAGACCGGGAGAACTGGTACGGGTAGCCGGCATCATTGCTGAAAAGCAGGGCAATGTAATCAAACTGGAGCATAATCAGTTTGTAAGCACCAACCGGAATGCGGCTGTGGAACTGCGTATTACTATGGAAGCCTTCGGAACAGAGCATAAGAAGGAGATCCTGGATGCTCTTGAGGAAGCAGGTTTCCGGCCGAAGCTGGTAACAGCAAGCCTGTAAAAGGAATCTGCAGAAAATATACATAGAAGAAAAGGATGGGATATGCCGGATTTGCGCCGGTCTGCCCATCCTTTTTCTGTAAAAGTTTTTATTTTACTGTGATCAGTTCATATTCTTTGTTTCCGATACCGATGGCCACTCCATGTTCAATGGCCGATTCCCAGTTAGTCTCCGGGAAAATACTGTGGAAGTGGTCGTGATGGTGAGCGGCCCGTTCTTCTTCTTTGCAGTCCCCAAGTTTACTGTTCTGGATCACCGGCTGAGCGTTTACCGCATCGGCACAGGCCACATCCAGAGCCACCGGGTCAAAGGAAGCAAACATTCCCACATTTGGAACAATGGCAGCATCATTTTCTCCATGGCAGTCACAGTAGGGAGAGACGTCAATGACCAGATTGATATGGAAATTAGGACGGCCCTGGATCACGGCTTTGGTGTATTCTGCGATTTTGCAGTTCAGGATATCATTGGATTCATCAGAAGCCGGCAGCACTGCATCCTTTGGACAGACGCCGATACATCTTCCACAGCCAACACATTTGTCGTGATCAATGTAGGCTTTCTTGTTTTCAAACTGAGGGGCGTCGTGGGCGCAGATTTTGGCACACATTTTGCAGCCAATGCACAGATCCTGGTCTACATGGGGCTTTCCTGCAGAATGCATTTCCATTTTTCCAGCTCTGGAACCGCAGCCCATCCCCAGGTTTTTAAGTGCGCCTCCAAAGCCTGTGGCTTCATGTCCCTTGAAATGATTCAGGGAAATAATGACATCTGCATCCATAATGGCACGGCCAATCTTGGCTTCTTTCACATAAGTGCCCCCTTCTACCGGTACAAGAGCCTCATCTGTACCTTTTAATCCGTCAGCGATCAGGATCTGACATCCGGTAGTAATAGGATTAAAGCCATTGAGATTAGCGCTGTCTAGGTGGTCCAGGGCATTTTTTCTTCCTCCCACATACAGAGTGTTGCAGTCGGTGAGAAATGGCTTTCCCCCCAGTTCTTTCACTACATCGGCTACAGCTTTTGCATAATTGGGACGGAGAAATGCCAGATTTCCAGGCTCTCCGAAATGAATCTTAATGGCTGCATACTTATTTTCAAAGTCGATATTTCCAATTCCCGCTGTCTTGATCAGACGCTGGAGCTTCTGGAGCAGATTGTCTCCGTTTTTGGCCCGGAGATCAGTGAAATATACTTTTGAAATGTTCATTTTATTGTTCCTCCTTATCGAGCTTTTCTACTATTTTAGACATTGGCAAGAAATTATTCAATACAAAAATTCGATGATTTGATAAATGTCCCTGTTTTATGATACAATGCAGATAAAAATGCCGGGAGGAAGAGATATATGAGAGAACTTTATATACAGGGAAAAGGAAAAATAGATTGTAATATGATCCTTTCGGCTCTTTTGGGCCTGGGAGCGGATCCGGAAAAGATCCGGGAAAGACTGGAAAAAATTTTTTCCCTGCCTGTCCGGCTTGCATATGAAACACAGGAGAAAAAGGAAAACGGCGTCCGTATTGCGGTTTCCCTTCAGGAAGAGATCAGACAGGAACGGGCAGAGGCATATTTTAAAGATATAGAGGAAGAAAGCAGGCCAAAAGAAAATGTCCTCAAGATGACAGCACTTATCCGGGAAGCGGCAGACATCCCGGAAGATCAGCACTTTCTGTCTCTGACGGGCAGTGAGACCTCTCTGGTTTCCCTGACGGCTTTGGCTATAGCTATGGATCAGATGGGATTTTCCAGGTGCAGAGTCTGTGAGCTGGAGGAAGGTTTTGGAATCGGAAAAGAGAAAATGATCCCTTCAAAGGAAATCCTGGGGATCCTGGGGAAAAGCAGTCTTCTGATAAATTTTTCTATCGGCCAGGGTGAAAATTTTACTCCTGGAAGTGCAGCTTTTCTTGCTGTTTACGGAGAGCCTGTCGGGAAGACGGGAGGAAAAAGGATTGCAGGCTGGTCTCTGGGAGTTTCCCGGGAGGGAAAGGAACAGGGAATGGTCAGGGCAGTGGTCCTGGAGGAAGAAAAAGACACTCCGGAGAAAAAGGAGAATGATCAGGTTCAGGTTCTGGAGACAAACGTAGACGACTGCTCCGGGGAGCAGCTTGGCTATGCCATTGACCGTCTTATGAAAGCAGGTGCTTTAGATGCCAGCTGCTTTCCGATTTTTATGAAAAAGGGACGGCCTGCCTATATGCTCCAGGTAATCTGTAAAAAAGAAAACCAGGAGAAACTGGAAGACATTATTTTCTGCGAGACTACCAGTATCGGCCTGCGCAGATATGCGGAAAACCGCAGGATCCTTTCCAGGTCTTTCAAAGAGGTGACACTTAAAGATGGACATAAAGTGAAGATAAAAATCTGTACCCATCATGGACAGAAATTCTGTTATCCGGAATACGATACGGTGCGGAAGGTCTGTGAAGAAACAGGAAGACCTTACCGGAGTGTTTATGATGAGGCGGCGGCTTTGGCAGGAGGTTTTGACAATGATATATGAAGAAAAGAAAAAAATTTTTTATAAAAAAATGAGGGAATATACCCGGCAGGATCTCTGTATTGCTTTTTCAGGAGGCGTAGACAGCAGTTTGCTGCTTATGGCGGCTAAAAAATGGATGGAAGGGGAAAAAAAGATCTATGCGGTGACCTTTGACACCATGCTCCACCCCTCCTGTGATCTGGAAACGGCCAGAAAAGTTGCAAGGGAAGCGGGTGTGATCCATGAAGTGATTTATCTCAACGAGCTGGAGCAGGCTCAGATCCGCTTCAATCCGGTGAATCGGTGCTATCTGTGTAAAAAAGCACTTTTTCAGAGATTAAAAGACTTTGCCGCTCAAAAAGGAGTATCAGTGATCCTGGAAGGCACCAATGAGGATGATCTCCATGTATACCGTCCGGGACTGCAGGCTATCCGGGAGCTGGAAATCCTCAGTCCTCTGGCGGACACCGGCTTTACGAAAGAAGAGGTAAGACGGCTGGCCGGAGAGCTGGGAGTCTCTGTGGCCAGCCGGCCTTCTACTCCCTGCCTGGCTACCAGGCTGCCCTACGGCGCTGAAATAAAGCCGGAGATCCTGGAACAGATCGCCAGAGGAGAAGAATTTCTGAAAAATGCAGGATTTGCCGTGGTCCGGCTGCGGCTTCACGGCGATATTGCCAGAATCGAAATCCCCTGTGAGCAGTTTCCGGAGTTTTTAAAAAAACGGGAAGAGATCGCAGAAAATCTCAAAAATATGGGATTTTCTTATATTACTTTGGATATCCAGGGTTTCCGCAGCGGGAGTATGGATGAAAAACTATGAAAAATTTTCCGTGGCGTCAAGAAAAAACACTTGACACCACGGAAAACCTGATGTATGATAGCCAAGGTGATTGTCAGTGGAAAAAATAGTAGAGCAGACGCTGCTGTATGACTTTTACGGCGAGCTTCTCACAGAACATCAGAGAAGAATTTATGAAGATGTAGTGTTAAATGACTATTCCCTCAGTGAAGTGGCCCAGGAACTGGGAATCAGCCGTCAAGGTGTCCATGACAATCTGAAAAGATGCAGCAGGATCCTTGAGGACTATGAAGAAAAGCTTCATCTGGTAGAAAAGTTTGTTTCCATCCGGGAGAAGATCCGGCGTATCCATAAGCTAAGCCAGGAATGTGAGAGCCTGGACAAAGAAGAGCTGGTGTCCCGGATCGAAAGTATTTCCCAGGAGATTTTAGAGGAGTTATAGCAGATGGCATTTGAGAGTTTAACTGATAAACTGCAGAATGTGTTCAAAAATTTAAGAAAAAAAGGCCGTCTGACGGAAGCGGACGTAAAAGCGGCGCTGAAGGAAGTAAAAATGGCCCTCTTAGAAGCGGACGTCAGCTTCAAGGTGGTAAAACAGTTTATGAAAGCCGTTCAGGAACGGGCGGTAGGACAGGATGTTATGTCTGGTCTGAATCCCGGCCAGATGGTGATCAAAATCGTAAACGAAGAACTGGTAAAGCTTATGGGCAGCGAGACCACGGAGCTTGCCTTAAGACCGGGAAATGAAGTGACGGTTATTATGATGGCAGGTCTTCAGGGTGCCGGTAAGACCACCACTGCCGCAAAGCTGGCAGGCAAGCTGAAATCCAAGGGAAGAAAGCCCCTTCTGGCAGCCTGTGATGTTTACCGTCCGGCAGCTATCAAGCAGCTCCAGGTCAATGGAGAGAAGCAGGGCGTAGAAGTGTTTACCATGGGTGATAAGAACAGCCCGGTAGACATTGCCAAGGGAGCTTATGAACACGCAAAAAATGAAAAATACAATGTTTTGATATTAGATACCGCAGGACGTCTTCACATAGATGAGGATATGATGCAGGAGCTGGAAAATATAAAAGAGGCTCTGACTGTGGATCAGACAGTTTTGGTAGTAGATGCCATGACCGGACAGGATGCGGTAAATGTGGCAGAGACCTTCCAGAACAAGGTGGGTATCGACGGTGTGATCCTGACAAAGATGGATGGTGACACCAGAGGCGGTGCGGCCCTTTCCATTAAGGCGATCAGCGGAAAGCCTATCCTCTATGTAGGTATGGGAGAAAAACTTTCCGATCTGGAACAGTTTTATCCGGAGCGTATGGCCTCCCGTATCCTGGGAATGGGAGATGTAATGAGTCTCATTGAAAAGGCTCAGGCCAATCTGGATGAAGAAAAGGCAAAAGAGATGGAACAGAAGTTCCGGAAGAATACGTTTGGCTTTGACGATTACCTGGAGAGTATGAATCAGATGAAGAACATGGGCGGCCTGTCCAGTGTGCTCAGTATGCTTCCCGGTATCGGCTCCCAGGTGAAAGATATCGACAGTATGGTAGATGAGAAAGAACTGGCCAGAAAAGAGGCCATGATCCTTTCCATGACGCCAAAGGAGCGTTCTAATCCCGATATCCTCAATCCTTCCAGAAAGGCAAGGATCGCAAAGGGAGCAGGAGTAGACGTTGCAGAGGTTAACCGTATGGTGAAACAGTTCGAGCAGGCGAAAAAAATGATGAAGCAGATGCCCGGACTGATGGGTGGCAAAGGTGGTAAAAGAGGAAAATTTAAACTCCCCTTTTAACATATAAGAATGAGTAAAGATCAGGAGGTGAAAAGAACATGGCAGTAAAAATCAGATTAAGAAGAATGGGACAGAAAAAAGCTCCTTTCTATAGAATCATCGTTGCAGATTCCAGATCCCCAAGAGATGGAAAGTTCATCGAGGAGATTGGAACCTATGATCCGAACCAGGATCCAAGCGTATACAAAGTAGATGAAGAAGCAGCAAAGAGATGGCTGGCTAACGGTGCTCAGCCTACAGATGTAGTTGCTAAGATCTTTAAGCTGGCTGGTATCGAAAAATAATCGGGAGGTACTTTGTAATGAAAGAATTAGTAGAAGTAATTGCAAAATCTCTGGTAGATTGTCCCGATGAAGTCGTTGTTACCGAGACAGAAGAAAATGACGCAGTCCTTGTAGAGCTTAAAGTAGCGCCTTCCGACATGGGTAAAGTGATCGGACGCCAGGGACGGATTGCAAAAGCTATCCGCACAGTGGTAAAGGCCGCATCTTCAAAGAGCGACAAAAAGGTAGTCGTTGATATTTTGCAGTAAGCGTTTGGCTTATGACAGCATAAAAAGGGCTGTTGCAATAAAAGATTATTGCGGCAGCTCTTCTTTTATATAGGAGAGAAAAAATGGAAGATTTGCTTCAGGTTGGAGTCATTACCACTACCCATGGCATTCGGGGAGAGGTAAAGGTATTTCCTACTACGGATGATCCCCGGAGGTTTGAGGAACTCCCCAGCGTGCTCCTGGATACAGGGAAAGAATTGTGTGAACTGGAAATCCAGAGAGTGAAATATTTCAAACAGTTTGTGATCCTGAAATTCCAGGATGTAGATGATATTAATGAGATCGAACCCTATAAAGGAAAAAGTCTCTATGTGACCAGAGACATGGCAGTGCCTTTAGGAGAAAATGAATATTATATCGCAGATCTTATAGGTATGGATGTTTTTCTGGAAGGCGGAAGCCTTTTTGGAAAAATAAAAGATGTTATGGAGACAGGGGCCAATGACGTATATATTGTCCAGACCCAGGAAAAAGAAGTGCTGATTCCGGCGATCAAGGACTGTATCCGCCAGGTAGATGTGAAGGAAAACAAGATGGTCATCCATCTTTTAAAAGGATTGGTCTAGGAGGATGGATATGAAATTTCATGTACTGACTTTATTTCCGGAAATGATTGAAAATGCAGTCCACACCAGCATTACTGGACGGGCGGCAAAAAAAGGGACCATATCCCTGAATACAGTAAATATCCGGGATTTTTCGGATAATAAGCATATGCGGGTAGATGATTACCCCTATGGAGGCGGCGCCGGCATGGTAATGCAGCCAGAGCCTGTATACCATGCCTGGACATCGGTGGCAGAACCATGTAGAAAAGAAGGAAAGAAGCCCAGGTGTATCTATCTGACCCCTCAGGGCAAGGTTCTGAACCAGACACTGGTAGAAGAACTGGCTATGGAGGAAGAATTGATCCTTCTCTGCGGCCATTATGAAGGAATTGATGAGCGGGTCCTGGAGGAAGTGGTCACAGACTATGTGTCTATCGGTGACTATGTTCTTACAGGAGGAGAGCTGGCAGCCTGTGTGCTCATCGATGCAGTGTCCAGATTTGTGCCGGGAGTACTGAGCAATGAGGAATCTTCCCAGTTTGAGTCCATCCAGGACAATCTTCTGGAATATCCCCACTATACCAGACCGGAGGTGTGGAAGAACAGACAGGTGCCGGAAGTGCTTCTGAAAGGGGACCACAAAAAGATCCAGACCTGGAGGCTGGAGCAGTCTCTGGAAAGGACCAGGCAGCGGCGGCCGGATCTTCTTGAAAAAAACAGGCCGGTGACCACAGCCTTTTTCAGTCCTACAGGAGGAACCAGAAAGGCTGCGGAGGTCTTTACCGGATATCTTACCCAGAATCCCAGATATGTAGACCTGACCAGGAGAAAGCTGAGAAAAGAAAAACTAAGATTCTCTTCCAGGGAGCTGCTTATTGCAGCAGCACCTGTTTACGGCGGACAGCTTCCTGTCACAGAAGAACCTCTTTTTGCCAATCTTCAGGGGGAGGGCACGCCCTGTGTGATCCTGGCAGCCTATGGAAACCGGCATTATGACGATACTCTGGCACAGATGAAGGAACGGCTGGAGTGCAGGGGCTTTATCTGCATCGGAGCTGCCGCACCGGTTATCCCCCATATTTATTCCCCAGTGCTGGGAAAAGACCGGCCCGATGAGGAAGACCGGCAGGTTCTGCGCAGATTTGCTGTGGAGATCAAAAAGCGGCTGGAAAAAGGGGAGAGCCAGGGGTTTTCTTCTGCAAGGGTACCCGGGAATCCCTTCCCGGATCCTAAACAAATGAAAGCGGTGGGAAAAACTTTTGATAAAGACCGGTGCATCAACTGTCAGGCCTGTGTGCAGAAATGTCCGGTAAACGCCATTTCCCAGGAGACTTTAGAAATCCGGGAGGACAAGTGCCTGAACTGTATGTCCTGTGCAAAAATCTGTAAGGCTGGGGCAAGAGGATATGACTGTGCCCAAGTGAGACAGTATCTGGAGGCCAATTACAGCAACCCCAGAAAAATAGAGGTTTTTTAAAGCATTTTACTTGACAGGAGTTTTTCTCCATAGTATAATTGAACCCGTTGTAACGGTGGGAGCAGTATGCCCTTACCTAAAAAAGAGATGGTCCTCTGCTGCATAGTGCATTAAGAACATCCAGAGATAAAGGAGAAGAATTATGAACGAAATCATCAAAAACATTGAAGCTGCTCAGTTGAAAGCAGAAGTACCTCAGTTTAACGTAGGTGACACAGTAAGAGTACACGGAAAGATCAAAGAGGGAAACCGTGAGAGAATTCAGGTATTCGAAGGTGTTGTTTTAAAGAAACAGGGCGGAAGTAGCCGTGAGACATTTACTGTAAGAAAGAATTCTAACGGTATCGGCGTAGAAAAGACATGGCCTCTTCATTCCCCAAATGTAGAAAAGGTAGAGGTTATCAGACGCGGTAAAGTAAGACGTGCAAAACTGAACTACTTAAGACAGCGTGTTGGTAAAGCTGCAAAAGTAAAAGAGTTAGTAAGATAATATGGTGATGAACAGGGGGCCGCTGTGTGGAGAAACATTCAGCGGTCCCCTGTTTCATAAATGGAGTTCTTATGAAAAGAAAAAAAAGAAAAAAAATACAGAGAATTGAATTTCAGAAAGAACAGGCCCTGGAATTTATCAAAAGTGAGAAGGGACGGCCCATCTTTACCTGGATTTTTCAGATTGCAGTGGCATTGGCTCTGGCGGCGGTGGTAGCGATCTTCTTCTTTCAGAGCATTGTTATGCAGGAAAGCAGTATGGAGCCTACCATAGAGACCGGTCAGAGATTTTTTGTGAATAAGTTAGTCTATAAATTTACCAGTCCCCAACGGGGAGATATCATTGCCTTTACCAAAGACGGAAGTGATGATGCTCCTATCCATATCAAACGGGTGATCGGTCTGCCGGGAGAAACTATAGAAATCCGGGACGGACTGATTTATATTGACGGAGAAGAATATGAGGAAGATGGAGATCTGCCTCAGATTACCAATCCGGGACTGGCGGAAAACGGCGTGAAGCTGGGCAGTGAGGAGTATTTTGTCCTTGGAGACAACCGGAACAACAGTGAAGACAGCCGGTTTGCAGAAGTACAGAATGTCGATAAAAAATATATTGAGGGAAAAGTCTGGTTCTGCATTTACCCGGCAGATAAGATAGGATTTGTAAGACAATAGTAAAAAGTGAGGATGAATATGAATTATCAATGGTATCCCGGACATATGACGAAAGCAAAACGAATGATGGAAGAGAACATCAAACTCATTGATCTGATCATTGAAGTGGTGGATGCAAGGATTCCTGTTTCCAGCAGGAATCCTGACATTGATGAGCTTGGAAAAAATAAAGCCAGGCTTCTTCTGCTGAACAAGTCAGATCTGGCGGATCCGGAGCAAAATGAGGCCTGGAGCCGTTTCTTTCAGGAGAAAGGCTTTCATGTCCTGAAACTGAATTCCAGGTCCGGCAGCGGAGTGAAGGGAGTTCTGCCCCTGGTTATGGAGGCATGTAAGGAGAAGATCGAAAGAGACCGGAGAAGAGGAATCAAAAACCGTCCTGTCCGGGCTATGGTGGTGGGAATCCCCAATGTGGGAAAATCTACCTTTATCAACGCATTTGCAGGAAAAGCCTGTACCAAGACAGGAAATAAACCTGGAGTGACGAAAGGAAAGCAATGGATCCGGATCAATAAGAATCTGGAACTTCTGGATACCCCGGGAATCCTGTGGCCCAAATTCGAGGATCAGCAGGTAGGGGCAAGGCTGGCCATGGTAGGTTCCATCAAAGATGAGATCCTGAATCTGGAAGAACTTTCTCTGGAGCTTCTGGGAGATCTGCGCAGAGATTATCCGGGGCTTCTGAATAAGCGGTATGAAATAGAAGAATCAGAGAAACCTCTGGATATGCTGGAGCAGATCGCTGAGAACAGAAAATGTATTCAAAAAGGCGGCCAGCTTGACTACCAGAAAGCGGCGAATATCCTTCTGGAAGAATTCCGGAATGGAAAGATCGGAAAGGTCACTTTGGAGAATATCCAGTCACAGGAGCAGTAAAAATGAAAAGTATACAGGAAATCAGGGAAGAGTTTAAGAAGGCTGCCCCGGAGGATTTGCCGGCACTGTGTCAGGTTTACCGGGAGGACAGCAGAAAAGGGGTTCAGAATCTTCTGGTGCAGGCGGAAAAAAGGCAGGAAAAACTGAAAGAAGAAAGAATCCGGCTGGAAAAGATGCGGGAGTATGAACACAAATATGAGCATCTGGGATATGTCTGCGGAATTGATGAAGCGGGCAGGGGGCCTTTTGCCGGTCCGGTAGTGGCAGGAGCTGTGATCCTGCCAAAGGATTGTGAGATCCTGGGACTGAATGACTCAAAACAGCTTTCTGAAAAGCGGCGAGAAGAACTCTATGAGGAAATCATGGATAAAGCCATTGCGGCTCAGGTTGGGTATGCCAGCCCGGCCAGAATCGATGAGATCAACATTCTCCAGGCTACCTATGAGGCTATGCGGGAAGCGGTGGGGAATCTTTCGGTAAGGCCCCAGATCCTGTTAAATGATGCAGTGACGATTCCGGGAATCATCATCCCTCAGGTGTCTATTATAAAAGGGGATGCCAAAAGCCTGTCTATTGCAGCAGCCAGTATTGTAGCTAAGGTTACCAGGGACCGGCTTATGCGGGAATATGATAAGATCATGCCCCAGTATGGCTTTGCTTCCCATAAAGGATATGGATCAAAAGAACATATTGAAGCTCTGCGAAAGTACGGTCCTTCTCCTATTCACAGAAAGACCTTTATTAAAAATGTCTTTGGAGAGAGATCATGAGAAGAAAAGGAGAGGCTTCTTCAAAGAAAATCGGCCTGTATTATGAAGAACGGGCTGCAGAGTTCCTCAGGGAGCAGGGTTATGAGATCCTGAAAAGAAACTTCCGCTGTCCTGCAGGAGAGGTGGATCTGATCGCAAGAGATGGCGAGTATCTGTGTTTTATTGAGGTGAAATACAGGAGTGAGGAAGAAGCAGGGACTCCGGAGGAAGCGGTAGATGGAAAGAAACAGAGACGCATTTCCGGTGCAGCTCTGCATTATCTTATGAGGCAGGGACTTGCAGATACCACTCCCTGCCGTTTTGACGTTGTAGGGATCCGACCAGGACAGATCCGGGTGATCAAAAATGCATTTTCATTTAAAAGGTGAGTACATGGAAATAAGATGGGACGAAAATACCAAAGAACATATGGAAGTAGAAGAAAAAAACGGTGTGGTCTACCTGACCTACCCTGCTTTTGAAAAATTTTCCTGGTGCTGCCATGGCTTTTCCACCAGGATCGGCGGCGTCAGTCAGGGAATCTATTACTCCATGAACCTGAGTTTTCAGCGGGGAGACCGAAAGGAAGACGTAGAGGAAAATTACCGGCGTATTTCCGGGGCCATTGGTTTCGATCTGGAGAGAACCGTCTGTTCCCAGCAGACCCATACGGTGAACATCCGGCAGGTCAGGAAAGAAGACGGGGGCAAAGGGATCCTGCGGCCTTTGGATTATCAGGATGTTGACGGCCTGATCACCGATATACCGGGAATGACTCTTGCCACTTCTTTTGCGGATTGTGTGCCTTTATTCTTTGTGGATCCGGCCCACAAGGCTGTGGGACTGGCCCATTCCGGGTGGAGGGGAACTGCAGGAAGAATGGGAAGTCATATGGTGCAGGCTATGAAAGAGGCCTTTGGCTCCAAGCCGGAAGAACTGTATGCGGCCATTGGTCCCTCTATCTGCCAGGACTGTTATGAAGTAAGCGAAGACGTGGCGGAGGTTTTTCAGAAAGAATTTTCTTCCCATGCAGATGAGAGAAAGCTTCTTTATAGAAAAGAGAATGGAAAATATCAGTTAAATCTTTGGCGGGCCAATGAGATCATTCTGAGAGAGGCAGGGATCAGGGCGGAGCAGATTAGCTTTCCGGGGATCTGTACCTGCTGCAATCCGGATTTTTTGTTCTCCCACAGAGCCAGCAAGGGAAAAAGGGGAAACTTGTCGGCATTTCTTGGAATCTGCAGGTCAATGGAATAGTTGCATAAACTTTACAAACTATCTCTGGCGATATTACATAAATGTTACAAAAAAATGAAAAACCACTGTTCATTTTACAAATTCTATGATATAATCATAACCGTTAGTGAAAAGGAGCTTTGGTTATGAAGAATAAAACAACTACAAGCCTGCTTATGGGGTTGTTGGCTGTAAGCCTGGCCGCATCCCCCTGTTACGCTTCTACGCAGCAGAAGATTACAGATACTAAAAATGCGCAGCAGGAAAATCAGCAGAAATTAAATGACACCCAAAGCAGGATCAACAGCTTGGAATCTAAGAGAGATGATCTTGAAGGGTACTTGCAGGAGTTAAATCAGCAGCTAGGCGACTTGGAAGAGAATCTGCAGGAGATTCAGACGAAATCGGACGAGACCCAGCAGAAACTGGACAAACTGGGAAAAGAACTGGAGGCCGCCAAGGAAAAGGAGGAGCAGCAGTACCAGGATATGAAGCTCCGCATTCAGTATATGTATGAAAATGCGGAAAATTCCTATGTGGTTATGCTTTTGGAATCCAATTCTATCTCTGAGTTTCTGAGTCAGGCAGAAAACATGTCTCAGATCAACCAATACGACAGAGATATGCTGGAAGAGTACAAGAAGACAACAGAGGAAATAGAAGAAAAAGAAAACAGTATCCAGCAGGAACAGCAGGAACTGGAAGACCTAAAACAAGAAAGTTTGGACAAGCAGGATGAGATCTACGAGGTAGTGAAAACTACAAATCTGCAGATCCAGGATTACGAAGGACAGATTTCTCAGGAAGAGGGAAATGCTCAAAATCTCATGGACCAGATTGAAAACCAGAAAGATACTATCAATACCCTGATCAAACAGCAGAAAGATGAGGAAGCAGCACAGATTCTGGCACAGCGTCAGGCTGCAGCAGCCAGCCAGCAGCAGGCGGCAAGCACCGCAGATACTACGACTTCTCAGAGCAGTCAGGGAAATGCAAGTAGCAGTACACAGCAGCCGTCGTCTACGGTGACTGAGGAGAGCCAGCAGACCAGTTCCGGAAACGGCAATACATATTTAGGAAGATTCCGTCTTACGGGGTATTGTCCCTGCGCCCAGTGCTGTGGAAAATCTGACGGGATAACAGCCAGCGGTACAACTGCTACAGCAGGAAGAACCGTTGCTATGGGCGGCGTTCCATTGGGCACGAAACTGATGATCAACGGAACCGTTTATACTGTAGAAGACAGAGGAACTTCTTACGGACATGTGGATATTTTCTTTAACACTCATAGTGAAGCTCTTCAGTTTGGCAGCGGCTATGCAGATGTATATCAGGTAAATTAAAGAAGACAGATGTAAAAAAACAGAAGGCAGAAACCTTCTGTTTTTTTATTAACATCTATTCAGCAACTGATTGATCTTTTGAGTTGTGCTTCTTACTTTTTCTACGGAGAGATCATGATTCAAAATATCCATAATGCTGGCCAGATATTTACTCATATCTGCTTCCAGATAGTAGGGCCGTGTTAAAAGATCCGGATTCCGGTATGTCAGGTTCGTGGTGATCACACGGTAAATATATTCTTTTTCATAGTATTCATCGAATTTTTCAAGACCATCGGTGAAAAGACCAAAGGTAGTGCAGACAATGACCCTTTTGGCCTTGCGGTCTTTTAACTTCTTTGCCACATCCAGCATACTTTCGCCGGAAGAGATCATGTCATCGATCACAACCACATCTTTGCCTTCTACAGAGTCTCCCAGAAATTCATGGGCTACAATAGGATTCTTTCCATTTACAATGGTGGAATAATCCCGGCGTTTATAGAACATTCCCATATCTACGCCCAGAATGTTGGAAAAGTATACTGCACGCTGCATGGCACCTTCATCAGGACTGATAATCATCAGATGCTCATTGTCAATCTTGAAGTTGTCTATAGAAGCTACCATGGTTTTCAGAAACTGATAAGTAGGCATAAAGTTGTCAAATCCAGACAGAGGAATGGCATTCTGCATACGAGGATCATGGGCGTCAAAAGTAATAATATTGGAAACACCCATCTGCACCAGTTCCTGAAGGGCCAGGGCACAATCCAAAGATTCTCTTTTTGTTCTCTTATGCTGACGGCTTTCATAGAGGAAAGGCATGATCACATTGATCCTGTGAGCTTTACCGGCAGCAGTGGCAATGATCCTCTTCAGGTCCTGATAATGATCATCAGGAGACATGTGATTGGTATGACCGCAGATTTTATAAGTCAGGCTGTGGTTACATACATCTACCATAACAAACATATCTGTTCCTCTGATGGATTCACTGATAACGCCTTTGGCCTCACCGGAACCAAAGCGGGGGCAGTCACAGTCGATGAGAAAGCTCTCCTCAGAATAGCCTCGGAAATTTAGACCTGAGCGATTGTGGGAGTCCAGTTCTTTTCGAAACTGTACCAGATGGGAATCCACTTGAGAAGCCAGCTGAGCGCAGCTTTTCAGAGCCGCTATTTTGATAGGGGCCACTGGAATCGATTTTTCCAGCAAACTGATATTAATCATAAAGACCTCCGTTTAAATACTTAAAATATTTTGAGGAGAGAAAATTCTCCCTGATGCAAGAAAAAATTCCATAATTTACCCTTTCTTTACATCATACACATTAAGTTATAACATTCGACATATGGCCCAGTCAAGGAAAAATATTGCTTTTTTGCGGCTTTGTTGGTATACTAGCCGCAGAACGGCTGTTATTTTAGACGGTTGTTTTAATGGAAAAGAGAGGTATCTATGAAGAAAAACAGACACATCATCAAAGAAGTGGAAGATGGGAGTATTGCCTGGGAGCTGGAGCTGGAACCGGGAGACGAACTTCTTTCTATAAACGGAAAAACGATAGAAGATGTTTTTGATTATCACTATCTGATAAATGATGAATATATCCTGCTGCTGGTAAAAAAAGCAGACGGTGAAGAATGGGAACTGGAAGTAGAGAAAGAGTATGAGGAGGATCTGGGGATAGTTTTTGAAAACGGCCTCATGGATGAATACAGATCCTGCAGCAATCACTGCATTTTCTGCTTTATTGACCAGATGCCCCCGGGAATGAGAGAGACCCTCTATTTTAAAGATGATGATTCACGGCTGTCCTTTCTTCAGGGAAATTATGTGACCCTGACAAATATGAAAGAGCATGACATAGACCGGATCATAGAGTATCATCTTGCCCCTATCAACATTTCCTTTCATACTACCAATCCTCAGCTTCGGTGCCAAATGCTTCGCAACCGGTTTGCCGGAGATATTTTCCCAAAGGTAGACAGACTGTATCAGGCCCAGATCGAGATGAACGGACAGATCGTTTTGTGCAGGGGAATTAATGACGGAGCAGAGCTGGAGAAAAGTATTCAGGATTTGGCCGGATATCTTCCCCATTTGAAAAGTGTCTCGGTAGTGCCGGTAGGACTGAGTCGTTTCAGAGACGGACTGCATCCTCTGGAGGCCTTTGACCGCAAGGAAGCAGGTGAAGTTATTGATCTGATTGAAAGCTGGCAGAAAAAGCTCTACGAAAAGCATGGACTCCATTTTGTCCATGCCAGTGATGAGTGGTATCTCCTGGCCGGTAGAGAACTGCCGGAAGCAGAAAGATATGATGGCTATCTCCAGCTGGAAAACGGTGTGGGAATGCTCAGACTCCTGGAAGAACAGGTAAACGAGGCTCTGGAAGAACGGGAAGGGGACGACAGAGCCGTGAACCTGAGTTTTGCCACAGGAAAACTGGCTTATCCGGTGATTACCCGTTATATGAAGGGGATTCAGAAGAAGTTTCCCAATGTAATGTTCAGGGGATATCAGATCAGAAATGAATTTTTTGGTGAACAGATCACAGTATCCGGTCTTCTTACAGGGCAGGATCTGGTAAGACAGTTAAAAGACCAGGATCTTGGAGAGATGCTTCTTCTTCCCTGCAATCTGCTGAGAAGCGGGGAAAATGTGTTTCTGGATGATATGACCGTTGAGGATCTGGAGAGAGAATTAAAGACGCCTGTGAAAATCGTGGGAGAGGATGGTGCCGACCTAGTAGCGGCAGTTCTGGACAGGGAAGCAGGCAGAGAACATAAAAGGAGACAAATGTATGAGCAAACCGATTGTAGCAATTGTGGGAAGGCCTAATGTAGGAAAGTCCACATTATTTAACGCTTTGGCCGGGGAAAAGATTTCTATTGTAAAGGATACTCCGGGAGTTACCAGAGACAGGATTTATGCAGACGTTACATGGCTGGATAAATCTTTTACACTGATCGATACCGGAGGTATCGAACCGGAAAGCAAGGATATTATCCTGGCTCAGATGCGGGAGCAGGCACAGATAGCTATTGATACCGCAGATGTGATCATTTTTATGACAGATGTACGCCAAGGGCTGGTAGACGCTGACGGCAAGGTGGCGGATATGCTCCGCAGAAGCCGTAAGCCGGTGGTCCTAGTGGTAAATAAGGTAGATAGTTTCCAGAAGTTTATGATGGATACTTATGAATTTTATAATCTGGGAATCGGAGAGCCGGTGCCCATCTCTGCAGCTTCTATGCTGGGGCTGGGAGATATGCTGGAAAAAGTGACAGAGTATTTCAAAGACATTCCCCAGGAGGAAGAGGAAAGCGAGATTCCACGGATTGCCGTAGTGGGCAAACCAAATGTGGGTAAATCCTCACTGATCAACAAACTTCTGGGAGAGGAAAGAGTTATCGTTTCTGACATTGCAGGAACCACCAGAGATGCTATTGATACGAAAGTAACCTATCAGGGCAGGGAATATATCTTTATTGATACAGCAGGCCTGCGCAGAAAGAACAAGATCAAGGAAGCACTGGAAAGATATAGTATTATCCGTACAGTAACTGCTGTAGAACGGGCAGATGTTGTTGTGTTGATGATTGATGCAGAGGAAGGGGTCACAGAACAAGACGCCAAGATCGCAGGGATTGCCCATGACAGAGGCAAAGGTATTGTCATCGCCGTGAACAAATGGGATGCTATCGAAAAAGATGATAAGACCATCTACAAGTTTACCAATAAAGTAAGAGAGGTCCTTTCTTTCATGCCTTATGCGGAGATCATGTTTATCTCGGCAAAGACAGGGCAGAGGATCCCCAGACTTTTTGAGACCATTGATATGGTTCTGGAGAACCAGACTCTGCGTATCCAGACAGGAGTCCTCAATGAGATCATTACAGAGGCAGTGGCCATGCAGCAGCCTCCTTCTGATAAGGGAAAAAGGCTGAAGATTTTTTATGCCACACAGGTTTCTGTGAAACCGCCTACCTTTGTGATTTTTGTTAACAGCAAAGAGCTGATGCACTTTTCCTATACCAGATACCTGGAGAACAAAGTGCGGGAGGCCTTTGGATTTAAAGGTACTTCTCTGAAGTTTATTATCAGAGAGAGAAAAGAGGGGGAATAAAATATGCTGGAGCGTATTGCATGTCTGGCTATAGGATATGTGCTGGGATTATTCCAGACATCCTATATCTATGGCAGAAAACAGGGGATCGATATTCGGGAACACGGCAGCGGAAATGCAGGAACGACCAATGCTTTTCGTACCATGGGGAAAAAAGCTGGTGCTTTGACTCTTCTGGGAGATATACTGAAGTGTGTGCTGGCCATGCTCATTGCAAGACTGCTTTTTGGCGGCAGCTTTGGAGATAATATACGTCTTCTGGAGCTCTATGCAGGAGCCGGATGTATCCTTGGCCATAACTTTCCTTTTTACCTGAAGTTTAAAGGAGGGAAGGGAATTGCAGCTTCTGTGGGCCTTCTTCTGGCTTTTGACTGGCGGATCTTTCTGATCTGTGCAGTGGTATTTTTCCTTTTGTTTTTTACCACCCATTATGTATCCCTGTGTTCTTTGACAGGATATCTGTGCTTTGTAGTTCTTCTGCTGATCTTCGGACAGACGGGGAGGTATCCCTGTGATCAGCCGGTGCTTTATGAGATGTATGTGATCGCTTTTCTGCTGATGGCTCTGGCCTACTGGAGACACAGGCAGAATATCGGCCGTCTTCTTCACGGAAACGAAAATAAGATTTTTCTCAGCAAAAAGAGGTAAGAAATATGGCGAATATAGGAATTATTGGTGCGGGAAGCTGGGGCACTGCTTTGGGAATCCTTCTGGTGAATAACGGACATAATACCACACTCTGGTCCCACAGAGAAGAGCAGGCCAGAGAACTGGCGGAGACGAGAGAACATAAGGAAAAACTTCCAGGTGTCCGGCTTCCTGAAGCCTTGGAGATCACCGGCGATCTGGAAAAATCACTGATTGGAAAAGATATACTGATTATGGCGGTTCCTTCGGTAGCTGTGCGGCAGACTGCAAGAATGATCAAGCCTTATATCCGGTATGGCCAGTTGATCGTAAATGTATCGAAAGGTATTGAAGAAGGCACTTTGATGACACTTACAGACATTATTGAAGAAGAAATCCCCGAGTCTGTTCCCTGTGTGCTTTCCGGACCAAGCCATGCAGAAGAGGTAAGCCGGGGCCTTCCTACTACCTGTGTGGCGGGAGCCAGGGAGCGGAAGACCGCAGAGTATATTCAGAATATTTTTATGAGTCCTGTGTTCCGAGCCTATATCAGTCCTGATGTACTGGGAATCGAACTGGGCGGTGCCCTGAAAAATGTGATCGCTCTGGCGGCAGGGGCTGCAGATGGGCTGGGCTATGGGGATAATACCAAAGCAGCTCTCATCACCAGAGGGATTACCGAGATCACCAGGCTGGGCATAGCTATGGGGGCCAAAGCGGAGACTTTTTACGGGTTATCCGGTATTGGGGATCTGATTGTTACCTGTGCCAGCAAGCACAGCCGGAACCGGAGAGCCGGAATTCTTTTAGGTCAGGGAAAAACCATGGAAGAGGCCATGGAAGAAGTGAAGATGGTGGTGGAAGGTGTGTATTCTGCCAAGGCCGGCTGGGAACTTTCTCAGAAATACCAGGTGGATACACCGATCATCCAGCAGGTGAATCAGGTGCTTTTTGAAGGAAAAGAACCCGGAGTTGCTGTGAAGGATCTTATGCTCAGAGATAAAAAGATTGAATCCTGGGAGGTTTCCTGGGAATAAATACAAAAAAGAGGTCTTTTCTCAGAGAAGAATCAAATCCGAAAGGTTGTCTTCTTTGAGAAAAGACCTCTTTTGCAAATACAGGTATGTACATGGGAAATCGTTATTCCATACCGGCAGTCTGTTCTGCGGCTGAAAAAATTCTTTGCTATACTATATAGGGAACCATATCTTCAGGGACTCCTGCTACCCGCTGCTGAACATCCATGGCAGTAATAGCAGCCATTTCTTCATCTGAGAGAACAAAATCGAAGATCTGGCTGTTTTCTGCCAGACGTTCCTCGTGAATTGATTTTGGAATCACAGCAATTCCCTGCTGAACGAGCCAGCGTAGACCTACCTGAGCAGGGCTTTTCTGATGGCTCTTGCCAATTTCGATCATCAACGGGCTTTTCAGATATGCGCCTCTGGCCAGAGGTGCATAGGCCTGAAGAGCGATGCCGTTTTCTTCACAGTAAGATTTCAGTTCCGGATGATTGAAGAGGGGATGAAATTCTACCTGATTTACGGCTGGGATCACGTCAGATACGGTTTTTAGAAGTTCCAGATCCTGGATACTGAAATTGGATACACCGATGGATTTTACCTTGCCCTGATCCTGCAGTCTTTCCATGGCTTTCCAGGTATTCCCGAAACACCCGGGGACGGGCCAGTGGATCAGGTACAGATCCACATAATCCAGAGCCAGGCGTTCCAGGCTCCTGTTAAAACTATCTTCTATATCTCCAATCCTCTGAGCGGTATTCCAAATCTTCGTGGTGACGAATAAATCTTTTCTCGGTATATTAAGAGCCTGTATTCCTTTACCGACTCCTTCTTCGTTTTTGTAGAAAGAAGCTGTATCAATCAGGCGGTAGCCCCAAGAAACGGCGCTGGATATAGCCTGTTTCAGCTCTTCATTATCTGTGGCTTTATAGACGCCAAGGCCTAACAATGGCATTTCTCTTCCGTCATTTAAATGGATCACATGTTCGCCAAAAGACATATACCAAACCTCCTTTTTACAATCCTTGTTAGTATAGCATGAAAATGTGAAAAATGTTAGACATATTTATTAAAATTCATAATATCTTATAGCACTTTGCATCTGAAGTTGCCTAGACTGAGGGGGAATAAGCCGAAGACAGCAATAAGGAGGTTAAAAGGGAGAGGTGACCAGTCTGTTCCCTACTCATGTGGAAGGTCTGTAGGCGCCATGTATAAATTAAAAATCTACAAAGGAACCCCTTAATAATCATGGGGTTTTTACATAAATTACAAATAGGAAAAACATGGGGAAAAGTATGCCGGAAAGCACTTAGAAAAATACATAAAATGGCTTGATAAAAGACAGGAAACCATGTATAATGAAGCTAATTGATAAATAATTGTCATTCAGTGCGCCCAAATACAAAATAGGGCCTGGAAAGGATGGAAAAATGCATTTAATCAAAGACGAAAATGGTAATGTGATCCCTCATGGAGGAGAAGCTCATCAGCATGAACATTGCGGAAGCTGCAGCGATAACTGCCAGGAAAACTGTTCCCAGGAAGTTGTGGCTCTTTTAAACTATATGCTTTCTCACAATGAACATCATGCACAGGAACTAGATCAGATGGCAGAAAATCTGAAAAAGCTGGGCATGGAAGATGCGGCCAGGACGATTAAGGAAGGCGTGGCAGATTTCCAGAAAGGGAATATGCGCCTTGGTCTGGCTCTGACACTGGTAAAAGAACATTTAAAGGAGGCGTAAATCATGTGTCTTGCAACGGTTCAGAAAGAAAGTGACAATACCGTGATCCTGAAGATGGTCAGCCGTATTGATGTAGATGGGGACAAGGTGATTCTCAGAGACATTATGGGAGAGACCAAAACTATCACAGGAAGAATCCTGATGGTAGACCTGGCAAACAGCATTGTGAAGCTGGACTGCGAATAAACTAAGGTTTTAATGGGGAAACCCCTTAAAATAAAACACAATATGCGGAGGTAAAGACCAATGAAACTAGCAGAGGCTATGAAGGAGAAAATGCTCCTTTCCTTTGAGCTGTTTCCGCCGAAAACCGAGAAAGGTATGGAAAACCTTCCGGGCACGATTGAACATTTGTGCAGATATAAGCCGGAATACATTTCCTGTACCTATGGGGCTGGAGGGGGGAACGTAGGAGCGAACAGGGAAGTCTGCCAGATGATAAAAAAAGCTGGCCCTATTCCTGTGACTCACTTCACGGTTATCCGTAACACAAAGGAGGGTATCAAAGAGCAGCTGGATCAATATCTGGCAGAAGGCGTAGATCATATGCTTGCCCTTAGAGGAGATCTTCCTTTGGGTGAGACTACGACCTGCGGAGATTTCGATTATGCCACAGATCTTGTAAAATTTGTAAAAGATCAATATGGGGATAAGTTTGAGATTGCAGTAGCAGGTTCTCCGGAAGGGCATATCGCTTGCCGAAGCCTGGAAGCGGATATTTCCGTTTTGAGGCAAAAGCAGGATAACGGAGCTGACTATATTATGACTCAGCTCTGCTGGGACATGGAACAGTTTAAACGATGGCTGGACGCTATCCGCAAAGCGGGTGTGACCATGCCGGTGGATGTTGGGATCATGCCGATCCTGGATCAGGCTGCCACAATCAATATGGCGCTGTCCCGTAACGGATGTGTCATGGACCGAGAACTGTCCAGAATGATTTCCAGACACTGGCTGTTTCCAAATCCTTTTAATCCAAAGGATTCTGACGGCAAACCATTGGATATGTTCTACGATAAAAAGGTAAAAGAGTTTAAAGAAGAGGGTATCGAGTATACCGTCAGACAGATTGATGAATACCGGGCACTTGGTGTAAATGGTATCCATTTGTATGCGTTAAATAAGTGGAAAGACGTATCGGAGATTATTGAAAGATCCGGACTCCGGACACTTGTTTAAAATTTAAATTCAGGAGGCGCCTGACATATGGCACATGTAATTGCAGTCGCAGGTAAAGGCGGCGTAGGTAAGACAACATTAACGGGACTGATCATACAGTATCTGGGAGAAAAAGGGAAGGGCCCGATTCTTGCTGTGGATGCGGATGCAAATTCCAATCTGAACGAAGTCCTGGGTGTGAAAGTAGAAACCACACTGGGAGATATCCGAGAGGAAGTTGCAGGCGCAGAGATGGCTGCAAAGAACCCTATTCCCTCAGGAGTGTCAAAGGCAGATTATATGGAGTTTAAGTTTGATGATGCTCTTGTGGAATCTGATGATTTCGATCTGCTGGTTATGGGGCGTACCCAGGGCAAAGGATGTTACTGCTTTGTCAATGGACTCCTTCAGGCACAGCTCCAGAGATTGGAGAAGAATTACCCCTACATTATTGTGGATAATGAGGCCGGTATGGAGCATATCAGCAGAGGAGTGCTTCCGAATATGGAAACAGCCATTCTTGTCAGTGACTGTTCCAGGAGAGGAGTACAGGCAGCAGGCAGGATTGCCCAGCTGATCAAGGAATGCGATATGCATCCTAAACAGGTAGGCCTGATTGTAAACCGGGCTCCTAATGGAGAGCTCAATGAAGGTACCAGAGATGAGATTGAAAAACAGGGCCTCCATCTTCTGGGAGTAGTACCACAAAATGATACAGTCTATGATTATGACTGTGACGGCACGCCAACCGTTGACCTTCCCGAGGACTCGCCTGTGAAAAAAGCCGTTCGGGAAATTGTGGACAAATTAGAATTTTAAGAGAAGAGGCGACATAAAGGAGGATAACATGAGTGAATTCAGATTAACTACAGTAGAAGAATTTGAAGCTGCTACTGCGAGACTGTTAGAGACAGGTGCCAAAGTAGGTGCTGATTCCTGGCAGGCTCGTGTAAAGAACCAGACCCCCCATTGTAAATTTGGTGAAGAAGGTGTTTGCTGCCGTATCTGTACAATGGGACCATGCCGTATCACAAAGAAAGCCCCAAGAGGAATCTGCGGATGTGATGTTCACGGCATCGTAGGACGTAATTATCTGAAGTTTACAGCAGGCGGAGCTGCTACCCATTCCGATCACGGACGTGAGATCTGCCACACTCTTTACGCTTCAGCGGCAGACGGATGCTACAAAGTAAAAGATCCGGAGAAGCTGATTCGCATTGCAAAAGAGTGGGGAATTGAGACAGAAGGCAAAGACATTTACGATCTGGCTCATGAGGTAGCTTATGAAGGCCTTATGGAATACGGAAAGCCTTTCGGAACTCAGAGATTCTTAAAGAGAGCTCCGGAGTCCCAGCAGAAACTGTGGGAGGAAAATGAACTGGCACCTCGGGCCATTGACCGAGAGGTATCATGTTCTTTACATATGTCTCATATGGGCTGTTCATCCAAACCGGAAGCTCTGGTAAAACAGGCGATCCGTGCAGGACTTTCTGACGGATGGGGCGGTTCCATGATGGGAACAGAATTTTCTGACGTGCTTTTCGGTACACCAAAGCCAGTTGAAACAGAGGCAAACCTTGGTGTTATGGTTGAGGAAAATGTAAACATCGTTGTTCACGGGCATGATCCCAGCCTTTCCGAGATGATCTGCGAAGTGGCAGACAGCCCTGAAATGGTTGCTTATGCAAAAGAAATGGGAGCAAAAGGAATTACTATTTCTGGTGTATGCTGTACTTCCAACGAAGTTGCAATGCGCCGTGGAATTCCAATGGCAGGTAACTTCCTGCAGCAGGAAAATGTAGTACTTACAGGTGCCTGCGAAGCCATTGTAGTTGATGTACAGTGTATCTTCCCAGCATTAGGACCTTTAAGCAAATGTTTCCATACCAAGTTCATCACAACATCTCCGATCGCACAGATGCCGGATTCTGAGTTTATCCGCTTTGATGCTCATTCCGCACTGGAAAAAGCAACTCAGATCGTGAAGCTGGCTATTGAGAACTTCAAGAACAGAAAACCTGAACTGGTATACATCCCACAGATGAAACAGAAAGCAACTGTTGGATATTCAACAGAGGCTATCGTCAAAGCACTGGACGGCGTTGCCAATACACAAGTAGATGAACTGGGAACTACAAAACCATTACTGCAGTGTATTACCTCCGGTGTATTAAGAGGTGCAGTAGCTATGGTTGGATGTAACAATCCAAAGGTTCGTCCTGACCTGGCTCATATCGAACTGATGAAGAAGATGCTGGCAAATGATATCATCGTTATCGCTTCCGGCTGTTCCGCACAGGCTGCTGCTAAAGCCGGCCTTATGGACAAGGCAGCAAAAGATGTATGCGGCGATGGTCTGAAGAGAGTCTGCGAGCTGGCTGATATTCCTCCGGTTCTTCATATGGGATCCTGTGTAGATATTTCCCGTATGTTGGTTCTGGCTGCAACCCTTGCAAAAGATGCAGGCCTTCATATTTCACAGCTGCCGGTTGTAGGCTGTGCTCCGGAATGGATGTCTGAAAAAGCGGTATCTATCGGAAACTATGTTATCGGTTCCGGTATTGATACATTCCTGGGTGTTGATCCATACGCTTCAGGTTCCAGCGAAATGGTTGAAATCCTGACAAACGGCACCAGACAGTGGTGTGAAGCAGCATTTACTGTAGAGAAAGACATTGATAAATTAGGCGATGCCATGATGGCAAGGATCGAAGAAAAGAGAGCTGCCCTGGGCATCTGATAATTCTGAAACATAACTAGGAAAGGTGAATGACATGAAAATAGCGGTTACAGGAAAAGGCGGTGTGGGAAAGACCACCTTCGCCGCAACTCTTGCCCGGCTTTATGCTGACGAAGGAAAACATGTTCTTGCAGCAGACGTAGACCCGGATGCCAATCTTGGATTGGCTCTGGGCTTTGACGAAGAAACGCTGGACTCTATTGTTCCCATTACAAAAATGAGAAAACTCATTGAAGAGAGAACAGGCGCCGGAGAGGATAATCAGTTTTATAAGCTGAATCCCAAGGTCAGCGATATACCGGATACTTATTCTAAGGAAGTAAACGGTGTAAAGCTTCTTGTTCTGGGTACGGTGGAAACTGGTGGAGGGGGCTGTGTATGTCCCGAGCATGTCATGCTCAGAAGAATCATCAACAACCTGGTTCTCCACAGAGATGACGTGGTGATCATGGATATGGAGGCCGGTCTGGAACATCTGGGCCGGGGAACTACAGAATCCATGGATCAGTTTATCGTAGTGATTGAACCGGGTGCCAGAAGCGTTCAGACCTATAAAAATGTAAAACGTCTTGCCGATGACCTGGGTGTTAAACAGGTACGGGTGGTTGCCAACAAGGTGAGAAACGCAGAAGATGAGGAATTTGTCAGAAGCCGTATACCGGCAGAGGATCTCCTGGGCTTTATTCACTATAATACAGAAGTTATGGATGCAGATCGTCAGGGGAAATCCCCTTACGATTTCAGCAATACAGTAAAAGAAGAAATCACACAAATTAAAAACATAATCGATCAGGGATTATGAGATGTTAGGAGGAAAAAACATTGACTTTATTTGAAACAGTATTCAGCGGAAACGACGCTGTCTATGGATTGACAGAAAATGCAATTAACGCTGCCATTGAGCAGCACGGTGCTGACAAAGCCGTCAGCTTCCCCAACACAGCATACAGCCTGCCATGCTATTATGCTGTAACAGGTGTAAAGGTTGGTACTTTAGGAGAGTTAAAGAACGCTCTGGGCGTAGTAAAAACTCTTATGACAAGAGAAAACAGAACTCATGACATTTTCATGTCCGGTGTTGCAACTGCTCTTTGCGCTGAGTTTATCGAAGTATTAAAATATATTGACGGAGCTACTCCATATGAAGAGCCATGTTATGGACATCTGGCAGATGCTGTAATCCGTGAGCTGGGTGTACCTCTTGTAACAGGAGATATCCCAGGCGTAGCTGTTATCTTAGGTAAGGCTCCTACTACAGAAGAAGCTGTAGCTCTGGTAAAGAGCTATCAGGCACAGGGTATTCTGGTAACTCTGGTTGGCGATATCATTGACCAGTTAGCAGAAGCCGGCATGAAAACGGGTGCTAATCTCCGTGTTATTCCTTTAGGAAAAGATGTTACAGCTGTTATCCATGTTGTATCTGTTGCTCTTAGAGCAGCCCTGATCTTCGGTAACATCACACCGGGAGATGCAGGAAATCTGATGAAGTATACAATGGAACGTGTTCCTGCATTCGTAAATGCTTTTGCTCCTTTAAATGATGTGATCGTAGCATGCGGCGCTGGTGCTATCGCATTAGGATTCCCTGTAATTACAAACCAGGAAGGTGTTGCAGAAGTTCCTAAGAGCCTGATCTGCCAGCCGGATGTAAGCAAATTCAATGCCACATCTCTGGAAGCCCGTGACATTAAGATCAAAATCACAAATATCGATATTCCGGTTGCTTTCGCTTCAGCATTTGAAGGTGAAATCATCCGCCGTGGCGATATGCAGGTTGAGTTTGATGGTTCTCGTGTAGACTGTGCTGAGCTGGTACAGGCTGTAGATGCTTCTGAAATCGAAGACCACAAGATCACCATCGTTGGTCCGGATGTAGACGGCATGGAACTGGGAAGCAAGAACAGCATTGCATATGTTGTTAAGGTCGCCGGAAAGAACATGCAGTCTGACTTTGAGCCAGTTATCGAGCGTAAGTTCCACAACTACATTAACTGTATCGAAGGCGTTTACCATACAGGACAGCGTGATATGCTCCGTATTCGTATTGGAAAAGAAGCTTTCAATGCAGGCTTCCGTCTGAAACATATCGGAGAGGTTCTGTATGTTTCTGTTAAGAATGAATTTGATGCCGTTGTTGATAAATGTGAAGTAACTATTTACACAGATCCTGCAGAATGTACAAGAATTCGTCATGAAGTTGCTATTCCAACCTTTGACAAGCGTGATGAGCGTCTGGATACCCTGACAGATGAGTCTGTAGACGTATATTATAGCTGTATCCTGTGTCAGGCATTCTCACCATCTCACGTATGTGTGGTAACTCCGGAACGTCTGGGACTTTGCGGTGCTGTTTCATGGCTGGATGCGAAAGCTACAAACCAGCTGGATCCAAACGGACCTTGCCAGGTGATCACAAAAGAAAGACCTATCGATGAGCGCATCGGTGAATACGAAGACGTAAATGAAGCTGTTCAGAAACTGTCTCAGGGCGCTCTTCAGGATGTATCTCTGTATTCCATTATGGAGAAGCCAATGACTTCCTGCGGATGCTTCGAGTGTATCTGCGGCATCGAGCCATTCTCCAACGGTGTTGTTATTACAAACCGTGAGTATGCCGGAATGACACCTCTTGGAATGACCTTCCCAGAACTGGCTTCCATGACAGGCGGCGGTGTTCAGACACCTGGATTCATGGGACACGGAAAACACTTCATTTCTTCTAAGAAGTTCATGAAGGCAGAGGGCGGTATTGAGCGTATCGTGTGGATGCCGAAAGAGCTGAAAGATACAGTTGCAGAAAGACTGAACAAGACTGCAAAAGAAATGTATGGAATTGACAACTTTACAGATATGGTAGGAGATGAGACTATCGCTACCGATCCTGAAACACTGGTTGCATTCCTGACAGAGAAGAACCATCCTGCACTGGGTATGGATCCAATGATGTAATTATTTATAAGTATGTAAAAGGAAATGGGAGATGCCTTACAAAAGGGCCTCCCGTTTCCTGTATAAGAGTAAATTGACAAAAAAAGTCCAATTACTATATACATATCAGAAAGAAATGTAATATTATAAAGTTTTTTTGTATAATATCACAAGGGAAACTTGTCAATATTACATGTAATGTAGTATAATGTAGGCGGCAAAAAGAGGGCTGCCATTACCTCTTTGCCGTCTGTATACGGCAGACGGTTTCAGATTATACCGCCTGTTGTTAAGAATAATATGAAGGAGGCTCATAGAAATGCCGTTTAATCAGAAACCACAGAAGTTCAATGCAAGCATTAATACCGTTGAGATTGGAAGCGGAGACAAAGCAATCAAATTAGGAGGAGAATGCACCTTTCCTTTCTATACTTTTGATGCTCCAATGGAGAATGCACCGAAGATCGGTGTAGAAGTTTCCGATCTGGGTATTGCTTCCAATATTCCTGGTATCCAGAAGTTTTACGAAGGCGCTTCTACAATCGGAGAAATCGCAAAGAAAGCCGAGGCTATGGAAGGCGCTGATTTTGTATGCCTGCGCTTAGAGGGCGGAGATCCTAACGGAGCAGACAAGTCCATTGATGAACTGATCGAAGTTGTGAAAGAAGTTGCAGAAGCTGTTACCTGTCCTCTGGTAGTGGAAGGCTGCAAAAATGTAGAAAAAGATACGGAGCTGCTTCCTAAGGTAGCTGAAGTTCTGCAGGGCAAAAATGCGCTGGTTATGTCTGCCAGAGAAGAAAACTACAAAGCTGTAGGTGCAGCAGCTGGCCTTGCTTACAATCAGAAAGTAGGCGCTGAGTCCGCTGTTGATATCAACCTTGCAAAACAGTTAAACGTTGTTATGACTCAGCTTGGAGTGAAAGCCCAGGATATCGTAATGAACGTTGGTTCTGCTGCCGTTGGTTATGGTTTTGAATATGTTGTTTCTACCATGGACCGTATCAAGGGTGCTGCTTTATCTCAGAACGACAACATGCTGCAGATGCCTATTATTACAGCTGTTGCAGATGAGGCATGGAGTGTAAAAGAAGCTATGGCTACTGAAGAGGATATGCCTGAGTGGGGTCCTCTGGAAGAGAGAGGAATCAGCATGGAAGTTCAGACAGCTGCTGCTGTATTAGCATCCGGCTCTGACGCTGTTATCCTGAAACATCCTCAGTCCGTTGCAACTATTTCAAAAATGATTAAAGAATTAATGTAATCGTAAAACAGGAGGATATAAAGAAAATGGCATTAACAGGTATTCAAATCTTTAAAATGACACCAAAGAAAAACTGTAAGGAATGCGGCTGCCCAACATGTATGGCTTTTGCTATGAAAGTTGCTCAGGGCGCTCTGGAAATCTCCAAATGTCCGCATATGTCTGACGAAGCTCTGGCTGAACTGTCTGAGGCTACTGCTCCCCCAATGAAAACCATTAAGGTTGGAACCGGTGAAGGAGAATACACTTTAGGCGGCGAGACTGTTTTATTCAGACATGAAAAAACTTTTGTCAGCAAAACAAGATATGCAGTTGCTATCTGCACAGACATGGATGACGCTGCAGTTGATGCGAAGATTGCTGAACTTCAGAAGGTTGATTATGAGCGTATCGGTGAGAGAATGCACGTAGAAATGGTTTACGTGAACTATCAGGACGGTGCAGACAAAGACCGCTATGTAGAAATGGTTAAGAAAGCAGCAGCAACAGGAAAGACTCTGATCCTTGGCTGCAAGGATGCAGAAGTGGCAAAAGCTGCTCTGGAAGTATGCAAAGACGGAAAACCTGTATTAAACGGAGCTACAGCAGCAAACTATGCTGCAATGAATGACCTTGCAAAAGAAGCAGGTGTTGTTCTGGGCGTATCCGGTGCTGACTTAAATGAGATCTATGATACAGTAGCTGCTTTAGAGAAAGCCGGCAACAAGAACCTGGTGATCGATGCTACAGGAGCTTCTGTGAAGGAAGCATACGCAAACGCTGTACAGATTCGTCGTGCTGCTCTGAAAGATCAGGACAGAACTTTCGGCTATCCTACAATTGTAAATACAGCAGCTATCGCTCGTGGAGACAGAAATCTGCAGCAGGCGCTGGCTTCCCTGTTTACTGTTAAATACGGTTCTATCGTTGTTATGGAGACACTGGATTATGCAGAAGCACTTCCTCTGTTCGGTCTGAGACAGAACGTATTTACAGATCCTCAGAAGCCAATGAAGGTTGAGCCGGGCATTTACGCATTAAATGGTGCTGACGAAAACTCTCTGTGCCTGACAACTGTTGACTTTGCTCTTACATACTTTGTTGTTTCCGGCGAGCTGGAGCGTTCCGGCGTACCATGCAACCTGATTATTTCCGATGCAGGCGGACTTTCCGTATTAACTGCATGGGCAGCAGGAAAACTGTCTTCTACTTCTGTTGCAACCTATATCAAAGAGAACGTAGAAGATAAAGTAAAATCCAGAAAACTGGTTATTCCTGGTAAAGTTGCTGTATTAAAGGGTGACATCGAAGCTAAGCTTCCTGGATGGGAAGTAATCGTTGCTCCTCTGGAAGCAGTACAGTTAGTAAAATTCCTGAAAGATTTAACTGCTTAATGTTTGCGCAAAGAGCTTGTTAAAACAAAAATTTTTATAAAAGGAGAAACATTATGGCAAAATTTATTACAATTGGTGAAAGACTTTCCACCACTGCACCTGCAGTAAACAAAGCTTTTACAGAGAGAGATCCTGAACCGATTCTGGCAAGAGCAAAACAGCAGCTGGATGCCGGCGCTGTTTATCTGGATGTAAACATCGGACCGGCTGAGAATGATGGGGAAGATTTGATGAAATGGGTAGTAGAACTCCTTCAGTCTAACTTCGACAATGTTCCTCTGGCGCTGGATACATCTAATAAGAAAGCCATCGAAGCTGGTATTTCTGTATATAACAGAGCGAAAGGAAAACCAATCGTTAACTCTGCAGATGCTGCAGGAAGAATCGAATATCTGGATCTGGCTGCAGCAAATGATGCAATCTGTATCGCACTTTGCAATGGTGAAGGTCTTGCAAAAGATAATGATGAGCGTATGATGTACTGCCAGACACTTCTGGAAAGAGGTATGGAGCATGGTATGGATGCTGCAGATATCTGGTTTGATCCTTTATTCCTGGTTGTAAAAGGTATGCAGGAAAAACAGATGGAGATCCTGGAAGCCATCAAGATGTTCAGCGATATGGGGCTGAATTCTACAGGCGGACTTTCCAATAACTCCAACGGAATGCCAAAACATATCCGTCCGATCATGGATTCTGCAATGGTTGCAATGGCTATGATGCAGGGCCTGACATCTGCAATCGTTAATCCTAACGATAAGAGACTTATGGAGACAATTAAATCTTGTGATGTTCTTAAGAACAACACATTATATGCAGATTCTTATCTGGAGCTGTAATTTCTGTAAACAGCGATTCTGACGAACAGATCAAGAAAAACATATGAGAAAGGAGCTGCTGCACATTTATGTGCGGCAGTTCCTGTATAAAAACAGAGAAAGGCAGAAATTCCTATGTTTAAAGTGACTTTTAAATTCGAAAGCGGCGAGGATGTCACGACCTTTGCCCAGGAAAATGAAAATCTGCTGGAAGTGGCCAGGAAAGTAAACGTAGCCATCGATGCTCCCTGCGGCGGAAATGCTTCCTGCGGAAAATGCAGAGTAAAGATTCTGGAGGGAAATATAGACTCTCCCAAGACCCGGCATATTTCTGACGAAGAATATAACAATGGCTGGAGACTGGCATGTGTAAGTAAGGTAACAGGTGACATTGCGGTTCAGGTACCTGATATTGCCTCTGCTTACCGCAGTCGAATGAAAGTTGCGGATTTAAGTTCAAAAAAAGAAATTGCAATTTTTGAAAATGCAAAGAACGATATAGAAGAAGCAGGAATTGCCTTGACAAACAGTATGGGCATTCTGGATATAGAGATGAATGTGCCTACACTGGATGATACTATGCCGGATAACGAAAGATTTATCCGTGCGATTAAGAAGAAAACCGGTGCAGCAAGAGTACGTCTTCCTTTCCAGGTGCTGAATAGAATTGCTCGTATTTTCCGTGAATCGGCTTTCCAGGTACGCTGTGTGATCCGTACTTCTGCAAATAAGGATGATATTTTTGTATATGATGTATATCCAAAGGATGCAGAGGTAGTCATCGGCGGACTGGCAGTGGATATCGGTACCACAACCGTATCAGCCCTGCTGATCAATATGGAAACCGGAGAAATCATCGGAAAAGCATCTGCCGGTAATGGACAGATCCGTTATGGCGCAGATGTGATTAACCGTATCATTGAATCTATGAAACCGGGAGGAAGTAAAAAGCTTCAGGATGCGGTAATCAAAGAGACCATCAATCCTATGATTGAGCAGATGTGCAGAGCCAGCGGGTTTAATCCTGACCATATCTACCGCATGTGTGTGGCAGGTAATACGACCATGAACCATCTGCTGACCGGAATGGAAGGTGATCCTATCCGTATGGAGCCGTACATTCCCACTTTCTATAAAACCAATTCCCTGTTTGCCTCTGATATCGGTATCCGGATCAATCGGGACGCCCATATCATTATTGCTCCCAATATCGGAAGCTATGTAGGCGGGGACATTACTGCCGGTGTCCTGGTCAGCATGCTGTGGAACCGGCCGGAATTTTCATTGTTCATTGATTTAGGAACAAATGGTGAATTAGTCTTTGGAAACTCAGATTTTATGATGAGCTGTGCATGTTCCGCAGGACCAGCCTTTGAAGGCGGAGATATCAGCTGCGGTATGCGGGCTACGGACGGAGCTATTGAGGCTTGTACCATTGATAAAGAAACAATGGAGCCCTCTTACCGTGTGATCGGTGAAGAGGGACAGAAGCCTATCGGCCTTTGCGGCTCCGGAATTATTGATGTGATCGCGGAATTATTCCGTACAGGCATCATCAACCCTAAGGGTAAATTTGTCCGGGAGGGCAAAAGGGTGCGTCATGACCATTATGGCATGGGCAGTTACGTTCTGGCCTTTGAAGAAGAGGCTGGCTCCGTAAAAGACGTGGAGATCAACGAAGTGGATATTGACAATTTTATTCGTGCTAAGGGAGCTATTTTCTCGGCTATCCGTACTATGCTGGCATCCCTGGATTTCGACGTGGAGATGATTGACGATGTTTATGTTGCGGGAGGTATCGGAAGCGGAATCAATATGAGAAATGCTGTGCGGATTGGCATGTTCCCTGATATTCCGCTGGAAAAGTTCCATTATATTGGAAATTCTTCCCTGTCCGGCGCTTACACCATGCTTCTTTCCAGAGAAGCAGAGCGTAAATGCTACGATCTGGCATCCAACATGACCTATCTGGAACTGTCTGCAGTTCCAACCTATATGGATGAGTTTGTTGCATGCTGCTTTATTCCCCATACAGACACATCCCTGTTTCCTTCCTGTACCCAGGAATAGACTATAAAAATATCCGAGGTGAAAGTATGAATTTCGATTATGCAAAAGACAGCAAAGAACAGCGCCCTTATGAGCATTATCTGGAGGCTTACAAAGATTTAGATCCTGAAGAGATCAGTGAGCGGACCGGATTTCCCTATGATAAGGAAAAGGGTCTGTTTACCGTACATCTTATGGGAACTACCTATCTTGTTTCATTCCCGGATTATGAAATTCACCATGAGGAGGATTCCATGGGAGTCTATCCTCTTGAAGAAGCAATGAATGCGAAAATTCTCATTGCCCGCTATATGGCGGAGAGACATGCGGCGCCTTCTTCTGGTAAGTTTATTACTTATCATGAAGTTCCATGGGGAGAGGTGTATTTCAGACAGTTCCAGGGCAGATGCCTTATGCGCTTTGCTTTTTCCTATGGAAACAAACTGGAAATGTTTCAGAAGATCATGGAACATCTGGGAGCAGAAAGATCTGCTGAAGGTGATTGTTCCTATAAACTGGAATTTATGGACAATCTTTTCGTGAAATTTATCCTCTGGGCAGGAGATGATGAATTTCCCCCTTCCTCACAGATCCTGTTTTCCGACAACTTTGCCGCCAGCTTTGCGGCAGAAGATTTAGCTGTGGTGGGAGATATTTCCATCAATATGATGAAAGCATTAGAAAAAAAGCTGTCTTAAAGATCAGATAATGTGAAGTAATAGTAGAGTAGGTATTGCGCGTTAAGTGTCATGGGATGGGAAGTTGTCCATGAACGAAGGTGATCTTCGGATCGTCCACGATGTAATATTGCATCCGCTACTACATTAAAGACTTGAGATTATAAATTCTTCTCTTTGGTGTAGTAACTACTATACCAGAGCATAAGTTTCTTTGCCCGGGCCAGGACTGCAAAGGAAAAGAAAAACCTGGCATGGGGCGGACAGCCGCAAGAGGAGGATTTATAACAAATGAAAAACGTAAACAAAATTAGGATTATGGCATTTGCAGGTGTGATCATCGCAATGAATATCGTACTTGCAAGATTAGTTGCTATCAATATCGGACCGACATTGAGGATTACTGTGAGCCAGACACCTGTGTATCTGGCCGGTTTCTGGTTCGGGCCGGTTGTGGGAGGAATCTGCGGATTTCTTGGAGACCTGATTGGAAGTCTGCTTCAGGGATATGCGCCTAATCCGCTGATCTCTGTATCTGCGATTTTGGCCGGCGTGATTCCGGGACTTTTCCGCCATGTGATGGAGAAGAAGGCGGCACTGTGGAAAGTGGTAGGGATTCTTATTATCCACGGTGTTGTAGGAGCTCTTGGCTTTACCTGTATTGGTCTCCATATGTATTACGGAACACCTTGGTCTGTGCTTTATGCAACCCGCGTAGTACAGACAATTATGCTTACAGCTGTTAACTCCGTTTTGGTGTTCTTCCTGTATAAGAGCCCGTTGACATCTTTTGTAAAGAAAAGTATTGCAGAGGGTACAGAAAAAATAAGGCAGGTAAATACCGCAGAGAATAAAAGTATGAAATAGAAAATAATGTGGCAGAAGCCATTTTATTTACACAGTACACTAGTACATCGTCTCGAAAAAACATCCTGCGTTATTGGTCCAGTTACTTATCGGACGATGTACTAGCAACGAGCCAAATGGGACATACTTCTAGGTCCATTTGGTGACTGTTGCGAACTGGTCAGAACCGCAAAAATGTGTTTTGGCTGGTGTAAAGACAACGGGCCAGGGGTGAGGAGA
The DNA here is from genome assembly GCA_949291945.1 of uncultured Bacillota bacterium. GTDB lineage: Bacteria > Bacillota > Clostridia > Lachnospirales > Lachnospiraceae > Blautia. The sequence continues at coordinate 293 of CASEXH010000009.1, read as the reverse complement.
ATATTGGTCCGTAAATCTCCAGACAGTAAAATATAGAAAGAGATAGTGCTGTCTGGCTACAGGTGGAAACTTTTGTTTTCATCTGGGAAGAAAAGGAGGTATTTGGTATGGGATTCAAATCAGACATCGAAATCGCACAGGAATGTGTCATGGAGCCAATTACAAAGATTGCAGAGAAAGCAGGTATTGACGAGAAATATCTGGAACAGTACGGAAAGTACAAAGCAAAGATCGACTACAACTTACTGAACGAATCCGACGCTCCAAATGGAAAACTGATTCTTGTTACAGCC
>CASEXH010000008.1 GCA_949291945.1 uncultured Bacillota bacterium | reverse complement strand
TTCTGATGGAGAGGGAATCCCTCCTTCAGTTATTCATTTAGATTTTGTAACTATTAACTCGTAGTCATTATTGACTACACCATTATTATACTAGGAGGGAAGGAAATGATACACATCCTTGTGGTAGAAGATGATGAAAAACTGAACCGGATCGTCTGTACTTATCTCAATGACAGCGGTTTTCAGGCAAAGGGATGCCCGGGCGCCCAGGAAGCCTATGACGAAATGTACAATCAGCTTTATGACCTGATTATTTCAGATATTATGATGCCGGAAATTGACGGATTTGAATTTGCCCGGACAGTGCGGAAGGTAAACCAGAGGATCCCTATACTTTTTATGTCCGCCAGGGATGACCTTCCCTCTAAGCAGAAAGGTTTCCAGCTGGGAATCGACGATTATATGGTGAAACCGGTAGATCTGGATGAGCTTGTCCTCCGGGTGCGGGCGCTTCTGCGCCGGGCCAATATAGAATTGGAGCGGAAAATTACAGTGGGAAATCTGGTGCTGGATGCAGATGGGATGAGCGCAGAGGTAGACGGAGAGGAGATCAGTCTGACAACCAGAGAATTCAACATAATTTTCAAGCTCCTTTCCTGTCCTAAGAAAACCTTTTCCAGAGCCCAGCTTATGGATGAATTCTGGGAGCTGGACAGCGAGGCCGGCCTGAGAGCAGTAGACGTGTATATGACAAAGCTGAGAAATAAACTTTCCGGCTGCAATGGATTTAAGATCGTCACAGTCCGGGGGCTGGGCTATAAGGCGGTGCTTCAATGAATAAAGGGGATAAAGCAGAAAAACGTATTATTAAGGATAGTCTTTTCCCGGTTTCTCTTTTTGCCATTTATCTGGGCGTTCTGCTGCTGATGTCAGGAATCCATCAGGGATTGGTAGTGCTGATGAATACTCTTGAATTGAACAGTTTTATCCAGACCCTTATTCCTACCATATACTGGAGTGCTGTAGCAGTAGGACTTACTCTTTTTACAAGGAAGAAAATGAGGGACACCTATGAGGAACCTCTCCATCGTCTGGCAGATGCCACCCAACAGGTGGCAGAAGGGGACTTTTCTGTCTATGTTCCCACGATTCATACATCAGACAAGCTGGATTATCTGGATGTGATGATCCTGGATTTTAATAAGATGGTGGAAGAACTGGGAAGTGTGGAGACCTTAAAAACGGATTTTGTTTCTAATGTTTCTCACGAAATGAAGACGCCTATTGCCGTTATTAAAAATTATGCGGAGATTCTCCGGATGAAAAATATCAGTGATGAGGAAAAGGCAGAATATGCCAGAAGTATTGAAGAGGCCGCCGGGCATTTGTCCTCCTTGATCAGCAATATACTGAAGCTGAATAAGCTGGAAAATCAGCGGATCGATCCAGAGATTGGAAGTTATGATCTCTGCGGACAGCTGGAAGAAGCTATTCTTCATTATGAAGAACTGTGGGATGAAAAAGAACTGGAACTGGAAGTAGATATGGAAGAAAAAGCAGTGATACAGGCAGATCCCAGTCTGATGGAACTGGTGTGGAACAATCTTCTCTCTAATGCGATTAAATTTACGGAGCATGGAGGAAAAGTGACAGTACGTCAGATCACAGACGGGGAGTATGTGGAAGTTTCTGTATCGGATACAGGATGTGGAATGAGCAAGGAAAGTATCCGGCATATTTTTGATAAGTTTTACCAGGGGGATACCTCCCATTCAAAAGAAGGAAACGGACTTGGACTGGCGCTGGTCAAAAGGATCCTGGTCTTAATGAATGGGGATATCCAGGTGGTCAGTCAGGAGGGAAAGGGCAGTACCTTTACAGTAAAGCTTCCCAGACGAATCGAGAATGAAAAAGGGGCGGAGGTTGATAGATGATGGAAAATGAGAACAGAAAAGCCAGAAGCTTTATCGCCTATGAATATAAAGAAGTGTCCGCAGATTCCGGGCAGATTTCCTTCCTTATAGACGGATATGAAAACTTTGGGTGGGAAGTGGACGAGAATATCATCCAGTACGGCATGGAAAAATATCCGGAGAAAACCGGCGCTTCACACCGTGGAAAAGCTGTGCTTCGATTGAAGCGGAACCGGAAGATCATCAATAAAATGGAACTGACCAGGCTCCAGAGAAATTTTGAGGCCTGTGTAACAGAAATAAAGAATCTGGAAAAAGAAAAGACTTCCCGGCCTGCAGTACAGGCGCTGTCTCTGGGGATTGGCGGAACTGCCTTTATGGCCGGATCCACGTTTGCAGTGACAGCGGATCCCCCTCAGATACTTTTATGTATTATCCTGGCCATACCGGGATTCCTGGGCTGGATTTTTCCCTACTTTCTGTATAAACGAGGTGTCAGAAAACAGACAGAAAAGATCACGCCTCTAATCGAAGAAAAATATGATGAGATTTACGAGATCTGTGAAAAAGGGAACAAGCTGTTGAACGGAAGACAATGAAAGCTCACCAGGATTTTGCAGATAGATTGCGTATACAAATCAGGTGCGTCAGGTTATAATGATAAAAACCGGAAAGACAGGTAAGGGATCAGGGAGGCGTATAATGGGAGAAAAAAGGCTGAAGGCGGAGAAACTTTTGCTGCTGTCTGTAAAAATTGCAGTGGGAGCCAGTCTGGCTATTTATATTGCGGAATATCTCCGGCTGGAGAACGCTGCTTCCGCAGGGATTATTACCCTTCTGTCTGTTTTGACAACAAAATGGGGGACGTTGAAGCTTTCTCTTCTGAGAATTGCCACATTTTTGGCAACTGTGGCAGGGTGCTGGCTGATTTTTCAGTACGTTCATGGAGACTGGATAGGATTTGGCGTATTTCTCTTTTTCATGGTGATTCTCTGTGAGCTGACAGGTCTTCGCAATACCCTTTCCGTAAATGCAGTAATTGCCACACACATACTGACTGCCCGGGATTTTTCCGTGGACTTTTTCCTGAATGAATTTTTCCTGGTACTGATCGGAGTCGTGTCAGCTTTTCTTTTAAACCTTTTCCAGGGAAATAGAAGCCATAAAAAAGCGATCATAGAAAATATGCGCTATACAGAGCAGCAGCTTCAGGAAATATTGGAAAGACTTGCGGACTATCTGGAGGGAAAAGATACGGAAGGAAGCATATGGACAGATATCATCCGTCTGGAGGATAAGCTGAAGAACTTTATTGATCAGGCCTATGAATATCAGAATAACACCTGGCATTTTCATCCGGTTTACTATATCGATTACTTTGAAATGCGGGAAAAGCAGTATACGGTACTGCACAACCTCCACTATGAGATTAAAAAGATCAGGACCATGCCAAAACAGGCGGCAGTGGTAGCCGATTATATCCGCTACCTGAAAAAGTATGTGATTGAAATGAATGACCCGAAAGAGCAGATAAAACGCCTTCATGACATTCTGGAGGAGATGGAGAAGACTTCCCTGCCTGCAAGCTGGGAAGAGTTTGAAGGGAAAGCCAAGGTATATCATATTATGATGGATCTGGAAGAATTTCTGGTCTATAAGAAACGGTTTGTAGAATCCCTGGACGAGAAGAAGCTGAGGATCTACTGGAATAAGACGCTGTCGCATTAATTAAATATGTAAATATTCCTGAAATATGACGAATGCGACAGCGCCAGGTTTTATACATTTAAACTTTTTACCCAGGAATCCAGCACATCCTGTCCCGGATGGCCGTTAAGGAGCTTTCCGGATTTCCAATTTATAGAAGGATACTGTTGCTGCAGCTTTTTCTCGCAGTTTTCAATACCGCTGCTGCCGGAGGTGGCGAAAGGTATTACTGTTTTTCCGGAAAAGTTGTAAGTTTCCAGGAAAGAGTTGATAATCGTGGGAGCCACGTACCACCATACAGGGAAGCCCAGGAATACCACATCATAAGAGGAGATATCCAGGTCTCCTGCAACGATTGCCGGACGGGAGGCCGGATCGTTCATTTCAATAGAGCTGCGGCTTTTCTTATTCATCCAGTCCAAATCTGCGGAGGTGTAGGGAACCTCAGGCTGGATCCTGTACAGATCTGCTCCTGCTGTCTGGGAGAGATTCCGGGCGACAGATTTTGTTACGCCGCTGGCGGAAAAATATGCTACTAATTTCTTACTCATCTCTGTTCCTCCATTCAATTTTTATCCTGTTGTTATTATAAAACCGGTCTGGAAAAATGTCTAATGCTTATATCCTATGAATATAAATGCTTTTTTTATACAGAGGAGAGGGATTTCGGAGAGGTTGTTTAGAAATCTTATATTATTTGGTTTCACATACGATACAAGAAAAGAAAAGTTTATATTATACTGTAAACAGATAAAAGGAGGAAAGAAAGCATGAACGTATTTGATTATCAGAAGGTGAAAGACCCCAGGTATTTTCGGGATGGAAGATTGGATGCCCATTCGGATCATCTGTATTACGCCTCTGCCCGGGAAGCAGAGGAAAAGGTGTCAGGATTTACTGAGAGCCTGAACGGATTCTGGAAATTTCACTATGCCCGCAATTATGGATCTGCTATACCGGGATTTGAATCTGCGGACTATGACTGCAGAAGCTGGGAGGATATCCGGGTGCCGGCACACATCCAGATGGAGGGTTATGATGTGCCGCAGTATGCCAACACCCAGTATCCCTGGGAAGGCCATGAGGAGATCGCTCCCGGAGAGATCCCGGAAAAGTTTAATCCGGTGGCAAGCTATGTGAAATATTTTGAAGTTCCGGAATCCATGAAGGGCAGAAGGCTCTTTATCTCCTTTCAGGGAGCAGAAAGCGGTCTGGCTCTCTGGCTGAACGGACATTTTGTGGGATACAGCGAAGATACCTTCACCCCTTCCGAATTTGAACTGACAGATTATGTTCAGGAGGGAGAAAACAAACTGGCGGCCCAGGTATTTAAATGGACTTCCAGCAGCTGGTGCGAGGATCAGGACTTCTACAGATTTTCAGGAATCTACCGGGATGTTTATCTGTATACGGTACCTGATGTACATATCCGTGATCTGAGAATCCGGGCCGTTCCGGATGAGACCCTGACAAAGGGCATCCTGGAGATCTGCACAGAAGCCTGGGGAGAAGGAAAAGCGGAAATCTGCCTTACAAAAGACGGACAGACTTTCCAGGGAGCCTTTGACCTGAAGGATGGGGGCATTACCATGGAGATCGAAAATCCTGTTCTGTGGAGTGCGGAGGATCCTCAGCTTTATGATCTTACGATTCAGGTATATGACAGAGCAGGGAAACTTCAGGAATATATCCCGGAGCGTGTAGGTTTCCGGAGATTTGAGATGAAAGATAAGATCATGACATTGAACGGAAAACGGATCGTCTTTAAAGGGGTAAACCGTCATGAATTCAGTTCCGTTACCGGCCGTCATGTTTCAGAAGAAGAACTTATCAAAGATCTGAAGACTATGAAACAGAACAACATCAACGCTATCCGTACCTGCCATTATCCTGATGCCTCTCTGATCTATCGTCTCTGTGATGAATACGGATTGTATATGATCGATGAGACCAACCTGGAATCTCACGGATCCTGGGATACGGTGGAGGCTTCCGGGGATTTTTCAGGGGTAGTGCCCTGCGACCGGCCGGAATGGCTGGATATGATGCTGGACCGTGCCAACTCTATGTACCAGAGAGATAAGAACCATCCGGCGATCCTGATCTGGTCCTGCGGCAACGAGTCTTTTGGCGGCAAAGATATTTTCGAAATGTCTCAGTTCTTCCGCAGAGAAGATCCCACCCGTCTGGTCCATTATGAAGGAGTTTTCCATGACCGGAGATACAACGACACCAGCGATATGGAAAGCCAGATGTATACTTCTGTGGAGAACATTAAAAAATTCCTGGAAAAAGACAGGAGCAAACCTTTTATCTGCTGCGAATATACTCACGCCATGGGAAATTCCTGCGGGGCTATGCATAAATACACGGATCTGACAGATACAGAGCCTTTGTATCAGGGAGGCTTTATCTGGGATTATATTGACCAGACTCTGTATAAAAAAGACCGGTACGGCAAAGAATTCCAGGCCTACGGCGGAGATTTCGGAGAGCGCCCCACAGACTATGAGTTCAGCGCCAACGGGATTGTTCATGGCGGAGAGAGAAATCCCTCCCCCAAAATGCAGGAAGTAAAGTTCAACTATCAGAATATTACAGCACAGGTAGGAGCGGACCAGGTAAAGGTGATCAATAAGAACCTGTTCCTGAATACCGACTGCTTTGACTGTGTGGTAACTGTAGAAAGAGAAGGAAAAGTGATCCGCAGGGCAAAACTGGAGACAGCTGTAGCCCCTTTATCAGAGGAAACCTATTCCTTGCCGGTGGCAAAAGAGACAAAGGCCGGAGAATATGTGGTTACGGTATCTTTCCTTCTGAAAGAGGATACCGTCTGGGCGTCTAAGGGGCATGAGGTTGCTTTCGGACAGTATGTCTATGAGGTACAGGGAGAACCGAAGAAATGCGGGAAAAAGATCGAAGTGACCAGGAGCGCTCACAATATCGGTCTGCGGGGCGAGAGCTTTGAAGTGATCTTCTCCGGACTGAACGGAGGCCTGGCTTCCTACAAATACGGCGGCAAGGAAATGATCGAGGCCATTCCCAAACCCAATTTCTGGAGAGCGCCTACGGATAATGACAACGGAAACTTTATGGCTGCAAGATATGGCCAATGGAAGATCGCCAGCCTGTATGCTACCCATAAAGACTACCGTGAGAATACCTACGCCAGGATTCTGGAGCCTGAGCTGGAAGCAGAGGATAATAAAGCAAAGGTGACCTTTACTTATATTCTTCCGACTACGCCCAATGCCCAGTGTAGGCTGTCCTATGAAGTGGACGGAGACGGAAGAGTAAAGACCACCCTTTCCTATGATCCGGTGAAAGAGCTGGGAGATATGCCGGAATTCGGTGTAATGTTTAAACTCAACGCAGATTATGATCATCTGGAATGGTACGGTCTGGGTCCTGCTGAGACGTATGCTGACCGGTGCAAGGGTGCCAGACTGGGCGTTTACAGGAATCTGGTGAAAGACAACATGGCTGCCTATATCGTGCCTCAGGAATGCGGAGCAAAGACCGGGGTCCGGTATGCAAAAGTAACGGACAGGAAAGGAAGAGGTATGCTTTTTGAGATGGATCCGAATTGCGGTCCGATGATGTTCTCCGCACTGCCTTATACCCCCCATGAGCTGGAGAACGCCAGACATCCCTATGAGCTTCCGGAGGTTCATTATACAGTAGTCCGGGCGGCTCTGGGCCAGATGGGCGTTGGAGGAGACGACAGCTGGGGCAGCCCCACACACCCGGAATACCTGCTGAAGACAGATAAGAAAATGGAATTTTCTTTCAGCTTTAAAGGAATCTAAGAAGTTTCAGGAGCTGACCTGAGAGATTAAAAAGGGGCTTTGACTCTTGTGCTTTTTTCAAATTTATGTTACCCTCTATTGTCAGGGATACCTGCATCTGCCGGTATCCCTGGGATAGAGGGTAATTTGTATTCATTATGAAAAGAAGCCTGTAAGGCAGAATGGAGATGTTTATGACAGAATTGATCTGGCATGTTCTTATGCATGCGGTTACGGACACACTCCGGCTGGTGCCTTTTCTCTTCCTTACGTATCTGGTTATGGAGTATCTGGAGCACAAAACCCAGAAGACCACCCAGGAAATGATACGAAAAGCAGGAAAACTGGGACCGTTGATCGGAGGGATCGCAGGAGTGTTCCCTCAGTGCGGATTTTCTGCAGCCGCTTCCAGTTTTTATGCCGGAGGAGTGATTTCTGTAGGTACTTTGATGGCAGTCTTTTTGTCTACTTCCGATGAAATGCTGCCTATCTTTATTTCCGAATCAGTGGAACTTCCGGTCATCCTGAAAATCCTGGGGCTGAAGATCCTGATAGGAGCAGTCTCCGGCTTTGTCCTTGACATTCTCTGGAGAGCAGGTAGCAGGAAGAGAAAGGAATACCATGAACACAGACATATCCATAAGGAACATCATGAAAAAGATATCCATGATCTGTGTGAACATGAGCATTGTCATTGTGAAGAGGGCAGTATCCTGAAATCAGCAGTGATCCATTCTCTTCAGATCACATTGTTTATTTTTCTGGTGACACTGGCGATCGGATTTCTGGTGGAGGTTCTGGGTGAAGACCAGATCGGAGCCATTATCGGCAGCCAGCCGGTATTGGGCGTCCTGCTGGCAGGTCTGGTGGGAATGATCCCTAATTGTGCCGGCTCTGTGATCATTACCCAGATGTATCTGGGAGGGATCCTGGGTACAGGACAGATGCTGGCAGGTCTGCTTGCAGGAGCCGGCGTGGGGATTCTGGTGCTGTGCCGGACCAACCGGGGCGCAAAGGAGAACCTGGGAATCATCGGCCTGCTCTACGGTATCAGCGTATGCTGGGGAATCCTGTTTGAAATACTGGGCATCACTTTTTAAAACCGGAGGAGCGTTATGGAGGTTTATGATCTGCACTGCGATACTATCAGTGCTATTTATGAAGGAAGAAAAGAGGGGAAGGATCTTTCCCTTGCCGCCAGCAGTCTCCAGGTAGATCTGGAGAAAATGGAAAAAGGAGATTACCGGCTCCAGACCTTTGCTATTTTCCTGGACAGGGCAAATACAGAGAACTGCTTTGCCACAGCCGGGGAAATGACAGAGCTTTTTAAGAAAGAGCTGGAGAAAAACCGGGACAAGATCTCCCAGGTCTACACTTATCAGGATATTCAGCGAAATAAAGCAGAGGGAAAAATGTCTGCCCTTCTTTCTCTGGAGGAAGGAGGGATTTTTGAAAAGGCCCCGGAAGATCTCCGGTGGTTTTATGACCAGGGGGCCAGGATCGCTACCCTGACCTGGAATCATGAAAACGAGCTGGCTTATCCCAACTGTCAGGGAGATCCTTTCAAAGATCATCCCTGGAGCTGGGGAGAGGAAAGAGGGCTGAAAGAGAAAGGAATCCAGGCCCTGGAACAGATGGAAAGCCTGGGGATGATCCCGGATGTGTCTCATCTGTCTGACGGAGGATTCTGGGATGTGGCAAAGCACTGCCGGAAGCCCTTTCTGGCCACCCATTCCAATGCCAGAGGGGCAGCTCCCGAGGCGGCCAGAAACCTTACTGACGAGATGATCCGGACCCTGGCAGACAGGGGAGGAATCCTGGGTCTGAATTACTGCGTCAGCTTTGTGCGCAGAGACTGGAAACCCGGACAGCCGGGAGCTACTATGGAAGAGCTGAACCGGCAGATTCGGTACATTGTTAATATAGGCGGAGAAGAATGCCTGGGACTGGGATCTGACTTTGACGGGATTGAAGAGGCCCCGGAGATGGAAAACGCCGGAGAAATGCCAAAACTGGCGGAAGCCATGGAAGGGGCGGGGATTTCCTATAGCCTTATAGAGAAGATATTCTGGAAGAATGCGGATAGGTTTTTAAGGGAAAATCTGAGATAATTTATATAGGCAGTTATAACTGGCGGAAACAAATACTTTTGAATACAGAAGTGTTTGCTTCCGCCAGCTTTTTTAGTATTTATAATTGTTTAATCGTGTCCAAATATATAAATCGACGAGATTCGATTCATTATGAGAATATTTGCTCTCAAAAATGCATTACTGATACTTAATAACCATATCCTTAAAGTGCTCTACGAAATCAGCCACAGCCTCCTCATTGGTGATCCAGGAGGTGCAGAACCGCAGACAGGTATGCTCCGGATCAGGGTGACACTGGAAAGTAGTCAGATATCTGCTGTTGATCTCCTCAGCCAGAGCATTTGGAAAAATGGGGAAGATCTGGTTGGTGGGAGCTTGGCACAGCAGGGGAATCCCTGCCTCTTCAAAGGCTTCCTTGATGGGCTGCATACGCCGGATACTCTCTTTTCCTAATTCTATGTAAAGATTATCTTTAAACAGTTCTTCAAACTGTACGCCGATCATCCAGCCTTTGGCCAGGATAGCCCCTCTCTGCTTCATGTTAAAGCGGAAGTGGTCTTTAAACTCTTCCTTTATCAGGACCAGGGCTTCTCCGAACATGGCGCCTGCCTTTGTGCCGCCGATATAGAAAGCGTCACAGAGCTTTGGCAGATCGGGGAAGGTCAGGTGGGTGATCTCTTCCGCAGCCAGGGCTGCAGCCAGCCGGGCGCCGTCCATATACAGATACAGATGATGGCGCTGGCAGAAACCATATAGGATCTCCAGCTCTTCTTTGGTATAAACGGTACCGATTTCTGTAGGATTTGATATATAAACCAGACGGGGCTCTACCCAATGCTCATTTTCATGAAGGTCAAGTACCGGCCGGATCAGGTCAGGGGTCAGCTTTCCATCCTGGGTGGGAATAGAAAAGACCTTGTGGCCGGTTGCCTCGATGGCGCCGGTTTCGTGGGTATTAATGTGTCCTGTCTGGGCGCTGATCACTGCTTCATAGGGTTTTAAAATGTGGGAGATAAAGGTAAGGTTTGTAAGGGTTCCTCCCGCAATAAAGTGGATATCCGCACTGTAATCTTCTAATGCCTCCTGAATCAATTCCCGGGCAGCGCCTGAATGTTCGTCCAGTCCGTAAGAGTTATTTTGGTGATAGTTAATGGTTTCCAGGGCCCTTAAGATGTTTGGATGGGCGCCTTCACTGTAGTCACTCTGAAAACTATACATGATGATACCTCTCTTCCTGTGTGAAAATTCCGGAAACTTCTTCCGGATAGTCCAAAAGACAAACTGTATTCTTATTTTAACACAGAAAGCATTTTCTGCCCAGAGGAAATTCCCACCTTTCGTTTGACACTTGAAAAACATCTGTATAAAATATGTATCATACAAAACATGACAGATACAAAGAAAGGGATCGGTTATGGAATTTTATAAATATCACAGTCTGGGAAATGATTATCTGGTATACGATATCCGGAAAAACCAGGAAGAACTGGACCAGGAGAAGATCATCCGGGTCTGCAGCAGAAATTTCGGTATTGGCTCCGACGGCATTGTGGCAGGGCCATATGAGAAAGATGGAAATCTCTTTGTACGGGTATTTAATCCTGACGGCACAGAGGCGGAGCAGGGAGGCAATGCTCTCAGGATCTTTGCCCATTATCTCCGGGCCACAGGAACTATCCAGAAGGAGTCTTTTTCCTTAGCTACCAAAAGCGGAATTTCTCAGATCCGTTTTCTTAACAGAGAGGGAAACCGGATCCAGATGACTATGGGAAAACTGGACTTTTCCAGTCGGACCCTGGGACTTTCCGGCCCCGACCGGGAGGCGGTCCATGAATTTCATAATTTCGGCGGGGAAGAATATGACTGCAGCTGTGTTTCAGCGGGAAATCCTCACTGTGTAATCATTCTGGAAAATATAGACAGGGAGACGGTATGCCGGATCGGAAAATATTCGGAATGGGCAGAATGCTTTCCAGAAGGGATCAATACAGAGATCGTAGAGATACTGGATAAGAATAATATACAGATAGAGATTTTTGAAAGAGGCGCAGGCTATACCCTTGCTTCCGCAACGGGAGCCTGTGCCGCTGCAGGCACAGCTTACAGAAGAGGTCTGATTGATTCTGACGTTATGGTCCATATGCCGGGAGGAAAACTGTGGACGCAGATTGATGAAGAGTGGGCCGTTAAGACCATAGGAAGTGTGAAAAGGATATGCAAGATCCAGCTGTTCGAAGACTTTTTTCAGGGAAATTAGACCCGGGGAGACTTGCTTTTTGAGAAAGATATGGTATAATGTCCACGAAGTGGGCATTATACTCAGGTATAGATGTATCACCTGGGAACATTGAAACATGCAGCAGCAAGGGGCGGAAGCAGGACTTTCGTCCCCTTTTACCATGTATAAAGGAAATATAGAAGGGAGATTTTATAATGACAAAAATTGACATCTTCTCAGGCTTTTTGGGAGCCGGAAAGACTACGCTGATTCAGAAGCTTTTAAAAGAAGCTTACAAAGGAGAACAGGTTGTACTTATCGAAAACGAGTTTGGAGAGATCGGTATTGACGGCGGGTTCCTGAAAGAAGCAGGTATTGAGATCCGGGAGATGAATTCCGGCTGTATCTGCTGTTCTCTGGTAGGAGACTTTGGAGAAGCTTTAAAGGAAGTTATCGGAAAATACAGTCCTGACAGGATTATCATTGAGCCTTCAGGCGTTGGCAAACTTTCCGATGTGATCAAAGCTGTACAGAAAGTAGAAGATTCCGTTGACATAAAACTGAACAGCTTCACCACACTGGTAGATGTGACCAAATGCAAAATGTATATGAAAAACTTCGGAGAATTTTTCAGCAACCAGATCGAGTATGCTGGAACAGTGATTTTAAGCCGTACAGATACAGAAAAGGCCACACAGGAGAAGGTGGAGGCTGCAGTAGAACTGATCCGTTCTCTGAATAAGACAGCGGCAGTCATCACCACACCTATCGCTCAGCTGTCAGGAAAGAAGATCCTGGATACTATGGAGAACAATACTTCTCTGGAAAAGGAACTGATGGAGGAGGAGACCTGTCCGGTATGCGGCGGACATCATCACCATCACGACCATGAAGCATGTGACCACGACCATCATCACCATGACCATGAGGAATGTGGACACGATCACCATCATGACCATGAGGAATGTGGACACGATCACCACCATCATGACCATGAGGAATGCGGCCACGATCATCACCATGACCACCATGGCCACCATCATGCAGATGAGGTATTTACAAGCTGGGGCAGGGAGACTGTAAAGGTCTATTCTAAAGAAGAGATCCAGAAGATCCTGGATACTCTGTCTGCTGACCAGTCTTATGGAATGGTGTTGAGAGCCAAAGGCATGGTAGAAGGCAGCGATGGACAGTGGATCTATTTCGATATGGTTCCCGGAGAAGCAGATATCCGTCAGGGTGCTCCGGATTATACAGGAAGACTTTGCGTCATCGGTTCCAAGCTTGCAGAGGACAAGCTTGCAGAGCTTTTTTCCGTATAACTGCATGATTATATAGAAGGGATTGGAAAAATATGGAAGAAGAAATCAGAGTTCCTATATATTTTATGGCAGGATTTCTGGAAAGCGGCAAGAGTACTTTCCTGGATTTTACCATTGAGCAGGACTATTTTCAGATAGACGGCCCTACGTTGCTGATCCTCTGTGAAGAGGGAGAAGTAGAATTTGATCCCAAAAAACTGAAGAAAAGCAGGACCAGCGTAGAGGTTATTGATAAATTTGAAGATCTGACACCGGAGCGTCTGGTGGCCTATGACGCTTTTTACCGGCCGGAGCGGGTGATCATTGAATATAACGGCATGTGGCAGGTAAGCAAGTTTGAAGAAATGCAGCTTCCAAAAGACTGGGGGCTTGTGCAGCAGATCGTTACCGTAGACGCCAGCACCTTCCAGGTATACATGAATAATATGAAATCTCTGTTTGTGGAAATGGTGAGAGGAGCGGATATGGTCCTGTTTAACCGCTGCACCAAGGATATGCCCCTGGCTTCTTTCCGAAGAAGCGTGAAGGTGGTCAACCAGTCTGCGGAGATTATTTTTGAGGATGATGAAGGTGAGATCGAGGATATTTTCGCAGAGAAAATGCCCTTTGATGTAGAGGCAGATGTAATCGATATCATGGATGAGGACTATGGAATCTGGTTTATCGACGCCATGGATCATCCGGAGACTTATGAGGGCAAAAAGGTGGCCTTTACAGCCATGGTGCTGAAATCCAGAGAACTGCCGAAAAATGTATTTGTACCGGGAAGAATGGCTATGACCTGCTGTGCAGAGGATACCAGTTTCATCGGATATATCTGCAAGACGCCGGAGGCAAAGAATCTGAAGACCGGAAAATGGGTGAAACTTGTGGCAAAGGTAGATTACGAATATGTAGAATCCTATCATAAAGAGGGTCCGGTGCTTACCGCTCTTTCCTTAGAGCCCACAGAACCTTTGGCCCAGGAGCTGGTATATTTTAATTAAGGAGAATCATATGTTTTTGATAGCAGGCCTGGGGAATCCAGGGAGACAGTATGAAAAGACAAGACACAATATGGGTTTTGACGTCATAGACGAACTGATCGAACGCCATAGGATCCCTCAGGGAGGCATTGCCCACAAGGCCATGTATGGTAAGGGAATGATAGGCGGTGAAAAAGTGATTCTGGCAAAGCCCCTTACCTACATGAACCTGAGCGGAGATTCTCTTCGGGAATTTGTAAATTATTATAAGCTGGATCCGGAGTCCGAAATGATCGTTCTTTATGACGATATCGATCTGGATCCGGGACAGATCAGGATCCGGAAAAAAGGCAGCGCCGGAGGCCACAACGGGATCAAAAGTATCATTGCACAGCTTGGGACCCAGAACTTTTACCGGGTGAAGATTGGTGTAGGAGCAAAGCCCAAAGGCTGGGACCTGGCAGATTACGTTCTGGGACGGTTTTCATCCCGGGAAAGAGAACTGGTGGATCAGGCCATTGTTCAGGCAGCCGAGGCGGTGGAAATGATTCTGACAGAGGGAATAGATGCGGCTATGAACCACTATAACGGAGCTGCCAAAAAGAAAAAAGTAAAAACTCAGGAAGAGCCGGAGAACCGGCAGGAGTAAATTATGCAGGTATTTATGCAGCCATTGGAAAATTTAACGGAGTACCAGGAGATCCGGTCAAGACTCCCCAAAAACCGGGGCGTCCTTCAGCTGTCCGGCTGCGTGGAATCACAGAAAGCCCATATGATGTATGGGCTTTTTCGTGGTATGGAAAAAGACGCAGGCAGAGAGGATCTGAACTGTCTGATCATTGCGGAGAACGATCTGAAGGCAAAAGAACTTTATGAAGATTACCGGATGTATGATCCGGAGGCGCTTTTGTATCCTGCCAAGGACCTGATCTTTTTCCAGGCCGATGTCCACGGCAATCTATTGACCAGGGATAGGATAAAGGCATTGGCCGCACTTCTGGAGAAAAAAGGCGTTACGGTGATCACCAGTATAGGCGGATGTATGGACTACATTCTTCCTTTGGAAGTTATCAGAAGTCATACCCTGGTTTTTAAGAATGACAGCACAGTAAATCTGGAAAAGCTACGCAGACAGCTTCTGGGTATGGGATATGAGGGAAATGCCCAGGCCGAGGCTCCGGGACAGTTTTCTGTCCGGGGCGGCATTATCGACATTTTTCCTCTTACCCTGGATAACCCTGTAAGGATCGAGTTATGGGGAGATGAGATTGATTCCATCCGCAGCTTTGACCCTGAAAGCCAGCGCTCCATAGAAAATCTGGAAGAGGTTACCATATATCCGGCGGCGGAAATGGTCCTTGACCAAGAGGTTCTGGAAAAAGGGCTGAAGGCCATTGAAAAAGAGAAAAAGGCCATGGTAAAGAGGTTACGGGATGATTTTCTCACAGAAGAAGGCGCCCGGCTGAATAATATGGTGGAAGAAGCGGTAGACAGTCTGAAAGAATATCAGGACTTTTCTGCAGCAGAGCATTTTATCCGGTATTTCTATAAGGATGCGGTGACCTTTCTGGATTATTTTTCGACAGAAGATACCCTGGTGTTCCTGGACGAGACCAACCGTCTGGCGGAACAGGGAAAGGCCATTGAGACGGAATTCCGGGAAAGTATGGAGCACCGGCTGGAGAAGGGATATCTTCTGGCGGGACAGACCGATATCCTTATGCCCTGCAGACAGACCATCCAGAATATCAATAAGAAAAACTGCGTATCCTTGTGTACTATAGAGCAGCAGAAAGGAGACTGGGATATCCGGGAGCAGTTTTACACTACAGTAAAGTCTGTAAGCCCTTATAACAACAGTTTTGAACTGCTGGTAAAGGACATGGAATATTTTAAGAAAAACGGCTATCAGGTCCTCCTGCTTTCCCCCTCCCGGACCAGGGCTGCCAGACTGGCAAAAGATTTAAGCCAGGAAGGATTAAACAGTTTTTATACAGAAGATATGGACCGGGTGATCGCTCCGGGAGAGATCATGACAGCCTTCGGGCACGCAAAGCGGGGATTTGAGTATCCTCTTGTTAAATTTGTACTGATCACAGAGACAGATATTTTCGGACAGGAAAAGAAGAAAAAGCGGAAGAAGACAGAATACAGCGGCAAAAAGATCCAGAACTTCAGCGAACTGAGTATTGGAGACTATGTAGTCCATGAAAATCACGGGCTGGGAATTTATAAAGGAATTGAGAAGATCGAAGTTGACCGGGTGGCAAAGGACTACATTAAGATCGAATATGGAGATAACAGTACCTTGTATATCCTTCCAAATCAGCTGGATCTCCTTCAGAAATATGCAGGAGCTGATGCAAAGGCGCCAAAGCTGAACAAGCTGGGAACTCAGGACTGGAACAGAACCAAGTCAAAGGTAAAAGGGGCAGTCAAAAATATCGCAAAGGATCTGGTGGCCTTATACGCTGCAAGGCAGGCCCAGTCCGGCTACCAGTATGGAAAAGATACGGTATGGCAGCGGGAATTTGAGGAAATGTTTCCCTTTGAAGAGACAGAGGATCAGCTGGCAGCTATAGAAGCTACGAAAGAGGATATGGAAAGTACCAAGATCATGGACCGTCTGATCTGCGGAGATGTGGGCTACGGAAAGACGGAGATAGCTATCCGGGCGGCTTTTAAGGCAGTCCAGGAGAGCAAGCAGGTAGTGTATCTGGTACCCACTACGATCCTGGCCCAGCAGCATTATAATACATTTGTCCAGAGGATGAAGGATTTCCCTGTGCGTATCGATCTGATGTGCAGATTCCGGACAGCAGCAGAGCAGAAGAAGACCATTGAAGACTTGAAAAAAGGCCAGGTGGATATTGTTATAGGCACCCATCGGCTTCTTTCAAAAGATGTCTGTTTTAAAGATCTGGGACTGCTGATTATTGATGAAGAGCAGCGGTTCGGAGTTACCCATAAAGAAAAGATCAAAAAGCTGAAGGAAAATGTGGATGTGCTGACCTTGACCGCCACCCCCATTCCCAGAACTCTTCATATGAGCCTTATCGGTATCCGGGATATGAGTGTGCTGGAAGAAGCGCCTATGGACAGAATGCCTATCCAGACTTTTGTTATGGAGTATAACGAGGAGCTGGTCAGGGAAGCCATAACCAGAGAACTGGCCAGAGGAGGCCAGGTATACTATGTATACAACCGGGTAAATGACATTGACGAGATCACCAATCGGATAGCAAAGCTGGTGCCGGAGGCCAGCGTGGCTTTTGCCCATGGGCAGATGCGGGAACATCAGCTGGAGAAAATCATGTACGGATTTATCAATGGAGAGATTGATGTACTGGTTTCTACTACGATTATTGAAACAGGTCTGGATATTTCCAATGCCAATACTATGATCGTCCATGATGCGGACCAGATGGGCCTTTCCCAGCTCTATCAGCTTCGGGGACGGGTGGGACGTTCCAACCGGACGGCCTACGCCTTTCTTATGTACCGAAGAAATAAAATGCTGAAAGAAGTGGCGGAGAAACGTCTCCATGCCATCCGGGAATTTACCGACCTGGGTAGCGGATTTAAGATCGCCATGCGGGATCTGGAGATCCGGGGAGCAGGAAATCTTTTGGGTGCAGAACAGCATGGCCATATGCAGGCAGTAGGCTATGACCTGTACTGCAAGATGCTGGATGAGGCGGTAAAAGAGGCAAAAGGTATCAAACAGCAGGAGGAATTTGAGACCTCTGTGGATCTGGAGCTGAACGCCTTTATTCCGCCTAAATATATTCCCAATGAATACCAGAAGTTGGATATCTACAAAAGAATTGCTGGTATTGAGTCTCAGGAAGAATATGAGGATATGCTGGAAGAGCTTTTAGACCGATTTGGAGAACCTCCTAAAGCGGTGGAGAACCTACTGGCTATTGCAGCTTTAAAAGCTTTGGCCCATAAGGCTTATATCACAGAGATCAAACAGACAGGAAAAGATGTGAAGATCACCATGTTTAAACGGGCTAAACTGGATCCTTCAGGATTTCCAAAAATCTTGGAGAAATATAAGAACAATATGAAGATGCACTTGGAAGAGCCTCCCTACTTCCAGGTTTCCCTCAAGGGCAGAAGACCCAAAGAAACATTGGATGTGCTGGAGGTTCTGAACAATGTACTGACAGATTTTCGGCTCCTGGCAGAGGATTGAAGTGTGTCCAGGCATGGAACCCTGCCGGAACTTTCACAGGATGTTCACCTTTTCGGAGAAAATCCATCTTGCTTCAAGAGATAAATACGTCTATAATGGGTAAAGGACATTTTTAGAAACTACAGGAGGGAATTATGAATAAAGCAGCAAAGAAAATCACAGGTGTTCTTCTGGCGGGAGCTTTGGGAACCGCCTCCCTGGCAGGCTGCGGCAACAGCCAGGTGGATGGAACCCAGCCGCTCCTTACATCAGGAGAAGATACCGTAACTGTAGGAACAGGCAACCTGATGCTGAGAATGAACCAGGCGACCATGCTTTCCTATTATTCTATGATGGGAGGCAGCACCAGCGGGATCTGGTCTCAGGACGCAGGTGAAGGTGAAACTTACGGAGATACAACCAAAGCCAATGTGCTGGATGAACTGGAGAATATGCTGGTTCAGAAGCAGCATGCGGCCGATTATGATGTGACCATTTCCGAAGAGGAGCAGAGCAAGATCGAAGAAGCTGCACAGGCTTTCATGGATGCCAACACAGAGGAGACTATCCAGTCTTTAGCGGTTTCTCAGTCTGATGTAGAGTCTCTCCTGGAGCTTTACACCTATCAGACGAAAATGTACGATCCTATGGTGGCAGATGTGGATACCAATGTGGATGATTCTGAGGCTGCCCAGAGCAGGATCACTTATTGCCGGATTGATATCAGCGATACCCAGAATGATGATGGAACCACTACACCTCTTACCGATGAAGAAAAACAGGCCAAGAAAGATCAGGCTCAGGCTATCCTGGATCAGCTGCAGGCTTCTGCAGATCCGGCCAGCGCTGATATGGATGCTATTGCCCAGGGAGTCAGCGAAGATCTCAGCGCAGTGGATAATACCTTTGGGGATGATGATACTCTCTTAGATGATAAGCTGAAGGAAGCGGCCAGAACTCTTCAGGATGGACAGGTATACGGTGAAGTCGTGGAGGGCGAGAACGCCTATTTCGTAGTGAGAATGGACAGTGTTCTGGACCGGGAAGCTACAGACCAGCAAAAAGAGTCCATTGTGTCCGACAGGCAGCAGGAAGCTTACAATGACCTGCTGTCCCAGTGGAAAGACGAGACTGACATTACGGTGAACGATAAAGAATGGGAAAAGGTTACTCTCACAGATACAGAACAGTTTACCATTAAGCAGGCTGAGACAGAAGAGTCTGCAGAGGACAGCACCGACAGTACTGCGGATACTGCAGAAAGTACGGAAGAGGATACAGAGTCTGTAGAAGATACGGCAGGAGATACAGCAGAGGGATCCGCAGACAGTACGGAAGCACAGGAATAAGTATAAGCGCCTGTTCCATAGATGGATACTATGGAACAGGCGTTTTTTGTAGATGTCTGATAAACGATTTTATTCCCGGTTTTTATTTTTTTCGAAGGCATGGAGCCAGTCGGACTTCAGGAAATAGATCAGGAATACAATGGAACTTAAAGTCCAGGTTAACGGATAAGCCCAGAAGATCACCCTGATGTCAGGGATAAGATGAACGGTAATGGTAATGTAGGTGACACGGATGATACACCAGCATACCAGCATGACCAGCATTGGCACAGTGGACTTTCCCGCTCCCCGGAGGATTCCCGCCATGCAGTGGGAGAATGCCAGGAGAAAATAAAACAAGGTAGCCACATGAGCTTGTGCCGTTCCATAGGAGATGACTTCTGGGGTGCTGCTGAAAGCGGAGATCAGCACAGGCGCAAGACCATAGATCACCAGGCCGATCAGCTCTGCAATAGTAATAGAACAGAAGACTCCGAAAACGGCTCCTTTCTTGGCACGGCTGTATTCCTTTGCCCCCAGATTCTGACTGATAAAGGTGGTGAGCGCCAGGGCAAAGCAGGTGATGGGAAGGAAACCGAAGCCCTCCACCTTAGAATAAGAGCCGCAGCCTGCCACTGCCATTTCTCCGAATTTGTTAATGTTGGACTGCACCACTACATTCGCCAGAGAAATAATGGAATTCTGCAGTCCTGCAGGAAGGCCGTTGGAAATGATCTGCCGTAGGACCAGAACGTCGATCTTGATCCTGGAAAGGCGGACCCGGTATTCCTCAGGACTTTTCATCAGCTGCCGCAGACAGAGAAAAGCACTGATAAACTGAGAAATAATGGTAGCCAGGGCGGCGGAACCTACCCCTAAGTGGAAAACTCCTACGAAAAGAAGGTCCAGGACAATATTTACAATGGAAGAGATCACCAGATAGATCAGGGGATGACGGCTGTCTCCCACAGACTGAAGGATTCCTACCATGAAGTTATACATGACAAAGGCCAGGGAACCGGCGAAATAGATACGGAAGTAAGTGATGGAATTGGGCAGGACTTCCGAAGGGGTTCCCATGAGCACCAGGATCTGGGGAGCGGCCAGAACGCCTACGATAGTCAGCAGGATCCCGGAGATAAGTCCCAGAGCCATGATAGTATGAATGGTCCTCTGTACAATATGGAACTTTTTGGCTCCATAATATTTGGCTACCACAACTCCTGCCCCTACAGCAAGGCCGTTAAAAAATCCCACCATGAGGAAGATGAGATTTCCCGAGGAACTTACCGCTGCTAAGGCGGTACTTCCAAGAAATCTTCCTACGATGAGGGAGTCTGCGGTGTTATAAAGCTGTTGAAAGAGATTGCCGAAGAAAAGCGGTATGGCAAAAAAAATGATCCTTTTCCAAATAGGACCTGTTGTCATAGAAACTGCTGAAGAATGACTGCTCATATATGTATGTCCCCCTATCTGCTGCTGTTCCGGCAGTGCAGGCATCCGGACAGCAGAATTATCTGTGATGTTAATATCAGCTATCCATAGTATAGTTCTGCGGATATAAAAAAGCAATCCAAACCTCATAGTTCCAGTCCCTTTCTTCCTTGCCCCTTCCTGAAGAAGAGGAGTATAATAGTATCCAAAATACGAAAGAAGAAGGTTACGCTTATGTATTATATATCGGATTTACATATCCATTCCCGCTTTTCCAGAGCTACCAGCAAGGAAGGCGATCCGGAACATCTGGACCTGTGGGCCAGGAAAAAAGGTATTCACCTAGTGGGAACCGGAGATTTTACCCATCCCCAGTGGAGGGAAGAACTTAAGGAAAAACTGGAACCTGAAGGCAACGGTCTGTATAAACTGAAGAAAGAATATCAGATCCGGGATGCCATGATCCCCGATACTATAGTCCCCAGATTTGTGGTAACCGGAGAGATCAGTTCTATCTATAAGAAGAATGATAAGACCAGAAAAGTACACAATCTGCTGATCCTGCCCGGACTGGAGGAAGCAGATAGGCTTTCCGCCCGATTAGAGGAGATCGGAAATATCCATTCTGACGGAAGGCCGATTCTGGGTCTGGACTGCCGGGATCTTCTGGAGATCCTCCTGGAAACCGTCTCAGAGGGAATCTTTGTGCCGGCCCATATCTGGACCCCGCATTTTGCCATGTTCGGTGCATTTTCCGGGTTTGACACCGTGGAGGAATGCTTTGAGGATCTGACCCCTCATATCCATGCAGTGGAGACAGGCCTTTCTTCAGATCCTCCCATGAACTGGCGGGTTTCTGCTCTGGACAGATTTCAGCTCATCTCCAATTCGGATGCCCATTCCCCGGGAAAACTGGGCCGGGAGGCCAACCTGATGGATACGGAACTTTCCTATGAAGGGCTTTGGAAAGCCATTCAGACAGGAGAAGGCCTTGAGGGAACTATTGAGTTTTTCCCGGAGGAAGGAAAATATCACTATGACGGCCACAGAAAATGTCACCTTTGTCTTTCCCCGGCTCAGACAAAAGCATATCAGGGACGCTGCCCTGTCTGCGGGCGGAAGCTGACCATCGGAGTGGAACACCGGGTGGAAGAACTGGCAGACCGGCCCCGGGGCTTTGTGAGAAAAAATGCAAAGGCTTTTGAATCTCTTATGCCTCTGCCGGAGCTGATCGCCCAGGCCACAGGCCATTCGGCGGCCAGCGCCAAGACAGAAAAGGTTTACGGTGAAATGCTGAAAAATCTGGGACCGGAGTTTGAGATCCTTCGGAACGTACCGGTGGAAGACATTCAGAACCAGGCGGGATATTTCATAGGAGAAGGTATCCGCAGGCTCAGGGAAGGCCAGGTAGAACGTCATCCGGGTTTTGACGGAGAATACGGTACTATTAAGCTTTTCAGAGGAAGGGAGCTGGAGGATACCCAGGGACAGATCAGTCTTTTTGACGGATTTGAACTTGAAGACCTGTCTGGAATCCAGACAGATCAGAAAGACAGGGAAATACAGGTTTCCAACAGACCAGGGAAGGGAAAAGCTGTGACAGAGCCTTCCAAAGATTCTCTTGCCAAAGAGAAGGAAAACATCCTGGAACCTCTTCCTGAGCTTAACCAGAGGCAGCAGGAAGCAGTGGAGAGTATCCATCCCGTTACCGCCGTTCTTGCAGGACCGGGTACAGGAAAGACCAAGACACTTATCGAGAAGATTCTTTACCTTATAGAGCGAAGAAAGGTAAAGCCTTCCCAGATCACAGCAGTGACCTTTACCAACAAAGCAGCTCAGGAGATGAGAGAGCGTCTGGAGAAGGAACTGGGAAACAAAAGAGCCCTGAAACAGCTTCAGATCGGAACTTTCCATTCCATCTGCCTGGATGTGCTGAGGGCTGAGGGAGAACATTTTTCTCTGGCTGATGAGATCCAGGTAAAAGAACTGGCTCAGGAGACCATCGATACCTGGAACCTGAAGGTTTCTGTAAGAGACTTTCTCTCAGAAATTTCTCTGTATAAATCGGCCCCGCAAGAAAGAGCATTTCCCGATCAGGTCTGGGAAGAAGCTTTTACCCATTATCAGGAACTGTTAAAGGTCAGGAACCTGGCGGACTTTGATGATCTTCTCCTAAAAGCTCTGAATCTTGCTAGGTCTTTCCAGATGGAAGATGAATGTAAGAAAAGATTTACCTATCTTCTTGTAGATGAATTTCAGGATGTAAACCCTGTACAGTACAGGCTCATGCTGGAATGGGCCAAAGGAGGACGTGAGATCTTTGTCATCGGAGATCCGGACCAGGCTATTTACGGATTCCGTGGTTCCGACTCCAGGTGCTTTGACCGGCTGAAAGAAGACCGGCCGGATACCAGGCTGATTTATTTGGAGGAGAACTACCGGTCGGTTTCTACAGTAGTGGAAGCTGCCACGACGGTGATCTCCCGGAATCCGGGCGAGGCCAGACATCTGAAGGCCCACAGAGGCCAGGGCGAAAAGCTTCGGATTGTAGAGGCTGCTTCGGATCTTTCAGAGGGGATCTTTGTAGCAAAAGAGATCAACAGGCAGACAGGGGGCCTGGATATGCTGGAAGTTCAGAAAGGATATGAAACGGAAACAGAACGGCGTCAGAGAAGCTTTTCGGATATCGCAGTCCTCTGCAGGACTCACCGGCAGTTCCGGATCCTGGAGAAATGCCTGGCGAAAGAAGGAATTCCCTATGTGACTGTGGGAAGAGAAGATTTTCTCCTGGATCCTGCAGTGAGGGGAACCATAAGTTTCTTTAAAAGTCTGACAGAGGAAAACACCCAGGCCAGGGAACTTGCCCTGAAGCTTCTGTGGGGACTGGAGGACACGGAAATGGCCGACAGTGTGTATCAGGAGGCCAAGAGAAAGTATCTGCCCCTGATGAAGAAAGGCAGACCGGAAAAGATCCTGAAGTCCTGGCAGGAGGACATGAACCTGCAGAAAAATCAGAGTATGACCAGGCTTTGCCAGATGACCCTTTCTTATTCAACCATGGAGGAATTTCTCCAGGACCTGTCCCTGGGAGAAGAAGGGGATCTGATCCGCCGGCCTCAGAAAAGCTACAGCGCCGGAGCGGTTTCTCTGATGACCCTTCATGGTTCTAAAGGGCTGGAATTTCCCCTTGTATTTCTTTGTGGGGTACAGCAGGGAGTCCTTCCTCTGGAAAAAGAGGACTATCCCACAGACCTGGAAGAAGAGAGACGACTTTTCTTCGTTGGAATGACAAGGGCAAGGGATCAGCTGATCCTCACCTATGTCGAAGAGCCCTCTTCCTTTCTGAAAGATATACCAGAAGAACTTGCTTTAGAGGAAAAGGCAGGGAGAAAGCAGCAGGAAGAGGAAGGAGAGCAGATGAGCCTGTTTGACTTTATATAAAGAAAAGAATAGAGGCTTTTCCATTTTGTATCTGCCGCAAGAATCAAACACCTTGATGTCTGCACCAGGATCTTTGATTCTCCGGACATTTGAAAAATGGAAGAGCCTCTGGCTTTTACTGAGCGGCTTTGGCCTGCTCTAAAGCTCTGGCAAGCTGATCCGGACAGGAAGTACCTCTTCCGCCGCAGTCCGTGCCTTTTAATCTTGCGATGACATCGTCGATCTTCATTCCCTGTACCAGGCTGGCAATGCCTTTTGTATTGCCGTTGCAGCCTCCGTTAAATTTTACAGACTTTATTGTATCGCCGTCCAGTTCAATGTCGATAGACCGGGAACAGACGCCTTTTGTTTTATAAACCATGTCTTATACCTCCTTATGATCACTTAACGGAGTCATTATAGCATGACCGGAAAGAAAAGTAAAACGCCAGTGGAAAAAACAGGGCAAAACGTGTAAAATAGGTTACAGTTCATAGTCTGCCGGGTTCTGTAAGTGTCCGGAGGCGAAAAGGAACTGAAAAAGCAGTATCAGGAAAGAGAGAGGGATATACAGTGAAAGTGATAGGTATCATCGGAGCCATGGAAGAAGAAGTTTCCATGTTAAAGGAAAAAATGACAGAGGTGACTGTTAAGGAAAAGGCCGGAATGGAATTTTTCCATGGACTGTTAAAAGGTCATGAAGCGGTTGTGGTACGTTCGGGCATCGGAAAAGTTAACGCAGGAATCTGTGCTCAGATTCTGGTGGATGACTTTTATGTGGATGCTGTGATCAATACAGGAATTGCAGGTTCTCTCAGATCAGAGATCAACATCGGAGACATTGTGCTGTCCACAGACACTATGCAGCATGATATGGATGCCAGAGAATTCGGTTATCCGGCAGGACAGATCCCCAGAATGGACACCCTGGCTTTTCCCGCAGATGAAGGACTGCGAAAACTGGCCGGCGAGGCATGCCGCCAGGTAAACCCGGAGATCGGCGTCTGGGAAGGAAGGGTAGTCAGCGGAGATCAGTTTGTAGCAGATAAGGAGAAAAAAACGTATATCCTCTCCATTTCCCAGGGAAGTTGCACAGAGATGGAAGGGGCTGCCATAGGACAGGCTGCTTACTTAAACCACATTCCGTACCTGGTGATCCGGGCAATTTCTGATAAAGCGGATGACAGCGCCCAGATGGACTATCCCACTTTTGAAAAACAGGCGATTCTCCACAGTGTACGGCTGGTGGAGCATATGATGGGAATGCTGGATTAGGCAGGAATTTGTCGAGCGATTTTTGTTTTCAAAAGGAATCAGGCGCTATATAATGAAACCAAAGGTTTCCCCCTACAGCCGGCCAAGGGGGCAGGCCTAAAAAGAGCGGACAGATTGAGATTTGCAACGTGCCATCCGGTCTGCCGCCGAAATTAAGGAGGAATTATGGAGCGCCTGATTTTTTATTGGGGTGCCTGCCTTATGGGACTTTGCTGTCTTATAAGTATGCTGGCAGTTTATAACAGCAACAAAAGAGTATTGAGAGATCTGAAACAGCCCGGAGAAGAAAAGGACAAGTGGCTGATAGCTTTTATGCTGGAACACCAGAAACTTCTGAAAGAAAATACCACTATACACAACCCCTCAGTTTATGTGGTGAAGAGAATGAGAGGACGAAAGATAGGACCCTGGAGCATCCGCCAGATGAAGAGCATATCCTGGGGAACTTTCGTTCTTTCTTTTTTATTTGCGGGACTGCAGATTATATATGCCTGGCCCCCTCAGACCGGATTGGCTGCAGTGTCTTTTCTTGGCAGGCAGACAACGGTGTTTACTTTTTCCATGGTGGCAGGAATCTGTACAGAGGTCTTTCTTCTGGCCCTGCGGCTGGTGATGGGAATGGGATATCAGGAAGATGTGATAGAAACCAGCCTTCTGGATTATGTGGAAAATCGGTGGAGAGAGCCGGCAAAGATCATTCCCCTGGAAAACGCCAGAACTTCCAGCACCCGTGAGAACCGTGTACAGAAAAAAAAAGAAAAAGAGAAGGAGGTCCAGCTGCCCAAAGACAGCCGGGACAAGGCTATACGGCAGATGGAACAGGAAATCCTGGAGGCTGCGGCCACAGACAGTAAATACAGTCATCTGCTGAACAAAGAGGAGGAGGCCATAGTGAAAGATGTAATTAAAGAATTTCTAACTTGATAAACAGATAGGGATTTGCTAAACTAAAAGAAGAAAAAATTTTCGCAAAGGAGAAGAGGAAAATGGGAAATAAAGTGACATTTGACTACTCTAAGGCAGCAGGGGTTGTCCGTACAGAAGAAGTAGCAGCAATGAAAAAGATGGCAGAGACAGCAAAGGAAGTCCTTGTATCCAAGACAGGACTGGGAAATGATTTTCTGGGCTGGATCGACCTTCCTGTAGATTATGACAAGGAAGAGTTTGACAGAATCAAGAAGGCTGCGAAGAAAATTCAGGAAGATTCAGAAGTGCTTCTTGTTATCGGAATCGGCGGTTCCTATCTTGGAGCCAGAGCAGCCATAGATTTCCTGAATCATCCTTTCTATAACAACCTGAGCAAGGAAGACAAAAAGACTCCGGAAATCTATTATGTAGGAAATAATATCAGCGGTGCATATGTGAAAGGCCTGGCAGAGGTAGTCGGTGACAGAGACTTCTCCATTAACGTCATCTCCAAATCAGGAACTACTACAGAACCAGCGATTGCTTTCCGTTACTTTAAAGAAAAGATGGAAGCAAAGTATGGAAAAGAAGAGGCAGCAAAGAGAATCTATGCCACCACGGATAAAGCGAAGGGAGCTTTAAAGACTCTGGCAAATGAAGAGGGTTATGAGACATTCGTGGTACCGGATGATGTTGGCGGCCGCTTCTCTGTGCTGACTGCAGTAGGACTTCTGCCTATCGCTGTAAGCGGCGTTTCTATAGACAAGCTTATGGAAGGAGCTGCTTCAGGAAGAGAGCTGGCATTGAATACTCCATATGAGGAAAATGATGCCATGCTCTATGCGGCAGTTCGGAACATCCTTCACAAAAAAGGAAAATCCGTAGAAATCCTGGCAGATTATGAGCCTACTCTTCACTATGTGGCTGAATGGTGGAAACAGCTTTACGGAGAAAGCGAAGGAAAAGACCAGAAAGGTATTTATCCCGCTTCTGTAGACTTTACTACAGACCTTCACTCTCTGGGACAGTTTATCCAGGATGGCTCCAGGATCATGTTTGAGACGGTTCTGGCTATCGAAGAGCCGAAGGAAGATGTGGTGATCAAAGAAGAAGCCAGCGATCTGGATGGTTTAAACTATTTGGCAGGAAAGGGAATGGATTTCGTAAATAAGAGCGCCATGAACGGAACGATTCTGGCTCATACAGACGGGAATACACCGAACCTTATGGTGAAGATCCCGAAACAGGACGAGTTTTATCTGGGACAGCTTTTCTATTTCTTCGAGTTTGCCTGCGGTATCAGCGGATATCTCACAGGAGTGAATCCTTTTAATCAGCCTGGAGTAGAAAGCTATAAGAAGAATATGTTTGCACTTCTTGGAAAACCGGGATATGAGGACAGAAGAGAAGAATTATTAAAGAGATTGTGATTTTCGGGCATATGCCGACAGAAAATATAAGCCCGGGTGAAGGGAAAATTCACCTGGGCGGCTGTTTGAGGAAAGAAAAATACGGGGCTGCAGCATAAAGGAGAATCTTGCAGGATTTATCCTTTATCGGGGCAGCTCCGTATTTTTATACAGATATTTATGAGCGAAAAATCAACGGCACAGTAAAAAAGCTTCTACTGCTTTTACAGCATTATCCTCGTCCGCTCCCTGCGCAATGATCTTTACAGAGGATCCCTCTGAAAGGTCAAAGGCCATAACTCCCATGATACTTTTGGCATTCACCTGCCTGCCTTCGCAGGACAGTAAAATCCGGCTCTGAAACTGACAGGCGGTACGAACCAATTCAGAGAACGGATGCTGACAGTTTTTTCCAAAATCGGATACGGTGATTGTTATTTCTTTCATCTGTTGTCCCTCCTTCTGTCGGCTGCATAAAAATACATTTCGCCTGTATTATATAGCAAACATACAGATGTTTCAAGAAAAAAACTTATTCTATATCCGTATTTTACGGATATGGATTATTATAATTTGTCTTTTCCATGGATAAAATATCCCTGTGTGGATTTAAAGGAGGAAGACATGAGTATTGACTATAAATCGATTGGCAGAAGAATTAAAGCTGCACGTACACGCTTGGATATGACCCAGGAACGTCTGGCCGAGCAGGTGAATCTTTCACCCAGTCATCTCAGCAATATCGAGACCGGCACTACAAAAGTAAGCTTACCTACTATTGTAAAACTTGCAAATGCCCTTCATGTATCCGTAGACAGTTTGCTGGCGGACAGTGTAATACAGTCAAAGGCGGTATTCGAGGAGGACATTCAGACTATCCTCAGTGACTGCGATGACTATGAAATCCGAGTTATCGCAGATATTGCTGCGGCTACGAAAAAGACGCTCCGAAAAGAGGCGAAATTAAAAAAGGCGTGGAAAAAGCCGGGATGATTCCAGCAGAATGGATATCCCCGGCGGTATTCCATGGTCAGTCCTCTTCAATAACCTGCAGCTGAAAATAATCAAAATCCAGCACCTCTATAAAATTATCCTGGAAAAATCTCACCTTGGAAAATTTCTGAAAATCCTTTATATTGGCATCCAGCCAGATAGGTGAGCTCAGATCAAATTCATGACACAGGGTATCCAGAGCATGAAAGACTTTTTTTGTTCTGTTTTCTTTGGTATCATCGCAGATAACCATACTCTTAAGAATATGGGTATCTTTGTAAATACTTCCCATTATACGAAACATGACATTTCCTTTCTGATGAGTTCCTTTTTCGCTACATTATAAAAAATCGGAAAGAAACTGTAAAGCCTCTTTCTATTTTTTATGGCTGATTGTGCAGTTTGCTTACAGAAATTATAAAAAACTGTCAAATTGACAAGGGACCGGTGGTTTTTGTTTAGGCTCACTAAGAGTCTAGGCAATCTTTGTGGAATTGAACTATGGAAAAAAAAGGCGGATAGGGGTATACTGAGAACAGTTCAAAAGCAGGACATATAATATTTTAGGAGGAATTGAAAATGGCAAGTTTATCATTGCAGCATATTAACAAAACTTACCCAAACGGATTTGAAGCAGTTAAGGATTTTAACCTTGAGATCGCAGATAAAGAATTCATCATCTTCGTAGGACCTTCAGGATGTGGTAAATCCACAACCCTTCGTATGATCGCAGGTCTGGAAGAGATCTCCGGCGGTACATTAAAGATTGGTGACAAAGTAGTAAATGATGTAGAGCCTAAAGACAGAGATATCGCAATGGTATTCCAGAACTACGCTCTGTATCCTCATATGACAGTTTATGATAACATGGCATTTGGTTTGAAACTGAGAAAAGTTCCAAAAGATCAGATCGACAAAATGGTTAGAGAAGCAGCTAAGATCCTTGACCTGGAGAAACTGTTAGACCGTAAACCGAAAGCCCTTTCCGGTGGTCAGAGACAGCGTGTTGCTATGGGACGTGCCATCGTTCGTGAGCCTAAGGTATTCCTTATGGACGAGCCTCTGTCAAACCTGGATGCAAAACTTCGTGTTCAGATGCGTACTGAGATCTCCAAACTTCATGAGAGACTGGGCGCTACAATCATCTACGTAACTCATGACCAGACAGAAGCTATGACCCTTGGTACAAGAATCGTAGTTATGAAAGACGGTGTTGTTCAGCAGGTTGACACACCTCAGACATTATACAATGCTCCTTGCAATCTGTTTGTTGCAGGATTCATTGGATCTCCTCAGATGAACTTCTTAGATGCAACTGTCCAGGTTAAAGGCGATGATGTTCAGTTAGTAATCGGCAAAACTGTTCTTCATGTACCGGCTTCCAAGAAGAAAGCTCTTGTTGATGGCGGCTACAATGGAAAAACAGTTGTTATGGGTATCCGTCCAGAGCATGTATATGATGATGAAGCTCGTATCCAGGCATTCCCGAACAGCGTAATCGAAGGAAAGATTACTGTTTACGAATTACTTGGTGCTGAAGTTTACCTGTACTTTGATACAGAAGGATTCTCTATGACAGCAAGAGTTAATCCTCGTACAACAGCAAGATCCGGTGATACCATTAAATTCGCTCTGGATATGGAAAAAATCCATATCTTTGACAAAGAGACAGAGCAGGTTATCACAAACTAAAATCTGAAATGGAAATCAGCGGATGATATCCGTTGTTGCCAATAGAAAAGAAAGCAGGATGCATTTGTGCATACCTGCTTTCTTTTTAGAAAAATCTAGGTCTTAATTATCCAGAAGCCTGGAATTGGGCAGTGTGGGATTGAAATTTTTCCCCATACTTTTGACAGAGTGTGAAGTCAGGACATAATTCTCAGGAAGCTCCCTGGGAGAAAAACCCGTGAAGTCCCGGAATACCCGGTTAAAATGCCGGATGGTATCAAAGCCGCAGCAGGAGGCAATATCTGTAATGGAAAGACGGCCGGTATTATGATTCAGAAGATCTATGGCCTTCTCCAGACGGATAATATTCAGATATTGAGAAAAGGTCATGCCGGAGACAGATTTAAAAAAACGGGAAAAATAAGGCTTGGACAGTCCCATGAAGCCGGCAGCATCCTCAAAAGTGATGTAGCTGCATTTCTCTTCGATTACCCCCAGGAGATTTTTATAATTTTCCATAGAAGTATTATCCCTTCCCTTTTCCCTGTCTGCCAAAGGTTCCTTCCGGAAAATTTCCAGCATGAGCAGGAGCAGAAGACTGCGGACTTTCAGATCAAAATAAGAGTTCTGGGTCTGAAGCTCTTTTTGAATCTCTCTGTAATAGTCGCAGATGAAGGGGCTGGGAGAGAGAAGAGGGGACTGAGGCCTGTGTCCCGGGGCGATCTCGTCCAGAAGTCTGGCGTCAAACATGATGATCTTGGTGATGCTGGAAGAACTGCCTTTGATATAGTGGATTTCCCGGCTGTCGATGAAGAAGGCGTCCCCTTTTTCCAGGCTGTGGACAGCATTATTTAAAGAAACCGTTACCTGCCCCTTTTCTATGTATAAAAGTTCACACTCCATATGCCAGTGAGGAAGGTTGTGGAGATTTTCATAACTTCCTGCCCATACACTGTCTCTGCCTTTATGTTCCCGATGTTCAAAATTTGCCAGCATAAACCGATTCCCGCCTTTCTGTATTTTCTAAATTTCACTCTATCAAAAAAGATAATAAATGTCCATAATCCGGTAACAGATTTCTTTTCTTTTTTTCTGTGAGCGATATACTGAAATCATAGCACAGTACGTTATGATTCTGAAAAGAAACAGGAGGTAATATTATGTTAAAAATGAAAGCGTACAAATTCTGGTTCTGTACAGGCTCACAAGACTTATATGGACAGGAGTGCCTGGATCATGTAGCAGAACATTCCAAGATTATCGTAGAAAGCCTGAATAAATCGGGAGTACTGCCATTTGAAGTGGTATGGAAGCCTACCTTGCTGACAAATGCCATGATCCGTCAGACTTTCAATGAAGCGAATGCAGATGAGGAATGTGCAGGAGTCATCACCTGGATGCACACCTTTTCTCCGGCAAAATCCTGGATCCTGGGACTTCAGGAGTACAGAAAACCTCTGCTTCATCTACACACCCAGTTTAACAGAGAAATTCCTTATGATACCATTGATATGGATTTCATGAATGAGAACCAGGCAGCTCACGGCGACAGAGAATACGGTCATATTGTTACCCGTATGGGGATCGAGAGAAAGGTTATCGTAGGATTCTGGGATGACAAAGAGGTGCAGGAGCGGATTGCTTCCTGGATGCGGACGGCCATCGGTGTGATCGAAAGCAGCCATATCCGTGTCATGAGAGTTGCCGATAACATGCGCAACGTAGCCGTTACAGAAGGAGATAAGGTAGAAGCTCAGATCAAATTCGGCTGGGAAGTAGACGCATATCCGGTAAATGAGATCGCAGAAGCAGTGGAAGCAGTATCCAAAGCAGACACAGATGCCTTAGTAGAAGAATATTACAGCAAATATGATATTCTCCTGGAAGGCAGAGATCCTGAAGAATTCAGAAGACATGTGGCTGTTCAGGCGCAGATCGAGCTGGGCTTTGAGCGTTTCCTGGAAGAGAAAAACTACCAGGCCATTGTAACTCACTTCGGAGATCTGGGCAGCTTGAAACAGCTTCCGGGATTGGCTATCCAGAGACTTATGGAAAAAGGCTACGGTTTTGGCGGGGAAGGAGACTGGAAGACCGCCGCTATGGTACGTCTGATGAAGATCATGACCCAGGGGAAGAAAGATGCAAAGGGAACTTCCTTTATGGAAGACTATACCTACAATCTGGTACCGGGAAAAGAAGGTATTCTGGAGGCCCATATGCTGGAGGTATGCCCGACTATCGCAGATGGACCTATCAGTATTAAGTGCCAGCCTCTTTCTATGGGTGACAGGGAAGATCCGGCCAGACTGGTATTTACATCCAAGACAGGAAAGGCGGTTGCCACTTCCCTCATTGACCTGGGAGACCGGTTCCGCCTGATCATTAATAATGTAGAGTGTAAGAAGGTAGAGAAGCCAATGCCAAAACTTCCGGTTGCAACCGCTTTCTGGACACCGGAGCCAAATCTCCAGACAGGAGCAGAGGCCTGGATCCTGGCAGGAGGCGCTCATCACACAGCGTTCAGCTATGACCTGACTGCAGAGCAGATGGGCGACTGGGCTGCAGCAATGGGCATTGAAGCAGTATATATTGACAAGGATACCAATATCCGCAGCCTTAAGAATGAACTGCGCTGGAATGCAGCCGCTTTCCGGCTTCACATCTGATTAAAGGCAATATCCGGCCCATGAGGCCGCCTGGAGAAAGCAGGGCGGCTTTATGGGCCATTTCAATATAAACAAAATTTTTTCTTTTTAGCGCTGTTGCGAATTCAAAAAAAATACGGTATTATTATATGTAAAAGATTCGTGAGAAGCCAATTAAAGGAGAAAAATATGATTTCAAGTCAGATTATACAGAAAACACTAGATGAATTGCGAACGATTACCAGAATTGACCTGTGTGTTATGGATATAGACGGAAAAGTAAATTCTTCCACTTTTCCAGTGGAAAATGAAGATTTCGGCGATGTCCGGGCCTTTGCGGATTCTATGGCAGACAGCCAAGTAATGAGAGGCTACCACTTCTTTAAGATTTACGACAATCAGACTGTGGAGTATGTCCTTATCGCAAAAGGAAGCAATGAAGATGCCTATATGATCGGAAGAGTTGCGGTGGCGGAGATCCAGAATCTGATCGTGGCTTATAAAGAACGATTTGACAAATCCAACTTTATCCAGAATCTGATCCTGGACAATCTGCTGCTGGTAGATGTTTACAACCGGGCCAAGAAACTCCATATCCCGGTAGAAGCAAAGAGAGTGGTACTCCTTATCGAGACTAAAAATGAGAAAGACCAGGATTCCATGGAAATCCTGAAAAACCTTTTTGTGTCCAGGACGAATGACTTTATCACGGCTATTGACGAGAAAAATATCATTATTGTCCGCAGTCTGGAGGAGAGTGACGGCTACGAAGAGATCAATAAGATTGCCAATACTATTGTAGATATGCTCAATGCCGAGGCTATGTCTCAGGTCCGTGTATCTTATGGGAATATTATTCAGGAGATTAAGGATGTATCCAGATCTTACAAAGAAGCCAAGATGGCTATGGATGTGGGCAAGATCTTTTATGTAGATAAGACCATTGTGGGCTATAATAATCTGGGGATCGGACGTCTGATCTATCAGCTTCCCATGCCTCTGTGCGAGATGTTTATGAAAGAAGTGTTTGGCGGAAAGCTGCCGGATATACTGGATGATGAAACTTTAAATACGATTAATAAATTTTTCGACAACAGCCTGAACATTTCAGAGACTTCCAGACAGTTATTCCTCCACAGAAATACCCTGGTATACCGCCTGGAAAAGATCCAGAAGAGTACGGGACTGGATATCCGGGTATTTGACGATGCCCTTACTTTTAAGATCGCTCTTATGGTATCCAGCTATATGGAATTTATGAAAAATCAGGATTAAATATAAGCATATCCTGCAGCAGCCAGTGACAATGACTGCCGCAGGATATTTTTGTGCGATACGCCGGCAGGTGCCTGCCGGGCAACGGGCAGCGGCTGACTTTGGCTGGAGCTGCCCTGTGGGAAAATTGTACTATTGTATACAAATGATTTATTGTGGTAAATTGCTTGCTTTTTAAATCAATAGATTTTATAATAGTAGAAAACTGTGAAATTGGAGGAAAAGATCATGATAAAATTATACGACGGCGGTGCATGGCTGATCGACGGCAAAGAAGTGCTTCCCGACAGCCCTCAGGCCGGAGAAATGATTCAGAATAAATATGGCAAGAAAGCTCCGGAAAAAAAGGAGGCTGCTAAGAATACTATTGCTTATTCCATCTTAAAGGATCATAATACTTCCGGAAATATGGAAGAGCTGAAAATTAAATTTGATAAGCTGACTTCTCATGATATTACTTTCGTAGGAATCATTCAGACAGCCAGAGCTTCAGGGCTGGAGAAATTCCCTATTCCTTACGTACTGACCAACTGTCATAACTCTTTGTGTGCAGTAGGGGGAACTATCAACGAGGATGACCATATGTTTGGACTGACCTGTGCAAAACGCTACGGGGGTGTTTACGTTCCACCTCATCAGGCAGTTATCCATCAGTTTGCCAGAGAAATGCTGGCTGAGGGCGGCAAGATGATCCTGGGATCTGACAGCCATACCCGTTATGGCGCTCTTGGAACCATGGCTATGGGAGAAGGGGGACCGGAGCTTGTAAAGCAGCTTCTGGGAAGAACTTATGACATTAAATGTCCCGAGGTAGTGGGTATTTACATGACAGGAAAACCTGTTCCCGGCGTAGGCCCTCAGGATGTGGCACTTGCCATCATCGGAGCCGTTTTTGCAAATGGCTATGTGAAGAACAAAGTAATGGAGTTTGTGGGACCGGGCGTGGATAACCTGAGCGCAGATTTTAGGATCGGTGTGGACGTTATGACCACAGAGACTACCTGCCTCTCTTCCATCTGGAAGACAGACAACGCTATTAAAGATTTTTATGCCATCCATGGCAGAAGCCAGGAGTATAAGGAGCTGAATCCTGGAGAAGTGACTTATTATGACGGCCTGGTACATGTGGAACTGGACAAGATCCGCCCGATGATCGCTATGCCTTTCCATCCAAGCAATACCTATACCATCGAAGAACTGAATGCAAACCTTATGGATATCCTGGATGATGTGGAGAAGAAGGCTCAGATCAGCCTGGATGGAAAGATTCCGTATACTTTGAAGGATAAAGTCAGAGACGGAAAGCTTTACGTAGAGCAGGGTATCATTGCCGGCTGTGCCGGAGGCGGATTTGAGAATATCTGTGACGCAGCAGATATCCTTCGGGGATCCAGCATAGGATACGATGCATTTACACTGAGTATTTATCCTGCCAGCACTCCGATCTATATGGAACTGGCCAAAAACGGCGTACTGGCCGATCTGATCGAGACCGGCGCTGTAGTAAAGACTGCATTCTGCGGCCCATGCTTCGGCGCAGGAGACACACCTGCCAATAACGCTCTGAGTATCCGCCATTCAACCAGAAACTTCCCGAACAGAGAAGGTTCCAAGATCCAGAATGGACAGATTTCTTCTGTGGCACTTATGGATGCCCGTTCCATTGCCGCTACAGCAGCAAACAAAGGACAGCTTACACCGGCTACAGAATTTGCAGGAGAATATAGACATCCTCAATACTACTTTGATAAAACGATCTATGAAAACCGTGTGTTTGACAGTAAAGGCAAAGCAGATCCTACAGTGGAGATCCAGTTTGGTCCTAATATCAAAGACTGGCCGGAAATGCCGGGACTTACAGACAATCTGGTGCTGAAGGTTGTATCTGAGATCCATGATCCGGTAACCACCACAGACGAGCTCATTCCGTCAGGTGAGACATCTTCTTATCGCTCTAATCCGCTGAAGCTGGCCGAATTTGCCCTTTCCAGAAAGGATCCGGCTTATGTGGGACTTGCCAAAGAGGTGCAGGAGGCCGAAAAAGCCAGAGAGGCAGGAGAGTGCCCGGCATGTGCCCTGACCGAGCTGAAACCTGTGTGGGATAAGATTAAAGAATCTTATCCGGATATGAATAGAGAGAATACCGGAGTAGGAAGCACCATCTTCGCAGTGAAGCCGGGAGACGGTTCCGCCAGAGAACAGGCTGCTTCTTGCCAGAAGGTATTGGGAGGCTGGGCAAACATCGCCAATGAATACGCCACAAAACGTTACCGTTCTAATCTGATCAACTGGGGTATGCTTCCATTCCTGATCCAGGAAGGAGAGCTTCCCTTTAAGAAAGGAGATTATTTGTTTATTCCCGATATCCGCAAAGCTGTGGAAGAAGGAAGAAAAGAAATCAAAGCCTATACAGTAGGAGATACTCTGAAAGAGTTTACTTTAGGTCTGGGTGATATGACAGAAGATGAGAGAGAGATCATTTTGGAAGGCTGTCTGATCAATTACTACAGATCAGGGAAATAAGTTCTGTGCTGAGTGAGGCAGAAGCTGCCGGACAGTCAGTGCTGACGAAGCCGCCGCATAAGGCCGCAGGAAAGGACTATCTTTTTGCCGGCCTTATGCGGCGGCCTTTCTGTTCTTATTGTCTTTCCAAGAATGCAATGATTTTCGGCTGTAATATATGGTGTTGCAGAGCAGATGGTATTGTATTAAAATGCTATAATTGTATATATAATTTATATATTTCCAT
Source organism: uncultured Bacillota bacterium (assembly GCA_949291945.1). GTDB lineage: Bacteria > Bacillota > Clostridia > Lachnospirales > Lachnospiraceae > Blautia. The sequence continues at coordinate 64,824 of CASEXH010000008.1, read as the reverse complement.
TTAATTTACAGCATAAATTAAATGGAAACAAATGAAATAAAAAAATAAAAGTTTTTTCAAAAAATAGGTTGACAAATTAAGAGCTATGTTGTATTATAATATCAACAAAAACAAAACACCAAATCAAAAAACTTCATAACCATTTCAGAATTCGAAACGAGAAATCAATTTTGAAGATGGCCACAAGGAATCAAGATTAAAAAGTAATTGCTATTTACAGAACTTTAGGTGTATGGAGAATACAAAATAAGACCTGTAAATAATAATTAAAAGTTAATCTTCCGAGGAAACAAAGTTAAGGTGTTTTGGTAAAGGTTTTTGGAAATAAAGATAAGGAGGTTTAGTCCAATGGGAACGGATGAATCAAATTATCAATATGAGAGTGGTAAGACATTACTCCCCTAAAGAAAGACCTGAAATAAAGATTGAAGAGAAAAATCCTTTAAATTGCAGACAGATAGGATAAAAAGTTTCAGGTGAATATATCAAAGATGTCCTCATATTGAATATTTACCACAAAAGTAATAAAAAGATTTTAGAATATATGTAAAGAAATATATTCTAAAAAAGTAAAGTATTTATATATCATTTGAAAGTATATAGAAGTTGAGAAGATAATAAAATATGATGAGTTGTATTCGTAGAAATAAGCCTGTTGTATTCGAGAATCTTAAGGAAGAAGATTCGATATACTGATAAGAAATATATAAAGAAATACTTGAAAAACAAACAGCCGAACAATTTGTTGGAAACTTTTTATTATCCTATATAGAGATTGATATAAAACTTTCGATAGATTCTAGATAGAATTTATAAAAGGGGATTACAATAAGTACAGTAAAGAAAAATGGAAACTAAAAACCATTAGAAAATGATAGTTATCTTAGAGAAAATTTAATAAAGCATCAATTTAAAGTATATTGATACTGAATAAAAAAAATATCTTTAAGATTAAATATCAAGAAAGAAAACAAGAAAACGAGGTTTGAAAATTGAATAAAGAAGAGCATTAGGACAACCGTTGTATCGGAAAAGAATTGATGATATGACGGTTGTTCCTTTGTGAAAAAAATATTCGTATAAGAGGAACTATGGGAATAGATAGATTAAAGGCAGAAGACATAATATTATATGAGGATAAAGATATTCTTGTATGCAGGAAGCCAGGGGGCCTTCCGGTTCAGACAAGAAGAATCGGAATGATGGATATGGAGAATATGCTGAAAAATTATCTGGCAGCAAAGGGAGAAAAGCCCTATCTGGCAGTTATCCATCGACTGGATCAGCCGGTCCAGGGAATCCTGGTATTTGGAAAGAATCAGAAAAGTGGGGCCAGGCTCAGCGAAGAAATACAAAAAAATGAAATGGAGAAAATTTATTTGGCTTGTGTCCAGGGAGTTCCGGAAAGAGATGAAGGAATACTGGAAAATCAGATGGAAAAGGTTACGGGAAGCAATTTGTCAAGAATTGTTGAAAATAAGACAAAAAACAGCAGAAAAGCTGTATTAGAATATAAAGTATTAAAGACGGAAGCTGGATGCAGTCTGCTGGAGATCCATTTAAAGACTGGCAGGCATCATCAGATCCGGGCTCAGCTTGCTCATGCCGGATGGCCTATTCTGGGAGATACGAAATATAATGAAAAGGAATCTGGAAAAGGACAGTGGCAGGAGATAGGGCTTTGCGCCAGCCGATTATCTTTTTATCATCCTGTGACAGGGAAAAAGATGGAATTTCAGGTAAAACCGGATGGTAATTTTCCTATAGTATAAGTATTTTACCTTTCCCTATACTAAGAAAAAAGAGAAGTGGGGTGAGGGTTAGATGAAAATAAAAAGATTTGTTTTGCAGATGGGAGTTATTGCAGGAGTTATATTAGGCATGAAATATGTCTTTCCTGTGATGCTCCCTTTTCTGCTGGGATGGATCCTGGCGGAAGCAGTTCATCCTCTGGCCCGATATATGGCAGGTCGAAAGTGGAGCAGAAGGCTGCACATTAAAGAAAGCGGATTTGGGGCATTTTTTATTTTGACTATCACGGTTATGGGAGTTGGGCTGCTTCTTTTAAGTGCTGAGTATCTAACGGGAAAAATCGGCGAATGCATAAAATATTATCCTCGATTAAAAGCGGAGGCGGCAGAGCTGGTAGGGCAGTGCTGCCAAGGGGTAGAACGGATTATCGGAATACCGGCGGCAGAAAGCAGGGAATATATTTTCAGACAGGCAGGAGAATTTCAGAAGTATTTGCTGGAGGACGGTATCAATATGGAACGGGCAATGGATTCAGTAAGGGGATGCGTGGTAATTCTGGGAATATTTATTATAGGGATCGTTTCTGCAATCTTATTCCTTCAGGAAAGAGAAAAAATACGGAAAATTTTAAAAAAGTTCAGTTTTTACCAAAAAGCGAAAAATCTGGGGAGAGAATTGCTGGTGGGGATGAAGGGATATCTGAAAGCCCAGGTGAAAATCACAGGCCTGATCTGTATACTTTGTGTGGCAGGCTTATGGATGTTGAAAATTCCATATTTTCTGGGGCTGGGGCTGGCAGTGGGGGTATTGGATGCATTGCCGGTGCTGGGAACAGGGACTTTCCTTATACCGGCTGGGATACTGCTCCTCTTTCAGGGAGAGACTTTTATGGGAGCAGGACTTTTCCTTCTGTATGTAGTTACGGCAGGAGTACGACAGATTCTGGAGCCCAGGCTGGTGGGAAATCATGTGGGACTTTCCCCTCTTCTGACCTTACTTTCGGTATACTTGGGAGTAGTTATTTATGGCGGATTCGGGTTTATACTGGGGCCTCTGTCTGCTTTACTTTTATACGGAATCTTCAAAGAATGGGATTTGCTTTTAGCATAATAAATAACAAAAACTTTTCTAAGATTTTAATAAAAATTTATAAACAATATGAAATATTCTGGACTAATAAAAAGTTTCGTGTATAATGAAGACGTAGTTGAACCTAAAGATAAACATGTAAAGGCAGGGTAATAGCATGAAGAAGGCGATAGCAGTCTTTCTGTGTATCATGCTGACCACAGGAATGATCAGCGGCTGCGCAGGAAGGGAAGAGGGAACCGGCAGTTCCGGAGAAAATACTGCGGCAGAAGAGAATAAAACAGATCAGGAGTCCCAGTCAGAAGACCAGGAGACAGAAAATGAGGCCAGCCAGGAGGTTCAGGAAGAGGATAACCAGGATCAGCAGGAGAGTGGCCAAGGGGAAACGGATGCTTCTCAGGGAGGGGAACAGGGCCGGAACATGTCAGAAGATTTGGCTATGTCCGTACTGAAAGACCAGGCAGGAACCGTGGATTATACTTCACTTGAGGATTTGAATCCGGAACCGGGAAGCAGGATTGCTGTGGTATTGAAAAGTACCAGAGATGACTTCTGGACCACAGTACGGTCCGGTATAGAAGACGGAGTTCAGGCGCTTAATGAAAAAATGGGCTATACGGGAGAAGATCAGATTACAGTATCTTTTGACGGACCTGCAGATGATACAGATGTAGAGAAGCAGATAGATCTGATCGATACCGTTCTTTCAGAAAATCCTTCAATCCTCTGTATTGCAGCCATTGACAGACAGTCTTGCGAGGCACAGCTGGAGATGGCGGCAGAAAATGATATTCCTGTGATCATGATAGATTCTGGAGTGGAAAACGGACCTGTCTCAGCTTTGTGTGCTACAGATAACTATGAGGCAGGAGCGGAGGCAGCGAGAAAACTGGCGGAAGCTGTGGGAGATGACGGGCAGATTGCTGTAATGACCCATACAGAGAGTGCCCAGACAAGCCAGGACAGAGAAAAAGGATTTACCGATGAGATCACAAAGAATCATCCCAATATAGAAATCGTGAATATCTCTCATGAAAATGAGGATTTTACTATGGAAAAAATGGCAGATGCGGTATTCACCCTGTATCCGGATATAGAGGGATATTTTTGTACTAATGAGGCAGCTTCAGAAGCTGTGCTGAGTGCGACTGACGCTTCAGGTAAAGAACTCGTAATAGTGGGATTTGATTCCGGGGAAGTACAGCGCAATGCGGTAGAAAACGGTACTCAGATTGGATTTATTGCCCAAAATCCATATGGTATGGGTTATGCGGCGGTAATCGCCGGAGTTCGGGCGGATCTGGGGCTGACAGTTGATACTTTTATCAATACCAGTTTTCAATGGATCGACAGCAGCAATATAGAGAATGAAGAATACAGCAGCTATTTTTACGGCTGATAACTAAAATATGCAGAATGACTAGAAGAGACTGACGGATAATCGGCAGTCTCTTCTTTTTGTGTGTAAAAAGCCGAAAAAATGGTATAATAATAGCGAAAAATATAAAAAAAATTGTTAATAAATTGACAAAATATACAATTCATAGTAATATCAAATTATATGAAGGTGGTGATATTTTGGTAAAAGACACGATCCAGGCAATCAAAGATACTGAGCAGAAGGCAGAAGAGTTGGTAGAAAACGCCAAAAAAGAAGCTGCTGAAATAAGAGAAAATGCCAAAAAAGAAGCTGCGAAGATCGAAAACGAGACGATTGCGAAAGCCCAGGAAAGGGCAGAAGAAGCTCTCCAAGAAGCCCGGAAAGCTGCAGACCAAAAACTGGAGGCGGCAAAGAAGGCGGCGGATGAAGAAGCCGGCCAGTTGAAAGCAAAGGCCGGGGAGCTGGAGAAAACAGCAGTAGAAGGTGTTATCCAGAAACTGCTGTAAGAGGAAAGACCATCGATAAAGGAGGGATGCAAGTATGGCAGTTTTGCAGATGCAAAAGGTAAGTATCTGCGCACTGAAAAGAGACAGAAAAGCGATTCTGGAAAAGCTCCAGTCTATGGGGATCATGGAAGTATCTCAGATACAGGAGGATACCCAGGGACTGGAAAAGATGAATACCCAGACAGCCAGAAGCATGTTTGAAAAAAACGCAGCTTCAGCGGATATGGCCTTGGGGATCCTGGCAGAGTATGTGCCGGAGAAATCTTCTATGTTTGCCAGCTTGGAAGGGAAAAAGCTGGTTGACAAGGCAAGTTTTGAACAGGCAGTTGAGCGAAAGGATAAGATCATAAGTGTGGCCTCATCTGTGATCAGCCGGCAAAAGAAGATTGGAGAGTATAAAGCAAATATCCAGAAGCTGGAAAACCAGATAGAAAGTCTGGAGCCATGGATGAATCTGGATGTGCCTATGGCTTTTCGTGGAACAAAAAAGACGGCCTTTTTGCCGGGAAGCTTTTCTCAGGAACTGACTCTGGAGGAAATTTACGGAATGATCCTGGAGGATGCCCAGGAAGCTGCCGGGGCAGATGTGACTATTCTGTCATCAGGAAAAGACGGTACTTATGTGGCTGTACTCTGTCTCAGGGAAGACGAGGAAAAAGTAGAAGAAGCTATGCGGAAAGGCGGATTTTCCAAACCTTCCCAATTAACAGCACAGGTTCCGGCCAGGGCAAAAGAAAGCCTTCTGAATCAGATACAGAATCTGAAGGAGGAGATAAAAAAATGCCAGGAGGAAATCAGCAGATATGCCTATGAAAGGACAAATCTGAGACTGGTTTCAGATTACTTCAGAGCAAGGGCGCAGAAGTATGAAGTCCTGGGTACGCTGCCCCAGTCCAGATCAGCTTTTCTGATCAATGGATATGTGCCGAAGAAGGCGGTAGGCGCTCTTGAAAAAGCTCTAGATAAGTTCGTGATGAGTATGGAAGTGGAAGATGTATCGGAAGATGAAGAGGCTCCGGTCCTGCTGAAGAATAACAAGTTTACAGAATCTGTAGAGGGAATCGTGGCTTCCTTCGGACTGCCGGCTAAAGGAGAAATCGATCCAACAGCCATTATGTCCTTTTTCTATGTGTTTTTCTTTGGAATGATGCTTTCGGATGCGGCTTATGGAATCCTGGTATTCCTTGTCTGTTTCATCCTGGTGAAGAAGTTTCCCAGAATGGACAGTTCTATGCGGAAATCCTTAAAGCTGTTTATGTATGGCGGATTGTCTACACTGATCTGGGGAATCCTTTTTGGAGGATATTTCGGAGATGCTATTGATGTAGTGGCACGAACCTTTTTCCATGTGAACGTTCCGGACGGAGGACTGATAAAGGCTTTATGGTTTGTTCCTTTAAATGATCCCATGAAGCTTCTGCTGTACTCCATGGCTTTTGGTCTGATCCATCTTTTTACCGGACTAGGAATCAAAGGATATCTTCTTGTACGGGATAAGAAATATCTGGACTTTTTCTGTGATGTAGTACTGTGGTATATATTTTTGATCGGCCTGCTTCTTATGCTCATACCAAGCAGTCTGTTTGCATCGATCTCACAGATGGATCCAAGTGCTTTTCCGCCGGCTATGAGCGCAGCAGGAAAGGTGCTGGCAGTGATCGGGTTGGTAGGACTGGTTCTGATGTCGGGACGGTCCAGTAAGAATGTAGTACTGCGGCTGGCTTTGGGGCTGTATGATGTGTATAACGTAACAGGGTGGCTCAGCGATGTGCTTTCCTATTCCCGTCTTCTGGCTCTGGGACTGGCCACAGGTGTTATCGCTTCTGTGGTAAACCAGATGGGAAGTATGCTGGGGGACTCAATTCCTGGGGCGATTGTATTCATACTGGTCTTTATTGTGGGACATACCATGAATCTGGCGATAAATCTTCTGGGGGCATATGTGCATACAAACCGCCTTCAGTACGTGGAATTTTTCGGCAAGTTTTATGAGGGCGGCGGAAAACCCTTTGAGCCGTTTTTTGCAAATACAAAATATGTTGATGTTAAGGAGGAAACATACTTATGAGTCAGTTAGGAATTGTTTATGCATTGTTAGGAGCTGCATTAGCGGTATTTTTAGCAGGAGCGGGATCTGCTATCGGTGTAGGTATTGCCGGCCAGGCGGCTTCAGGAGTAGTATCCGAGGATCCCTCTAAATTTGCCAAGGTGCTGGTTATCCAGCTTCTGCCCGGTACCCAGGGTATTTATGGACTTCTGGTAGGATTTATTACATTGTCTAAAATCGGTCTTCTTGGAGGCGGTATTCTGGACCTGACTCCACAGCAGGGACTGCTGGTGCTGGCAGCCTGCCTTCCAGTAGGGATTGTAGGCCTGATTTCCGGAAAGTCTCAGGGGCAGACTGCGGCGGCAGCTATCGGGATCGTAGCCAAGAAACCGGAGCAGTTCGGTAAGGCTATGCTGTTCCCGGCTATGGTTGAGACATACGCCATCTTGTCCCTTCTGATCTCTATTTTGGCTGTAACAAACATTCAGTTTTAAGTCGTCTTGGCCATAAGCGAAGATTTAGCAGAGCCGGCAGCGGAAAAGCAGCGCTGGCTGCGGATCCGAGTTGTATGGCTGAACCGTTACAGTTTTAAAAAGAAAAGTTCAGGAAAGGGAGATTGAGAAAATGACTGGATTGGAAAAAATGCAGAGCCAGATTCTTGATGAAGCCCGAAGGAGTGCAGACGAGATCCTGGAGCAGGCTAGAAGCGAAGCCCAGGAGATGAAAGAAGAAGCCGGTAAAGCAGCTCAGGAGAAAAGCAGCCGGATCCTGGAGAAATCCAGAACAGAGGTGAAAAATATTGAGGAGCGGGCCCTGTCTTCCTGTGCTCTTCAGAAAAGACAGGTACTTCTGGAAGCTAAGCAGGAGATCATTGCCCAGATTCTTGAAAAAGCCTATCACACTCTGGTAGAGGCTGATAAAGATACCTATTTTGGGATCATACGAAAAATGCTTGGAAAATATGCAGCCGGCCAGGCGGGAGAAATCTGCTTTTCAAAAAAGGATCTGGATCGTATGCCGGAAGGCTTTGAAAAAGAAATTCAGGAGATTGCTGAAAAGAACGGAGGAACATTGGTCCTTTCTAAAGAACCCCGGAAAATGAGCGGCGGATTTGTTCTGATATATGGGGGGATTGAAGAAAACTGCAGCTTTCGGGCAATGTTTAATTCCAGAAAAGATGAACTTTCAGATGAGGTTCATAAAATATTATTTTCATGAGCGGGAACCGCAGAAGGAGGAATCAATTTGAGTAATGCCAACTATACTTATGCGGTTGCCCGGATACGGGCTTTGGAGACGAAGCTGTTTAATCAGGCGGTGATCGACCAGCTTATCGGCTGTGCCACCGAGGAAGAATGCATCCAGGTACTGGAGGAAAAAGGCTGGGGTGACCAGGAAACATCCGGCGATCCAGAGGCAATGCTGACCAGAGAGGAAGAGAAGACCTGGGAGACAATCCGGGAAATGGGGGTAGACATGTCGGTGTTTGATGTGCTTTCTTATCCCAATCTTTTCCACAATCTGAAAGCTGCCATAAAAGAAGCCTGCACACCGGAAGGAAGCAGGCCTGTGAATATTTACTATGAGGATACCAGTATTTCCCCCCAGGAAATGCTGGAGATCATTCAGAATAAAGAATTTTCACGGCTTCCGGAAAATATGGCAGAAGCGGCCAGGGAAGCTTACGAGGCCCTTCTCCATACCAGAGACGGTCAGCTCTGCGATGTGATCATAGACCGGGCAGCCCTGAATGCTATTTATCAGGCCGGCCGGAAGGCAAAGGATAAGATCATCAAGGATTATGCAGAGTCTATCGTGGCAGTGGCGGATATCCGTATTGCGGTCCGCTCTCAGAAAACCGGGAAGACCGTAGAGTTTATGAAGCGTGCAATGGCAGAATGCGAATCATTAAATGTGGACCAGCTTGCCAGGGCTGCCGCAGGGGGCATGGAAGCGGTAACAGAGTATTTGGCAGGTACAGCCTATGCCCAGGGAGGTCAGGCTATCGCAGAGTCACCCTCAGCCTTTGAACGGTGGTGTGATAACCGTCTGATGCAGGACATGCAGCCTCAGAAGTACGAGGTGTTTTCTGTAGGGCCTCTGGTGGCTTATGTGCTGGCCAGGTTAAATGAGATCAAAACGGTACGAATCATCTTGTCAGGAAAGCAGAATGGTTTTTCTGATGATTCTATCCGGGAAAGGGTAAGGGATATGTATGTATAAGATTGCAGTGATCGGGGATTACGACAGTATTTACGGTTTCGCCGCACTGGGCCTTGACATTTATCCCGCAGCCAACCGTAAAGAAGCGGAGGAAAAATTAGATTCTCTGGCAGGGAAGGGATATGGGATCATCTATATCACCGAAGCCCTGGCAGCAGAGTGTAAGCAGATCATTGAAAAATATCAGGAACAGGTACTGCCGGCCATTATCCAGATCCCCGGAGTTTCCGGAAACACGGGAATGGGAGTTCAGGGAGTAAAAGACTCTGTGGAGAGAGCGGTAGGCTCTGATATTTTATTCAGTAATAATTAGAAAGCAGGTGATTCGTTCCAATGAGCAAAGGTACGATTAAGAAAGTGGCCGGGCCGCTGGTCATCGCAGAGGGTATGCGGGACGCAAATATGTTTGACGTGGTCCGGGTAAGCAGCCAGCGCCTGATCGGCGAGATCATCGAGATGCATGGGGATGAAGCCTCTATCCAGGTATACGAGGAGACTTCAGGTCTGGGACCGGGAGAACCGGTAGAGTCTACAGAAGCGCCTCTGTCTGTGGAATTGGGGCCGGGTCTGATCACCAGTATCTATGATGGAATCCAGCGTCCCCTGGATGATATTATGAAGATTTCAGGAACCAACTTAAAAAGAGGAGTTGAGGTTCCTTCCTTAAAGAGAGACTTAAAATGGAATTTTGTTCCCACAGTACAGGTGGGAGATGAGGTAGAAAACGGGGATGTGATCGGAACCGTTCAGGAAACCCAGATCGTGAATCACAAGATCATGGTGCCCTATGGAGTTAAGGGAACAGTAACGGAGATCAAAGCAGGAGAGTTTACTGTGGAAGAGGTAGTGGCAGTGATCGCTACGGACCAGGGGGACAGAGAACTGACTTTGATGCAGAAGTGGCCGGTGCGTCAGGGCCGCCCTTACCTTAAAAAGCTGCCTCCGGAGAAACCACTGATCACAGGACAGCGTGTAATTGATACTTTCTTCCCCATTGCAAAGGGAGGTGTGGCCGCCGTTCCGGGACCTTTCGGAAGCGGTAAGACCGTTATCCAGCACCAGCTGGCAAAATGGGCAGAAGCGGATATCGTGGTTTATATCGGCTGCGGAGAACGTGGAAATGAGATGACTGATGTTCTTAACGAGTTCCCGGAACTGAAAGACCCTAAGACCGGACAGTCCCTGATGCAGAGGACGGTGCTCATCGCCAATACTTCAGATATGCCTGTGGCAGCCCGTGAGGCTTCTATCTATACAGGTATTACCATTGCAGAATACTTCCGTGATATGGGATATTCCGTGGCTCTTATGGCTGACTCTACATCCCGTTGGGCAGAGGCCCTTCGTGAGATGTCCGGCCGTCTGGAAGAGATGCCTGGTGAGGAAGGCTACCCTGCATATCTGGGTTCCCGTCTGGCACAGTTCTACGAGAGAGCAGGCCATGTGATTTCTCTGGGTAAAGATAAGAGAGAAGGGGCCCTGTCTGTAATCGGTGCCGTGTCTCCTCCTGGAGGAGATATTTCTGAGCCCGTATCTCAGGCTACTCTCCGTATTGTAAAGGTATTCTGGGGACTTGATTCTTCCCTGGCTTATAAGAGACATTTTCCGGCTATCAACTGGCTGACCAGCTACTCTCTGTATCTGGACAATATGGAGAAATGGTTTAACGAGAATGTAGCTTCCGATTGGATGGAGGACCGTCAGAAGATGATGAGCCTTCTCCAGGAAGAGGCAGAGCTGGAAGAAATCGTAAAGATGGTTGGTATGGACGCCCTTTCTGCCGGGGATCGGCTGAAGATGGAAGCAGCCAGATCCATCCGTGAGGACTTCCTTCACCAGAACTCTTTCCATGAGGTAGATACCTACAGTTCTCTGAAAAAACAGTATCTGCTGATGAAGCTGGTACTGGCTTACTATGACCATGGTGTGGAAGCACTTAAGCAGGGTGCCTCTATCCAGGATCTGGTGAAACTGGAAGTACGAGAAAAAATCGGACGTTTTAAATATACTTTAGAGGATAAGCTGGATGAAGAATATAAGAATATCATGGACCAGCTTGCCAAGGAAACGTCTAACGTATTGGGAAAGGAGGGCTTCTAAATGCCAAAAGAATACAGAACTATACAGGAAGTTGCCGGCCCTCTGATGCTGGTACGTGGAGTGGAAAATGTGCACTATGATGAGCTGGGAGAGATCGAGCTGGCAAGCGGAGAGACCAGACGATGCAAGGTGCTGGAGATCGATGGAAGCAATGCTCTGGTACAGCTCTTTGAAAGCTCTACAGGTATCAACCTTTCCAACAGCAAGGTACGGTTCCTGGGAAGGAGCATGGAGCTGGGTGTATCGGAAGATATGCTGGGCCGTGTATTCGACGGCCTGGGCCGTCCCATTGACGATGGTCCGGAAATTCTTCCTGATGAGAGAAGAGACGTAAACGGTCTCCCCATGAACCCAGCAGCCAGAAGCTATCCGGAGGAATTTATCCAGACAGGAGTTTCTGCCATTGACGGTCTGAACACTCTGGTAAGGGGACAGAAGCTGCCGATTTTCTCTGCTTCCGGTCTGCCCCATGCCCAGCTGGCAGCCCAGATTGCCAGACAGGCCAAGGTAAGAGGTTCAGGAGAAAACTTCGCTGTAGTATTTGCAGCTCTGGGCATTACTTTCGAGGAAGCTAACTTCTTTACAGAAAGTTTCAAGGAAACCGGAGCTATTGACAGAACCGTGCTTTTCATCAATCTGGCCAACGACCCGGCAGTTGAGCGTATTGCCACTCCGAAGATGGCTCTGACTGCTGCGGAGTATCTAGCCTTTGAAAAGGATATGCATGTACTGGTTATCCTGACAGATATCACCAACTATGCAGACGCTCTCCGTGAGGTTTCCGCAGCCCGTAAAGAAGTGCCGGGACGCCGTGGATATCCGGGATATATGTATACAGACCTGGCTACTATGTATGAGAGAGCCGGAAGGCAGAAGGGTAAAAAGGGAAGTATTACCATGATCCCTATCCTGACCATGCCTGAAGATGACAAGACCCATCCGATTCCTGACCTGACAGGCTATATCACAGAGGGACAGATCATCTTAAGCCGTGAGCTTTACAGAAAGGGTGTTACACCGCCTATCGATGTACTTCCTTCCCTGTCCCGTCTGAAAGATAAAGGTATCGGTGAAGGAAAGACCAGAGCAGATCACTCCAACACCATGAACCAGCTGTTTGCAGCCTATGCAAGAGGAAAAGAAGCCAAGGAGCTGATGGTGATCTTAGGAGAAGCGGCTCTTTCTGACATTGACCTGATCTATGCCAAATTTGCAGATGCCTTTGAACAGGAGTATGTATCCCAGGGATACAATACAGACAGAGATATTGAGGAGACCCTGAATATTGGCTGGAAGCTGTTATCCATTCTTCCAAGAAGTGAGCTGAAACGTATTGACGACAAATTCCTTGATCAGTACTATGGGAAATAAAGGAAGAGCCGCATTTCCCATAAGATGAGAATATTCATACATTTTATTGCTCAGTCTGCGCTGCTTTGAGCCTCAGGTCTCAAAGCTGTGCTCGACAAATTCCCATAAAATGTATGAATATTCCGGATATGTGTCAAATGCGGCCCTTCTATTATAGAAATGCTTAAAAGGAAATGTATGGAAGAAGGAGGTGACGGCTTTGGCAGCTACCCAGGTGAATCCTACCAGGATGGAGCTTACCAGGCTGAAGAAAAAGCTGGTAACGGCTACCAAGGGACACAAACTTTTAAAGGATAAACGGGATGAGCTGATGCGTCAGTTCCTGGATCTGGTAAGAGAGAATATGGCTCTCAGGCAGAAAGTGGAGGCAGGAATCCTGTCTGCCAATAAGAACTTTGTCATTGCCAAAGCTGGAATGTCAGAGCAGATCCTGAACACGGCTCTTATGTCTCCAAAACAGGAGGTATATCTGGAAGCCGCTAAGAAAAATGTTATGAGCGTGGATATTCCGGTGTTTAAGACCAGGACCAGGACCGCAGACGCAAACGACATTTATTCTTACGGATTTGCTTTTACTTCCGGAGATTTGGATGATGCAGTAAAATCTCTGGCAGATATCCTTCCGGATATGCTCCGCCTGGCCGAGGTAGAAAAATCCTGTCAGCTTATGGCGGCGGAGATCGAGAAGACCAGAAGAAGGGTAAATGCTCTGGAACATGTAATCATTCCGGAGACCCAGGAGAATATCAAATATATTACCATGAAACTGGACGAGAATGAGAGAAGTACCCAGATCCGTCTGATGAAGGTAAAAGATATGATGCTGGAAGAGGCTCATCATTATAAAGATAGAGAATACTAAAATTGATAAAATTTTGTCCGGATACGAGACAGTAGGACTGGGACAAAAATGAAAGAGCTGTTGCATTAAAGTCGAGAATATTCTTAGTTAATGCGGCGGCTCTTTTTATCCCCCAAAATATGCTGCAGGGACTTTATTGGAAAGAGTTCTTCATAGCTAGTTTGAAGTTTGCACTCATTCACAGCCCTAAATCAATAATTTCGTATATTGAAAAGAGAAGCTACATATGCTATAATGCCAGTAGGCAAAAAGATAATACCCAGTATGGGAAACAAACGAAAACCCCAGTGTTGCAGCACTGGGGTTTTCTATTCCCTTTTTGAAATACGGCAGGGCTTAATACCGCAGGCTAGTTACCGTTTAATCATCGCCGTCTAACCATTTGGTGATGTAGTGGCAGGCTACACCAGCCGCAACAGCGACTAAAAAAGATAATACCTCTTGCATGGGAAACACCTCCTTCCTGTCACCAGTATCGGAGGCGGTAACAGAGACATTGTAACATATCTCTTCGTTAGCTTCCAGGAGAAAGAAAATTTTTGGAAAACATGTCCATGTGTTTGCCGTAACTTCATGGCTGGAAGATATTGAGGGCAGGGGAATGGTATGCTAATATAATGAATGAATAACAGAGCGGAAATCTTTTAATTTGATATTGAAAAGTACAGGGGACGTTTTCTATATATAAATGGGGGGATCAGAGGAAAATATGAAAAATACTAAATTGAAAATTACCATAGCGATATTAGGAACTTTACATGGTTCTTCGTTTGGCTTAGGGACAGATTCGGAAGTTAAAAATCTAAAATTATATGAAGGGAGAAGACTATGAAAGGATATCAACTAAAGATAACGATTAAGGGCAGTTCCCCTCCCATCTGGAGAAGAGTGATCGTGCCGGAGAAAATAAGTTTTGAAGATCTGGACAATGTGATTGAATACATATTCGGCTGGACCCATGACCACCTTTTTAGTTTTGTGATCCCCAAGGAAAGAATTTATTTTAATGGTCCTTCGGAAGCCGGAGATGAAGAGGCCGTACAGGAAGGGATTGACCAGTGGTTTTATGAGAAGGCTAAGATTATTTATACATATGATTTTGGAGATAACTGGGAGCATACCATACTGGTGGAAAAAATCCTGGATTATGATAAGCGTTATCCCCAGGTGGTGAAATTTAAAGGCCCCAATATGATCGAGGACTGCGGCGGGATCTGGGGTTTTTATGATGTGATAGACCAGGCGGAGCCTTTTGAAATGGAAAAGGTCAATGAATATTTAAAGGCCCATATGAAATTCTCGAAGTTTGAGGGAAGTACGTATTCGGAAGATTATGGTCTTCCTTATAGTGAAAAGGAAATGTACGAGGAACTCCGGAAATACCTGAAAACTATGGCAGGGGCCGGAGGAGAAGAGAATTTTGAGGACTTTGGAGAGGTAGAGCCGGAAGAGTCTCTGGAGGAGGTTTTCAAAAATTATAAAAAGGATGATCTTCTGGAAATCGCACGAGACGCCAATCTGCCAAAACCGGCAAGATTCAAAAAGGCAGAGCTGGCCCAGTGGCTGAAAAACAGTCTTCTGGAGTCCGGACAGTTCAGGAGAGTACTGACGGAATCAACCCAGGAGGAAGTGGGATTTTTCCAGGAGGCGATAGAGGAAAAAGGGATTTATATCCAGGCAGAACTGGTTTCCGCATCACCTCTCCTGTCTTTTTACTGCGGCCTTAGGGACGGAGAGTTTCTCACAGTGCCAAAAGATGTAGAAGAAAAGTTCCGAAAAATTTATACGGGAAGTTTTCAGAGGGAATTGGAGAGACACTGGGAGCTTTCCGGATACTGTAAAAGCGCTGTATACCTTTACGGCGTGATAAGCCTTGAAGATCTGGCGAAGATTTACCGGGGATATGAGCATAAGAAGATCACAGCAAAAGAACTGGCAGATATAGCTGCCCGGTATCCCGGGGAAATGACAGTAAAAGACGGATATCTTATGGAAGAAGAATTGGAAGAAGTGGATCTATATGTACGGCTTTTAGAAGACCAGGAGAAGTTGCCTTATTATTTGCCCATGGATAAAGAAGACTTTCTTCGGTACGGAGAAGTAGAATGCCAGGAACCAGACGAACATACCCTGCCTGTGCTGGAATTTTTTTCTGAGGAGATGGATCAGGATATGCCCCACAGTCTAATCCTATACTATGCGGTTCTGGACTCCCTGCAGAAGAATGGAGAGCCGGAAGAATGTGCTTCTCTGGCTATGGAATACTGTAAAGAAACCAGGAAAGGCCGGAAGATAAAGCTGACAAAGATCATTAAAAATCTGCAGCCATATGTCCGCACCTGGGAGAACCGGGGATTTACGGATTATGAGGTGGAAGCAATGAGAACGGAAAAACAGGATGCCAGCCGTGTGCTGGCAGATTCTAAGAAAGAGACGGATAAGGATTGTAAGGTAGTCGCTTTTCCCGGAACAAAAAAGATCTATCCCAATGATCCCTGCCCCTGCGGAAGCGGGAAGAAATATAAGTACTGCTGCGGCAGAAAGAAAAAATAAAGAGAAATTAAAACCGGACAGAAAGGGCCAGACGGCTGCCTTTTCTGTCCGGTTTTTCTACGATATCGAGGTGAGCTCTAGGCCTTGCACCTACTTATGAGAAAGCTCAGATGATACAACAGGTTTGCCATTTTTGTCAAGCAATGGTGTTAAACCTGATGCATTTCCATTCCGGTGAAACAGATAGTTGACACCTGTTTCGGTGTCGACCCAGATTTCAACCACTTCAATAGTGCCCTGCCGGTATACTTTCTTAAAACGATCCATCGGTAGTCCTCCTTAATGAAAACTTTAATGAAATGCAGCCTTTTGCTGCTGGTAAAGATAAAAAGCAGAAACTGAACAGGAGGGAAATCTTATCTGCTCAGTTTTTTCCAGTATTTCCAAAACTGACGGCCAAGTACCAGAAAAAGAAAGAGATACAGAATAAAAAGTATCCAGAATGCCCAGTTCAGCGCATACCCTGCTAAGGAATGATTCGTACTTTGGGTATACAGGTTGGGAATAACCAGCAAAAAGAAAATGGCTATAAGGGGAACCATACGGCTGAGAAAAATCCGCTTTACCATCTCCAGTCTGGATTCGTCATCACAGAAGATTTCTTCATCCCCGGCCATTTCAGAAGCCGGCTTCCGGAAATAACTGTAGCCGAAATAATCCTGGATATATTCCCAGCCGCAGTCCTGGAACATCTGGACATATTGTTCTTTGTGAGCAATTCCGTCAGGATTATAGTCCAACTGATAAACCACGTCTTCCGGCTCGCATTTCTCAAAGTGATAGATTCCCAGTAATGTGGCTTTTGTAAAACGCCAGCCTTTTAATCCCTCCTGGCGGAGGAAGTCCTGCTCTTTTTCCCATTCCATAATAGTAAAATACCGGAATTTTATTTTACGATCTTTCATTTTCACGCACCTCCATCATATTCTGATATAGCCGTTCTATCCGTTTCATTTCCAGGTCCAGGACCTGCCTTCCTAAATCTGTAATCTTGTAGATCTTCCGTTTCTCTTCCTCCCGTATGAATTGGATCAGGCCGTCTTTTTCCATTTTGGAGAGACTGCCGTAAAGGGTTCCGGGACTTAAACGTATTTCTCCGTGGGTCAGAGACTCTACCTTCTGGACAATGCCGTATCCATGAGATTCTTCCAGAAGACATAGCAAGATATAAAACCCGGTCTCGGTCATAGGTACATAGACTTTTTTGATATGTGTATTCATATAGGGTCACCTCGGAGATTAGATAAATAGTTTTTAGTGCGATGTATCGCACTGCGATATTATGATTTTAATATAGCACTGGGATATATAGATGTCAACTGAAAATGGAACTTTTTTGATCTGAGCAGCAGCTTTTTCCTGTATGGACAGAGGAAGGGATTTTCGATATACTGAATTTTATATAAGTAAATTTGTGAGCAAAACATCGGAAGTTTACCAGGAGAGAAGGAGGACGTATATGAATATAGAAAACTTTACCGTTTACCAGAAGACAGTGCCAGAGCGAAAAGCCGTTTTTCAGGAGTTTCCATCTTCTCTCCATCCGGATATCCGGGAGTTCCTGAAACTGGAAGGAATTCCCAGCCTGTACAGCCATCAGGCAGAAATGTTTGAGAAGGCCCGGGAGGGAAAGAATGTGGTGATCACCACTTCCACGGCCAGTGGGAAGACCCTCAGCTTTCTTTTGCCGGTGCTCCAGGAGATTTTAAAGAATCCTCTGACCAGAGCAGTTTTTGTCTATCCTACCAAAGCCCTTGCCAGCGACCAGTACCGGGCGTTGCAGCCTGTTCTGGAATATTTCGGAAATGGACGGATCAACGCTGGGGTTTACGATGGAGATACTATGCAGGCGGAACGGAGCAGGATACGGAAAAGTGCCAACATTATCCTTACCAATCCGGAAATGCTGAATTCTGCTTTTCTTCCAAATCACAGCAGCTATGGGTTCGACTTTATTTTCTCGAATCTGAAATATGTGGTCATTGATGAACTCCACACCTACCGGGGTGCTTTCGGGGCTCATCTGGCCAATATTTTCCGGCGGATGAAGCGTGTCTGCGGCTACTACGGATCAAAACCTCAATTCCTGTGCAGTTCGGCCACCATTGCCAATCCCGCAGAGTTGGCGGAGAGGATCTGCGGGGAAAAATTTGTTCTGGTGGATAAGGACGGGTCAGCCGCTCCAGAAAAAGAATACCGGCTGCTCCTTCCACCGGAAATTAAGGGAAAGAATGATAAGATTTACGGCAGAAGGCCGGCTTCCTGGCTGGCAGCGGAGCTGGTACCGGCTCTGGCAGCAGGGAATCATCATTTTATTGTGTTTGGAAAATCTAGGAGAAATGTGGAGGTTATCCTGAAGGAAGCCAGAGATAAAATGGAGGAAAACGGGATTTCCAGGAAAATTGCCGGGTACAGAGGGGGATATACTCCTGTGGAGAGGAAGAGCATTGAGGAGAAAATGATCACAGGAGAACTGGCCGGCCTGGTATCTACCAATGCCCTGGAACTGGGGATTGATATTGGCAGTCTGGACTGTACGGTACTGGCAGGGTACCCGGGAACACGGGCTTCATTCTGGCAGCAGACGGGAAGAGCCGGAAGAAACGGGGAAAAATGCGTAAACTATCTTATCCTGGAAAATCAGCCTTTTGATCAGTATATTGCTCTGGACCCGGAGTGGCTGTTTTCAAAAAGCAGCGAGAATGCTATTGTGGACCCGGACAATCTTCTTATTGAACTGGCTCACATCCGGGCGGCTGCGGCGGAGATGCCTCTGTCTTTAGATGATGCGGGCCTTTTCCCGGATCTGGGAGAGATTATCCCAGTGCTTTTAAATGCAGGGGAAGTGGAGAGTATGGCTGGACGTTTTGCCTGGGCGGGAGAGGCTTTTCCTGCAGGGGACTACAGTCTGCGGAATATGGACAAGTCCAGATATAAGCTGCTTCTTGTAAAGGAAAACCGGGAGATTACCCAGATGGATGAAACCCAGGCTTTCCATGAGCTTTACCCGGGAGCGGTATATATCCATGAAGGGGAGCTATATGAGGTGCTGAAACTGGATCTGGAGTCCAGGACCGCCTATGGGGTTCCCTTTGCCGGAAATTATTACACGGTGCCCTCAGGGACCCAGGAGACCAGGATCCTTCAGACTTTCAGAGAGGAAGAGCTGGGAAGGAGCAGGATCTATTTCGGGGATATTAACGTGGAGGAAGTCATCTCCATGTACAAGAAGCTTCAGTTCCATAATCATCAGAATCTGGGCTATGTAAGCCTGTTAAGACCTTTGCGGAAGGATTATGATACGGAGAGCACCTGGATCCATATTCCGGAGAATGTCACAAGAGTTTATCGGAATCTGCTGGTGCCTGCGAAAAGTGGAGAGCTGATGCTGAATAACCATTTTGAGGGACTGGCCTTTGCCGTAAAGAATGCTGCCATGATGGTGACTATGACAGAAAGTTCAGATATTGATACAGTGATTTCCAACAATGCCAGAATACCGGATATTTTCCAGGAAGAAAAGGTGGCCCTCTTTATCTATGACCGGTATGAGGGAGGACTGGGATACTCGGAAAAAATTTATGACCTGGTACCTGAAATCCTGGAAAAGGCCATTCATATGGTAAAGGGCTGTTCCTGCGAGGACGGCTGTCCTGCCTGTGTGGGAGATTATACTCTGGATAAGGCTATGGTCTTGTGGGGCCTGGAAAATCTCCTGGAGGAAAGTCTTCCCCCGGAACATGTAAAAGTACCGGAGCAAGAGGCCAGGCCAGTAATTGAAAAGAAATATTCGTTCTTTACCCTTCCTATACAGTGGCAGGAGTTCTGCCAGAGCATGAAGGAAAACGGGGAGAAGGGGGGAGACTTTTTGAAAACCATCCAGGAGATAGGAGTGGAGGACCATACTCTGGTACTTACGGTGAAAAATGGATTTTACCGGGACTGGCTTCTGGAAGGAGAGAACCTCAGGGAACTGGAGAACACCCTGAGATGGCATGCGGTGTGCCCCTCTGATATGAAAATAGAAGTCCGGGCAGAGGAAGACCGGGAAAATGCAGAAAAGATAAAAGGAAGGCTGCGCAGAAAATATGGAGACAAAGGAGAATAAGGACTGGGAAAAACTCAATGAATACCAAAAGGAGGCAGTGCTGGATGACAGTCCGGCCTGTGTGGTAAATGCCAATGTAGGCAGCGGGAAGACTACGGTGCTCATTGCAAAGGTTTTGTATCTTTATTTAGAGAAAAAAGTGCCTCTGGAAGATATGCTGGTGCTGACCTTTACCAACAAGGCAGCCCAGGAGATCCTCAGCCGCCTTTTGCTCAGAGAGCCGGAGCTTTCTCCAGAGCAGAGAGCCGGGTTCGGAACTTTTCACAGCGTGGCTCTGAGGCTTTTAAAAGAAAAGCTCCCTGTGGAAAAAACCGGCTGGGACAGGGACTTCTCTGTAATGGAACCTGAAGAAGAAACAGAGCTGGCCCAGAGGATCATTAAAGAAGAAAAATTGAATATCAAATATAAGAACCGGCTGAAAAAGCGTCTGGAACAGGAACATAAGGCTTATTTGGAAGGAAGAGAAGTTTCCAGGTATGGGGACGACCTGTTCCGGCTGTATCCCCTGCTGAAACAGGAGAAACAGCGGGAGAACAAAATGAGTTTTTCGGACCTGCTTCTGGTAAGTACTGAGCTGATAAAAGAGGAAGGGTTTCACCCTGCCTGGGTGATCGCAGATGAAATCCAGGATAGCGATAACCTCCAGCTGGAATTTCTGGAAGCTCTGGTGGGAGAGGAGACCAGGCTTTTTGCCGTGGGGGACCCAAACCAGGTAATCTACAGCTGGAGAGGTTCCAGCGACAGTACCTTTTTTGTCCTGAAAAGGAGGTTTTCGGCAAAAGAACTTTCCCTGCCGGTAAATTACCGTTCTAACGCCAGGATCCTGGAAACGGCCAACCATTTCCGGCAGTTTGGGACCAGGATCCAGGGCTGCCGGGAAGAGGGAAAGCTTATTAAGGTAAAACGGCAGTATGACCCTTTTATAGAGGCAGAATATCTGGCGGAACAGATTGAAAGTTTACATAAAGCAGGAGAGAGCTATGAGGATACCGCAATCCTTTACCGTCTTCAGAGGCAGGGGGAGCTTCTGGAGAAGGTTTTTGAAAAGCGGGGAATTCCTTATCAGGTTTCGGTAAAACAGACGGTAAAGGATATTCCTGCCCTGGACTGGGTGGTGAAAATCCTTCGGTTTTCTGTAAATCCCAGAGACCGGCAGACAGGGGAAGACGTACTGCTGAATCCGGGATTCGGGGAGAAGCTTACGAAAAAGAAAGTCCGGGACCTTCTGGAGGAGGGAAAAGGGAAGAGCTTTTTATATGCGCAGATGAAAGGCTTTCAGGACTGGTCTTTGGGCCATACAAAGATTCCCAAGTGGAGGGAAATCTTTGACTATTTTGGTCTTGGAGAAGCCTTTGGTCCCACTTCGGCTGGCTATAAGGAAAGAGAAGAACAGGCAGGGAAACTTCTGGAATGGCTGAGAGTATACTGTGAGAAAAAGAAATTGTCTCTCTGGGAAGGGACCAGAGCTTTTTTAAATGATGGGGCCCTCTATGGCATGGACCTTGGAGAAATCATGGGGGAGAGAGAAGAATCTTTAAAGGGCGTCCGGCTGATGACCCTCCACGCCTCAAAGGGACTGGAGTTTCACCGGGTATATCTGATCGGTGTGAATCAGGGGCTGATTCCTCTTCGCTGTAAAACTATGGAGCAGGAGGAAGAGGAGCGGCGGCTGTTTTTTGTAGGCATGACAAGGGCAAAAGAGGAGCTGGAACTTTCTTATTATGTCAACCCAAGAGAGCCGGGAGTATTTGGAGAGGGAAGCCGGTACCTTTTGGGAATACCTCCGGAGCTTCTGGACTGGGAGGAAGACGTCAGGAGGGAAAGAGGGGAAGAAACTCTCCGAAAACTGGGAAGAGAAGTCCGGGAAGAACTGCGGAAGAAGAAAGAAGCAGAAAAGGAATTGGCTCCAGACAAGAGGAATATAGATGCTGAGCCAGAGGGCAGAAGAGAAAAGCTTTCGGAGAAACCAGATGAAAGGGAAACTGGAAATGTGGTACCTGTCCTAAGGGTTCGTCACAGAAAGTATGGGGAGGGAATACTGCGTTTTCAAAATGAACTGACTGTGGAAGTGGAATTCCCTGGCTATGGACGAAAACAGTTTTTGAAAGCTCTGGGAGAGATAGAGTTCCTTTCTCAGGAGACAGGTGAGACTTATGGAAAATAAAATGGATTTTTATAAAAGAGGAGCCCTGGTATTAAAAAGCATTCCTCAGGGGAAAGTAGCCACTTACGGACAAATTGCCCTGCTCTGCGGAAAACCGGGAAATTCCCGGCAGGTGGGGTATGGCCTGGGTAGAAATCTCATGGGGGAGGATATTCCTGCATATAAGGTGGTAAACGCCCAGGGGATTCTGTCAGGAGCGGCGGCCTTTGAGACTTTTGATATGCAGAAACTTCTTCTGGAGCAGGAAGGGGTGGAGGTCAGACTGACAGAAAAAGGGTGGAAAGTAGATTTAAAACGATATCAATGGAAAAATACTCTGGAGGAAGCAGAAGCCTTTCGGGAAGAATTTCAAAAGAGAGGAATCTGACAGGAGAAGAGGTGGAACAAGTGAAGATTACATGTATTGCCTTAGACTTGGACGGAACAACTTTAAACCCTCAGGGGAGACTTGGCAGAAGAAATCGGGAGGCGATTAAGAAGGCTCTGGATGCAGGAATACAGGTAGTGGCGGCCAGCGGCAGGTCCCTGGATTCTCTGCCAAAGGACATTCTGGAAATTGAAGGTATCCAATATGGGATCACATCTAACGGAGCTGCAGTGTACAGGCTTTCTGACAGAAAATGTCTGAAGCAGTCCAGACTTTCCGGTGATTCCGTAAACGAGATTCTGGCCTGTGCAGAGAAGGAAGAGGTAGTTTTTGAGGCTTTTATTAAGGGAAAACCCTATGCTCAGAAAGAGTATGTGGAGGACCCGGTAAGCTTTGGGGCCAGTGAAAGAGCAATTCCCTATATCCAGAGTACCAGGGAGCCTGTGGCAGATATGGAAAGCTTTATCAGGGAAAACCAGGAGATGCTGGACTGTTTGGACATTGTGGTGAAAAGTGAGGAAAAGAAGAGGGATTTGTGGAAAACTCTTCAGGAAAATGTAAAAGATGTGTATATCACTTCTTCGGTCCCTCAGCTTTTGGAGATTTCTCACAGAGATTCGGGGAAGGAGGCAGGAATCTGTTTCCTGCTGGAATATCTGGGCTTAAACAGAGAAGGCCTGGCGGCTTTTGGCGACGGGGACAATGATAAAGAGCTCCTTGCTTATGCCCGGATAGGGATTGCTATGGGGAACGCCTCTCCGGAGTGTAAGAGGGCAGCAGACTGGATTGCGCCTTCCAATGACAGAGACGGGGTGGCCTGGGGAATTGAAAAATTGCTGGGTATAGAAAGTTTTGAATTATAAAAATTTTATAGTTCTTTACTCGACAAAAAGGGAAAAAAAGTTTAAAATTTTAATATAGATAATATATCTTAACAGGCAGAAAAATGTTATAAATGTAAAATACAGGGGGCAGTAAAGTATATATTAAATTTATCATTTATATAACTTTATAGGGCCCCTTTTATTATGATAGCGGGAAGGAAGGATGGCGGGTGAGAAAGAAAGCATTACATAAGGATATACGCCAGGAAATCAAAAGGACTTTACCCAGGTTCCTTTCCCTGTTCCTCATGTCGGCGCTGGGAGTGTCCTTTTTTTCAGGGGTGAGGGCCTCTATGCCGGATATGCTCAGCACTACAGACAGATATCTGGATGACACGGGATTATTTGATCTCCAGGCAGTAAGTACCATGGGCCTTCAGGAGGAAGATCTGGAGGCTGTGCTGGACACAGAAGGAGTGCAGGAAGCAGAACTGTCTTATTCCTCGGACTATCTGTGCGACAGTGAAGGAGAACAGTATGTAGTCCATCTGATGGCTCAGAGTGATATGGCAAAGTGCCAGGCAGAGGAAGGCAGGCTGCCGGAAAAGGCAGACGAAATATTATTGGATACGGAACTTGCCCAGGCCCTTGGCTGTCAGATCGGAGACAAGATCACTCTTTATGAGGAAGAGCAGGAGGAAGATAAACCGGAAGGGCTGGCATATGGGGAGTTTGAGATCACCGGTATAGGATCCAGCCCTATGTATCTCTCAATAAACAGGGGCAGCGCCTCTGTAGGAAATGGCCAGGTCACCGGATTTGCCGTGGTTCTGCCGGAGGCCTTTGATATGGAGGTCTATACCCAGATGAATATCCGGCTGGAAGGCGCAGGAACCCTGGAATGCTACTCCGATGAATACAAGGAGTTGGTGAGCAGCGTCCAGGATACTCTGGAAGAGACGGCAGGGGTCCAGTGCCAGTGGAGATATGACCAGATTTATGATGAGGCACAGGGTGAGCTTGCGGATGCCAGAGCCGAGCTGGAAGATGGAAGGGCTACTGCCCAGCAGGAGCTTGCAGATGCCAGAAAGACTTTGGATGACGGCTGGGCCAAGGTAAACGATGGAGAGAAGCAGCTGGCAGATGGAAAACAGCAGCTGGCAGACAGCGAAGCTCAGCTGAACCAGAGCCAGCAGGAGATTGACGATGCAAAAGCCCAGATGGAATCAGCCAAAGCCCAGGCGGAAGATGGTGCAGTTCAGGTAAGCGCCGGATGGGCAGAGATTGAGGCAAATGAAGCCCAGCTTAATGATTCAGAACAGCTGCTGTCAGAGAAAAAGGCTGAACTGGAACAGGGAGCGGCAGAATTAGAGGCCGGGAAGGCCCAGCTGTCTGCCCAGGAGGAGGTCTTAAACCAGTCTCAGTCAGAACTGGAAGCCGGAAAGACCCAGCTTGCGCAGATGGAAGGGGCACTGGAAACTCTCAGAACAGCAGTGTCAGAACAGGAAGGGACTATAGGAGGACTGGAAAGCCAGGCGGCGGCTATCCAGGGGCAGATCGATCAGCTTCAGGCATCTCTTGGAACCTCTTCAGACCCTGAAAATCCAGATGGAGACAGCTCAAATGATGAAGAAATCTTGGCTCAGATTGGAGAACTGGAAGCACAGAAAGCTGCTCTGGAGACAGAAATTCAGAATCTTACAGTGTCTTTGGAAGAGACAAGAGCCCAGCTGTCTGCCCAGGAGACTGCTCTGACTCCCCAGATACAGCAGCTTCAGCAGGTAATCGCCCAGGGGGAAGCCCAGCTGTCAGAAGGAAGGAATCAGTTGGAGACAGCCAGGGCTCAGCTGGAGGAAAGTGAAGCTCAGATTACTGCCGGCAGGGAAGAGATTGCTCAGGGCGAGGCAGCGATTGCCCAGGGACGCCAGGAACTGGAGGCTGCTAAGGCACAGCTGCAGGCGGCCCAGGCTGAAGTAGACAGCGGCCAGGCTCAGATTGCAGCCTATGAACAGCAGATTGCAGATGGAGAGGCCCAGATTGCTTCCGGCAGAGCCCAGCTTGAAGAAGCCAGGGCTCAGCTCCCTGAACAGGAACAGGAGCTGGCAGATGCCAGAAAAGAGCTGGAAGATGGAGAGGCGGATTATTTAGAAGGAAAAGAAGAAGCAGAGGCCCAGATTGCTGATGGAGAACAGCAGATTGCTGATGCAGAGGCAGAGCTGGCAGATCTGGAACAGCCGGAATGGTATCTGAATACCAGAGATGATACGGTGGAAGATTATGGCGAAATGGAGGATAATGCAGCGCAGATCGGTGCAATCGGCAGAGTCTTTCCACTGATGTTTTTCCTGGTGGCAGCCCTGGTAAGCCTTACTACTATGACCAGAATGGTAGAAGAGCAGCGGGGCCACATCGGAACTATGAAGGCTCTTGGATACTCCAAAAAAGATATCGCCATGAAATATCTCTTTTATGCAGGCAGCGCTACTTTAAGCGGCGGCGCTGTGGGGATCCTGGTGGGACAGAAACTGTTCCCTTATGTTATCCAGGTCAGCTATGGAATTATGTATGACTGTCTGAAACAGCCGGATATTCCATACCGTCCGGTGTTTGCCATTCAGGCCATGCTGATATCTTTTGCCTGCATTATGCTGGCTACAGGCCTGTCCTGTATGAACGAACTGAGAGAGAGTCCGGCAGAACTTATGCGCCCTGCAGCTCCCAAGGTAGGGAAGCGGGTACTGCTGGAGTACATACCATTTATCTGGAAACGGCTGAATTTTACCACAAAGTCTACTTTCCGGAATATTTTCCGGTATAAAAAACGGCTGTTTATGACAATCTTCGGAATATCTGCCACTATGGCTCTGCTGGTCACCGGATTTGGCCTGCGGGATTCCATAATCGATCTGGCCGAAATACAATACGATAATATCCAGCTTTACGATGCAATGATAACTTTCAGCGGTACGGATGAAGAAAAAGAAGACCTGGGACAATGGCTGGAGGATGAGAAAGATGTGGCGGCATCTACTATGGTCCATATGGAAATGGTGGATGTAAGTACGGAAGAAGGCAATGGAGAAGTCTATCTTTGTGTTCCGGAAAATAAGGAAGATTTCCAGGCCATGACAGTCTTGCAGAACAGGACCTCAGAGGAAGTCTACACCCTGGACGGCGAAGGGATCCTTCTTACAGAATGGATGGCAGATACCCTGGGGGTAAGTGCAGGAGACAGCATTACCATGGAAAAAGAGGACGGCAGCAGCAGTCAGGAAGTACAGGTCATGGGCGTGGTAGAAAATTACATTATGAACTATGCATATATGTCTCCGGAATATTATGAGAAAATCTATGGAGAACCGGCAGAATTTGAGGTAATGTATGCAGAGTTTACTCCGGAAGGTCAGGAGAGGGAGAAAGAGCTTGGCTCAGAAATCCTTCAGCAGCCAGGTGTGTATAATGTAAGTTATACTTCTGATACCAAAAGAGAGATTAACGATATGCTTCAGGCACTGGTGCTGGTAATTATTGTACTGATCATAACAGCAGCCCTTCTGGCCTTTGTGGTGCTGTATAACCTTAATAATGTAAATATCACGGAGCGGCGTCGGGAGCTGGCTACATTAAAAGTCCTGGGCTTTTATGACCAGGAAGTGGCAGCTTACGTGTACCATGAGAATATTATCCTTACTCTCATGGGAATTGTGGTGGGTGTAGGACTGGGAACCCTCCTTCACCAGTATATCATTCATACCATCCGGGTGGATATGGTTATGTTTGGTCAGCATGTATCCCTGGTCAGCTTCCTGATCAGCGCAGTGCTAACGGCTGTATTCTCAGCTTTTGTAAACTTTGTTATGTATTTTAAACTGAAAGAAATCAATATGGTAGAGTCACTGAAGAGTGTGGAATAGAAGCCGGACAGAAAATAATGAAGATGGGGCTGTTGCGACAGCTCCATTTTCTTAGAAAAACAAAATGCTTACTAAAGCATTTGGAAACTTTTGTAAAGAAAGAATAAATTCTAAGAGGGCTGCGTATACAAGCCATGATGTGTTGTGTATAATGAGGAAAAATTACGAAGAAAGGAAATTACTGAAACTACTATGAACAAAAGAAGAACTTCTGAAAGTCCCAGAAACTCCAGCTCTACCAGGAGTTCACAGCATGTCAGAAAAGCAAGAACACAGTATGGCTCAGGAAATCTTGGAAGTTTCCGAGATTCCAGAGGCTCTCGCAGCAGCGGTTCATTGCAGAAGGCCATGAACAAAAGACGTCAGGAAAAATTAAGGCAGCAGAGGAGAAAACGCAACTTGTGTTATGGAATTTTGGCGGCGATAACGCTCCTTGTGTTTTCATTGACAGTTCTTGGAATCAGCAGGCTGCTGCCGGATAGCGTCCGTGACGGGGCGGAACAGGTCAGTGAAGATTCAGGAACACAGGTGACGACAACTTTAAGCCAGCCGGAGATGAACGCCTCCGGCACGAAGGACTTTTTCAAAGAAATCACGTTAAGAGGCTGGCAGTCAGATTCCCAAGGCATTAGGTACATTAATGCAGACGGAACTTTTTATGGGAAGGGCTGGCATGATATTGACGGAAGTCAATATTACTTTGATGAAAATGGTTATGTAAAGACAGGCTGGCATGATATTGATGGAAAAGATTGCTATTTCGATGAAAGCGGAAAATACGACAGTGAGAAAGTAAGGCCCATGATTGCGCTGACTTTTGACGACGGACCGGGGAAGTATACGGAAGAATTATTGGAATGTCTGGAAGAAAACAATGCTAAAGCCACGTTTTTCATGCTGGGCCAGAATGCAGAACGATATCCGAATACGGTCAAACATATGGAGAAACTGGGAATGGAACTGGCAAATCATACTTATGACCATCCGATTCTCACCAACCTTTCCAGTACCCAGATCTCAAATGAAATTGAGAAGACAAGTAGAATTATTGAGAGGATAGCGGGAAAGGCGCCTGCAAGCATGAGACCTCCGGGAGGCGCTTTTAATCATACAGTAAGGTCAGTCTCCGGCCTTCCTATTATCATGTGGAGCATTGATACGAAAGACTGGAAAACTAAGAGTGAGGATATGACCTATCGATGCGTTATGGATAATGCCAGGGATGGTTCCGTGGTATTGATGCATGACATTCACCAATGGTCTGCAAAAGCAGCCATCCGCATGATACCAGAGCTGGTGGCAAAGGGTTTCAAGCTGGTGACCGTAGAGGAACTTGCCAGGGCAAAGGGAATTACTCTGGAGAATGGAAAAGCATATTACTATTTCGGCGAGGGAACACAGCAAGTAGAATAAATAAGTTTTATATGGGCGACAAGAGCAGAAGTTCCAAACAGCATTATGGAATGGGATTGTATATTGCAAATACTATTGTGAAACAGCATAAGGGAACACTGACCCTGGGGAATTCCAGATGACCACATTATCCAGAATCGGTATACAGAAATGGATCAGCCGGCAGGACCTTTTTGACCGTGTTGTAAAATATATCATCGAGAATATGGGAAAAACTTTTTCGCCAGTTCTATCGCCAAGTTTTTGAAAAACGAGCACCGTAACCGGAAAATACTGGACGGCGTATTGGAGAATCTAGGGTAATGAGTATAATTACTTTTAGTTTATGCAGCAGTATGCTATAATTTTCAGGAAATCATACGAACTTGAAAAACATCTCTTGGTGACATCATGTTCAATGATTTCCTGACATAACGAGCAAAGTATAGAAATGGATTAAAATACGGTTACCGAGAAAAGCTCGGTAACTGCATTAAATGATAAAAGGCTTTGTGATGGAAGATGGGTGTTTGAAGGAGTTCATTTTATCCGTGTAAGTGAGAAAAATATCAAATTCTCTGCTAAATTGATATGGAGAGAAAGAACAATGGAATTTAAAGTTTTCATGCAGGCGGTATATGCCAGGGATTACCAGTCGGCCGCCACAGAGCATTTAAGAAAGAGATAGACATATTTTTGTAAAACGTAATAGGTACAGACAGAGAAAGGAGCAAAAAATGGAATTATTGATCATCAGACACGGAGATCCTGATTACACCATAGATTCTCTTACAGAAAAGGGATGGAAGGAAGCTGAGTATCTTTCCGAAAAACTGGTAAAAATGGATATTCAGGATTTTTATGTATCTCCCCTTGGAAGAGCCAGGGATACCGCCTCCTGTACGCTGAAAAAATTAAACAGGGAAGCGGTAGTCTGCCCATGGCTGCGGGAGTTTCAGCCACGGATCCATCGGCCGGATGTGACAGATAAGAAAATGATCACCTGGGACTGGCTGCCTCAGGACTGGACCAGGGTGCCGGAATTTTACGAGTATGACAGCTGGTGGAAGGCGCCGGTGCTTCAGGAAGCAAATGTAAAAGCAGAATATGACTGGGTAACGGAAAATTTTGATAAGCTCCTTGAAGAACACGGGTATGTGCGGGAAGGAAATTATTACCGGGTGGAAAAAGCCAACAAGGATAAGCTGGCGTTTTTCTGCCATTTTGGACTGGGATGTGTGCTTTTAAGTCATCTTTTACATATTTCTCCTATGATCTTATGGCATCATTTTGTGGCAGCGCCCAGTTCGGTAACTTCTGTGATCACAGAGGAAAGACGGGAAGGGATCGCTCTGTTCCGTATGCGGAATTATGGAGATGTATCCCACCTTTACGCAAAGGGAGAAGAGCCGGCCTTTGCCGCACGGTTCTGTGAGACCTTTGATGATCCGACCCAGCGTCATGACTGAAAGGGAAGCAGCAGATATGTCAGAAAGTGAGGAAAAACTTTTCGGAGTCACTCCGGAAATGGAGAAAGGCTTCCAAAAGCTGAAGGAAATCTTTGATAAAGAAGTATTTGAACTCTATATCCGCCAGGGACAGGGATATGTTCCCTACATGATGAATGACGCTCTGGAATGCTATCTGGTCCTGACAGACTGCAGATGTACCGGAGAATATCTTACCGGATACGAGGAGAGTACCCTGGGATATCTGTCATCCGCAGAGGGAGAGAGGATATTAGTTGTTCATCAGGGCGAAGAGAATATTTTTACCCTCTGGTTCAGGGAGATCCGGATAAAACTGGAAGGCTATCAGTACCACCGGATCGGCCATTTCTGGCTGGAGGGAAAGGGACAGGAACAGTGGCGGCAGCTGGTCTATATGCTGGGAACGGTTTACGACAAGTATGAGTACTTTGGAGAGGCCATGTGTACCCCCAGGGAGCAGGAGCTGATGAGGCTTATGGAATTTCGACCCTTCCGGTACTGGAGTCCTGTAAAGGAATCCCTGGATCCTTATTATCCGGATACTGCCCTGGGAGCTGCAGTGATGAGAAAGATCGCTGGTCTGGCGGGAGACAGGGCCATGGCCTTTCTGGCAGGAATTTATGAAAAAGTCCCCCTGATCTTTCTGGAAAAGATGATCATTTGGAGAATGGAAAGACCCTGCAGCCAAAAACTTTATGAAACTCTTCTGAATCTGGTCAGCACAGAAGCCGGGAAGTACCGTAAACGGGACTACGGAAAAGATATGAATGAACGGATCGAAAAAGAACGGGCCAGGATACAGGAAGAACTGCACCGTCGGGGATTCCAGGGAGAATATCCCAGATTTGGAAAGAAAGGCATGGAAGTTCTGGCGGTGGAAGAACATCCTTTTACCCTGGGCTTTATGGAGTGGGAAAAATTTGACTTCAGGATCCAGCTTATGATCAGTAAAGATTCCTCGGGGAAAAAAAGAAATCTGGGAGCAAACGGGGGATTTTTCAAGGGGAAGGGAAGAGAAGGACAGATAGAGAACGCTGACTGAAGAAACTGAGGGTAGTGTTAAACCAGTAAGGAAAGCCGGGAGAAAAGTAGCATGGAAATATTTTTGACCATTCTAATAATATTGATCTTTTATCTTATATTAATCACAGTACTTTCATTGGTGCGTGCCCTTTTTAGTATAAGAAAAGGAAAGGCCCGGGCGAAGGAAAAATTCCGGGATACTTTTTGGGCTCTTTTTCTGAATTTCTTCTTTGAACTGATAAATCCTATAAACTGGTTTTGATAAGTGATGGTAAATCTTCATTTTCATTAAAGTTTTTAAAAACCGTCTCATTGCATGGAATAAGATACTTCCTTATAATGAAGACAGAGGAGGTATCAGGATATGGCAAATGAGGAGAAAAAAGATTTTAATGCGATGCTGCAGGACAGTAAAGATATGCCTAAATTTCAGATCATTACGGACCAGAAAAGTATTGAGAAATATGGGGGAAATAAGATGTACTTTGCCCCGCCCATTGACTATGACAAGGTGATGAAAAGGGTTCCATACGGAAAAGTGATCACCATCGGAAAAATCCGGGAATATTTTGCCAGGGAAAGCGGCGGAGATTTTACAGAGCCTATCACAGCCGGGATTTTTGTATCCATTGCAGCGTGGGCTAGTTATCAGCGTGCCGAAGACGAAACTCCCTATTGGCGGACACTAAAGGCCAATGGAGAGCTGAATGCAAAATATCCCGGGGGTATAGAGGCGCAGAAAGAAAAGCTGGAAGCAGAAGGACATATCATTATCCAAAAAGGGCGGAAGAATCTGAAATACTATGTAAAAGACTATGAAAGGGTGCTTTTTGATCTGTGACAAAAGATACTGATTTCTGGCAGAACATTCCCAAAAGGAAGGAATCAGTATGAACCAGTACGGTCTATGTTTTCTTACAAAGAACGACAGGATTTAAGAAATCCAGAGCGCCTCAGGTGAGATCAATCTTACCGGGGCTCTTTTTCTATAGAAAATTTTCTGCAAAAAGTGAGATCTTTTCCCGGCCTTTCGGGTATTATAGGTGAAAGGCTTTTCACAACAGGAAAAGAACAGGGCGCCTGCGAGGTATGAGACAGTGGAAGAAATCAGATATATTGAAATTGTGGCCCAGTACCAGGATATGGTTTATCGGATCGCTTTTCATGACTGCAGGAACAGTCATGACGCAGAGGATGTTATGCAGACAGTTTTTATGAAGCTTTACCAGAAAAATCCGGAATTTGACAATGAGGAACATTTAAAGCACTGGCTGATCCGTGTCACCATCAATGAATGCAAAAGGCTGATCGCTTCTCCCTGGAAGAAACGAATGGAGTTTTTTCCAGAGGAAGAAGAGGGAGGGCATGGACAGCAGGATGATGCAGAAGGTTATGAAAGGATGAGAGAACGGGAGTTTCTGGAGCAGATTTTCCGGCTGCCCAGAAAATACCGGGTACCGATTTACCTTTATTATTATGAGGAGTATTCTGTGGCTGATATCGGGGATATGCTGGAGAAAAATCCTTCCACCATTCAGACCTGGCTTTCCAGAGCAAGGAAAAAATTGAAAAAACTGCTGGAGGAGGTTAACTATTATGAATGAAGAGTTCCCAAAAGAAATCTATCAAAAGGCATGTGAACATCTGACGCCTTCCAGCGGATCTTTAAGGGAGGTTTATGCAGTGAAAAAACCGAAGAAATATCCGAGATTCAAGAGGAAAGCGTTTGCTGCTACGGCGGCTTCTGTGGCACTGATCTGCTCTCTGTCTGTGGGAGTTCTGGCGGCTTCTGACACGGATATCCATCAGGCGGCAGGGGAGGCTGTCAGGCAGATCGCCATGGTATTTAAAAATGTGACCATGGACCAGGAGGCGTCCACGCCTTATGAGACGGTGCTTCATGCTGAGGACGGGACAAAGATTACTGTGGTCCATGAATACGGGGAGAATGGAGAATACTATGTGACACTGGTCTACCATGAGGACTCCAGACGGCTGGGGCTGACCATAGGGGATAAGGAAATTGACATTACTGATCCGCTTAGAGAAAGGGGGGTTTATACCCAGGATTATACCTTTGAAGGGGAAGAAAGAAGGCTGACCGTTACCGGTACTCCGGAAGATCCTGAGTTAGAAACAGAGATCCTGATCAAATAACAAAGACGGGAGTAAAGAAGACTTTCATGGGGAATACTGTTTTTGACAGAGAGTGTCAGGCTATACAGACAGGTTTCCCAGCCATGACAAATACTCTGATAAAACAGAAAAGAGGGATCACAATGGACGCACAGACCAGAGGGCTTTTGAGAGAGTGCAGCCTGGGCTGCAAAATGGCCATCAACAGTTTTAACCAGATGAGAGATTATGTGAAGAACGAAGAGCTGAAAGAACTGATGGATACTTATGACAAGAAGCACAAGGCGTATGAAGAAAAGGCGGCGAAAATGCTCATGGAAGACGGCAGCAAGGAAAAAGAGCCGGGAATGATGGCATCCGCATTTTCTAAAATGACCACGGAGATGAAACTGATGATGAAGGACGACAGCAGCCAGGTGGCAAAGCTGGTCATGGACGGCTGCAACATGGGGATCCAGACCCTGGGAGGATATATCAATGAATATAAAAATGCCTCGGGGCAGAGTATGAACCTGGCCAGAGACATTGTGCGCACAGAGGAATCTTTAATGAAGGATGTACAGAAATTTCTGTGATTGCTGCAGGGTGCTATTTATAGCACCCTGTACGTGTTTCATTATCTTCAGCAAGACTCTTCAAACCGGTTTTTAAAACTCTGAATGGAAATTTCAGGTGTTCTATTCTTTCGGAGATTTTTCTGATACAATAGAACTGATACACTGTTTCGTGAATGACTGTATTAGATTGTGTTGCATTGTATTATCTGCCTGAGAAGGCGCATACTTTCCAGGCGTTTTGAGGAGGACTATGGATAAATTCAAAATATTAAAACAGATTTTTGGATATGACACTTTCCGTGAGGGCCAGGAGGAGCTGGTAGACAGCAGCCTTTTGGGCCGGGACGTGCTGGGGATCATGCCGACGGGAGCCGGGAAATCTATCTGCTTCCAGGTTCCGGCTCTTTTGTTTCCGGGAATTACCATTGTGGTGTCTCCATTGATCTCGCTTATGAAGGATCAGGTGTCTGCATTAAATGCGGCTGGCGTCCATGCGGCTTACATAAACAGTTCCCTCACGGAAGGCCAGTACAGGAAAGCCATGGAACTGGCACGGCAGGGAAGATATAAGATTATCTATGTAGCTCCGGAGCGGCTGATGACGGAATCTTTCCTTTCTCTGATCCAGGCTGTGGAGATCTCCATGGTGGCAGTGGATGAGGCCCACTGTATTTCTCAGTGGGGACAGGACTTCCGGCCCAGTTATCTGAAAATCGTAGATTTTATCAGTGCGCTTCCCAAAAGGCCGGTGATCGGAGCTTATACAGCTACGGCTACAAAAGCAGTCAGAGAAGACATTCTCTGTATTCTGGGGCTTCGGGACCCTAAGATCATGGTTACAGGTTATGATCGAAAGAATCTCTATTTTGCAGTGGAAAAGTCCAAGGACAAGACGGGAGCCCTGCTGGAGTATCTGCGGAAAAATCCGGAGAAAAGCGGTATTATTTACTGCAGTACCAGGAAGACGGTGGAGGAAGTCCACGAAACCCTTCTGGGGGAAGGGTATCCGGCGGTACGGTATCACGCAGGCCTTTCCGATAAGGAGAAGAAGGAAAACCAGGAGGACTTTATCTATGACAGAAAACCCATTATGGTGGCTACTAATGCCTTTGGCATGGGAATTGACAAGTCTAATGTCCGGTTTGTGATCCATTACAATATGCCAAAAGATATTGAAAGCTACTATCAGGAAGCAGGCCGTGCAGGACGGGACGGAGAGCCTGGAGAGTGTATCCTTTACTACAAGGCTCAGGATGTGAAAATGAATGAGTTTCTGATCCAGCAGCAGGGAAACGAGGAGCTGGATTTTGAGGAGCAGGCCCTGATCCGGGAACGGAATCTGGAAAGACTGCGGAAGATGACTTTTTACTGTTTCACTAATGAATGTCTTAGAGAGTATATCCTCCGGTATTTTGGAGAGTACGGGGGGAATTACTGTGGAAACTGTAAGAACTGCCTTACAGAGTTTGAAGATCTGGATGTGACAGAGGAGACCAGAAGCATCCTGGAACTGGTAAGATCTACAGGAGAGCGATATGGGATCGTGGCTGTCTGTGACGGCGTCCACGGAGCCAAGACGGAGAAAGTGCGGCAGTTCGGCCTGGAAGAAAATCCCTATTACGGGGAACTGAAAGGAACGACCACCGCCCGTATCCGCCAGATCATCAATGACCTGCTGGTAAAGGATTATCTGGTTCTTACTTCCGGAGATTATCCGGTGCTGAAACTGGGAGAGAAGGGCAGGGAGTTTCTGAAAGAGGAAAGCCCGGAGCCGGTAGCGCTGAAATTGCCAAGGCAGCAGGAAAAGGAAGAGACAAGGACTAAGAAACAGAAGGCAAAGGCAGGAGGGGAAACCAGATATCCTCAGCTTTTCGAGATCCTTCGGCAGAAACGGTATCAGATGGCCCAGGAAGCCTATATTCCTCCCTATATTATCTTTTCAGATAAGACCCTTCGGGAGATGAGTACATACCTTCCGGTGAGCCGGGAAGAAATGCTGGAGATCAATGGGGTAGGTAATAATAAATATCAGAAGTATGGAAAAGTATTTTCAGATATTATAAGAGAGTTTATTGATGAAAATCACATTGAAAAAGATTAGGCAAAATCCTTTTAAGCATAATAAATATTTGCAGAATGAAAGATACTAAAGACAGACAGGAGATAAGAAATGGAAAAAGAATATCTGATCCGGGAAAAGCCCTTAAAGGCCCTGCTGCTTTTTGCTTTTCCTATGATTATCGGAAATTTATTTCAGCAGTTTTATACCATGGTGGATTCTGTGGTAGTTGGCCGGTTTGTCAGCGAGAACGCTCTGGCGGCAGTGGGGGCTTCTTATTCCCTGACAAATGTGTTTATCTCTATCGCTATCGGAGGAGGAGTAGGCGCCTCGGTGCTGGTCAGCAGGTATTTTGGAGCCAGGGATTACAGGAGGATGAAAACTTCCGTGAGTACCGCCCTGATTTCCTTCCTTGTTGTCAGCCTGGTGCTGGGAGGGATCGGACTACTTCTGGGAGACCAGATCATGGAGGTTTTGAATACCCCGGAAAATATCATGGAAGATGCGGTAACATATCTGAATATTTATTTTATGGGACTGCCTTTTCTTTTTATGTACAATGTGCTGTCGGCCATGTTCAATGCTCTGGGAAAATCTCGTATCCCTTTGTATCTGCTGATCTTTTCTTCGGTGTTTAATGTGGCCCTGGATCTTATCATGGTGTGCAGCTTCCATATGGGGGTGGCCGGTGTGGCCTGGGCTACCCTTATTGCCCAGGGAATTTCTGCGGTTATGGCCTTTCTGATCTTTATCCGGGAAATGGCAGGCTATCAGACAGGGGAGAAAATCCGGTGGTTTGACAAGAGAGAGTTCGGATTTATGTGCAGGATCGCCCTTCCTTCCATTCTCCAGCAGTCTACAGTTTCTATCGGTATGATGCTGGTCCAGTCCGTGGTCAACAGCTTCGGCGCCCAGATGCTGGCAGGCTACTCTGCGGGAATGCGGATCGAGAGTATCTGTATCGTGCCTATGGCGGCCATGGGAAATGTGATGTCTTCTTTTACAGCCCAGAATCTGGGAGCCAAGCAGCAGGAACGGGTGGTGAAAGGATATCACACAGCTTACGGTATTGTATTTGGCTTTGGAATCCTGCTCTGTGTAATCCTGGAGATCTTCTACAGACCTCTGATCCTGATGTTCCTGGGAGAGGAGGGTACGGCCCTGGCTTTGAATACCGGTATGTCCTATATGCGGTTTATCGGTTTCTTTTTCAGCTTTATCGGACTGAAAATGATCACCGACGGTCTTTTAAGAGGTGCGGGAGATATGAAGATGTTTACTGTGGCAAATCTGGTAAATCTGGGTATCCGTGTGGCCGTGGCGGTGACCATGGCCCCCAGATTCGGCATTGCCTTTGTATGGTATGCAGTTCCCATGGGATGGCTGGCCAATTATCTTATTTCTTTCGCCAGATATAAAACAGGAATATGGAAAACTACAGGGAGAGGGTAAAGGCCTATGGAACAAAGGATAAAAAGAGAGTTGGAGCATTTTAACATAGGGCAGATCCACCGGTCGGGACAGTGCTTCCGCATGGAAGAGCTGGGAGAAGGACGGTTTGCCATAGTGGCTGCAGATAAATATCTGGAAATTCGGCAGCAGGGACCGGTGTGTGAATTTTATTGTTCCCCGGAGGAGATGGAAAACTTCTGGAAGTCCTATTTTGATCTGGAAACAGATTACGGAAGTTTTATAAGACAGATTGACGAGAAGGATGGATATCTTACAGAAGCGGCCAATCTCGGACAGGGGATCCGAATCCTGAGACAGGATCTGTGGGAGATGATCGTATCTTTTCTCATTTCCCAGCAAAACAACATTCCCCGGATCCGCAGATGTATCTCTAACATTTGTGAAAGATACGGAGAAAGAAAGCAGGGGAGCGGAGGAAGAGTTTACTATACTTTTCCCGGTCCGGCGGCCCTGGCAGCAGCCGGTGAGGAAGAACTGCGGGACTGTAATCTGGGATACCGGAGCAGATATGTAAAGAAAACAGCCCAGATGATCCTGGAAGGTCAGGTTTCTCTGGAAGAGGTACAGAGGATGGACTATCTCCAGGCCAGGGAAGAACTGCAAAAGCTTTACGGAGTGGGAGCCAAGGTGGCAGACTGTATCTGTCTCTTTGCTCTCCATCAGATAGAGGCTTTTCCTGTGGACACCCATATCCGCCAGGCTCTGGAAAAACATTATCCCCAGGGATTCCCCTTTGAGCGATATAAAGACTGCAGCGGCGTCATGCAGCAGTACATATTTTACAGAGAACTTTTGCAGTAAAATAAAAAGTGAAAGGGCCATCGAAGAGGTCAGAAATGCTTGCGTTTGGGGTATTTGACTTCATCTAAGAAATAAATCTGGTCTTTTCAGCAGGAAAGTACGGTTAAAGTTTGACTTTCGGGATTTTAACCGTACTATTTCGCCTGTCTGTACGGTTAAAAATTGAATTTTGCAATTTGAACCGTATTTTTCCGTTGACTTGTACGGTTAAAATTTGATTTATGGAAACTTAACCGTATTTTTCTGTTGGTCTATACGGTTAAAAAATGGCTTTTGGGAAATCTAACCGTACAGCTCCGATGATTTGTACGGTTAAAAATTGAATTTTGAAAATTTAACCGTACTTCTTTATCTAACTGTTTCCGGATATTTAAGGCTTCCAATATAAAATGCCAGTACATTCTTCGACAAATAACTGGACTGATCGCATAGACTGGTTTCCCAGTGTGAGGATCAGAAAATCTAGGCATAGCGGACTAAGTCGGAGCTTTTGCCTCGGGCAATTAGGGAAGCAGATATGCAGGGGAAGAAGCTGTTGATTGCGGCTTCTTTTTTTGTATTCTTCTGCGTAAAATGATAAAAAAGCCGGAAGGTGCCTAAATGAAGATCTTGATTTTTCTTTCTCAGATCAGCATTCCTTTGGTAATCTTTTATATCGTGGCTTATGGTCTGGTAAATAAATGTAAAGTGTATGAAGAGTTTGTAAAAGGAGCAAAGGATGGGCTGAAAACGGTGGTGGGGATCCTGCCTACCCTGATCGGGCTGATGGTGGCGGTGGGGGTCCTCAGGGCTTCCGGATTTCTGGATCTGATCGGAGAAAGTATCGGAAAGATCACAGAATATGCAGGTTTTCCGGGGGAGTTGGTGCCGTTGACGATTGTCCGGATGTTTTCTTCCAGTGCGGCTACCGGCCTGGTCCTGGATATTTTTAAGGAGTTCGGTACAGATTCCAGGGTGGGACTGATCGCCTCCATTATGATGTCCTGTACGGAAACTATTTTTTATACAGTATCCGTATATTTTATCGCAGCTAAGGTAAACAAGACAAGGTACACCATAGCAGGGGCTCTTTTGGCCACCTTTGGAGGCATTGCCGCCAGTGTGGTTCTGGCGGGGCTGATGATGGGATAATGGAAATAAGAAAAAAAGAGACAGCCAGACTTCAAA
Organism: uncultured Bacillota bacterium; assembly: GCA_949291945.1. Classification (GTDB taxonomy): domain Bacteria; phylum Bacillota; class Clostridia; order Lachnospirales; family Lachnospiraceae; genus Blautia. Next base: position 25,465 of record CASEXH010000008.1, on the reverse strand, counting down.
AAATGATTTCTGACTGTCTCTTTTTCGGTCAAAGAAAAGAATCTTTTCAGGAGTCTTTTCTCCGCTCTGCCATTTCCTGGCGGATCTGGGGCATCTCTTTATCCAGACGATAGAAGAACATCAGGATGATACACAGGGCCACGCAGATCACTGGGATCCAGTTATAGCAGAAGCTGATGGCGCTCTGGGCTGCAGCAGACTGGACAGCTTCGGCGGAATTAAAGCCGGAGCCTGCCAGAACCCAGCCAAGGACGGCCTGTCCCAGGCCAAGGCCCAGTTTCTGGGCGGCGCTTACTCCTGCATTGCCCATACCTACAGTTACTACGCCGTTTTTCCATTCGCCGTATTCGATGGTATCAGAGACCATGCCAAAGGCCATTCCTCCGGAAGCGCCCAGACCGATACCTTTAATGATATTAAACAGGATCAGCAGAGGCAGATTGGTACCGCAGAGCCCCGTACCGGCGAAACCGATGATAATGGCGAACAGACCTACCTGATAGGTTCTGTGCTTTCCGAACTTTTTCATGAAAGCAGGAGTCAGGAACATGATCACAAACTGGGAAACGGAAAGGGCATTGTTGATAGGCCCGTAATAGTCGATGTCTCCTAGCACATACTGTGCATAATAAGCGGCAGCCACAGAGTACATAACAATAACAAAGAAGATTAGGAACATACAGATGGTCATAATAACCCAATATTTATTCTTAAACAGGGCTTTTACTGCCACAAGAGGAGAAACACTGTCTTTTTTATCTTCTGTCTGCTGAACAGAAACTGCAGTACGTTCCTTTGTGCCAAGGAAGCAGAGAACACTTGCTGCAATCACGATCAGACCGATCACAATAAAGGTTTTTGTCCATGCTTGCTGGTCATACATATCCCCTTCCCCGAAGAAATTCAGCCAGGAAATGAAGAAAGTATTCATGGTAATATTTGCCAGAGTCTGAAAGATCATGTTCATATTTCCCAGGACGCCCCGGTCATAAGTGTTCTGGGTCATCAGGTAATTCATGGAGTTGTAGGGCACGTACATGGAAGTATAGAAAACAGAATTTACCAGATTGTATAAGATAAACATGTAGATATATTTCACTATATCCGACCAGGAGGAAGGAATAGAGAAAAGCAGCAGCGTGGAAATGGCAAGAGGAATGCACATTCTTACCAGCCATACCCGGGCTTTTCCGAATCTGGACTTTGTCCGGTCTACAATGCCTCCCATAATCAGGTCGCTGACTCCGTCAAATACTTTGGACACAGCGATAAGAACGCCGGCAACTCCGGCATCTATAAAGGATACATTGGTCAGATACAGCATAAAGAACGCAGACATAATACCATTGATCCATGCCATACCATAGTTTCCGATCCCGTACCCGATACGTTCACTCCAGCCTAAGTGAGCTTTGGGATCATTGTGTTTTGAAGCATAACTGAACATTTTTGTTTTCCTCCTTTATTCTTCGTAAAAGCGCAGGTCTTTCCATACTTCCATAAGCCCTGTCCGGTCCAGCTTTTCTGTCCGGGTATTCCGGTCAAAGATCCTGACCATGCTGTCATACCCTGTGTATAAGGGCCATACTGCAGGATCCGGTTCCCCTGTCTTTATAAAATCCACCCAGGGAGTGAGCATATCCCGGATGATTTTGTCTTTGACTTCTTCCGGCTCTCCATCAAAGAGAAATCTGCTGAATTCAAAATCTTTATTGGCAAACATACAGGGCAGGTCAAAGGCGTGACTGGCTTTCATTCCTGTTTTTTGTCCGGATGCGGAAATAAATTCATAGCGGTACATCCAGACCCTTCCGTATTCTTTCTGAGCCTGGGCAACTTTCAGGGCAGGCATCTGGAAGGCATAATCTGTGGCAAAATCCACAAAGGGGTCTTCAGAGTGATCCAGGTAATACCGGATAATTTCAGGAAGGGCTTCTGCATGGCCGTTTTTCTCAAACATTTCTGCCACCATGGACCAGCTGTTAGGAAATCCGGTTTTTTCAGGATGGACAAACATAGTGCCTTCGTTGAGATTTGTGCCGATGATCAGCTTTACGCCTTTGGCGCTTCCCTGACGGATAGCGTCAATAGGACGCACAGGGAGCAGGTCATCCTGAACAGGACAAGGCTGGAACAGCCCCGGATTCCGGTACTGCTGCACATCGTTCATAGCGGCATGGGCCTTTTGCAGTTCATAAGGGTCAATGGTTTTAAGTTTTGGAAGATCTTCCTGGGTCCAGCCCATTTTTTCCAGAAAGATATCAATGTTCCGCCTTGCCACCTGGTGGCTCATGACGCAGTTGGGAAGGGCACTCTGAGCAATAGCCTGGCTGAATAATCCTTTTGCTTTGGGAGCAGCCATCAGGTTGACTACAGAGGCGCCGCCGGCAGATTCTCCGGCGATGGTGATCCGGTCAGGATCCCCACCAAATGCGGCAATATTCTCATGGATCCACTGAAGTGCCAGTATCTGGTCAGACAGTCCGCAGTTGCTTTCAAAATCCTCACATCCCGGATAGGTAGTAAAATCATAAAAGCCCAGAACATTCAGACGGTACTGGAAGGACACGAAAAGAATCCCTTCTCTGGCGAAGACGGCCCCGTTGTAGAGATCGTCAGAGGCACGGCCGATGTTGTAGCCGCCTCCGTATATCCAGACAAATACCGGAAGTTTCTCTCCTTCCAGGGGACGCTGGATGTTTATGGTAAGACAGTCTTCAGATCCCTGGATCACGCCGTCGTTAAGCTGAACCGGTACCGGACCGTATTCCTTTGCATCCAGGATTCCTTCCCAGGGAGTGACAGCCCGGGCACGCTTAAAGCGAAGTTCTCCTTTCGGGGGCTGGGCAAAGGGGATCCCCAGGTATTCCAGGATGCCATTTCTTTCATATCCCCGGATTTTTCCACTTTTTGTAGCTACTATGTAATCCTTCATTTTATAACCCCTTTCATTTGACTGGAAACACGTTTTCCGGCTTCTGTAAGATCTTCCTGCCCTCCGGCCGCTTTCTGCAGTACAAAGGCTTTTTTCCTTGGGCGGCATTCCCTGTCCGGTTCTTCGAAAAATCCAAAGTAAACCTCAGGAAGCCCGCCGATCTGATTCTTGTCGATCCCCTGTTTTTTGAGCATTCCGGTCTCCTCCAGAAGACGGAAATTATAGATGGTCCGTACATAGGGAAGGGAGGCGGCGATTTCCAGGATTTTTTTCGTATAGTCGGCCTGGATTTCCTCTCTCTGACTATCTCCGCAGTCGGTAAATCCAACTTCTGTGAGGAGCACCTGCTTGTGACCGTCCCCGTACTTGCACATGATGCGGTAAGCGGCATCGTTGTAGTCTTTCCAGAGATTGTCCGGTTCCCGGATCTGAAGGAAGAGATCACCGCCCTGGAGAGAAGAATCTGTACTCATCTGATAAGAATGCCATGCCACCATATCAAAGTAATCATCAGCGTTGTCTGACCAGAAATTTCCGGATTTGATCCGGGAATAAACCTTGTCCAGGGTCCAGGCAATGCCGTACATAGGAGGCAGATAATCCGGAAGATCACTGCCAAGCCAGGGAGTGCCCAGAGCCGGAGAAAAGGAAACTACACGGGCCTTTGGATTCGCCCTTCTGATTCCTTTTGCAGCAAAATACATCATGTCCACGGCAATATCCAGCTTTTCATCAGGGGTGAAGGGCTTGGACATATCCCCCTCCAGGAATCCCTCCGGCTGGAGAAAAGCGTTGATATTCCATTCATTTCCCACCTCCCACTGAGCTACCTGGGGAAACAGAGAAACCATGGTATACCAGGACTCTTCCAGCATATGAAGCGCCTGCATATAGAGGCTTCCTTCGGTGAGATCTCTTTGGGGCATTGCGTGTCCCTTGGCCTGGCGGCAGCCTTTGGGAAGAAACCACTCGTGGCTCATGCCTGTGACCTCAAGCCCCAGAGCGGCGGCCCGGTCCAGGAGCCTGGTATGGGCGCTGACAGCTTCTTGGTTGGGAGTGGAAGGGTCTTCTAGGATTTCCGTGAGATGCATCCAGGATCGATAAGCCCCGCAGCCCAGAGCCTTTACCAGATCCAGATAGGCTTCTGCCGGAACATGAGTATCCCCTTCTCTCTGTATCAAAGGCTCCCCTATTCCATAGAAAACATTTGATAACATAGTGTTTAAAACCTCCTCTGTAAGGAACTGTTCTGTCTGCGGCAGTTCCTTCTATCTTTTCATGAGGCCAGTATAACAGGAGTATCAAGATTCATATATCGTGATTTTGTTCTTTTTATAATTGTTTTGTGTATATTGTTGGGCGATTGTCTCAGAAAAAGAAAGATATCCCGAGAGGGAGGTGCCTGAGAATTTTTATGGGCACCTCCCTCTCGGGATATTAAGTATGCTTTCTCTATAGAGCTGTCAGCAGATAATGGCTGTCATTGGCGGAAGGCCCTGTCTCTGCTTCCATGCCTTCCGGAAGACTGTAATCCAGACAGAGGTCTTCCTCTTTTTTCTCCCAGGAAACCTTCACCATGCCTCTGGGAGTTTTTACCTCCCCTGAAGCCGATGTAAGATACCCGGGCACCGGAGCGATCCTCACTTTGCCAAAACCGGGAGCTGCCGGGCGGACGCCCAGGATGGTGCAGGGCAGTTCATAGAGGGCCAGAGCCCCCCAGCCGTGGCATTCGCTTCTGGCATAAGCTTCTGCTTCCACACAGGTGGTGCAGTTGTTTTTCAGCATTTTTCTCCAGATATCCCAGTATTGGTCCGTGTACTCATAAAGTCCGGTCATTTCCAGAGCACGGAAAAGATAAAAACTCATGGCTACGGTACACTGAGTATAGGACCTGTCTAAGAGCGTTATCAGCAGGCTGTCATGTCCGGTTTTTCTATCCAGGGTGCCGGTGAGGACGCCGAAGACCTGGCAGTGCTGGCTGTAGAGCTCTATGCCGGGGCCGTCTGTGAGCATTCCGTTTTTTCCAATACAGTGGGTGAGGAGGGCTTTCTGGACCTCCCGGGCCTGAGCAAGGAACTCTGCAGCCTGTTCCGGCCTTCCCAGAAACTCGGCAAGTTTTGCTCCATGCTGAAGGCCGTAAATATAGAGAAGGCTTTCCATGGTAATAGGGCCGGACAGGCCGGCTGCAGGCATGCCTTCTGTCTCACTCCAGTCTGAAGCCCAGTCAATAAAAGACCAGAAAACGGCTTTGCCGTTAACGCCGCCGATCTTGTCCACATATCCTTCCGGGGTCAGATGGGAGCGGAAAAATTCCAGAATCATTTCCACTCTGGGCATCTGTCTGCGGATCAGTTCCCGGTCTCCGTAATACATCATGTGATCATAGAGGATCAGAATGTAATAGATGGAAAAACCAGGGATTACGTTGGGGCAGCAGTTGGGATAACTGGCGTTTAACAGTCCGTCATACCGCTGGGAACGTCCCATATCTTCTATGCATTTTCTGGCCAGACGGTCATCTGAACTGAGGGCATAGGTATAAAGAATCTGCTGCCGGGTATCCATAATGTATTGAAGCTGCTCATAAAAGGGACAGTCCTCATAGCTTTCGTGCATGCACCGCCGGAGGGTCCTCAGGCTGATCTCCCAGATGTCTTCCAGGGAAGGATCCGGGACGGTTACCTGCGTTTGTACGGCAAGGGGATATCCGGTCTCTGTATAGTGAAGGTCAAGGAGGACGAGAGGTTCAGAGCCGGTCTGTATATGCAGCCTTATGAAGCGGAAGGTACGGAACCAGAAGGGCTCATAAACTTCCGGGATTTCCCGGGTGCCCAGACCAGACAGCTCATAGCAGTCTTCATAGCCTTCCAGATGTCCGGCGGCCTTGTCTGTGCGGTCGGTTTTTACCGGAATCCGGTTTGGCCCGGTGGTTTCATCCTGTACGTAGGCTTCCGCATAAAGAAGGGAGATCCTGGCTCCTTTTCCCTGAGCAAAACCGGTGTGTATATAGCCGGTCATCTCTTCCCCTGCGTGGATCTCAACGATTTCTTCGCTGTTGGCAGGAATAATGAGAGATTTCTGCAAACTGAGAAAATCTTTCCAGTCTTCTGCAGAGTGGGAAGATTTTTTCAGATCGGACAGTGCAGTGAAAAGACGGTCCTTCCGATACATAAAAGGAACGGTTCGTGGCAGCAGGTTGCCCGGACTGACAGCGCCGGATACCTGTCCTTTCGGATAGGGAAGGGCCCGGACCCAGGAACTGTCATCATAGCCGGCAGATTTCCAGCCAAAGGTCTCTTTGCTGCCGAAAGCAGTCTCATGGATGATCAAGGGGGAAAAACCAGGTTCTTCCCTGAGAAAGCTTATATGCTCGTCTTTTTTGCATTTCCAGGTATTGTCTGTCACCAGAGAAAGGCTTTCCCCGTCATTGCATTGGATAAGGCCCTGGGCAAAGAGGCCGGGAATGTGGGTGCGGAACATACCATGGTTCCCTTTGTCCGGATCCTGGGGATAGCGCAGAACGGAAACTGCGATAACGTTTGGGCCTTTTTTCAGGAAAGGCAGGACATTCACCGTGTCCAGAAACCATACTTCCCGGTCGCCTCTGGCCGGACCGATTTCTGCAAAAGTTCCGTTTATGTATAATTTATATTTTGTATCTGCGGATATGGACAGGCTGGCTTTTACCGGCTCTGCATCCAGAGAGAAGGTTTTCCGAAAGAAAAAGATACGGGGCTCTTCCTTATCGGAAGGAGTCCAGTCCGGGCTCCATATCCATTTTGCTCTTTGATATTTGCTCATATTATACTCCTTTTTCAGAAAGATTATCTGGAGTCTATCATAGCAGAGATGAGCAAAAAAGCTATCGTTATTTTGAACTATTTATCAGGATATTGTTATATTCTGCAGGAATTCTCTGGGTTTATAGGATTCCCGGTACTGCCGGGGAGTCATATGCATCTTCTCTTTAAAAAGCTTGCCAAAATAACTCTGGGAAGGAAAATTTACATATTCGGCAATCTTAGGGATGGATTCCTCAGAATAGATCAGCAGGTTTGCCGCCCGCTCCAGACGTACGTCATTAATATAGTCCTGGAGACAGATCCCGGTTTCTTTTTTAAAAAGCCGTGAGAGATAGCTGGGACTGATCCCCAGATTCCGGGCCAGATCTCCCAGATAGATCTTTTCCCGGAAATGACGGCCGATATAGTCTCTGCACTGCTCCGTATAACTGGAAGTATGACGTTTCTTTTTCAGATCTTTTACCCGTCTGGCCAATTCTTCCACTGCATGATTCCGGTAGATCATGACCTGGGAGGCATCGGTGCATTCTGTTCCTTTATGGATATAGAAGCCGCTGATACGGTAGGCAATATAGGGCATAAGCCCGCCTTCAATAGCCGCTCTGGCACAGAGGGTCACCCCTACGGTGAGAAGATTTCTGCAGTGGGTAAGCTCTGTGCCGCCCAGCCGGCCGATCTCCACATCCATGCCTTTTGAAAGGCGGAGGGCCTCTTCTACATTGCCGGAACGGACCATATTGAGAAGTTTCTGCTCCTCAAGATAGCTGTGGCGGTAAAAGTCCTGCTCATCAGATTTCAGATTGAACCGTATCTGCTCTTCACCTTCCTGGTGCCTGGTCATTTCTGTGAGATGGTTGGCCTCCAGAAGCTGATCATCGGTATATTGGCTGCCGGATACGAGAGCAGCCATAAGGCCTACCGTCTGAAGAATCTCGGAGAGGGTAAAACAGTACAGATTCTTTTCTTCTTCCACAGGTATCCCATATTTCCGGTAAAACCGGTGCCTCTGGACCCGGTCCATATATTCTGCGCTCATGGGACCGGCCAGATAGAAACCGGTTTCTGTAAAGATACAGGCAAAATAGACAAGAAATTCATCTTTCCATATGTAGGGAATATCCTGGTTTTGGGCCCCCTGGATCAGCTTCTGCTGAAGCTGCTGATTCTGGTACAGAGGATTGAATTCTCCATTTTCCTGGAAACTGTGGCACTGTCCGGAAGAAAGGCAGAAAATCCCTGTCCGTGAAAGGTTTGAAAGATGTGAAAGGGTGTAGGATTCCAAGCTAAAATACCTCCTATTCTTTCTCTGAAATTCTGCGGAAAGCTTTTGGGGTCTTTCCGTATTTTTCTTTAAACTTCCGGTAAAAAAAGCTGCTGTTTTCATATCCTATGGCATGAAGGACCGCCTCTGTGGAAAAGCTGGTGTTGGACAGCAGATAGGCGGCCTGGCGCAGCCGGCGCTCCATGAGCAGTTCTTTAAAATTCATGGAAGTATGCTTTTTTAAAAGGCGGCTGACGGTGTATGGCTGCATATGGACAGAAGCAGAAAAATCTTCCAGAGTTCCTGTCCGGTAATGGTTGTCCAGATACTGGAGAGCCAGAAATACCAGATGCTGTTCATACTGGCCCTCTCCTTCCCGGTCTATGGTATCGGCAAAACTGGTAAGGTTCAGAAAGAGAAGTCCCATAGAAATCTGATTGATAGTATTGGGCGCAGGATTTTTCCGAAGCAGGGTCCAGATCATATTCTCGATCAGGTTCTGGACAGGAAGGGCGTCCTGTATATGAAAATAGAGATAACTGGAATCGGTGCTGTCTGCCGTAAGAGTGGAGAGGATGAAATTATAAAGAATGCTCCCGCTCTCCAGCATATGCATGGCCTGCTCAAAGAATTCGGGAAGGATAATGAAATTCACGGCAATGTCTTCTTTTCCGGCGGGAAGGATCTCCTGGGTGGCATTCTGGTTCAGAAGGAGAAGATCCCCCTGTGCCAGGACCAGTTTTTTGGTGCCGTTAATAATATGAGTAGTGGTGCCGGAACACATGTAGACCATTTCTACATAATTATGGCTGTGCCGGGGAAAATGGATAAACCTGGTATGGGGACGCACTTCGATCAGCTTTCCTCTGGCCAGCAGCTTGCGGCTGTCTATGACAAAATTTCTGGCAGAGGTATAAAGCTTACGGTCTACGTTCTGGTCCCCTTCCAGGATCCGCTGTTCTTCCGGGGTAATCTGCCGAAGTCTTTCTAAAAGCTGTGGATCCAATGACGCCGCCTCCTTTCGTCTTTCTGTCATTATACTATAAAACTGCAAATAAGGTCCTATTTTTTTGAAAATTCCGACCTAAAAATCAGAGAAAAAAAGAGGTATCTTAAAGACAGAACAAAGGAGAGAGGAGAAAACCAGATGAAAACATTTCTTGCTGTGGATATCGGCGCTTCCAGCGGCCGGCATATGCTGGGGTGGATGGAAGACGGACAGATCAGGATGCAGGAGATCTACCGGTTTGAAAACGGCATGATATCCAGGGACGGCCGGCTTTGCTGGGATGTGGACCGACTGTTCCGGGAAATCCTGGAAGGAATGAAAAAATGCCGGAGCCTGGGACATATTCCGGAAAGTATGGGAATTGATACCTGGGCTGTGGACTATGTGCTGCTGGATAGGGACGACCGGTTGTTGGGACCGGCGGTTGGCTACCGGGATTCCAGAACCCGGGGGGTGGATGAAAAAGTTTACGCCCTTGTTCCGGAAGAGGAACTTTATGACCGGACCGGTATACAGAAACAGATTTTCAACACCATTTACCAGCTTATGGCAGTGAAGGAACAGGAGCCGAAACTTCTGGAGAGAGCCGGGGCCATGCTGATGATCCCGGACTATTTCCATTTCCTTCTTACAGGAAAGAAAGGAACCGAGTATACCAACGCCACTACCACCCAGCTGGTCAATGCCAGGACCGGAGACTGGGATCGGGAGCTGATCAAAAAGCTGGGATTTCCCCGGGAAATCTTTCAGGAAATCCTGGATCCGGGGACAGTTCTGGGAGAACTGACAGAAGAGATACAAAAAGAAGTGGGATTTAACTGCAGGGTTGTGCTCCCTGCCACCCATGACACTGGTTCGGCGGTGCTGGCCATGCCCTGCCAGGAGGAAACCGGTCTATACATAAGTTCCGGAACCTGGTCTTTAATGGGAACAGAGGTGAAGAAGGCGGTCTGTACTTCCCAGGCCAGAATGGCGAATCTGACAAATGAAGGAGGATATGAGAGACGTTTCCGCCTTCTGAAAAATATCATGGGTCTGTGGATGATACAGTCTGTGCGCCATGAAGATCAGGACACCTATTCCTTTGGGCAGATCTGCCGGTGGGCAGAGGAAAACAGGGAATTCCCTTCCCGGGTGGATGTAAATGACGAAAGTTTCCTCGCACCGGCCAGTATGAAAGCGGCTGTAAAAGAATACTGCCAAAAGACAGGACAGAAGATTCCCCGGACCACAGGAGAGATCGGAGCGGTGATCTATCAGAGTCTGGCAGAATGCTACGGCAGAACCGCAAAAGAGATCGAGGCCGTTACCGGAGAACACTACAATAGTATCTATATCATAGGAGGCGGGGCAAACGCCGATTACTTAAGCCGGCTTACTGCTGCCGCTGCAGGCCGCAGAGTATCAGCAGGTCCCACAGAGGCCACAGCCGCAGGAAATCTGGCTGTGCAGATGAAGACGGCAGGACTTTTTGAAAGCCTGAAAGAAGCAAGAACCTGTATCCGCCAGTCCTTTCCTGTCAAAACCTTTGAACCAGACACCGGAGTATCTGCGCAGTAAAAAAATAGACCATATGAATAAGGAGAAAGAGAAATGCATGTAAAAGAAAGGTATGAAGACGCAAAGAAACGATATGAAAAAGCAGGGGTGGATACAGACAAAGCCCTTGAGATCCTGAAAGAGATCCCGGTCTCCATGCACTGCTGGCAGGGGGATGATGTCATTGGATTTGACCATGACGGCCCGCTGACAGGGGGGATTCAGACCACAGGAAACTATCCGGGAAGAGCCAGGACGCCGGAAGAATTAATGAAAGATATGGACAAGGTCTTCAGCTTAGTGCCGGGAAAGACAAAGCTGAACCTTCATGCCTCCTATGCTATTTTTGAGGATGGAGTCCATGCAGACAGAGATCAGCTGAAACCGGAACATTTTGCCCGGTGGGCAGCATTTGCAAAAGAGAGGGGAATGGGGATTGATTTTAACCCCACCTTTTTCTCCCATGATATGGTAAAAGATAATCTAACTCTTTCAAGCCCGGATAAAGAGGTCCGGGATTTCTGGATCCGTCACGGACAGGCCTGCATCCGGATCAGCGAGTACCTGGCAAACGAGACCGGACAGCCCTGCGTAATGAATATCTGGATCCCTGACGGATATAAAGATATTCCTGCGGACCGCCTGACTCCCAGAGCCAGATTTAAAGATTCTCTGGATCAGATCTTAAGCATTCCTTATGATAAGGAAAAAGTTCTTGTCTGCCTGGAATCTAAAGTGTTCGGCATCGGCATGGAGTCCTATACTGTAGGATCTTCAGAATTCACCATCAACTATGCGGCAAGCCGTGGCATCCTGCCTTTGATGGACAATGGACATTACCATCCCACAGAAGTGGTGTCTGACAAAATATCCGCCATGCTCCTGTTCTTTGACAAGATTGCCCTTCATGTGACCAGACCGGTTAGATGGGATTCCGATCATGTGGTGCTTTTTGATGATGAGACAAGGGAGATCGCCAAAGAGATCGTAAGGAATAAAGCTCTGGACCGGGTGATGATCGGACTGGATTTCTTTGACGCCAGCATTAACCGGATCGCCGCCTGGACGGTAGGCATGCGCAGCTTTAGGAAAGCCCTTCTCTATGCCCTGCTGACGCCGAATGAAAAACTGGCCGGACTACAGGAGGAAGGCCATCTCACAGAGGTTATGATGATCCAGGAAGAAATGAAAACCTATCCTTTTGGAGATGTATGGGATTATTTCTGTGAGACAGAAGGAAAACCGGTAGGGGAAGACTGGTATGAGGCAGTGAAGACCTATGAGGACCAGGTTTTCAGCGCCAGAAAGTAATGAAGACACAATTATCAGAAGGAAAAGGATTGAGAAAAGAAGCGAGGAGTATTAAGATGAAAGTAACAGATACAAAGTTTGCTCAGGGATTTATAAAAATGTGCAACGACGGCTGGAATATGGGCTGGCATGAGAGAAACGGAGGAAATCTTTCTTACCGTATTAAAAAAGAAGAAATGGAGGAAATCCTGCCATGTCTGGACCGGACAAGAGAGTGGCGAGAAATCGGTGCCACGGTTCCCGGACTTGCAGGAGAATTTTTCATGGTGACGGGAAGCGGGAAATACTTCCGGAATGTGATCCTGGATCCGGAGGACTCCACAGCTATTATAGAAATTGATGAGAAAGGGGAGAATTACCGGATCTGCTGGGGCCTGGTAAACGGCGGCAGACCTACCAGCGAGCTTCCCAGCCACCTGATGAACCATGAGGTGAAAAAAGAGGTGTCCCAGGGTCTTCACAGAGTGATCTATCATGCCCACACCCCCAATGTGATCGCCCTGACCTTTGTCCTGCCTCTGAAGGATGAGATATTTACCAGAGAACTGTGGGAAATGGCAACAGAGTGTCCCGTAGTCTTCCCAGACGGCATCGGCGTTGTAGGTTGGATGGTGCCGGGAGGCAGAGACATTGCCGTAGAGACCAGCAGGTTAATGAGACAGTATGACGCCGCTATCTGGGCCCACCACGGCATGTTCTGCTCCGGAGAAGATTTTGACCTGACTTTCGGGCTTATGCATACCGTGGAAAAGGCTGCGGAAATACTGGTAAAAGTCCTGTCTATGAGGCAGGATAAACTCCAGACCATCACGCCCCAGAATTTCCGGAATCTGGCCAGAGACTTTCATGTAAGTCTTCCGGAGCGTTTTTTGTACGAGAAAAGATAAGAGTGAAAGAAAGGAAGGAAAAAGAATGGAGAGAAAGTATCCTAATTTAACAAAGCTTATCACCATAGGAAATGTCACATTCCGCAACCGTATGTTTTCTGCACCCATGGGAGGAACGGATATTACCAATGACGGCTGTATCGGCCCAAAGTCTACGGCTTTCTACGAACTCCGGGCAAAAGGAGGAGCCGGAGCGGTGACGGTGAGCGAATGTATGGTGCATCCAAAGACTGATGGTTCCCACGCTTATCATCTTGATACCTCTATTTTGAATTCTCTGGCGGCTGCTACTTATACGGCAGATGCCATCCGCCGTCACGGAGCTATTCCCAGTCTGGAACTGTCCCATTCCGGTATGTACGCAGGAACCTATATGACAGATAAGGCCAGACAGCATTCCATGCACCAGTGGGGACCCTCTGACACAGTAAGGCCTGACGGAGTTCCGGTCAAAGCCCTTACAAAAGAACTGATACAGGAGATCGTGGAAGCTTACGGAAAGACGGCAGCTCTGGCAAAACGGGCAGGCTTTGAAATGCTGATGATCCATGGAGGCCATGGATGGCTGATTAATCAGTTCCTCTCACCCTATTTTAATAAGCGTACAGACGAGTACGGAGGAAGCCTGGAGAACCGGTGCCGGTTTGCTATAGAGGTGCTGAAATCTGTGCGCCAGGCGGTGGGAGATAAATTCCCTATCGAGTTCCGGATGAGCGGTTCTGAGCTCTTTGAAGGAGGATATGACCTGGCCGGGGGAGTGGAGATCGCCAAACAGATCGAGCCTTATATAGATCTTCTCCATGTATCGGCAGGAACCTATCAGAGAGGATTTGGGGACACCCATCCTTCTATGTTCAAAGAACACGGATGTAATGTCTACCTGGCTGCAGAGATCAAGAAACACGTGTCTGTGCCAGTTGCCACTATCGGGGCACTGAACAGTCCGGAACAGATGGAAAAGATTATCGCTGACGGACAGGCAGATATTGTCTATATGGCAAGAGCCCTTCTGGCTGATCCTTATCTGCCCAGAAAAGTGACAGAAAACCGGGACCAGGAGATCGTACACTGCCTGCGGTGCTTTACCTGTATGGCGGAAAGAGCAGCTACATCCACCAGGAGATGTACAGTAAATCCTCTGATCGGCCGGGAACTGGAGGGTGTGGAGATACAGCCTGCGCCGGTGAAGAAAAAAGTGCTGGTAGCAGGGGGAGGCCCAGGGGGCCTTTACGCAGCCTGGACAGCAGCCAGAAGAGGCCACAAAGTCATCCTCTGCGAAAAAGAAAATGCCCTGGGAGGAATTTTAAAGAGTGAACAGGCCATTCCTTTCAAGAAAGAAATGTATGACCTGGCTCAGACCTATGCCCTTTTTGCCAGGGAAGCCGGCGTAGAGATCCGTCTGAATACAGAGGTGACCAGAGAGTACGTGGAAAAAGAAGGGGTCGATGCCCTGATCATCGCTGTGGGATCCAGACCCCTTGTGCCGCCCATCCCAGGCCTCGACGGGGAGAATGTGGTGATCGTCAATAATTATTATCTGGAGAAAGAAAAGGTTACAGATAAAGTGGTGGTATTCGGTGGCGGCCTGGCGGGCTGCGAATGCGCAATTCACCTTGGAATGGAAGGAAAAGAAGTCCATCTGGTAGAGATGCGGGATCAACTGGCCCCGGATGCCAATGTGAGACACCGTCCTCTTCTGCTGGCAGAGATTGAAAAATATGTAACTGTCCATACCGGATATAAGGGAAAACAGGTGACAGACCAGGGAATCCTCTGCGAGGACAAAGAGGGAAAAGAACACCTGGTTCCGGGGACTACGGTGATCTGTGCTCTGGGCCAGCGGTCCAGGACTGATATGGTGGAAAAACTGAGAGACGCAGCCCCCTATGTGGCTGTGATCGGAGATGCGGCAAAGGTATCCACTATTACCAATGCAGTATATTGGGGGTATCATGGGGCACTGGATATATAGAAAGGCGCAAGGATACTCCTGTATAAAAAGAAATATACTTCAATAGCTGCCCGAAGATGGGGCTGCGGCATTAAATATTCTCGATTATGTTTAATGACGCAGCCCTTTTTTGCTATACAATAAAATCTGAGTCTGCTATAATAAGACATATATGTGCTGCTGAAAAACATTGACATAAAAAATCTATGATGGTAATATGGTAGCACGTTAAAGCGAAGGGGACATAAAGATGAGATATTATGACAAAATTACACCGGACGGAACCAGGGATCTGCTTTTTGGAGAGTGTGACCAGCGTTCCCAGGTGACAAAAACATTAAAGGAGTTATTTGTATCCCAGGGCTATCGGCGTGTGATGACACCAGCCCTGGAGTTTTATGACGTTTTTGGGAAGGCAGCAAAGTACCTGCCAAAAGAGGCTATGTATAAGCTGACAGATGCAAAGGGCAGGCTGATGGTGCTGTGTCCGGACTGTACAGCTCCGGTAGCACGTCTGACAGCTACAAGGCTGAAAGGACTGCCAAAACCATTGAGACTTTATTACAATCATAATATATACCGGGGATTTCCGGAGCGAAAAAGCAAAAGTGTGGAGATCAACCAGGTAGGAATCGAATTAATCGGCGGCTCCCCTCTCAGGGGAGATCTGGAAGTGGTAGAACTGGCCGCCAGAAGTCTTGATAAAGTCAGCGGGGGAAAATACCGTCTGGAACTTTGTCATATCGGTTATTTCAAAGCTATTATGGATAGCCTGGATGCGGATGATGACACAAAAGAGGAAATCCGCCAGTTGGTAGAACAGAAAAATTATGCAGCTCTCTCGGATACACTTGGAAGGGCTAAGGACAATAAGGCGGCAAGGGCTCTCAGAAAGTTACCCAGACTTTTCGGCGGAGCAGAGGTTTTCCGGGAAGCGTATGAACTCTTCGATGAAAACGGGGCCAGAGAAAGCCTGGACTACTTAAAACGGATATATGAATATCTGCAGGAACTTGGCCTGGGGGATAAGGTGCTCATTGATCTGGGTCTGGTAAATCTGGCAGAATATTATACAGGGATCATTTTTCGGGGATATTTCCGGGGACTGGGAGAGCAGGTGCTTTCCGGAGGCAGATATGATACTCTTCTGTCACAGTTCGGGGAAGATCATTGTGCCATTGGCTTCGGGTTTAATGTGGATCTGGCCAGTCAGGTGAAAGAACCGGAACCAGAACCTGTACCGAAGATATTGGTTTTTACCCGGGATCTGAAACATATTCCAGCCAGTGTTCAGTATCGGAAAGAACTGGAGGAGAAAGGCATTATGACAGAGAACAGCGTTTTTGATACCTTGGAGGAGACTCTGGAATATGCCAGAAAAAGAGGAATCCTCCGTGTCCATCTGGTAGGGGAGAAAATTGAAGAATATCAGGTGGAGAAAGGAATCGGGGAAAATGAGACCAATTAGAATTGCGCTGACAAAGGGACGTTTAGAAGATAAAACTGTGGAGATGCTGGAGCGTCTCGGATATGACTGTACAAATGTAAGAGAAAAAGGAAGGAAACTGATCATGCCTGTAGGGGACGGCTCTCTGGAGATCGTTCTTGCAAAGGCAGCGGATGTTGTCACCTATGTAGAGACCGGTGTCTGTGACATGGGAGTAGTAGGAAAAGATACGATCATGGAAAAAGGCGGTACTTTTTATGAGGTGGCGGATCTGGGATTCGGCAGGTGCCGTTTTGCCCTGGCTGCTTTAAAAGGAACAGATATTTACCAGGGATACCGGACTAGGACTATTGCCAGTAAATATATGAATGTGGCAAAAAGCTTTTTTGAAGGAAAAAATATGGATGTAGATCTGGTAAAGATTGAAGGATCCGTGGAGCTGGCGCCTGTGCTGGGGCTGGCAGATGCTATCGTGGATATCGTGGAAACCGGAACTACATTGAAAGAAAACGGTCTGGAGGTTATTGAAGATATCTGTCAGGTAAGCGCCAGACTGATCGTAAATATTGCCAGTATGAAACTGAGGAAGAAAGAAATTGAAGAGTTGATCAGTAAAGTGGAAAAAGACGTAAAAGAGAGGAGAGGATAACATGAGTTATAGACTGCCCCAAAAGCTGGAAAATCTTCCAAAGTACGATCCGGTAACAGAAACCTACCGTGTACGTCTGGACGCCAATGAAAGTTTTCTGGAAATGCCGGAGGAAATCAAAAAGGAGATCATGGAGGCTGTCTCCAATGTGGAATTTAACCGTTATCCGGATCCCAATGCCACCAGGCTGTGTGAAAAGTTCGGAGAACTTTTTCATGTGAAATCGGAGCTGCTTACTGCGGGAAACGGCTCTGATGAGCTAATCTCCATTATTGTTCCTAATTTTCTGGGAGAAGGAGATACTATGCTGACGATCCTTCCAGATTTCAGTATGTATACATTTTATACCAGGATGGTAGGAGCAAAAGCAGAAGCTCTGAATAAAGACGAGAACATGAAAGTGACTCCGGAGCAGATCATTGAGAAGACAGCTCAGTGCAATGCAAAGCTCCTGGTGTTTTCCAATCCGTGCAATCCGACAGCAGTGACCATGAGCAGGGAGGATATCCTGAAAATTGTAGGCGCTGTGGACGCCATGGTGGTGGTAGACGAGGCTTACATGGAATTTTCGGAAGGCTCTGTGCTGGATGAGATTGAGAATTATGAAAACCTGATTGTTTTGAAGACCTGCTCCAAGGCTTTTGGAATGGCGGCGATCCGTCTGGGATTTGCAGCGGCAAACGCCCGGATCACAAATATACTGAAAACGCTGAAAGCGCCTTATAATGTAAATTCTATGACCCAGGCGGTGGGCTGTGTGATCCTGGGACACAGAGAATACCTGGAAAAATGTACTGCCCAGATCAAAGAATCTACCCAGGAGCTTTATCAGGATATGGCGGCCCTGGCGGAGAAGAAAAAAGATATACAGAAGCTGTATCCTACAGAGACAAACTTCCTGTACATAAAGACAGAACACAGCGGCGAAATTTTTGAGGCTCTGAAAAAGGAAGGAATCTCCATTCGGAACATGAACGGCTATCTGCGGATATCTGCCGGGTCCAAGGCGGAAAATCAGGAGCTGATCCAGGCCCTGGACAAGCTGCTTCAGTAGATGCGAGAGGAGGAGCAAATGGTGAGAGTGGGAAAGATCGGGAGAAATACCAAGGAGACCCAGATTTCTCTGAGCTGGGATCTGGACGGAGAAGGAAGCTATAAGGGAACCTGCGGAGTAGGATTTTTTGATCATATGATGCATGCCCTCTGTGTTCATGGAGGCTTTGACATTGATCTTACCATGAAGGGGGATCTGGAAGTGGACTGCCATCACAGTATCGAGGACCTGGGGATTGTTCTGGGAATGGCCCTGAAAGAAGCGCTGCAGGATAAAGGCGGTATCCGAAGATATGGAAGTTTTTACATACCTATGGATGAGGCTCTGGGATTCTGTGCACTGGACGTCAGCGGAAGGGCCTTCCTGGTTTTTGACGCAGACTTTGAGAATCCTTCTGTGGGAGCTTTTGACTGCTGCATGGTGAAAGAATTTTTCCGGGCCCTGGCTTTCCAGGCGGGGATCACCCTTCACTTGAAAGTTCTGTACGGAGAAAATGACCATCATAAAATTGAAGCCATATTTAAAGCCTTTGCTCACGCCCTCAGGGAAGCAGTGACAGAGACAGACAAAGGTGTGCTTTCTTCAAAGGGAGTGTTGTAATGATAGGAATTATAGATTATGGAGCAGGAAACCTGTTCAGCGTAAAAAACGCCCTGGACTATCTGGGAGTGGAGAACTGTGTGACCGGCGACCGGGAAGTAATCGAAAAGGCAGACGGACTGATCCTTCCTGGGGTGGGGGCCTTTCCCGATGCTATGGATATGCTGGAAAAGAAAGGCCTGACAGAGGTGATCCGCAGAGAAGCTTTAAAGAAGCCTCTTCTGGGAATCTGTCTGGGCATGCAGCTGCTTTTTGAAAAAGGCTTTGAATTTAAAGAGACAGAAGGTCTGGGACTGATTCCCGGCCAGGTGATCCAGATTGACAGTAAGGGGCTGAAGATCCCCCACATGGGCTGGAATGATCTTCGGGTACTGAATCCCTGCGTAGTGACAGAGGATATGGAAGAAGAACCCTATGTGTATTTCGTCCATTCTTTCCGGGCAGAAACAGAAGATGAAAACATATCCTGCTATACGGTTTATGGAGAGAGGATCCCGGCTCTGGTACACCGGGGGATGGTCTACGGCGCTCAGTTCCATCCGGAGAAAAGCGGAAAGACAGGATTGAAAATGTTAGAAAATTTTGCAAGGCTGGTGAAAGTATGATAGTATTACCTGCAATCGATATTAAAGATAAGACCTGTGTCCGTCTGTTTAAAGGAGACTACGGAACAGCCCAGAAAGTGGCGGAAGATCCCTTTGAAACGGCCAGGAAATTTGCCCGGGAAGGGGCAAAATGGATACATATGGTAGATTTGAACGGAGCCAAAGATGCCTATCCTGTAAATCGGGAGATTTTCTTAAAGATCGCTAAAGAAACCGGCCTGAACACAGAGCTGGGCGGCGGGATCCGGGATATGAAGACCATAGAAGACTATCTGAAGGAAGGAATCTCCAGGATCATATTGGGTTCTGCGGCAGTAAAGAATCCTGCTCTGGTGGCGGAAGCGGTGAAAGAATTCGGAGATAAGATCGCCGTGGGAATCGATGCCAGAGACGGCATGGTGGCTACTGAGGGCTGGATGGAAACCAGTGCGGTATGCTATCTGGAGCTGGCCATGGCTATGGAACAGATGGGAGTAAAGACTCTGATCTATACAGATATTTCCCGTGACGGGACACTTACCGGGGTAAACCTGGATCACCTGGAACAGTTAAATGATGCAGTGTCCTGCCGGGTGATTGCCAGCGGCGGAGTACGGTCTATAGAAGATATTGAAAACTGCGCCAAACTGGGTCTGTACGGCTGTATCTGTGGAAAGTCCATCTATTCCGGCGCCATTGATCTGAAACAAGCTATTGAGAAGGCAGGTGAATTCTGATGCTGGCCAAAAGGATCATTCCCTGTCTGGACGTCAGGGATGGAAAAGTAGTAAAAGGCGTGAACTTTGTAGGCATAAAAGAAGTGGGAGATCCTGTGGAGTGTGCCATAGAATATGACAGACAGGGGGCAGACGAGATCTGTTTCCTGGATATTACGGCTACCCACGAAGGAAGAAAGACCATGACAGATGTGGTTCGGAAAACAGCACAGCATGTGTTTGTTCCCCTTACTGTAGGGGGAGGAATCCGTACAGTAGATGATTTTCGGGAGATTCTCCGGGCAGGAGCAGATAAGGTTTCTGTAAATTCTGCAGCGGTAAAGAACCCTCAGCTGATCGCTGATGCGGCAAAGATTTTCGGAAGCCAGTGCGTAGTAGTGGCTATTGACGCCAGGAGGTCTGAAAATGGAGACTTTCACGTGGTGGTCCATGGAGGTAGGAAAGATACCGGTCTGGACGCCCTGGAATGGGCAAAAAAGTGTCAGGAGCTGGGAGCAGGAGAAATCCTGCTGACATCTATGGATACAGACGGATGCCGGGACGGTTTTGACCTGGAATTGACTCAGGCAGTCTGCGAAAGGGTTTCTATCCCTGTAATCGCCAGCGGCGGCTGCGGAAAGCTGGAACATTTTTCAGAGGTTTTTGAGAAAACCGGAGCAGATGCGGCTCTGGCAGCTTCACTTTTCCATTTCCGGGAGCTGACCGTAGAACAGGTAAAAGAACATTTAAGAGAAAAAAATATCCCTGTGAGAAGGAACTAGAAATGATAGATATTGAAAATTATTTTAAGAAAAGCGATCTCCTGCCGGCCATTGTTCAGGAGAACGATACAGGAGAAGTTCTGATGCTGGCTTATATGAACCGGGAAAGCCTCAGAAAAACGTTTGAAACCGGATATACCTGGTTTTACAGCCGCTCGAGGCAGGAGCTGTGGAACAAAGGGGCCACTTCCGGTCATGTCCAGAAAGTGGTTGACATAAAAGGGGATTGTGATGAGGATACCCTTCTGATCACGGTGATCCAGACAGGAGCGGCCTGTCATACGGGGGCCCACAGCTGCTTTTTCAGAGAATTATGGGAGGAAGAGAAGAAATGATGGATGTTATGGAAGGACTGTATCAGGTAGTCCAGGAAAGAAAAGAAGAAAAAAGAGAAGGATCCTATACCTGCTATCTTTTTGAACAGGGATTAGATAAGATCCTGAAAAAATGCGGGGAAGAGTGCAGTGAAGTGATCATTGCAGCTAAAAACGGGAAAAATGAGGACACGGCCAATGAAATCTGCGACCTGATCTATCATCTGCTTGTTATGATGGTAGAATCAGGAATTTCCCTGGAAGAGGTGGAAGGAATCCTGGCCCAAAGACGGCAGAAGATCGGCAATCTGAAAAAATTTCATGTAAGCGACCATAATACCTGAGACATGCGGGTTGTTACAGTTAAAAAATTTGTTAAAAATTTATCCTGTGAAAATCATGCCGGATATGGTAAACTAATCCTGTAGGAAAAATGTAATATTTAGAAATGCAGGTAAAAAAATGAGAAAAATTGGCAGCAGACGTATACTCAAAATTTTGCTGATCTTGCTGAAGGTAATTCTTGCCATTCCCCTGGCAGCAGCTTTTATCCTGATCCGGTGCATACAGTATTTTCTGAAGATTTCCGGGACTGTGGTTTCTTTTGTATGTATGCTGTCCTCTGTAGTAGTTGCGTTGGCGGCTTTAATGGAGGTGGGTCTTCAGATCCAGGGAAATGGCCCTGGTATTGCAGCTATTGTTCTGACAATCTGTATATCCGGAGCCCTTATTTATGTTCCGGTTGCCGGCGTAGGCCTGGTCATGGTGATCCTGGAATCTGCCTGCAGCTGGATATGGCGGTTTTATATGGGCAGCTCTAAGAACTGGAAGGCTTTTTACAAAAGACCGGATTTTCAATGGTCAGCCTTTGACAGCGGATACAAAGGAAAGGATACGGAGGAAACAGAGTCGGAGAGCCATTACTTTAAAGGGCTGAGAACAGTGGAAGAACTGGACAAAAGATATGCGGCTCTTCTGAGGATCTATCACCCGGATGATGAGCGGGAAGAAGATGAGATTACCAGAGGTATCGTAGAGGAATACCAGTATCTGAAGCAGAGATATACAGAGAGTACAGACGAGAAAGAAACAGAAAGCAGTATGGACTGACACAGTGCATTAACCGGGCTTTCTGTTTTTTGTATCCTGAAAAATGCAAGAATCCCGGCAGGAAATCCTCGGATATGCGTTGACAAGCTTTTGGAAAGGACTATAATGAAAGGTAAGAATAATGATTTCATTATTATAATAAGTGGAGGATTTCAAAATGAAAGTATTAGTAGAAACATCTGCAAGACACGTACATTTATCACAGGAGCATCTGGAGATTCTGTTTGGCAAGGGCCATGAACTGACCGTGAAAAAAATGTTGAGCCAGCCGGGCCAGTTTGCCTGTGAAGAAAAGGTAGAAGTTGTAGGAACAAAGGGAAGCCAGAAAATGTCCGTACTGGGTCCTGTAAGAAAAGATACTCAGGTTGAGGTTTCTCTTACAGATGCAAGAAGCCTTGGTGTTACAGCTCCTATTCGTGAGTCAGGTGATATTGCCGGATCCGGAGCATGTAAGCTGATCGGACCTGCTGGAGAAGTAGAGCTTACAGAAGGAGTTATTGCAGCAAAACGTCATGTACATATGACACCGGAAGATGCTGAAGCAGCAGGCGTAAAGGACAAACAAATCGTAAGCCTTGCAATTGAGTCTCCAAACGGCCGTTCTTTAACATTTGGAGATGTTGTTGTTCGTGTTAGTGCTTCTTACGCTACAGCGGCACATATCGATACAGACGAATCCAACGCTCTGGCTCCCGGAAAAGAGTGCTACGGCGAAATGATCGTGAAATAAAAAAATTACTTTAAAAGCAGAGATATGAAATCTGCTAATATAAAAGAAGAGGGTGTTCCGTGAAATGGAGGCTTTTGCCACGGATTTTCACGGAACACTCTCTTTTGTAATTATATTTTGATAATCAAAAAATTTGATTGTAATTGGTACTTGAATCGGATATAATATATCCATCAATGAAACAGCATACTGATATGTCTGAGAGGAGCGATGGCGTGAGTAATTATGAGGTACTGCATGACATTCTTGTGAGACTTTTCCAGGAAATCCTGGATATAGAGAGCAAGGCTTTGATCACTTCAGAGTTTAAAGATATTTCTGTTAATGATATGCATATTATTGAGGCGATAGGGGAGAAAGAGCCTAAAAATATGTCCACTGTGGCGAAGATCATGTCGGTTACAGTTGGGACACTAACTATTGCCATTAACAGCTTGGTGAAGAAAGGATATGTCCACAGAGAAAGAAGTGAAGAAGACAGAAGGGTAGTTCTGATTTCTCTGACAGAGAAAGGGCGGAAAGCCAATGCCCACCATATGAAATTTCATGATGGTATGATACAGGCCGTACTAAAGGACCTGGATGAAGAACAACAGAAGATTCTGGTGAAATCCCTGATGAATCTCCGGGCTTTTTTTGATTCCTATCGATAATACTATAAGAAGGACCAGCATCAAAGCAGAGACGGAGGAAGCAGAATTTGTATAAGCAGACATGGGATAGAAAGAAAAGGAGCCTTTCCGGAAAATGCATGAAAAAAGATGCACCTCCGGAAAGGCTTTTTTTACTCATATTTTGCAAAAAGATATTTCTCTACTACCGGGAAGGGGGCAGGCCCGATATCCAGGAGCCTTTTGTGAAATTCTTTAGGCGCAAAGCTGCTGCCGACGGCTTCCTGGATCTCCTGACGCAGATCCAGAAAATTCAGATACCCCAGATAGTATTTTAAGTAATTGGCGGGATTCTCTACAATATACTGAAAGACCTCCTGACAGGTATCAGTGTCTGTGATGCCAAAGACGGCCAGGGTATCGGTTGTGGTCTGGGCGTTCCATCCCTGACCATGGATGCCCAAATCCAGGATCCCATACAGACACAGGCTTATAGAACGGTTCAGACGGAGAAAATCCAGGATCTCCTGATCTATATGAAGAAAAGGAGATGCGTAGTCGTAGGACAAGGCCTCCACGTAAGTGGCCCAGCCTTCAATATATCCGCTGCAGCTTAAAAGCTCCCGTATGGGATGATGACCCTGTTTCCCGAAATATACAGTCTGGTATAAATGCCCGGGAAATCCTTCATGTGCAAGTGTAGTGAAAAGCTCTGCCGGGGATATCTGACTGGCCTGGTTGATATAAATGGTGTTAGGCGTAAGTGTGTCAATAGGGGGCGTGAGGTAAAAAGCCGGACTGGAGTAGTCTTCCATAGTCTCCGGTACATATTTGACCTCGTAGGATCCGGCCTCCAGGCCAGGAAAATCATCGGTAATAACATGCTGAATGTAATCCAGGATCTGTTCCGGAGAAAAATCAGATGAGCCGAAGCTGTAAGCTTCGGAAAGCAGCCGAGGATCTGCCGCAAGCAACTCCTGCACTTCTTCATAATCGTTCTGGAGCTGGAGGAAAAGCCTCTGGAGAATTTCTTCGGAAGAACGATAATCTCCTACAGTGCTTTTGATCAGATATTCATAATAATCCTTTCCTCCTTCCAGATGGACCAGGCCTCCGGAATTTTTCCCCTGCCCTTTCAGTTCCTCCAGGCCCTGGGACAAAGTAAGATAAGCAGAAAAAACACACTGATCCATAAGTTTTTCCTGCATTTCTATGAAAGCATCTGCCTGATCTCGGGTGATCCGTTTCTCTTCCGAGAGCTCTTGGATCTGCTCCCGGAACATAGAAGAGAGATAATTGTCTTCCCCTGATTCCATGAAACTTTCACATTGCCGGATGATTCGGTCTGCGCTGGTGTCACTCATAAAAAGCCCTTCTTTTGCTTTTACTTCCTCAAAGTCCAGGATACTTTGGAAATACTCCGGCATCTGGGAAAGGAGAGAAAAATAGTCTTTAATATCTGCAGAGGTGCGGAAGGTATACTCTGCCAGCAGGATCGGGAGCTGGGCCTGAATCCCCAGGTTAGGGCCGAGGGGCTCTTGAAGCAGGTAGGAACTGCCGAGGGAAAGCCGGGAAGAAAATTCAAGAGAGAGAATATCATAAATGATCTGGTTATCTTCGGAAAGCTGATCGGGATCAAACCTTTTCAGCTTTTTATACAGAACCCGGGTCTCTTCCAGGCTGTCTTCCAGAGCTTCCGGGTCCATGGTTCCCAGACTGACAGAATATTTCTGGATGCCAAAATTCTCCGGATAGGCCAGGGTATAATGGAGGTTCAGAGTGTTTTCTGACAATTCTTCCCGGAAGATCTGATCTATGTACTTTTCAAACCGTGCGTTTTCTGAATCTGTCCCCTGGATTTTTACAAAGAAAAGGACAGCGCCGACTCCAAGTATAAGAATCAGGGATGAGATAAGATATTTTCTTTTCGCAGACAAAAATTTCTTCAAAAAAGATTTCCTCGCCAACCGGGTGCTTCATTACAGTTTATGAAAAAAGAAAAAGGGTATGTATATTTTCTCGAAAAAGTATGATATGATAATTCTGGCAGTACACGAGCTGCCAGCAGAAATGAACAGGAGCTTCCTGTATAATACAAATATAGGGAATTCCACGAAAGGTGGTTGAGAAAAAAAGATACCTCAGAGTAAAATAAGATTTGCTGACTTTGCT